>NZ_JBSRXP010000002.1:0-783295 GCF_054055715.1 Luteibacter sp. PvP120 | reverse complement strand
GAAAATCCCCGTTCGAAGCCCGACCCGGGCCCGTAGGGCAATCAATAAACGGCCGCGCACGCGGCCCTTCATTGACGGGTCGCCGCAGGCGTGGCACCGAGGGGGCTACCCGCCGGCTCTTGCTCCACGACACCACGACACCACGGCTTCAAGGCTTCAAGGCTTCAAGGCTTCAACGCCAAACGCAAAGCCGAAGGCGAGCCGCCCCCCTCAATGCCCAGAAGCCGCCGGTCCCGCCTTGGCCGCGAACGGCGGCTTGGCCAGCCAGACCACGAAGATCAGCGCGACGAAGACGAAACCCAGCAGGTAGAACACCTCGTTGAACGAGATCTGGTACGCCTGGTTGGTGATCATCGCGTTGACCGACGAAGCGGCGTACTGCGGATCGCCGCCCCCTATCTGGGCCATGGCCTGCGTGGTGTTGGGATTGAACGGGGTGAAGTTCTCCGCCAGGCGCTCGTGGTGCACGATGGCCCGACGATCCCACAGGAACGTAGTGAGCGACGCGGCGAAGCTGCCGCCCAGCGTACGCAGGAAGGTCGCCAGGCCGGAGCCCGCGGCGATTTCCCGGGGTTGCAGGTCCGACAGCAGGATGCTCAGCACCGGCATGAAGAACAACGCCACGCCCAGGCCCTGGATCAGCTGGACCATCGCCACGCTGTAGAAGTCCACCTGCAGGTAGAAGTCCGAGCGCATGAAGCAGGTCGCGCCCATGACCAGGAACGCGCCCGAGGCCAGGACGCGCAGGTCGAACTTGTGCGCATACTTACCCACGAACGGCGTGAGGATCACTGGAATGATGCCCAGCGGCGCCGCCGCCAGGCCTGCCCAGGTCGAGGTATAACCCACGTTCCGTTGCAACCACTGCGGCACCAGCAGGCCGATGGCGAAGAACGCCGCATAGGCCAGCACCAGGCACAGGGTGCCCATGGCGAAGTTGCGATGGCGGAACAGCTTCAGGTTGACGATCGGGTCCTTGTCGGTCAGTTCCCAGATCAGGAACACGGCCAGGCCGATGGCGGCGACGATCGCGGTCACCACGATGAAGGGCGAGTTGAACCAGTCCTCGTCGTTACCCTTGTCGAGCACCACCTGCAAGGCACCCACACCGATGATGAGCGTGATCAGGCCCACGTAGTCGACCTTAGGCTTCTCGGTCACTTCCGGCCGGCCCTTCATCTGGTTGGCCACCACGAAGCTGGCGAACATGCCGATGGGCACGTTGATGAAGAAGATCCACGGCCAGGTGTAGTTGTCGGTGATCCAGCCGCCGAGGATCGGCCCGGCGATGGGCGCCACCACGGTGACCATTGCCAGCAGCGCGAGCGCCATGCCGCGTTTGGCCGGTGGATAGATCGAGATCAGCAGGCTCTGCGTGATCGGGTACATCGGGCCGGCCACCGCACCCTGGATGGCGCGGAACACGATCAGCATCGTCATGCTCTGCGCGATGCCGCACAGGAACGACGCCAGCGAGAACAGCAGCGTGGCCCACACGAACAGCTTGGTCTCACCGAAGCGACGGGTGAGGAAGCCGGTGAGCGGCAGCGCGATGGCGTTGCTCACCGCGAACGAGGTGATCACCCACGTGCTCTGGTTGGAGCTGACGCCCAGGTTGCCCGCAATCGTGGGCAGCGACACGTTGGCGATCGTCGTATCGAGCACCTGCATGAAGGTCGCGAGCGATAGCCCGACCGTGGACAGCGCCAGGTTGGGCGGTCGAAATTCGGTGCTCATGAGCCCTCTCCCTTACTTCGGGGCCTGCTGCTCGGCGCCTTCACCCGCGGACGTGTTCTCGTGGATCACGCGCGCGATGTCCTTGTCGGCATCGGCCAGCTGCTTGTCGTAGATCGGCGTGCTGAACTCGGGCTGCGTGGGCGACTGCTTCGCCAGCAACGCGCCGCCCTGGTCGTGCAGCGACACCGTGACCTTGGTCGACAGGCCCAGGCGCAGCGGCTTGTCGTCCAGCTGCTTGGGATCGGTGAACACCACGCGCACCGGTACGCGCTGCACGATCTTGATCCAGTTACCCGTGGCGTTCTGCGCCGGCAGGATGGAGAACGCGCTGCCGCTGCCGACGCCCAGGCTGCGGATCTTCGCCTTGTACACGGTGTCGCCGCCGTACACGTCGGCCGTGACGTCCACCGGCTGGCCGATGCGCATGTGGGTCAGCTGGGTTTCCTTGAAGTTGGCGTCGATCCACACCTCGTGCAACGGCACCACGGCCATCAGGGCCGCGCCCGGCTGCACGCGCTGGCCGACCTGCACGCTGCGCTTGGCAACGTAACCATCCACCGGGGCGACCAGGGTCGCGCGCACGAAGTCGAGGTAGGCCGAACGCAGCTTCGCGGCGGCGGCACGCACATCCGGATGGGACGAGACGACGGTGTCGTCGACCAGCACCTTGTTGCTGCTGTAGGACTGTTTCGCGGAGGCCAGGCTGCTTTCCGCGGAGGTCAGCGTGTCGGCGGCGTGCGAGAGTTCCTCGGCGGAGATGGCCCCTGTCTTGGCGAGGTCGCGGCGGCGGTTGTAGTCCTGCCGCGCACGGTCCACCGCGGTCTGGCGTACCGCGACATCGGCCTGCGCCGAGGTCACGTTGTTGTACAGGCCACGCACGCGACGCACGGTGTTGGCCAGGTTGGCACGCGCGCTCTCGAGCGCGACCTCGGCGTCGCTGGGATCGAGCTTGACCAGCACGTCGCCCTGGTGGACCAGGTCGCCGTCGTCGGCACCGATCGAGGTGACCGTGCCGGCGATCTGCGGGGTGATCTGCACCACGTTGCCGTTGACGTAGGCGTCGTCGGTATCTTCATACCAGCGACCGTCCACGAAGTACCAGATCACCCAGCCGATGAGGGCGAGGACGACCACGAGCAACAGCAGTTTGAGGAAGAACCCGCGACGGCTCTTCGGGGGCGGCGCGACGACGGCGCCGGCGGGGGCGGTGGTTTCTTGTGACATCGGAAGCGGCCTCGGGACGATTTCTTAAGGGGTTGCCGGCGTGCTGGCGGTCGCGACGGATGCGTCGTCGGCCGAGGGGCGGAACCCGCCACCCAGCGCCTGGATCAGTTGGACGGAGGTATCGACCTGCTGTGCTTTCAGCGACGCCGTGCGCTGCTCGGCCTCGAGCAGCTGCTGGCGTACCACCAGCGACTCCAGGTAGCTGCCGACGCCGGCCTTGTAGCGCTGCTGCGACAGGTCGTACGCCTGCTGCGCCGCGTCCTGCGCCCGCTGCTGGGCCTGGATCTGCGTCGCCAGGGAGTCGAGCGCGGAAAGTTCGTCCTGCACTTCGTTGAGCGCACGCACCAGGGTGGTGTTGTATTGCGCGACGGCCAGGTCGTAGTCCGCATCCTTGCCGGCCAGGTTGGCGCGCAGGCGGCCACCGTCGAAGATGGGCAGCGAGAACGCGGGCAGCACCTGCCAGAAGCGCGCCTGCGAGGCGAACAGGTTTTCCGATCCGCCGGCCAGCTGCGCCGCGAGCACGCCCAGCGTCACGTTGGGCAGGAAGCGCGCCTTGGCCGAGACGATGTCCTTCGAGGCGGCTTCGACGCGCCAGCGCGCGGCGACCAGGTCGGCACGGTGGCCGAGCAGGTCGGCCGGCAGGTTGGCCGGGATGGCGACGGCGGCCGGGCTCAAGGCGGCGGGACGCACGATGTCCAGGCCACGATCGGGGCCCTTGCCCAGCAGCACGCTGAGCGAGCTGCGCGCGCTGTCGATGGCACGCTGCGCCACCGCCACCTCGCGCTCGGCCGACGCCACTTCGCTGTCCGCCTGCTTGACCTGCATCTGGTTGTCGACGCCCGCGGCGACGCGCTGCACGGTCAGCTTCTGCGACGCATGGGTGCGGTCCAGCTCGGCGTGGGCCACGTCCAGCTGGGTGAAGCCGTAGCCGAGTTGCACGTAGGCGCGGGCGACGTTGGTCGAGATCTCGATGCGCGCGGCGCGCATGTCCACCTCGGCCGCGCGCTGCGAGCCCACGGCCGCCTCGAAGGCGGCGCGACGGCCGCCCCACAGGTCCAGGTCCCAGTTGAAGTTGCCGTAGCCGTACTTGGTCCACGAGAAGTGGTTGCCCGGCGGGTCGGGCAGCAACGAACCCGGCAGGTGTGCGCCGGCCACGCCGCCGCCCACGCTGAGCGTGGGACTGCGCGTGGCATCGGCCGAACCGGCCTGCGCCTGCGCCTGGCGCACACGGGCGCTGGCCGTGGCCAGGTCGGGGTTCTCCTTCAGGGCTTCCTCGATCAGCGAGGTGAGCTGGCTATCGCCCAGTCCGGTCCACCAGTCGGCCGCCGGCCAGCCGGCCGGGGAGACGGGAACCTTCGCCAGGCTGCGGCCGGCGTGAAGTGTGGACGGATCGGTCAGCGTGCCTTGCGGATCCAGGCCACGGCTGGTGACGCAGCCGGAGAGGATCAACGCGGCCCCGACGGCCGCCACGAGTGTGTGCAGACGCATTGCGTTTTGCCTCGGACGTAAGTTCAGTTCTTTTCGCGAAGCGCGTTGAGCACGCGCCCCAGGTAGTCGTGCAGCTGGTCGCGCTCGTCCTGGGTCAGCGTTTTCTGGGCGCGTTCCAGGGTGGCGAGGTTGCTTTCATGCAAGTGTTTCCACAGCGCCACGCCGGCCTCGGTAAGGTCGATGCGCAGCGCGCGGCGGTCCTGCTCGTGCGGCTGGCGGCGCAGGTATCCCTTGGTTTCCAGCTGGTCCAGCTGGCGTGTCATGGCGCCGCCGTCCAGGTCCACGGCACGCGCCAGTTCCGTGGCGGTCATCGGACCGGCGGTGGCCAGGCGCTTGAGCACGTGGAACTGCGTGAACTTCAGGTCCGTGCCCTGGGCGGCCAGGTCGGACTCGATCGCCCGGACAATTTCGCTGCGCACCATGCCGATCAGGGCACCGAGGCTGTCGGGCGTGTCGCAGATCGGGAAAGACGGCATGGCCATGCCACGCATTCTATTGCCCCGAATATAGTTGTCAAGGCAAATATGCGTTCGGCATATATTACCGTGACGGTTTTACCTCATGCCTCATCGGCCAGAAGGGCCGCCAGGGCCGGGTCGCGCACCTCGAACAGGTCGAAGACGCCCAGCGCCCTCAGGGTGGGCAACTGGGCCAGCAGCCTCGGTTCCAGGCGCCTGACCTGGTCCTCCGGCGTACCGTGGTCGAGCATGGCGTGGGCGCAGGCAACGAAGGTCACCAGGGCTTCGCCGGCTTCCTGGCCTTCGCCGGCCTCGCTGAAATCACTTGTGACGAGACGGATCATGGGTGTCTCCTTCGTCGGGTATCCCGCCTGGGGCCGCAGGTTTCGGCGGCAGACGTACAGATACTTGAGTAGGCAGATATTAGCCATGACGGGTATAGGCCTGATATCGTTACTCGGCCAATTTATAGCGAGGATCGGCCAACATGCATTCCAGCCGGGACCACGAGGTGATCCACGCCCTGCTCGAACGAGCCGACGGCCCGCCGTTGGTCGCCTACGAGGCACGCGGCGCGTTGCCGCTGATGGAGGTCGACTGGCACAGCCATGTGCGCGGCCAGTTCTTCTACGTGGAAGAAGGCTTCGTCACCAATCGCACGGAGCATGGCTCCTACCTGCTGCCGCCGCACCGCGCCGGCTGGATGCCGCCCGGCACGATGCACACGGTGAGCATGACCGGCCCGACCCATGCCTGGGGCGTCTTCATCGCGCCCTGCGCGGCGGTCGGCCTGCCGGACCGCCCCTGCGTGGTCGGCGTCAACGACCTGGTCCGCTCCATCATCAAGCGCGCGGCCACCTGGCCGGTCGAGATCTTCGCGCCCGATCCGGCGCGGGAGCGCCTGTTTGCGGTGTTGCTGGACGAATTGCAGCGTGCGCCGGTGGAGTCGCTGCACCTGCCCATGCCGATCGACCGCCGCCTGCGCCGCGTGGCCGTCGCCATGTTCGAACACCCCGAGGACACCCGCAGCATCGAGGAGTGGGCGGCCTGGGCCGGCATGTCCACACGCACGCTGACGCGCATCTTCCGCCAGGAAACCCAGTGCAGCGTGGCGCAGTGGCGCCAGCAGGCGCGCCTGACCCGCGCGCTGGAACGGCTGGCCACGGGCGAGCCGGTGGCCGTGGTGTCCGATGCGCTGGGCTACGCGACGCCGAGCGCATTCGTGGCGATGTTCCGCAAGGCGTTCGGCGATTCCCCGGGGCGCTACCTCGCCAGGCAGGCGGCCGGCGCCTGAGTCGGGCGGTGCCCCGGTGGGTCCGCTGCGGTCGGCTCAGCTGGCCGGAAAACGGTAGCCCACGCCGGGTTCGGTTTTCAGCCAGCGCGGCGCGGCCGGGTCGTCGCCCAGTTTCTGCCGCAGCTTGCCCATCACGATGCGCAGGTAATGCGTGTCCTGGGTATGGGTAGGCCCCCACACGTCACGCAGGATCTGCTGCTGGCTGACCACCCGACCCGGATGCCGCACCAGCAGCGACAGCACGGCGAATTCCTTGCGCGTGAGCGCTACGACCGTGCCGTCGAGCAGCACCTCGCGCCGGGCCAGGTCCACGGCGAGGCGACCGTCGTCGTAGCGCACGGCGGCTTCGGCCTCGCCGCCGCGGGCCGCCTGGCGCAGCAGCACGCGCAGGCGCGCCATCAGCTCCTGGATGCCGAACGGCTTGGTCACGTAATCGTTGGCACCGCCATCCAGCGCGCGGACCTTCTCGGCCTCGGTGTCGCGCACCGACAGCATCAACACGGGTACCTGGCTCCACTGGCGGATCTCGCGCAGCACGTCGTGGCCTTCCAGGTCGGGCAGGCCGATATCGAGCACCACCACATCGGGCGACTGCGTGGCCGCCAGGCCCAGGCCCTCCTGGCCGGTGGCGGCCAGCAGTACCTGGTAGCCCTCGGCGCGCAGGCCGATGTCCAGGAAGCGGCGGATCTGCGCCTCGTCGTCGATCACCAGGACACGGGGAGCCGAGGGAGTCGGAGTCATGCGGTCTCGTCGGGGGGCGGCGGCAGGGGCAGCGAGACCCGGATGGTCGTACCTCCGCCGACGTGGGGCAAGGCCTCCACGCTGCCACCGTGCGCACCGATCATCCCGCGGCAGATCGCCAGGCCCAGCCCGGTGCCCTTGCCGCCGCGATCGCCCCGCGAGACCGAATAGAACATGTCGAAGATCCGCGCGCGCTCGTCCTCCGGAATACCCGGGCCCCGGTCGGCTACGTCGACGCGCAGGCGACCGACCTCGCTGCTGACCGTGACCCGCACCGGCTCGCCGGGCGGCGTGAAGCGGCCGGCGTTCTCCAGGATGTTGAACAGCGCCTGTTCGACCAGGGCCGGATGCACGTGCAGCAGGATCGTATCGCGCGGCAGGTGCACGTCGACGCGCACCTCGGGAAACAGCTTGCGCATGCGCGACACCGCGGCGGCGACGATCTCGCCCGCATCCACCCAGTCTCGCGTGAGCTTGAGCGTGCCGTGGCCGAGGCGGGTCATGTCCAGCAGGTTCTGGATGTAGCGATCCAGTCGCTGGCCCTCGCCGAGGATGGCCTGCAACAGTTCGTGACGCTCACTGGCCGGAAGCTGGTCCTCGTAGCTGAGCAGCGTGCCGGCAGAACCGATCATGGACGCCAGCGGGGAGCGCAGGTCGTGCGAGACCGACGACAGCAGCGCGTTGCGCAGGCGCTCGGTCTCGCCCTGCACGCGCGCGCTTTCCAGCTCGCTGGCCAGGCGCGCGCGGTCCAGCGCCTGCCCGATATCCTGGATCATCGCCAGCGCCAGGCCACGGCGATCGGCATCCGGCTCGCGGGTGCCCTGCGGGAAACGAAGCGCCGCCACGCCGCCGCGCTGCTGCTCGCTGCCCAGCGGCAGCACCCAGCACGACGCACCGTGCAGCGTGTCGGTATAGCGACCCGCGGGCTCGGCATGGCTTTCGCACCAGTCCGCCGCGGCCATGTCCTGGGCCGATAGCGGAAACGGTGCGGGCGCGGCACTGGCGACCGCCAGGGCCCCCGAGGCATCGCGGGCCAGGAGGGCGACATCGATGTCCAGCGCACGGGCCAGCGCCTGCGCGCCTGCGACGCGCACGGCGTCGGCATCCGCGCTGGTGGCCAGCTGCTGGCCCAGCGCCACCAGTGCCCGGCCACGCACCTGCGCTGCACGCAGCGAGGTCACCTGCCCGGCCAACCGGGTAGCCAGGCGGCTGCAGACCAGCGCCGCGACAAGGAACAGGGTGACCGCCAGCACGTCGTCCGCGTTGGCGATGGCCAGCGTGTAGCGCGGCGGCGCGAAGAAGAAGTTGTAACCGAGGAAACTGAGCAGTGCGGCATAGACCGCGACGGCCATGCGCGTGCGCACCGCCACGATCAGCACCGCCGTGAGGAAGATCAGCGAGAGGTTGGCCACCGAGAGGAAGCGGTCGGCGATGAACGACAACGCCATCGCCACCGCGATGGTGGCCGTGGCGAAGCCGTAGTCGCGGCGCGACCCCGCATCCTCCACGCGCAGCCGCCGCCGCGACTGCGCGCGCTGCGTCGGCGTGGCCACGATGGTCAGTTCCAGGTGCGCGCCGCGCGTGAGCAACTGCTGCGTGAGCGAATAGCCCAGCCGGCGCGCGATGGGCCGTTCGCGCGTGCGGCCGACGATGATCTGGCCGACGCCTTCGCGGTCGGCCCAGGCCATCAGTTCGTCGGCCACGGCATGGCCGCGCAGGATCACCGCTTCGCCGCCGAGGCGGCGGGCCAGGCGCATCGCCGCATCCACGCGCTCGCGGCGCGCGCCGTCCATGCCGCCGCCACGATCGACGAACAGCACGCTCCACGGGGCCCCGCGGCGCTCGGCGATGCGGCGCGTGATCCGCACCAGGTATTCGCTCTGCCCGTGCCCGTCGATGGCCGCCATGACCCGCCGGCGCACCGGCATCGCATCGCCGCGCGCCAGCATGTGCTCGCGCAGGTCGCTGTCCACGTGCGAGGCCACCGTCTCCACCGCCAGCTCGCGCAGGGCGGCCAGGTTGGTCGGCGAGAAGAAGGCATCCAGCGCCACGGCGGCGGTTTCCGGCACGTACACCTTGCCCTGCTTCAACCGGGCGATCAGTTCGCGCGGCGGCAGGTCGATCAGCACGATGTCGCGCGCGCGGTCGAGGAACGCGTCGGGCACCGTCTCGCGCACCGCCACGTTGGTGATCCGGCGCACCTGGTCGTTGAGGCTTTCCACATGCTGCACGTTGAGTGCGGTGTAGACCTCCAGGCCGGCATCGAGCAGTTCGGCGATGTCCTGCCAACGCCGCGCGTGGCGACCGCCGGGCAGGTTGGTGTGGGCCAGTTCGTCGACGAGTATCACCGCCGGCTTGCGCGCCAGCGCGGCCTCCAGGTCGAACTCACGGAACTCGCGACCGGCATAGCGCACCGGCCGCGTCGGCAGTACCTCGATGCCCTCCAGCAGGGCCGCCGTCTCGCTGCGGCCATGCGTCTCCACCAGGCCCACCACCACGTCGATGCCCTGGCGCTTCAGGTCCCGCGCCGCCGAGAGCATGGCGAAGGTCTTGCCCACGCCGGGCGCGGCACCGAGGAAGATCTTCAGCCGCTGGCCGTCCTCCTCGTTCACCGCGTTGAGCAGCGCGTCGGCGCGGGCGTCTCGCACATCGTTCATGGGGTGTGGCCGGGAGGAGTGGGACAAGAGTAGCGGAACCGGTCAGCGCGTCGCGGCATCCAGCGCCAGGTTGAGCGCCAGCACGTTGACCCGAGGCTCGCCGAGCAGGCCGAACTGGCGACCCTGAGTGTTCTCGGCGATCAACCGGCGCACGGTGTCCACGGGCAGCTGCCGCGCACGGGCGACACGGTTGGCCTGGAACGTGGCTGCGGCCGGGCTGATCTCCGGATCCAGTCCGCTGGCCGAGGCCGTGACCAGATCCACCGGCACCGGCGCATCGTTGCCCGGATCGGCGGCGCGCAGCGCGGCAATCCGTTGTTTCACCGCATCGGCCAGCGCCGGGTTGCTCGGCCCCAGGTTCGAACCGGTGGACGCGGCGGCGTTGTTCGGTACGGGCGTCGTGGCCGACGGGCGGCCCCAGATGTAACGCGGTGCGGTGAACGACTGGCCGATCAGCGCGGAGCCGACCGGCACGTGGTCACGCTCGACCAGGCTGCCCGCGGCCTGGGCCGGGAACAGCACCGCGGCGAGGCCACCGACCACGGCCGGATAGGCGACGCCGGTGACCGCGGTCATCAGCAGGAGCAGGACGATGGCATTGCGCAGCAGGGTGGTCATGACGTGTTTCCTCAGTAGTGCCAGATCGCGTCGACGAGCGCGGTCACCTGGTTGTCCTTGCGCCCGCCGTCATACGCGTCGACGTCGTACGACTTCTCGTAGCGCAGCTCGGGGCGGATCTCCAGGTCCTGGGTCACCCAGTGCGTCATGCCCAGCGTGTGGCTGGTGTAACGCGTGGGGAAGCCGGTGCGCTGGCCCTTCTGGTCGTTGTAGAACTCGTTGCGGAACGAGATCATGTTCTTCGGATCGATCGCCACGTTGAGGTAGTTGACGATGCCGTACTCCGCGGCCTTGCCCGGCAGCGGCGACGAACCGGCCACCTGGTTGTCGAAGCCCGGGCCATAACCCGGAATCTGCCGGCCGTACATGTAGTACGCCTCGGTGAGGATGTGCACGCTGTCGCTGAAGCGGTGGCCCCAGGTGGTGACGTACATCTGCACGTTGTTGTAGTTGTAGTCGGAACCGTTGACGCTGTTCGCGCAGGGATAAATCATGTCGTTGTTATCCGCCGACACCCAGCGCACGCAGGCCTGCAGCGTGGGGCGCGCCTGGTGGTTCCACACCGCCGTATCGTTGCCGCCGTTGATGCCCACCTGCACGGTCCACTGCGCGTTGAGGCGCGTCGTGGTCATCACGCCCATCTGCGTATACGGGTCCACCGTGTAGAGGATGGAATGCGTCACCAGGTAGTTGTTGGGCGAGAACTGCGCCTCGATGTCCGGCAGCGACAGCCAGCGACCGATGCGCACCACCATGCCCTCGGCGATATGCGGCAGGTAGATGTCCCCGTAGAACAGCATCGGGTCGTAGCCGTTGATCTTGCCGTTGAGCGGCTGGTCGGGCTTGGGATTGTTCAGCAACTGGTTGCTGAGCACGCCTTTCATCGTGGTGAAGTGGTAGTCGTAGCCGTAGAGGTTATCCAGGTGGAAGCCCCAGTCCACATGATCGGTCTGCACGGTGTCCGGCAACCGCTCGATGCGCAGCAGCGCCTGGTTGAATTCCACGCGGTTCGGGCGCACGGCGTACGACAACGGGTAGTTCGTGTGCGACGAGCTGCTCAGGTTGGCGGACGCGTTGAGCCAGCCGTACACCTCGATACGGTTGTCCTTCATCCAGCGGCCCACGCGGTTGCAGGCCATGGCCTTTTCCAGCGGATACTGCGAATTCAGGTTGGGCACGCCGATCGGGTAGGCCACGCCGCCCAGCTGCCATTCGGCGGACGGAAACGGCGGCGAGGGCAGCGGCGAATCCAGGCCGCGCCGGGCCGGCGCGGGTGCGTTCGGGTCGGCCGGCTGGGCATCTTCGCGGTAGGCCGCGGCGAAGCGGGCGCCGAAGCCCTGGGAACAGTCGTCGCTGCCAGCGGCCATGGCCCGGGTGACGGGCGCGAGGGCGAGCAGGGCAGCGAGAAAAGCGTAACGAGTGGTGCGCATGGCGTGTTTTACCGATCCCTTTCGGGACCCCTTGTCGGTGGTGGTGGGAGGGTGAAGCGGTGATTCAGATGCCGGCGTAGCCGCCGAGGGCGTAATCGTCTTCGTCGCGGCGCGGCGGTGGCGACGGCACGGCAGCGGTACGCACGAGGCCGATCGGTGTCACTGCCGTGGCGCGAGCCATCGGCGCAGGCGTGTCCGGGGCGACGACGCGTACTTCCATGTCCAGGTCGGCGCTGTCTTCGATGAGTACGGTGAGCTTCACGCAATGCATGGCAGTGGGCCTCGGGGGTTACGCCAGTCCGACCAGGACCAGCAACATGTCGATCAGCTTGATGCCGATGAAGGGCACGATCACGCCGCCCAGCCCGTACACCAGCAGGTTGCGACGCAGCAGCGCGGCGGCGCCGAGCGCGCGATAGGCCACGCCCTTGAGCGCCAGCGGAATCAGGAAAACGATGATCAGCGCATTGAAGATCACCGCCGACAGGATCGCGCTCTGCGGCGTGGCCAGGTGCATCACGTTCAGCGTGTTGAGCGCGGGATACGTGGTGGCGAACGCGGCGGGAATGATCGCGAAGTACTTCGCGATGTCGTTGGCGATGGAGAAGGTGGTCAGCGCGCCGCGGGTGATCAGCATCTGCTTGCCGATGCCCACCACCTCGATCAGCTTGGTCGGGTTGGAATCCAGATCGACCATGTTGCCGGCTTCCTTGGCCGCCTGCGTGCCGCTGTTCATGGCCACCGCGACGTCCGCCTGCGCCAGCGCCGGCGCGTCGTTGGTGCCGTCGCCGCACATGGCGACCAGGCGGTTCTCGGCCTGGATGTCGCGGATCAGCTTCAGCTTCGCTTCCGGTGTCGCCTCGGCGAGGAAGTCGTCCACGCCGGCCTCGGCCGCAATGGCTGCGGCGGTCAGCGGGTTGTCGCCGGTGACCATCACCGTGCGGATGCCCATGCGGCGCATCTCGGCGAAGCGCTCCTTGATGCCTTCCTTGACGATATCCTTCAGTTCCACGACACCGAGGGTGAGCGCGCCGTCGACCACGATCAGCGGCGTGGCGCCACGACGGGCAACGTCCTCGGCCATGCGGCGGACCAGCGGCGGCATGTGGCTGTCCTGCGAATCCAGGTAGCGTTCCACGGCATCCATGGCGCCCTTGCGGACATGGCGCGTGCCCACATCGACGCCGCTCATGCGGGTCTGCGCGGTAAAGGGCACGAACACCGCATCGCGATCGTTGGCAGGGCGGGCGGTGGACATCGCCACGAAACGTGCGGCGAGGGTGACGATGCTGCGGCCTTCCGGCGTTTCGTCGGCACGCGAAGCGAGTTCCGCGGCTTCCGCCAGTTCGCGCTCCTCGATGCCCGGTGCCGGGTGGAAGGCCACGGCCTGGCGGTTGCCCAGCGTGATCGTGCCGGTCTTGTCCAGCAGCAGCACGTCCACATCGCCCGCGGCTTCCACCGCACGTCCGGACGTGGCGATGACGTTGGCGCGGATCATCCGGTCCATGCCGGCGATGCCGATGGCCGAGAGCAGGGCGCCGATGGTGGTGGGAATCAGGCACACGAGCAGGGCGATCAGCACGGTGAGCGTGATCGGACTGCCCACGCCGGCCGCCTGCACGCTGTAGATCGAGTACGGCAGCAGCGTGGCGCAGGCCAGCAGGAAGATCAGCGTGAACTTGGCCAGCAGGATGGTCAGCGCGATCTCGTTGGGCGTCTTGCGCCGCGAGGCGCCTTCCACCATCGAGATCATGCGGTCGAGGAAGCTCTCGCCCGGGTTGCTGGTGATGCGCACCACCAGCCAGTCGGAGAGCACGCGGGTACCGCCGGTCACCGCGCTGCGGTCGCCACCGGATTCGCGGATCACGGGCGCGGATTCGCCGGTGATCGCGCTCTCGTCCACGCTGGCCGCGCCGACCACTACTTCACCGTCGCCCGGCACGGTATCGCCGGCGTCGACCAGTACGAAGTGGCCGGTGCGCAGCTCGCTCGACGGCGTGAAAGTGATCGCCGCCTCGCGATCGGCGGAGGCGAGCTTCTTCGCGGAGACATCGCGGCGCGAACCGCGCAACGCGTCGGCCTGGGCCTTGCCGCGGCCTTCGGCCAGCGCCTCGGCGAAGTTGGCGAACAACAGGGTGAACCACAGCCACAGCGCCACCCAGAACACGAAGGTGGCGGAGGCTTCGCCGTGGCCGGCCAGTGCCTGCACCCACAAAAGGGTGGTCAGCACGCTGCAGACGAAGACGACGAACATCACCGGGTTGCGGAACTGCAGGCGCGGCGAGAGCTTGCGGAAGGCGTCACCGAGGGCGCGGGTCACCAGCGCGCGGTCGAAACCGCGCGGTGTGTCGTGGGCTTGCGTAGTCATGGATCAGTGGCCCGTGGCGGACATCAGTTGTTCGGCGATGGGCCCGAGGGCCAGTGCCGGAAGGAAGGTAAGCGCGCCGACGACGATGACGACGCAGGCCAGCAGCGCGACGAACAGCGGCGTGTGCGTCGGCAGGGTTCCGCTGGACGCGGGAACGTGGCGCTTGGCGGCGAGCGACCCGGCCATGGCCAGCATGGCGATGGCCAGCGGGAAGCGCGCCAGGAACATGCAGATTCCGAGCAGCACGTTCCAGAAGGGCGTGTTGGCCGAGAGTCCACCGAAGGCGCTGCCGTTGTTGTTCGACGCCGAGCTGACCGCATAGAGCATTTCGCTGAAACCGTGCGCGCCCGGGTTGGACACGCCGGCCACACCGGCGGGTGACATCACCGCGACGGCGGTGCCGATCACCACCAGGGCGCAGGGCAACAGCACGGCCAGGCTGGCCATCTTCATCTCGTAGGCCTCGATCTTCTTGCCGAGGTATTCCGGCGTGCGACCGACCATCAGCCCGGCGATGAACACGGCGACCACCGCGAAGGCCAGCATGCCGTACAGGCCGGAGCCGACGCCGCCGAAGATCACCTCACCCAGCTGCATCAGCCACATCGGCACCAGGCCGCCCAGCGGGGTGAGCGAATCGTGCATCGCATTGACCGCGCCGCACGACGCGGCCGTGGTGATTGCCGCGAACAGGCCGGAGCCGGCGATGCCGAAGCGGGTTTCCTTGCCTTCCATGTTGCCGCCGGCCTGGGTGGCCGAGGCCTGCGCGTCGATGGCCAGGCCGTGCAGTACCGGGTTGCCGGCCTGTTCCGCAGCCACCAGGCCCACGGCCAGCGGCACGAAGATGAGCAGCATGGTGGCCAGGATGGCCCAGCCCTGGCGACGATCGCCGACCATGCGGCCGAAGGTGTAGCAGAGCGATGCGGGGATCAGGAAGATCGACAGCATCTGCAGGAAGTTGGAGAACGGCGTGGGGTTCTCGAACGGGTGCGCCGAGTTGGCGTTGAAGAAACCGCCACCGTTGGTGCCGAGCATCTTGATGGCGATCTGCGAGGCGGCCGGACCCATCGGCAGGGTCTGCGTGCCGTGCTGCAGCGTGGTGACATCCACGTAGGTGGCCAGGTTCTGCACCACGCCCTGCGATACCAGCAGCAGCGCCAGCAGCAGCGAGAACGGCAGCAGCACGTAGAGGGTGGCCCGGGTCACATCGACCCAGAAGTTGCCCACGGCCGCGGCGGCGCGGCGGCTGAAGCCACGGACCACGGCGATGAGCACGGCGATACCGGTGGCCGCCGAGAGGAAGTTCTGCACCGACAGGCCGAGCGCCTGGGTGAGGTAGCTCATGGTCGACTCGCCGGCGTAGCCCTGCCAGTTGGTGTTGCTGGCGAAGCTGATGGCGGTGTTCATCGCCGAATCGGGCGCGACGGCCGCGAAGTGCTGCGGGTTCAGCGGCAACCACTGCTGCGTGCGCTGCAGCAGGTAGACGATGGCCAGGCCCGCCACGTTGAACACCAGCATGGCGATGGCGTAGCGCGTCCAGCGCATGTCCTCGTCGGCACGGATGCCGGCCAGGCGATACAGGAAACGCTCGATGCCGCCGCCGAAACGGGTGACCCGGTTCGGCTCGTCGGAGAAGACCAGGGCCATGTACTGGCCCACCGGCTTGACCAGGGCGAGCAGCACGGCGAAGAAAAGACCCATCTGGAGCATGCCGTTGGCGGTCATTCGAACCACTCCGGCTTGAGCAGGGCCACGCACAGGTAGCCGGTCAGGGCGACCGCGATGGCCGTGGCCACGATGTAGACGAGGGACATAGGGGATTCCTCAGCGCCGGCCAAGCCGGTCGCAGATCATGAGGAAGCCGATCGTCAGCGCGCACAGCACGATGACGAGAAGGACGTACAGAAGTTCCACGGGTGCGTTCCGGCGGAGAGGACGGAGCGCATTGTTCGTCTTACGCAATATTTACGGTGTATCGCGCCGGCATGGGGGCGTAACGTCTTCGTAAAATCTGGCGTCTGGCGTACCCTGAGGCCCGGTCCCGTACGGTCGACTCCTGCATGCGGTCCGGCCCCATGTAGGAGCGCGCGATGCGCGCGACATGTTTTGAGGCCATGCCCCGGAGCTGGCGCGCCAGCCCCGAGGTGTCGCGAAAACATGTCGCGCGCATCGCGCGCTCCTACACGGCATGATTGACGCAGCGTTTTCGTTTCACGCATCGTGTGCCGTTCGCATTTCCCTTCCGTTCCGGAGTAGAGAGTCCATGCGCGCCTTCGTTCCCCGTCTGCTTGCCGTCAGCCTCTTCGTCGCCTACGGCGCCCACGCAGCCACCGCGGCGACCACCCCTCCGCCGCCGGCCACGCCGAAGCACATGGTCTCGGAGACCCTGGCGGGGCAGGCGATCAACGATCCGTACCGCTGGCTGGAAAACCCCGATGCGCCGGACGTGAAGCAGTGGATCGACGCGCAGAACGCCTACACCGAAGCCACCATCGGCGCGATGCCGCTGGCCAAGGCCCTCAGCGCACGGGTGCGCGAACTGGCCATCACGTCCACCACGCGCAGTTCGCCGACCCTGGCCGGCGGCACGCTGTTCTATTTCGAGAACACGCCGCCGCAGGCGCAGCCGCTGCTGGTGGCCAAGGCCTGGCCGGATGGCCCGACCCGCACGCTGGTCGATCCCAACCAGAGCGATGGCAACACCGCCATCACCGAGTACTGGCCCTCGCCGAGCGGCCGTTACCTGGCCTACGGTACGGCCGAGGGCGGTAGCGAGCTGACCACCATCCATGTACTGGACACCACGACCGGCAAGGCGCTGCCCGACCTACTGCCGCTGGCCGGCGGCGGCACCACCCCGCAGGCGCTGGCCTGGGATGCCGACGAGAAGGGTGTCACCTACGCGCGCTTCGAGGCCCCCGCCAAGGGGCAACCGCTGCGCGAGTTCGACGCCGTGCTGGCGCATCACACGCTCGGCCAGCCCGCCACCGCCGACCGTGTGGTCTTCGGCAAGGGCTATTCGCACGTGGCCGAATACATCCTGCTGGAAGGCAAGGGCGGCGCCTCGACCGCGTTGCTCGCCAACGAAGGCGACGGCGGGCCCGCCGAGGTCTACCTGCGCCGGGGCACCGGCACGTTCCAGCGCGTTCTCGGCCGCGACGCCGACGCGCGCTCGGCCGCCTGGGTAGGCGATCGCCTGGTCGTCGCCAGCTTTGCCGGCGCGCCGCGCGGCAAGCTGGTGGCCATCGGCACGGACGGCAAGGCCACCGACCTGCTCGCCCAGGGCGAAGGCGCCATCCAGCATGTCTCCGCGCTGGGCAACGGCTTCCTGGTGGTCCGCAGTGTCGGGCCGGACTGGTGGGCCGACCAGTACGACGGCAAGGCCGGTTTCGTGCGCCGCGTGCCCCTGCCGGCCAGCGGCATCACCATCGGCGGCGTGGCCTCCGAGGCCGGCCAGGACAAAGCCCTGCTCAGTTATGCCGGATGGACCACGCCCACGCACTGGGTGGAATACGACGGCGCCAGCGGTGCCCTGAAGACCGTCTTCGAGGTGAAGGCGGCGGCCGACTACTCGAAGGTGAAGGTGTCGCGCATCGACGGCGTGTCGAAGGATGGCACGAAGATCCCCGTGACCGTCATTGCCATGGAAGGCACCACGCCCAACGGCAAGCGTCCGACCATCCTCTACAGCTACGGCGGTTTCGGGCTGCCGGTGACGCCGGTGTTCGTCGGCGCCAACCTCGCCTGGCTGGAGCGCGGCGGCGTGCTGGCCTATGCGAACATCCGCGGCGGCAACGAGTTCGGCGAGGCCTGGCACGCGCAGGGCCAGAAGCAGAACAAGCAGAACGTGTTCGACGACTTCTATGCCGCATCGCAGGCGCTGCTGGACACGAAGTGGACCGATCGCGCGCACCTGGGCATCCTGGGCGGCAGCAACGGCGGCCTGCTGATGGGTGCGGCCCTGACGCAGCACCCGGAGCAGTACCGTGCCGTGGTGGGCGCCGTGGGCATCTACGATGTGCCGCGCCACATGACCGCCTTCGCCAACGGCCCCTACAACGTCAGCGAGTACGGCAGCACGACGGACCCTGCCGTCGCCCGGGCCATGCTGGCCTATTCCCCGCTGCACAACGTCAAGCCGGGCACGAAGTATCCGGCCGTGCTGCTGGCCACCGGCGCCAACGACCCGCGCGTGGCGCCGTGGCAATCGCGCAAGTTCGCGGCCGCATTGCAGGATGCCACGACCTCGGGCCAGCCGGTGCTGCTGCTGACCCGCATGAACGCCGGCCACGGCATCGGGGCGCCCTTCAGCCAGCGTGTCGGCAACGCCGCGTTGCAGCTGACGTTCTTCGCCACCGAGCTGGGCCTGGGCGAATAAGCCCGGGCCGAACCGAAGGCCGCCATCCCCACCGCGAGGTAGGGGGATGGCGTGCCGGCTGCGTTATAGCTTCCGGTGATGTCATGTCGGGTGAGGTGCGAGCGCGTCGATGCATAAGCTGTGCGTGGTCCCGGGCAGGGCGTCCTGCTGACAGGTGGTGCGGGTGACCGCTGAGGAACGCCAGGCCGGGATGGCCTTCGACCAGTTCGTGCGCGAACAGCGTGCGCCGCTGGCGGGATTCCTGCGCCATCGCGTCGCCACCGAGGACGAAGCCCAGGAAGTGGCCCAGGAAAGTTTCGTGCGCCTGATCCGCTACCGGGACGAACCGCCGGAGTCGTGGCCGGCGCTGCTGTATCGCATCGCCGTCAACGTCATGACCGATCGCGCGCGGCGGGCGCAGTCGCACCATGCCGCGCACCATGTGGATGTGGATATCTACGCCGAGGCCATCGCGGCCCCGGGGCCCGACCCGGGTCAGGCCCTGGATACGCTGCGTGCACTGGAGGAGGTGCAGCGCGCCCTGTTGTGCCTGCCGTCGCGCTGCCGAGACATCTACCTGCTCAACCGCATCGAGGGCATGAGTTATACGGAAGTGGCGGTGCATTGCGGCATCTCCGTCAAGGCCGTCGAAAAGCACATCGGCAAGGCCCTGGGCCTTCTTCGTAAACAGGTCGGGCATCACCTCTCATCCGTGGTTTCGCAAGCATGACACCCTCAGACAAAGCGGATAGTCCCGACACGGCCGAAGGCTGGGTAGCCCGGCTGGACGCGCCGCACGCGGGTCCGGCGGAAGCCGCGGCGTTCGACGCCTGGTGCGCGCGAGACCCGGCCCACCGGCCGGCCTACCGTGCCGCGCGCCAGCTGCACGACATGGCGCGTCGCCTGCGCGACAACGACATGCTTCGCGCGGCCTCGCGCAAGGCCCTGCGCGACACGGCCCGGCGGCGGACGGCGCGCCGCTGGTGGTTCGGCGGCGCGGCCGTGGCCGCTGCGTTGCTGGTCGCCCTGCCCGCCGTGTGGTGGTACCTGCGCACGCCGCTGGTATCCGCCGAATACGCCACGCAAACCCGCATTGCCGCGGTGACGCTACCCGACGGCACCCGCATGGTGATGGACGCGGGCACGCAGGCCGCCATCCGGTTCGACGGACAGTCGCGCCAGGTGCTGCTGGAGCGGGGGCGCGCCCAGTTCCAGGTCGGCAGGGCCGAGGCGCCGTTCGAGGTACGGGCGGGCGACGTGCGCGTGCACGACATCGGCACCACGTTCCAGGTGGACCGGAGCGATGTCGGCACCCGTGTCGCGCTGCTGGAGGGTCAGGTAACGGTGTCCGATGCGCGGCTGCCGGCCACGCGTACGCTCGCCCGCGGCCAGTCGGTGCGCGTGGCCGCGGACGGCCAGCTCGAGCCGACGCGTCCCCTGGACACGGCCGAAGCCGAAGGCTGGACCAACGGCCGGCTGGTCTTCCGCGGCGAACGACTGGCCGACCTGCTGGCCACGATGAACCGTTACGCGTCGCGCCGGATCACCCTGGCCAATGCCGGCATGGGCGAACTGCGTGTCAGCGGCAGTTTTCATGCCGGCGACCAGGATGCCCTGGTCAGCGCGCTGGTGGCGGGCTGGCAGTTGCGGCCCGAGCGACTCGGCGACGGCACGGTGGTGCTGCACGATGGCGCCCCCGCGGTGCTGCGCTGAGCGGCACAGGGGGGTGGGCGCTCACAGCCGGAACGACACTGTCCCCAACCAGGCCCGGCCGATGACGTCGTCGAACAACGGGTTGTACGCGATGCCGGGGGAGCCGTAGTACACGGGGGCGTGGTCGAACACGTTGTGCAGGTTGAGCGCGAAGGTCCAACGCGGTACGCCGCGATAGGCCAGGCCGGCATCCACGAGGATGAAATCCGGCGTGGAACAGTGCACGGCGGTGCCGCCGTCCGTTTCGCAACCCAGCGGGTCGATCGACGACTGCGCATTGCGATAGCGGCCCGTGTAACGCGCGTTGGCGGACACGGTCCAGTCGCCCGTGTGCAGCACGACCTCGGCCAGGCCGGTCCAGCGCGGTTGCGAGGCGTAGCCGGCACCCTGGGCGACGGGCGTGCCATCGAAGGTCTGCCGGTCCAGCTGCCACAGGTAGCTGCCCGTGACTTTCAGGTCCACGCCCCAGGCCGGCCGGTCGACCAGTCGGAACTCGCCGTCCACATCGAGGGTGCGGGCGCTGGTGTGACCCAGGTTCACCCATTGTTGCCGTAGCCCGGTCAGTTCACCGGACGCATCACGTGCGAAGGCTTGCGGGTACGCCTCCGGATGGGTGAGGGCGTACGACAACGGCAGGCTGTCGATCTCGTGGTCGCGACGCAGTGCGAAATAGTCCAGCGCGAGACTGGCCGCCGGCGACGGGGCCCATACCAGGCCGAGCGTGTGGCTGTGCGAGGTTTCCGGCCGCAGGTCCCGGTTACGTACCGTGGACATCGTCAGGTAGCAGGTGTTGGCGTCGGTGGCGGGCACCGCCAGCACCCGGCACGGCAGCAGGCTGTCCGGTACGTCAAGCAGGAAGCCGTTCGGGTAGCTGGGCGACGCACGACTGAGGTCCAGGGTGGCGGGCGCACGGTAGCCGCGAGCCCATGTCGCGCGCGCCGTGAGTGTCCCGGTCACGTTCCAGCGTAGCGTCGCCTTGGGCGAAAACGCGTTGCCGTAGCCCTCGGACCGGTCGACCCGCCACGCCAGGCCGACCTCCAGCCGCGACGTCAGCGGTGCATTGGCTTCCGCATAAGCCGATGTGGTCCAGCGGCTGGCCGAGCGATCGCTTGGACTGACGAACTGGAACACCCGGCCGGAGGTCAGCAGCGCATCCGGTCGGTCGTCGAGGCGATCGCTGGCGACTTCCGCACCGGCCGTGACCACGAGCGGGCCGCCCGCCAGGGTCGCCAGCGGGTGGGTCGTCTGGAAACGCAGGGCATCGCGCGCGCTGCGTGCATGCCGGTTCGCCGTGGGTGACAGGGTGGTGAGCAGGGACGGGGCGTTGCGTCGCTTCAGCTGGTAGCTGCCATCGTCCAGCGCACGGGTCAGGCTGTCGGACGGCAAGAGGCCGCCGAGATAGTCGTCGTAGCTGCCGCGTTGCCCGTCCACATCGACGTGCCAGTCGCCGTCACCCCATGGCCCATGCAAGCCGGCGGTGAACACGTACGTGTCCGACGTGGTGACATCGCGCACGGGCCCCACGTCGTCGAAGCGATAGCCATAGAAAATGCGCGAGGCGTCATCCGGATTGTCCGACGTGCCGGCGGGAAGCACCACGTTGTACTTCAGCGGCGCGGTCTGCTGGCGCTGCTTCTGCGACGTCCAGCGAAGATCCGCATAGGCCTGCACCTCACCGATCGTCCGGTCCGCATGCAGGTACATCGCGTGGCTACGCATGCCGGTCTGCACCGTGGTCTGCGCGGACGATGCATCGACGCAGCGGCTATCGCCCGTCGGGATGGGTCCCGTGCAGTCGGCCGCCTGCGAGCGCAGCTGCGCTCCCTGCAGGTAGAAGTCGTCGGCCGCCTCGGGGCCGTTCGACGCCGTCGCCGCCTGCGCCGGGCGGCTCCATGCACGGTCACGACCCAGCGTGGGTGCCCGGTCGAGGCTGTCCACCATCAGCAGGAGGTTGCCATGCTCGCCGAGGCGACCGCCCAGGCTGGCCGAGACGCGACGCTGCAAGGCGTCACCGCGCGTGGAAAGACCCGTGGCCAACGAGGCGCGCACGCCGTCCAGCTTCTTGCGCAGCACGATGTTGATGACGCCGGCCATGGCGTCGGAGCCGTAGATGGCCGAGGCGCCGTCGCGCAGGATGTCCACGTGATCCACCATGGCCAGCGGTATGCCGTTGAGGTCGGTGACCGTACCCAGGTCGTCCTGCGCCAGTCCGTAACCTGCCAGCCGGTGCCCGTCCACCAGCACCAGCGTGGCGTACGAGCCCAGGCCACGCAGGTCCACGGACGACGCGCCGGTGGCGCCGGCCAGTCCGTTGTTCTGGAACAGCGCGACGTTGGACACGCCCACGCCCGCGTTCACCACGCGCAGACCGGGCTGCGCGCGAAGCAGGTCGTAGAGGGTTTCGTAGCCGCCGCGATCGATCTGCTCGCGGCTGATCACCGTGACGGGCGACGCCGTTTCCATCTCGGTGCGACGGATATGGGTGCCGGTAACCTCCACCGGTTCCAGCGGTACGGCGACGGGCGCCTTGCTCGGGGCTCGCGCACCGGGCGGATGGATACCGAGCGGACTGGCGCGCAGGACGAAGGCCCGTTCGCCCGCGGGAACCACGGCCAGGCCGGTACCGCGGAGCAGGCGATCCAAGGCGTCGCGATCGGTGGTGACGGCGGTGACGCCCGGGCTGTCCAGGGTATGCACCGTGTCGGCGGGATACAGCAACTCGATGCCGCTGTCGCGAGTGAACGCCTGTAGCACATCGTCCAGTTTGCCCGCGGCGATATGGAAGGCGCGCGGCGGGGACGATTCCCCGGCGACCGCGGAACACGGGGCAGCCGCCATGGTCACGACCAGGGCCATGCGGCAAAACGGACGTCCCCTGGGTCGCAACGGCATGCGTGTGGCATCCCCTCCGTGGACCCCGTATTCAGCGCGGGTCGCGCGAGGCTGTCAACCTCGGCGCGACCCGCCCTGTTTACGCATGCGGCTTTAGTTGGATTCGCTGAACTGGATCGCCGGCGACGAGCCGCCGGAGGCCGTGCAGGAACCGAGTGCCAGGTTGTTCTGCTCGAACGTCGTACCGGCGCCCGACAGGCAGGTGGGCGCGCTGGTGCTTCCGTCCGTCACGCCGACACGCACGTTCAACTTCGAGCCACGGTTGAATGACACCAGGGGCTGCGACGAATCGTTACCGAAAATATTGAACTCGGACTGCTTCCAGATCTTGCCGATGTTAAGCGTGGTGGCCGATTCGGACACCGTGTGGGCCGTGCCGTTGATGGTGAAGGTCACGCTGTCCTTGCCGCTCTGGTTGGCCGCACCGGTCAGTCGGATGCTGGCGAGGTTGGCAAGCGGCACGTAGCTCACCGACACGGCGTTGCTGTTCCTGTAGCAGGCGTCCTGGTCCGGGTAGGCGTTCCAGCCCGACGGGCAACCCTGGCTGTTGTATTCGGAATCGCTACCGGCGAAGAACCAGTTCTGGATGAACGCGACGGGGCCGTTGCCATCGTCGGTGGCATAGATGAACTGCTCCCAGGTCTGGCAGCTGCTGTAGCCGAACTGGCTGCAGGTGGTCGGGTTGCTGCCGATGTCGGTGTTGATCTGCAACGAATAGTTCTGCGAGCCGCCACTGTTGACGCCGGTCACCGTCGGGAACGTACCCACCGCGGTTTTCGTGAAGCCGCCGGTCTTCGCGGCGTAGTCGTTGCCGTTGCCGGTGGTGAGGGTACCGCTCGTCGCGGCCTGCGGGGTGACACGACCCTTGTGCGCCGCGACGGCCGCCTTCGTGGCAGCGGTCAGGATGGCGGCCGACATGAGCTTCGGCGGCGGCGCGCACTGTTCGGCCGTCCACGTGTTGCTGGGGAACGAGGCGCGGTAGCAGCCAGTGCTGGGCGCGCCCTGCGCGGTGAGGTTGTCGTGCCAGCCGGCGACGGCCTGGGCATGGGCCTGCGCGGCCATCTGGTCGGTAGCCGGCTGCGCGAACGCGGCAGCGCCGGGAAGGCCGGCAACGATGGCGGCCAGCAGCGCACGGCGGATGAACGGCGTCGCACAGAAGCGATTGCTCGAAAGCATGGTGAGTCCTCACTAGCGAATAAAAGGTTGCCCTGGTCTTTCCCCTTCTCCTGAAACGGGAGCCGGAGGCGTCCACCCCGTGAACTGCGTCACACTTTCGTGCGTGCCGGGCAGCGCATGTCCTGCCCCGGAGGCGACTGGTAGCATCGGGGGTCTTCGAATCCGGAAAAACGCCATGCTCCCCACTGTCGAGAAGGAAACCGGCCCGTCGCCCACCTGGACGGTCCTCTGGCTGCACGGGCTCGGCGCCGATGGCAACGACTTCGCGCCCATCGTGCCCGAGCTGGTCGATCCGTCCTGGCCCCCCATCCGCTTCGTCTTCCCGCACGCGCCGGTGCGCCCGGTCACGGTGAACAACGGCGTGCCGATGCGGGCGTGGTACGACATCAAGGGCGTGTCCATCGCGGATAAACAGGATGCCGAGGGCATCCATGCGTCGATCCACGAGGTGGAGACGCTGATCGCACGTGAGGTCGACCGCGGGGTGCCGGCCGACCACATCATCCTCGCCGGTTTCTCGCAGGGCGGCGCCATGACCCTCTGCGCCGGCCTGCGCCACAGAGAGGCGCTGGCCGGCCTGCTCGTTCTGTCGGCCTATCTGCCCCTGGCGGATACGCTGGAAGCGGAACGCAGCGACGCGAACCGCTCCACGCCCCTTTTCTGGGGCCACGGCAGCGCCGACCCCGTCGTGCCGATGGCACTGGCCGAGCACTCGCGACAGGCGCTCGAAGCGCTGGGCCACCACGTGGACTGGCACAGCTACCCCATGGCCCACCAGGTCAGCCTGCCGGAGATCGCGGACATCCGTGCCTGGCTGGGGCACCGCTTCACCGACCGCTGAAGCCGCGCGAGGTCAGCGGGCCTTCCGGCATACTCCCGCCATGCCCGCCGCTCCCGACGACACCGCCCCGGTTCCGCGCCCGCCCTCGGCGCCGCTGCCCGATTTCTGCAGCCTGCCGGTGCTGTTCGCGTTACTGGTGGTCGGCGCGCTCACCGTCACGCTGATGTGGCTGGCGCCCGGCAGCCGGGGCGACCTCGGCGATTACGGCACGGCGGTGCTTTTCACCAGCTGGCTGGCGGTGCTGCTGACCGTGGCCCTGTGCAAGCTGACCCCCTGGATGCAACGGCTGCCCGGCCTGCTGCCGTATGCCGCCGTGTGGCTGCTGCTGGTGCTGCTCGTCGGCGTGAGCGCCGCGGTGATCGGCTGGGTGGACCACAGCATCCACACCGGCATGACCCCGGTCTCCCGCGTGCGCTTCGTCCGTGATGCCAGCATCGCCACCGGCCTGCTCGGAGCGGGGCTGCTTCGTTATTTCTACGTGGTGGCGCAGTGGCAGGTGCGCGTGGCGACCGCCGCGCAGGCGCAGGTGGCGGCCTTGCAGGCGCGCATCCGGCCCCATTTCCTGTTCAACAGCATGAACGCGGTGGCCGCCCTGATCCGGGTCGATCCGGATGCCGCCGAGCGCACCGTGGAAAACCTGGCCGAGCTGTTCCGCGCGGCACTGGGCACCGATCACGAGTCCCTCGGTACGCTGGGCGAGGAGTGGATGCTGGTGGATCGCTACCTGGATATCGAAGCGCTGCGCCTGGGCGACCGCCTGCACGTCGAACGCGCCATCGACGTCCCGGTCGACCTGCCGCTGCCACGCCTGTTGCTGCAACCGCTGGTGGAAAATGCGGTCCGCCACGGTATCCAGCCCAGCCGCCATGGCGGGCGCATCCGCCTCGCCGGGCATCGCGTGCCCGGCGGGGTGGAAATCGTCATCGAAAACACGCTGCCCGGGTCATCCGCCAACCCCGGCACGGGGCACGGGTTGCGCAACGTCCGCGAGCGCGTCGCCTACCATTTCGGACAACGCGCCAGCGTACGCACGGAACGCCATGACGACAGGTTCGTCGTCACGGTGTTCCTCCCGGAGCCCGGTCAGCGGTTGCTTCCCCGCCGCGCTAGTTGGACTCGCTGAACTGGATATTCGGTGACGTGCCGCCGGCGGCGGTGCACGGACCGAGGTTGAGGTTGTTCGTTTCCGCCGTCGTGCCGGCGTTGGCCAGGCAGGCCGGCGCATTGGTGGTGCCGTCGACCACGTCGAGGCGCACGTTCACGTGGGATCCCGAGTTGAACGACACGGCGGGAGGCGTTCCCCCGATGACGTTGAACTCCGTCTCTTTCCAGATCTTGCCGATGTTGAGCGTGCTGGCGGGCTGGGACACGGCATGCACGGTGCCGTTGACGGTGAACGTCACCACGTCCTTGCCGTTCTGGTTGGCGGCGCCGGCCAGGCGTACGCTGCCGAGGCTGGACAGGGGCACGTAGGCCAGCGCCACTTCCTTGCTGTTGCGATAGCACGCTTGCTGTTCCGCGTAGGCACCCCAGCCATCCGGGCACCCCTTGCTCTTGTACTCCGATGCGCTGCCGACGTAGAACCAGTCCTGCATGTAGATGCCGATGCCGGTGGCGCTGCCGTCGTTGGTGTCGTAGATGAACTGCTGCCAGGTCTCGCAGGTGGAAAAGCCGTATTGCGTGCATGCACCCGGATTGCTTGCGGAGGTGGTGTTCATCTGCAAGGTGTAGGTCTGCGAGCCGCCGCTGTCGACGCCGCTCACCTTCGGAAAACTGCCCACGGCGCTGCGCGTCAGGCCGGTGGTCTGTGCGGCATAGTCGACGCCGTTGCCTGCGTCCAGCGGTTGGACGGCCGCCTGAGTCACCTGCCCGGCCCGCGTGTCGCGTGTCGTTCTGTGACCCGACGGAAACATGCGCTTCGGCGGCGGGGCGCACGTTTCGGCGGTCCATGCATAGCTGGGAAACGAGGCGCGATAGCAGCCGGTACTCGGCGGCCCCTGGGCGATCAGCGTGTCATGCCAGTGCGTCATGGCCTGTGCCCGGGCTTCGACGGCCACGGTATCGACGGGCACCTGCGCCATGGCGGCGAAGGGGGAGCCGCTGATGATGGCGATCAACAGGGCCCGACGAACGGTCGGCGCAGCGTGGTGGTTCTTACTCGAGATCATGGCGGTTCCTCAGGAAGTGGTATGGCGTGATGGCACCGCCCCTGCGCAGGCAGGAACGGTGACTGACCCTGTCGTTAGTTGGACTCGCTGAACTGGATGCCCGGAGACGTGCCGCCCGAAGCCGTGCAGCTACCCAGCGTGAGGTTGTTCTGCTCGAAGGTCGTACCGGCGTTCTGCAGGCAGCTCGGTGCGTTGGTGCTACCGTCGACGACGTTCAGGCGCACGTTCACCGTGGAGCCCGGATTGAACGTCACCAGCGGTTTGTCCCCGCCGTAGCCGAAGACGTTGAACTCCGACTGCTTCCAGATCCTGGCGATGTCGAGGGTGGTGGCCGGCTGCGAGGCCGTGAATGACTTTCCGTTTACCGTCAGCGTTACGACATCCCTGCCGTTCTGGTTGGCAACACCGCTGAGACGCATGCTGCCCAGGCTGGCGAGCGGGAAGTAGCCGACGGAGATCGCATCGCTGTTGCGATAGCAGGCCTGATCGTCCGCGTAAGGCGTCCAGTCCGCCGGGCAACCCTTGCTGGCGTACTCGGAGGCACTGCCCACGTAGAGCCAGTCCTGGATATAGACCGAAGCGCCTTCGCCATCGCCGGTGTCATAGAGGAACTGCTGCCAGGTACTGCACGATGAGTAACCGTACTGGGGACACGCGGCCGGATTGCTGCCCGTGGTCGTGTTGATCTGCAGCGTGTAGGGCTGCGTACCGCCGGCGTTAACGCCCGTGACCGCCGGGAAACTACCCACGGCGCTGCGGGTAAGACCGTTCGTCTGCGCGGCGTAATCGTTGCCGTTGCCGGTGGTCGGTGCGACGGCCTGCAGGGTGACCCGGCCCGTACGGGAGTCCACGACCTTATGGACGGGCGGCGACACGTGCTTCGGTGGCGGCGCGCACCGTTCAGGCGTCCATATGGCACTGGGGAACAACGCGCTGTAGCAGCCCGCGTCAGGAGGACCCTGGACGGTAAGCGTATCGTGCCAGCGGGCGGACGCCTGGGCCTGGGCCTGCGCCGGGATGGAAGGCATGCCCGCTTGCGCTTGCACTGTCGCCGCGGCGACAGCAAGCACGCCGACGGTGGCCAGCGATACGGCACGACAGGCCGATCGCGCGGAAGGACTACGCTTGCTCGATATCATGATGAATCCTCGGATAGGTAGCGTGATGTGTCCCCTCTCCAGGAGAACAACGCGGGCCGGGCCTGCCCACACCGTGACCCGCGTCTCACTCCCGCACCCGCCTGCCGGTCACGTGCGTCGCCGGCGACGCTGATAGCATCGACGCTTTCCACCCGGAGCCCGGCGCATGCGCGTCCTGATCGCCGATGACGAGCCGCTGGCCCGTGCGCGCCTGAGGGTGCTGCTGGCGGCGCGTGGCGAGGTCGAGATCGTCGGCGAGTCCGCCGACGGCGACGCCACGCTCGACGCCTGCCTGGCGCTGCGGCCCGACGTGGTGCTGCTGGACGTGGAGATGCCCGGCCTGTCCGGCACGGCCGTGGCCCGGCAGCTGGCGGCCATGGCGGAACGGCCGCAGGTGATCTTCTGCACCGCCTACGAACAGCACGCCGTGAGCGCCTTCGACCTCGGCGCCACCGACTACCTGCTCAAGCCGGTGCGCGCCGAACGACTGGGCGACGCGCTGGACCGCGCCGCCGCGCGCCGCCCCCAGGCATCGCTACCCACGCGCGGGGCCTGGCTGCGCGCGCGCAGCGGCAACGATGAGGTACGGGTGGCACTGGGCGATGTGCTGTACCTGCTCGCCGACGACAAATACGTCGAGGTACACCACGCGGCCGGCATGTGGCTGATCGACGAGTCGCTGCGCCAGCTGGAGACCGCGCATCCCGACCGCCTGGTTCGCCTGCACCGCAACTGCCTGGTGCCGCGCACGCGCCTGCTGGGCCTGAAGTCGCTGGCCGACGGGCGCGTGCTGGCGCGCCTGGCAGGCACGGAGGTGACCCCGGAAGTCAGCCGGCGCAACCTGCCCGCCGTGCGCCAGCTGCTGCGAGCCGAAGGCGGCTGAATGCCCCGCGCGACACCCCGTCGCGCTGCACGCGATGGCGGTTTGCGGGACAATCACCGTTTCGCCCGAGCCGCCGCCAGGATCCCATGACCCCACCGCTTCGTATCGCCACGCGCAAGAGCGCGCTGGCCCTGTGGCAGGCCGAGCACGTGGCCGTCCTCCTGCGCCAGGCGCATCCGGGACTCGTGGTGGAGCTGGTGCCGCTGTCCACGCGCGGCGACGAGATCCTCGACCGCTCGCTGGCCACCATCGGCGGCAAGGGCCTGTTCCTCAAGGAGCTGGAAGTGGCGATGCAGGACGGCCGCGCGGACATCGCGGTGCACTCGCTCAAGGATGTGCCGGCCGCGCTGGAGCCGGGCTTCGAGTTGTCGGCCATCCTGCCGCGCGCGGACGCGGCCGACGCCTTCATCAGCAACCACTACGCGACGCTGGCCGACCTGCCCAACGGCGCGCGCGTGGGCACCTCGTCGCTGCGCCGGCAGGCCCAGCTGCGCGCGGTACGGGGCGACCTGCAACTGCTCGACCTTCGCGGCAACGTCAACACGCGGCTGGCGAAACTGGACGAAGGCCACTACGACGCGATCATCCTGGCCTGCGCGGGCGTGGAGCGCCTGGGTATGGCCCATCGCATCACCACGCGGCTGGCCAGCCCCGACTGGCTGCCCGCCCCCGGGCAGGGCGCCATCGCCGTGGAATCGCGCCTGGGCGATGCACGGGTGGCCGGACTGCTGGGCGCCCTGACCGACCCCGACACCTTGCTGGCGGTGAACGCCGAGCGCGCCATGAACGAGCGCCTGGGTGGCAGCTGTGCCGTCGCCATCGGCGCGTGGTGCGTCGTGGCCGAGTACGGCCTGACCCTGCATGGCATGGTGGGCGACGCGCTGACCGGCGAACTGCTGCACGCCCAGGCCGACAGCACCACCGACGATCCCGTGACCCTGGGTCACCAGGTGGCCGCCATGCTGCTCGACCAGGGCGCTGCCGCCCTGCTTCAGCCGCAGCGGTAGGAGCGCGGCAGGCCGCGCTCCGGCGCCGTCAGAAGTTGTAGACGAGGTTGGTCGTGGTCAGCTTGTCGGTGCTGACCGTGCCGGGCAGCGTGTCGCTGTTGTAGCGAATCTGGTAACCGATCTTCAGCGCCAGCTTCTTGGTCATGCTGACCGAGAGGCCGATGTCGTTCTGGTAGTACTGGTTCTTCGAGCCCGCTTCCACCAGCAGCGTGTCTTCCACCGCCGTGTTGTCGGTAATGCGGTACTTGGCGTTGATCAGGCTGCGGCCGACCACTTCGCTTTCGGCATCGGGCTTGTAGGTTTCTTCCAGGGGCACGACGCCGCCGGGCTCGAAAGCCGGCGTGCCGTCCGGGTTGGTCGCCTGCCGGGTGGTCTTCGCGGGCTGGTAGCGCTTGAAACCGGGACCGATTTCGAAGGAGAGCTCCGCACGCTCGTTCTTCAGGGCGATGTAGCCGTAGCCCACCGAGATGATGCCCTGCCACAGGTTGGCGCCGAAATCGTCGTGCTCGTAGCGGGCGGCCGTGACCACGTAGCTGCGCGGGTCGAACTTGTAGCCCACCGAGGCGCCGGTGTCGTAGCGGTTGGCGGTGGTGCTGAACTTGTCGATGGGGTTGCCGTTCTGGTCGTCCACCGTGACCTCACCCTTGGAGCGCAGGCCGTTGAGGTAGAAGTTGTTCTTCCACAGCTCGTTTTCCTGGTTGAAACCGAGCTTGGCGTTGGCGTTTTCCGACCGCGAGTTGCCGCGCGAGGACGCGAAGCCGAATTCGCCGGAGCCGGTCCAGCCACCGTTCTTCGAGGCATCGGCATTCTGGTCCGGCGTCGAGGTGGGGTTGGCAGTGGCGTCCTGGGCCGACGCGGCGAGCGGCAGCGCGGCAAGGACGAGCGTGGCGAGAAGGAGTTGTTTCATCGTCGACCCGTAGATGGAATGGAAAACCGAAGGAACCGCGGCCGTCTGGATGGCCAGGCCGGGTGGAACGCGCCTCGCTGCGAGGTCAGTCGTTCACCCAGTAAACATAGGCCCGCCCGTACAGCCGCTGTTCGAGACATTGACCGATAACGCAGCTTAACGCGGCCAGACCCGCCGCGACGGGCAACAGGTGTCCGGCCGGGTGCGATACCAGCAACACGCACGGCAACCCCACTGACAGCGCCGCCACGGCGAAGCGCCAGGCCAGCAGGGAGACCGCGGTGCGCCCGGTTTCAAGGCGGTGCACGGCACCGCGCTCCTCCGCCAGTTGCCGCAGCGCGCGCCAACGCATGCCCTCCACGACACCCAGCGCCAGCGCCACGGCAAGCAGGGCGAGTCGCCAGGGGTTGAGCGGATTGATCGGCATCTCGGTCTGCAGCGCCACACACAGCCAGAACCACAACCCACCGGCGAACAAGGCGGAGACGGTACGGCCCAGCGGCAGCGCATTGGCCACGGAGGCCACCGACGGCGGCAGGTGACGCGACACGCTGCGGGCCGTGTAGACCAGGGTGGCCAGGCTGCAGAGCATGAGGGCCGCTCCGGCGAGGCGGGTGGCCCAGAAGTCGTTGCCGCCCCGGGCCAGGCCGGCCAGCGCGAGCATCGGCAGGTAGTTGGCCATCGCCACCATGCCCTCGGGCGTGGGCATCATCCGCTTCACCGGATTCCATCCGTGCCACTCGGGGGCGAAGGGCAGCCGCAGGCAGGTGGACACCAGGCCCAGGCTGACCAGCACCAGGCCGATCGACAGCGGCACCAGGACCTCGCCGCGGCCGTCGGGGTACAAACCCAGCGCCAGGGCGGTGCCGAGCACCATCCACAGGCCATAGCCCGCCGCCGTGCAGGCCTGGATCACCACCACGGAGGTAGAGAACAGGCTGCGCGCGGGCGTGGTTTCGTCATGCCGGCCCAGAGGGTCCAGCGCGACGGCGGCGTCGTTGGGTTCCGCCATGGTCGAAAAAGGCCTTCGGCGAATCGCAAAGGCACATTTTTGCGCCTTATCGTCCCGGGCGCAAACCCACGGTCGCGCGGCGGGCGAGACTCCCTTGCGGACGGCGCCGGGCGCCGCCATGCTTGGCCTGCGTAGATACGGGCGTCACGCCTGCGCGGACACACTTCCCCACGCTCCTCCTGCCGGCGACACCCATGGACCGCTACGAGCGCATTCTTACCCTGCACCGCCTGCTGAAGTCCGCGCATTACCCGGTGCCCCTGTCCCGGTTGATGGACGAACTGGAGTGCTCGCGCGCCACCCTCTATCGAGATGTGGCCTTCTTGCGCGATGCCCTGGGTGCCCCGGTGCAAAGCGTCGCCGGCGACCAGGCTTCCTTCCGTTACGAGGCGGACGAAGGCGATTCCTTCGAACTACCCGGCCTGTGGCTGACCAGCGACGAGCTGGCGGCGCTGATGGCGTTGAACGAGTTGATCGGCCGTTCCGATCCGGGCGTGCTCGCCGGTGCGCTGGCCCCGTTCAAGGCCCGCATCGAGCGCCTGCTGTCCGACCACGGCAGCGGCAAGGCACTGCCGGTGGATCGCATCCGGGTGATCTCCTGGGGCGCGCGCACGATGGACCAGCAGGTATTCCGGATCGTCGCCGGTGCCACGCTGGAGCGGCGCCAGGTCAGCTTCCGCTACCGCGCGCGCACCACCAATTCCGACACCAAGCGGACCGTCTCGCCCCAGCGCCTCACCCATTACCGCGACAACTGGTACCTGGACGTCTGGGACCACGATCGCGAGGCCCTGCGCAGCTTCGCCGTGGATCGCATCGCCGAGCCGCAGGCGCTGGATGCCCCGGCCAGGGACGTGGAGGACGCCGAACTCAACGACCTGCTCGCCTCCAGCTACGGCATCTTCGCCGGCAAGCCCAAGGCCTGGGCCACCATCCGTTTCTCGTCGCACGCCGCGCGCTGGGTCGCCGACGAACACTGGCACTCCCAGCAGAAGGGCGAGTGGCTGGGCGATGGCCGCTACGAGCTCAAGGTGCCTTACTCCAACTCGCGCGAGTTGCTGATGGACGTGCTGAAGTACGGCCCCGACGCCGAAATCGTCGCGCCGCTGCCACTGCGCGAGGAAATGAAGATCCTGCTGCAACTGGCGCTGTCCGGTTACCAGAACGGTTCGAACCACTCCCACTGAGCGCGCGCGGTCCATGAGCGATTTCGATATTGCCGAGACCGGCGCACTGCCCGCCACGCTCGCTGAACCGCGCAAGCCGCGCGTCGCCCTGGCCCTGGGGGCGGGGGCGGCCAAGGGACTCGCCCACATCGGCGCCATCGAGGTGCTGGAGGAACGGGGTTTCGAGATCGTCGCCATCGCCGGCACGTCGATGGGCGCGCTGATCGGCGGCATCTACGGCATGGGCAAGCTGGATATCTACCGCGACTGGGTCTCGACGCTGGCGCGTTTCGACGTGCTGCGCCTGGTCGACTGGAGCTTTTCCGGTGGTGGTTTCATCAAGGGCGACCGGATCATGGCCGCGCTGCGCGAGCTGATCGGCGAGGTCAACATCGAGGAACTGCCGATCGCCTATACGGCCGTGGCCACGGACATCGACCGTGAGCGCGAGGTCTGGCTGACCCGGGGGCCACTGTTCGACGCGATCCGTGCCTCTATCGCCATCCCCACCCTGTTCCGTCCCTATACCCACGAAGGCCGGCGCCTGGTGGACGGCGCGCTGCTCAACCCGCTGCCGGTGCTGCCGCTGATGCGCGAGGACGTCGATTACGTCATCGCGGTAAGCGTGGACGGCGCGGCCGAGATGCAGCAGCCACCGGAGAAGAACGTGACGGCCGGGGCCGACGACGGTTACAGCGCGAGGCTGGGCCGACTGTTCGGTCGCCGTGGGCTGCCGGTCGGCGAAGGCAAGCCCAAGCTCAAGGACCCCGGTGCCTTCGACCTGATGACCCAGTCGATGGACCTGATGCAGGCCAACCTGTCGCGCCTGCGCCTGGCCGCGTACCCGCCCGACCTGCTCATCGAGATACCGCGCAACGTCTCCACGGTGTACGAGTTCTACCGCGCCCGCGAGCTGATCGAGCTGGGCCGCGTGCGCACCCAACAGATGCTGGACACCTGGCAACCCCGCCAACCGCTGATAAAACCGTTGTAGGAGCGCACGTACGTGCGCGATCCCTCTATGTAGGGAACGGCGAGGGAAGCCATACGCCACAAAGACGAAGGCGTTTCCGTACCCCACATCCTCGGCTCTTTTACACCCGCGAACGCCCGCGCACCTATAAGGCGGGCAGCGTTCTTTTTGACGTTAGGAAACGCCTACATCGTTGTGAGGCACGGCTGTGCTTCGATTGACGCTCGGAAACGCCCGTACGTTTGCAACACACGGCTGTGCTTCGTTTGACGCTCGGAAACGCCTGCGCTTTTGTGGCGCATGGCTTCCTTCGTCGGTGCCTACGTAGACGGTTCGCGCACATCGTGCGCTCCTACACCTCTTGTGTGCGGGTGACTTTGGCGCGGCGCATGAGCCAGGCCACGCCGCGGAGGTCGGCCAGGCCGACCCAGAGGCGGTCCAGCATGCCGTACTTCGAGGTGCCGGCGGTGCGTGGACGGTGGCCCACCGGCACGCTCTGGCTGGCGAAGCCGGCGCGCTTGACCAGCGCCGGCAGGTAACGGTGCATGTGGTCGAAGTAGGGCAGGCGCATGAAGGTCTCGCGTTCGAACAGCTTCAGGCCGCAGCCGGTATCCGGGGTGCTGTCCTGGAGCATGCGCGAGCGTACCGCGTTGGCCACCTTCGACGAGATGCGCTTGTTGAAGCTGTCGCGGCGGGTGACACGCCAACCGGCGAACAGTTTGAGTTCCGGACCGGCGTCGGCACGCGCGGCCAGCAGCTTGGGGATATCGGCCGGATCGTTCTGGCCGTCGCCGTCCAGCGTGGCGATCCACGGTGCGCGCGCGGCGCGGACACCGTTCCATACCGCGGTGCTCTGACCGCTGCGGGTCAGGTGGCGGATGATCCGCAGTTCGGGATACTGCGCACGCGCGGCGGTGAGCACGGCGACGCTGTCGTCGGTGCTGTCGTCGTCGACGTAGATGATCTCGAAGTCGACCCGGCCGCGCAGCGCCGAAGCGATCTCGGCGAGGAGGGGCGGGATGTTGTCGCGCTCGTTGAAGACGGGCACGACCACGGCGAGGTCGGTCATCGCGTTTCCGTGGGCTGGTGGATTCGGGGCGGCATTATCGCGCAACGGGCGCCGCATAGGGCCGCAAGGGCGGCCGTTCGTTCAGATCTGTCCGACGACCGAGGCAGCCGGACCCTCGATAGCCTGCTGCCAGCTGCGTGCCACGGCGTCCATGGTGCCGCGGCTGGCGCCCTGCGCCATGACCACCAGTGTGCCGCCGGCCAGGGCGATCTGGCGACCGTCCCAGCCGTCGCGGTGGAAGTCGTGTTCGGTATCCGTCTTCATGGCCGGCATGTACAGGGCGACGACCGGCTCGTCGTTCATCCGGGTAACCATGTGCACGGCCGGATACGGGCCCACCGTGCAGTCGTGCACGTAGGTGACGCCGGCGGGTGCCGGCCCCCTGAGCCGCGTGGCGCGCCCGATGAAGCCGGCTTCGACCTGGGCATCGGTGATCGGCCGGGTCATCGCCAGCGCAGCCATCTCACCCGGCATGTGCGCGACCGCCAGGGCGGGCAACGAGTGGGCATCCGTGTAACGCCAGAGCAGGCCCACGCCACCGAAGGCGATCAGCACGGAGGCGGCCATGGCCATCCAGGCACGGCGATGACTCACCTGGCGACGCCGCTCCTGCGTGGCATGGACGAGCAGGATGCGGTCGGCCAGCCCCTCGGGCACGGGGATCGCGGACAAGGCGGTTTCCATGTCGTCCTCGAAGCGCTGCGCGCGCTGCCAGAACGGTGCGCAGCCCTCCTGGCAGGCATCCCTGTGCGCCAGCAGGGCGGCGTCGCGTGAGCGCGGCTCGGCGGTGATCCGGCGGCGGAACTCCAGGCAATTCATGCGCGACCTCCGTCGGCGGCGGCACGTCCGCCCAGCATCGCCTTCAGCCGCTGGCGCGCACGGAACAGCTGCGTCATCACGGCGCCGGGCTGCTGGTGGGTCGCCTCGGCAATTTCCTCGCAACTCATGCCGCCCAGCACCTGCATGGCCAGCGGTTCACGGTATTTCTCGGGCAGTTTCAGCATGGCATCGCGGACCTGGGCGGCATCGCCACTGCGTTCGGGGCTGGCGAAGGGGGCATCCTCGGCAACGCTGTCGTCGAGCTCCACCGTGTCGAAGCGTTTGCGCTCGTACAACCGCGCATGCTCGCGGCGCAGGATGGTGATCAGCCACGGCTTGGCGGACTCGGCATCGCGCAGGGCGTCGAGGTTTTTCCAGGCGCGCAGGAAAGTTTCCTGGACGAGGTCCTGGGCGACGGTTTCGGAGCGCGACAGCCAGAAGGCGAACCGGTAAAGGTCGGCCGACAGGGCGCGCACCATGGCTTCGTACTGGCGCTGCTTCGGGTTCACGTCCTTATGGACCGGCGGCATGCGTACTTCCTTTCAAAGGTCCGCTCAGCGGACCTTGCTCAGGATGCCGTCCAGCTCGTCCAGGCTGTGGTAGTGGATCACCAGCTTGCCCTTGCCCCCGCGCCCCTGGGCCAGTTCCACCCGCGTGGCGAAGCGCTCGGCCAGTTCACGCTCCAGGTTGGCGACGTTCGGGTCCACCGCGGCTGTCTTGGCCTTGCCCTTGGGTGCCAGCTGGGCCCGGCGCGCGGCTTCTTCCAGTTCGCGCACGGTCCACCGGCGACGGGCCGCTTCCAGCGCCAGCGGCTCGGCCACGGTGGCCGGCAGGGTGAGCAGGGCACGGGCATGGCCCATTTCCAGCTTGCCCTCGTCCAGCAGCTGCTTGATCGATTCGGGCAGCTCGGTCAGGCGCAACAGGTTGGACACGGCGGCACGCGAGCGGCCGACCGCATCGGCGGCCTGCTGGTGGGTGAGGTCGAATTCGTCGATCAGCCGCTGCAGGGCCTGGGCTTCCTCCAGCGGGGTCAGTTCCTGGCGCTGGATGTTTTCGATCAGCGCCATGGCCAGCACGGACTGCTCGGGCACGTCCTTGACCAGCGCGGGAATCTCGCTCATGGAGGCGCGCTGGGCCGCGCGCCAGCGCCGCTCACCCGCGATCAACTCATAGCTGTTCTTGCCGATGGCGCGGACGACCACCGGCTGGATCAGGCCCTGGGCCTTGATCGAGGCGGCCAGTTCGTCCAGGGCTTCATCGTTCCAGTGCCTGCGCGGCTGGTACTTGCCGGCCTGGATCTGCTGGATGGGCAGAAGGCGCAGCTCGCCTTCCTGCTCGATCACGGAGGGCGCGGCGTCCGGACCGCCACCGCCACCGAGCAGGGCATCCAGGCCACGGCCCAGACCACGTTTCTTAGCTGCTGCCATGGGTCGTCCTCAAGAAGTGGTCGTGGCGGCATCGGGCGCCGCTTCGTCGCCCGGCTCCACGGCCGTGTCGCCACTCGCGGCAGCGGCGCGGGCCCGGTCGCGGCGGATGATCTCGCCGGCCAGGCCGATATACGCGATGGCGCCCCGCGAGCCGCGATCGTACAGGTGGATCGGCTGGCCGTGGCTGGGAGCCTCGGCCAGGCGCACGTTACGCGGGATGATCGAGCGCAGCACCTGGTCGCCGAAATGCTGGGTGAGCTGGGCCGAGACCTCGTTGCCGAGGTTGTTGCGTACGTCGTACATGGTACGCAGCAGGCCTTCGACCTCCAGCTGCGGATTGAGGCGCTGGCGCACGGCCGAGATGGTATCGAGCAGGCTCGACAGCCCTTCCAGCGCGAAATACTCGCACTGCACCGGAATCAGCACGCCATCGGCCGCGGTCAGCGCATTCAGCGTGAGCAGGTGCAGGGACGGCGGGCAGTCGATGATGATGCTGTCATAGCGGTCGGCCACCTTGGCCAGCTGATCCTTCAGGCGGTGCTCGCGCGCCATGCCGTCCATCAGCTTCAGCTCGGCGGCGGTGAGGTCGCCATTACCCGGCAACAGGTCGAACGCCGCCTCGGTACGGACCAGCACGTCGGCGATGGGCGCCTCGTCGAGCAGCACCTCGCAGCCGTTGGGCTTCGTGTTGTACTTGTCCACGCCCGAAGCCATGGTCGCGTTGCCCTGCGGGTCCAGGTCGACGAGCAGCACCTTGCGCTTCGCGGCGGCCAGGGCCGCGGCGAGATTGACGGAAGTGGTGGTCTTGCCAACGCCGCCCTTCTGGTTGGCGACTGCGATAATGCGGGCCATGGGCTGTCGTTTGCTGCCGTGCGCGGAAAGGGCGTTAGCGTAGCATCGACGGGCGGTTCGCCCTAGGTGAGGTCACCCGCGTCTTATAACGACCAGGTGCCGCTCACCCTCGACATCGGGCACGCTCAGGGCATGGATGGCCTCCACGGTGAACCCCGCCGGCACGCCGGCCAGCTCGTCCCCCGGGTGCTTGCCCTTCATCGCCAGCCATATCCCGCCGGGCGCCAGCAGGTGACCGCCCCAGCCGAGCATGTCGGCCAGACTGGCGAAGGCGCGTGCCGTGATGCATTCGAAGCTGCCTTCCACGTCCTCGACACGGCTCTGCAGGGCGCGACCGTTGCCGAGCTTGAGCGAGCGGATCGCTTCGCGCAGGAAGCGGACCTTCTTGCCGTTGGAGTCCACCATCAGCACCTCGCGAGCCGGCTCGGCGATGGCCAGGGGAATGCCGGGCAACCCCGGCCCGGTGCCCAGATCGGCCAGGGTGCGACCCTGCACGAAAGGCACCACGGCCAGCGAGTCGAGCAGGTGGCGCGTCACCATCTCGTCCGCGTCGCGCACGGCGGTGAGGTTATAGGCCGTGTTCCAGCGTTCGAGCAGTTCCCGATAGTCCAGCAGGCGGCCGACCGCGTCGTCGGGCAGCGCGATGCCCAGGGCGGCGATGCCGCGTTCGAGTCGGGATTGCAGGGCTTCGCGGGTGGTCATGCGGCACCGGGACGTCAGGAAACCGCAAGTATGGAAGGCATGGCGCTTGCCCGCCAGCGTTCTCAAGGCAGAGCCGTCCGACTTATCATCCGCGTCGAAACGGCAGGGAGCGACGATGAAGCGCACAGGGGAAGCCGCATGATGGCGTCCTGGTTTCCCGAATTGGCCCTGATCGACGGTGCCGCGTTTGGGCACATGTGGGGCGCCGCTCCTGCCGCGCCGTCGGTGGCGTCGCTACCCAGAGGGGTTGCCATGATGATGCTGGCGGAGGCACCTGCGGCTGCCGCGCCTGCAGCCCCATCGTTACCAAACCGTACAAGGGCACAACGGCCGCTTGCCGCCGACGCCTTATGGCCCGACGATGACCGGATTGGGCACCGGGATCTTTTGGAACACGGCGGCGTAAAGATCAACGTTCGTCTGCTGCGTCTGGATGGACACCAACAAGCTGTACCGCGCAGGAAGGCCGTAGCGTTCCAAGGCCGGCCGCGTACGCCACCATCCGGCAGACGGATAGACAGCGATGAATCCGCGGCTGGCCAGTTCGGCGGCCGTGCCCCGCCAGACGTCCTGATGCAGCGATCCACGATGCCGTTGACGCTCGCCAAGCAACCAGTTGGGGTCGGACGGGTTCACCGCATCGCCCTCATCCTCACGCTGGGCAGCCGCGTTCACCCGAGCGATGAACTGCTCGGTGGAGGCATCCAGTGGCCGCTGCACATCGAATCGCAAACGATGCGATGGGTAGTGATACTTCGAGACCACGCCTCGCGCCGAGGGATTGGGCTCAATGAAGTAGGACAAGGTGACCCGCATTTCAACGGGCGCATCCTGCAAGGCTTCCAGTTCTTCCTTCGGCCAGGGCAGGGCATGCAGATTCATATCCTGCGTAACGATGCCCTTGCCTTGGACCTTCGCATACGGGTGCACTAAGTCCTCGACCAACAAGGTCAGCGAATCGCTCGCACTCCACAAGGCACGGCTGAGGTCCGGTGCGCCCCAACCGCAGTGGCGAACCAGGTGAACATAATCTTCCTTGGTTGGCGCGCTATCACTAGGCAGGAACATCGCGCACATGTCGTCGGTCCATTGCGCCGAGTGGACTAGCAAAGCTCGTACGGACTCGGCGCGAAGTTGCGGGTAGGCCGCCATAATCTGCGCCGCCATCCCCGCGCAAAGGGCCGATGCGGCGCTGGTGGCATTGCTAGTCGTGAAAAGTCGCTCGACTGGCTGATGGTGGGTCGTCAGCAGGTTCAGGCTGGCCATGCCCACTGCCCCCAGTTCGTCCTTGGCGGCGTTGCCACCTTCTAGCACCACCTCCGGTTTCAGGGGCCATGCCCGATCCCATGTCCGGGTCGTCGTCGTGAACGGGCTCAACCCTCCCGCATGGGCCAGCGGCTTCAAGGAGGGATGGCCCTGCGTGTCGATCTTGTCCGTGTAGGCGCCCACCGTGATGGCATTCCAGGCTTGGCCGGGGTCATGCACGAGATTGGTGGAGAGGCTATCTGGGTAGTCGGCCCACGCCTGCGCCTCCCGCGTGTTGCCGGCCGACAGCACGAACAAGCGCGGATTGTCACCGGCGCCATCGGTATTGGCGGCCAAACCATCGACGGCGGCGGACCACGAAGAGGGGCGCCCGCGATCCCGGTAGTCCGAGGCTGTCACTGCTGACGTGAACACACGTGAGCGCTCCGGCGCGGCGATTTCAGGCCGCGCGACACCCTCCATGAACAGGTAGGCATGATGCCGCGCGTCGCCTTCGTTCGCACCTTCTGCCGGGATCAGCTTGACAGATTCCAGCCGATGCGGGATCTGAACCGGGTCAGCGGAAGCCAGGGCCTGCGCGAGGTCGCCATAGGCGGCCAGACCCGCAAGTCCCGTGCCGTGATCGGCCTCATCCTCTACGCCCCAGGCAGGTTCCACAGTGTGCAGGTCGTCCGCCTGCATGAGCGGCTCCAGGAGCGGATGGGCTCGCGTGACCCCAGAGTCCAGCAGGCAGACCCGTGGCACGGCCTCATTCGGCGGCTGCAACTGGGCCCGGGCCAGCAATTCTGCCGACCAGTCATGTTGCTCATCGACGTCCATGCCGTCAAAGAACTCGGCCGTCTCCTTGGCGTAACGGAGTTCGGCCACGCAGTTCAATGCCATCACCGAGCGGGAAAGCTGCTGCTCAGATCCGTACATCAGCAGTACCGTGCGCTCGGGAAAGTTGACCTGCTGATCGCTAACGACGCATTCGGCCAGGCGGGCCAGCTTCTTGAAGTCCTCCACAACGGTCTGTCGCTGGCCCTGACCACGGACTGGCAGCCACACTTCCCACCAGAAGGCCTGCGCCACGTCGAGGGGCAGCAGGTCTAGATCATCGGTCCACAAGGCCCGAACCTCCGCTGCGCGGATGGAGGCGATGGCATCCAACAGCTTGCGATGGTCACGCGCTTGGCCGCGCCGGTCCTTTTTTTCCTCCAGGTAGTCAGCCACATACTTCTCGAAATGCGCTAGGCCGCCATCGGGGACAAAGACATTCGCATACGTCTGATTACCCTCGCGCCGAACGCTGAGCAGCTCGATTTTTTTGGTGTCGTTTGCCAGGCTTTCGAACGCCAGTTCGACGTCGGGCTGACCGGTGAACTGGATCTGCAGGCCAAGACCGCTTTCAAGTTGCAGGTCCTTCTGGGCCTGTACGGCCGCTGCCGCGATGGGCTTCAGGTGCTCGATCTGGCCGCGAAGCGAGGCGCCATGCTGCTGACGGGGCAATGCCGGCACCTCGCGAGTCGATCGTCCGCCGGCACTGTGCGCCTTAAACTCGACCGCTCGGGATGTGTCTTGAAGAATGAAATGAGGACGTTTAGCTGTCGGTTGATCCGGCATGGTTCGGTGCGACCTTGGTGTGATTCATCCTGAGGCTATACTTGCGGCGCTCGTCGAACGCACGCGCAAGCGCATCGGCCTTGATTCTTTGCTCGTCGTGCATCACCGCTTCCTTGATGGATTCGTCCACAGCGCGCTTAATTTCCGCATAGCTCAAGCCTTCCGCCTTGGCGGTGACGGACTTGATCGGAAAAGGTTTGGGCGCGAAGGTTCCGAGCCGTGACTGGATCAACCGGGTGGCCTGCGCCGGAGCGGGCAAGCGGTATTCGATCACATCATCGAAGCGACGGAATAGGGCGTAGTCAAGAATCTCCGCGTGGTTGGTCGCGGCGACGATCAGGCTGTGCGACTGGTCGTGCTCGATCATTTGCAGGAAGCTATTAAGTACCCGCCGAATCTCGCCGACGTCGTTAGCCAGTCCGCGCTGAGAGCCGATTGCATCGAATTCATCGAAGAAATACACCCCGCGCACATCGTTGATGGCGTCGAATATCTGGCGCAGCTTGGAAGCGGTCTCACCCATGAACTTGGTGATCAGGGCATCCAACCGAACAGAAAACAGTGGGATACCAAGCTCCCCGGCTAGCACCGAAGCCGTCATCGTCTTGCCTGTACCCGGCGGACCGACCAGCAGCAGTTTGCGTCGCGGCGACAAACCGTGCTCGCGGATGCGTGAGTGGTGCCGCTGCTCCTTCATGATGCGGCCCAATTGCAGCACCATGTCCGCATCAAGCACCATGTCCGCAAAGCGGTTTTTGGGGTAAGAGACAGTCAAGAGATTCGCCAGCTCGCCACGCGGACGCGCCAAGGGCACCAGCTTGCCAGCGCTTTGGTCCGGAGCGACCCGAGCTTTAGCCGCGTCGATCATGTCGCGCAGTTCTTCGGCGAGCTTGCCGTGGCCGACCTTCGCTTCACGAGCCGCAACTTGCATGGCGACGGAATAGAAGTGCCGATCATCGCGCTCGATATGCGATTTCACCAACGCCTTAAGTTGTTCAGCATTAGCCATGGTGTTCGCCCGTCCGCGCTGCCATATGGGTGGGAGGCTCCAGCGATGCTCGCGCAGATTGCATCAACTGTTCGGCCATACGCCCATCCATGGCGCCCAAGTCATTGCGGTCTGCCGCCAGAACGAACAACACGCCGATGGGCACATGCAACGCCTCGGCGATCTTCTTCACAGTCGAAAGCGTCGGATCGCGCTTGTTGTTCTCAAGCATCGACAGATAAGACACCGAGCACTGGGCCCGTATAGCAATGGCATTCTGCGATGCGCCCCGTTGCCGTCGGCACATTCGAATGGCTTGGCCTACGTTCATAGCGCACGTTCTCCCAGGACGCGGGGCAAACCGATATGAATCGATTTTACCACCAGTGAACCCCACAACTCCAGGTACGACACGCTCTATCTGCCCTGGTCCGGTCCAGCCCAGTGACGGGACGAAGGCAATCTGGAGAAAAAACACGGTGCGTTTACTGGACAGCAGAAGTGAGCTTTCAGCAAGTAGCCGCTATCAGTACGAAGGCCTTCCCTGCCGCGTGCCCAAGCCGTGCTACGGCGACCGACGTCCCACCTCTGGCAAAGGTTGGGACGGGGATCGACTCCACGCCAGTGTCACCTGTGGTTTACCGATCCGGCAACATGAGTGAAGAAGAGTACGCCGCGTGGAAACATCGCCGGGCACAAGGCAACGACGCCTCCGATAACGGGATCACCCCGCCGGCAGACCCGGTCAACGCAGTGCATGACGCACGCCGTGACGTATCGCCCGAGGCGATGAAGGTCATCCTGAGGACCAACCGGCCCTGACCGAGGATCAGGCCGCGTCCAGCTCCACGCGGGTCACCAGCATGCCGCGCGAGCGCAGCGAACCGTTGACGGCATGCTTGAGCTGGGTGCCGAAGGCGCGGCGGTCGGCCTGGTGCGCCGTGGCGGAATCGCGCAGGGCGGCCACGACGTTGCTGCGGATCAGTTCCGGGGCTTCCTCGATCACTTCGTCCGCGGCTTCCGGCTCCAGCACCTGCCAGTACACCGTGCCGCCGTCGAACTGCAGGACTTGGCCACCCAGGTCGATCTTGTGCGACACGCGATCGATCATCGGCAGGACGACATGGGTGCCGGCCGTGAGCAGCGAGGGCGCGCGGCCCAGGCGACGCACGCTGTAGACCTGGCCCTCGGGAATACGCCTGACCGACGCCGCTGCAAAAGCGAAGGCAATCAAAGTCGTGGCGATGAGGGTCGTGGTCAACATGATATTTACATCAATGGCTTATCGGCTTTTCCTGTCTCATCGCGTAAGCACATGGGCCAGGGCGATGATCGGTAGGGCGTTAATTCTAATTTAACGGGTCGGGTTAACGCTAGTTTCACCAAACACCCATGTTCAGTTAGCGGACGGTTTGGTCAAAACTTGAGCACTGGTCGAAACGTGACCATGGGGTCGGCATCGGGGCACGGGCGAGGTCGCCGCCGTCGACACCCCTTTGAGATGTTTCCTACGGGCGGACGCCCGGCGGATTTGCGCCCCGTACCGCACGGCGCGGCAATCGCCGGTCGCGTTGACCGCCCACACTCAAATGATAATAATTATCAGTCAGTAAGTTGCCCGGTGTCCGTTTCATGAATCTCCTCGGTTGCCTGGCGGCGCTGCTCGCCATGGCCTTCGCCTATCTGTGCTCGCGCAACCAGCGCCTGCTGACCCGTCCCCTCGGCCGGGCCGCCCGCGTAGCCGGATGGGCATTCGCCGCCCTGGCGCTCATGGCCTGGATCGGCTCGGAGACCTCGTTGCCGGGCGTCTTCTCCGCCTTGACCGCGCTCATGCTTGGCGCGGTGGCGTGGCCGTACATCACCTGGATGCTGCGCCCGGCCGCTCCCCGGAAGCCGCGCTGATGCTCGCCAAGACATTCGCCGGCATCCTGCTGGGCCTGACACTGTCGATGGCAGTCATCGCCCTGGTCATCTGGGTATGGCCTGGCTCCAGCGAAGCGGTGACGCTGCCCGTGATGATGGCTTTCTTCCCGCTGTGGATCGGGATCATGGCCGCCACCTATCTGTTCCGCAGCGGCCGACATGCCTGGGGCTGGCTGGCGATCGCCAACCTGGTCGCCTTCGGCGCGCTGTGGGCGGCCAAGCACACGTTGCCGGGGCTCTGAGACGATGAAAGCCAACACGCTCCGCACCTTTACCCTCGTGCACACCTGGACTGGCCTGCTGGCGGGCTTCGCACTGTTCATCGCGTTCTACGCGGGCGCGCTGACCATGTTCCACGACGAGATCGACACCTGGGCCATGCCCCGTGCCGAGATGGCCCGCGCGGACACCATGGACCGGGCCCACCGCATGCTGGACGACATCGTCGCGAAACACCCGGCGGCACGCGCAAGCATCGGCGTCACCTATCCGGCGGACCATCCGTCGCACGAGGTGGCCGCTTACTGGATGGAGAAGGACGGCAGCTGGCATACGCAATCGCTGGACGACAGCGTCGCGCGCGACGCCGAAGACCACGAGCACGGCCTGGCCGACTTCATCTACGAGCTGCATTACGACCTGGGTATCCCGAAGATCGGCATCTACCTGATGGGCGTGGTCAGCGTCATCTACGGCCTGGCCCTGCTCACGGGCGTGCTGATCCACCTGCCCAACCTGGTTCGCGAGCTGTTCGCCTTGCGCCCCGGGCACAACCTGAAGCGGCTCTGGCAGGACGCGCACAACGTCATCGGCATCCTCAGCCTGCCCTTCCACATCATCTTCGCCATCACCGGGGCGCTTTTGTGCCTCACCCTGGTGATGCTGGTGGCCTTCAACACCGTGGCCTTCGACGGCAAGCTGATGGGCGCATTCGAGCGCATGACCAGCGCGCTGCCCGAGACCCGGGACGGCGGTGGCAGCGCCGTCATGCTGACCCCGGCGGAACTCGGCGCGCGCGCCCGCCAGGCAGCCCTGGCGGCCGGCGCCGCAGATTTCGAGCCCGACTACATGCGCTACGTGCATTACGGGCACACGGGTGCGGCCGCCGAGGTGCGTGGCACCTCCACGAAAACGCTGGGCGAGTACGGCATGGTGTCGCTGGATGCCGCGGACGGAAGGGTGCTCAAGGTCCAGGTCAGTGGCGCACGCGATGCCAATCACGCCACCTATGCCGCCATCTTCGGCCTGCACTTCGGCACGTTCGGTTCGCTGTCGCTGCGCTGGCTGTATTTCCTGCTCGGACTGGCCGGTGCCTTCCTCTTCTATTCCGGCAACCTGCTGTACATCGAGACCCGCCGCAAGCGGCGCCAGGCCGACCAGCCGTTGAAGGTGCGCGCCATGGCGACCGCCACGGTCGGGGTGTGCATCGGCGCGTGCTTCGCGATTTCCTGCACGTTCCTCGGCAACCTGCTTGGCTCGGTATGGGGCGCCGAAGGGGCCGATATCGTCCAGCCCGTGTGCTTCGGGACGTTCGCGCTGGCGCTCCTGTGGACGTTCTGGCGCCGGCCCGCCAGGGCGGCGGTCGAGTTGCTGGCGGCTACCGCAGCCGTCAGCATCGCGGTGGGCGCACTGGACATGGTGCTCCACGGGGAGCGGCTGCTGCGCACACTGGCCGAGGGACGCTATGCCGTGCTCGGCCTGGACATCGTCTCTATCGCCATGGGCGTGGGCTTCGCCTGGCTCGCTTTGGCGACCCGTCAGCGCGCGGTAAAGGGTGATCCTTGCAGCGTGTGGGCATCGACGTAACGCGCGTTACTAAACTCGACAGTTATTAACAATCGCCGTGCTCGGCCGGCATCCCCATGTTGCAACGCCGCAATGCCTTGCGTACCAGTCAAGCACTTGTCTTGACGGGATTTTCTGACCACCTTCACATAGTGGTATTGCTAACGTAATCGTTTCCTGTCGCACCGCAGCAAGCAGTTGATTTCTCAGGCTTTACAAGGTGCTATGAAAACGTTTACGTTCCGCGCCGTCAGCCCCTCAAGGGGCAGGGGTAGAGGGTAGGAACGACGTGAGTGTGACGATCAAAGACGTCGCGAGGATGGCCAACGTATCGGTGGCATCGGTTTCGCGCGCGCTCAATGGACACAGTGGCGTCACGGCGGAAACGCAAAAGCGTATCCGTGACGTGGCCGCTCGCCTGCGCTATGTCCCGCATAGCGGTGCCCGCAGCCTGATCACCCGTCGCACGCAGACCATCGGTGCCCTGTTGCCCGACCTGCACGGCGCGTTCTGGTCCGAACTGATCCGTGGCATCGACCTGGCCGCGCGTGCCCGTGGCCTCTACCTGCTGGTGTCCAGTTCCCACGGCGACGCCACCGAGGCGGCCATCGCCCTGCGCTCCATGCAAGGCCGCGTGGACGGCCTGCTGGTGATGTCGCCGCATGCGGACGAGGCGTTCCTGGAAGAAAACCTGCCCGTCGTGGTCCCCACCGTTCTCATCAACAGCCATGTCCGCTCCCAGCGGCAGGCCTCGCTGGACGTGGACGACTTCGGCGGCGCGAAGGCGATGGTCGAGCACCTGCTCGGCCTGGGCCGGAAGCGCATCGTGTTCATCGCCGGCCCGGAGGTGAACCACGACGTGCAGGAGCGCTGCCGTGGCTACCGCACCGCGCTGGCGGCAGCAGGCCTGGGCGACCGGGCCGCCATCCTGCCGGGCGACTTCACCGAGGAATCCGGCTACCGCGCCGGCAAGCAGGCGCTGGCCATGGTGCCGCGCCCGGATGCGATCTTCGCCGCCAACGACATGATGGCCATCGGCTGCCTGTCCGCCCTGGCCGAGGCCCGGGTGCGCACGCCCGAGGACATCGCCGTGGCCGGCTTCGACGATATCCCCATGGCGCGTTACGTCTCGCCGCCGCTGACCACCGTGCGCATCCGTATCGCCGAGCTGGGCGAAGCGGCGCTTGCACGCCTCGCCGGCATGATCGAAGCACCCGACGATGCCACGCCCGAGCCGCGTGTCGTCGGTACCGAACTGGTCGTACGTGCCTCTTGCGGCGGTAACGACGCGCTAAGACGAAGGGCCTGACCGGCCCATCGCTACACGGCTTGCCGGGCCGTGGCTGGATGTATCAGGACGGCGACACAGCAGGACTCACAGCACGATTGCCGGTCCGCCTTGCGGCACCGGCGCCTTACACGGGGGCAGAACGCTCTCAACGAAGAAAAGTGGCACGCCCACCGCGTCACGACATCAACGTCGACCACCGTGAAGGGCGCCCGGCTGGGCCGGACAACACACACAAGAAGATTTGGGAGAGGGGAAAACAAATGAAAGCGTCGATGCACCTCAAGAAGAAGCTGCTGGTCAGCGTGATTGCCGCCGCCGTTGCCACGGCGATCGCACCGGGCATGGTCATGGCGCAGAGCGCCAACGCCACGCTGCGCGGTAAAGCCACGCCGGGCGCCAACGTCACGGTGTTCAACCCGCAGACCGGCCTGACCCGCCACGCCACGGCCGGCCAGGACGGCTCGTATGTCATCAACGGCCTGCCGCCCGCCTCGTACAAGGTGGATGCCGGTCCGGGTACCGAACAGAACATCACCCTGACCGTGGCCTCGACGGCGACGGTCAACCTTGCCGCGCCCGCGCAGGGCGCGACGGCGACCGCGGCCAACGCTACCAGCATGGAAGGCGTGTCGGTTTCCGCGACGACGGTGCAGGAAGTGAAGACGCCCGAAGTGGGCCAGACGATCTCGCTGCACCAGATCGCCACCATTCCGCAGGTCTCGCGTAACTTCCTCGAGTTCGCCGACACCGTGCCGGGCATGGTCTTCAACGTGGATGCCAAGGGCAACACGTCGCTGCGCGGCGGCGCGATGAACACCAGCTCGACCAACGTCTACATCGACGGCGTGAGCCAGAAGAGCTACGTGAAGGAAGGCGGTGTCTCGGGCCAGAACGGCAGCCAGGGCAACCCGTTCCCGCAGCTGGCCATCGGCGAATACAAGGTCATCACCAACAACTACAAGGCCGAGTACGACCAGGTCTCGTCCGCGGCGATCACCGCCGAGACGAAATCGGGTACGAACGAGTTTCACGGTGAGGTATTCGGCACCTACACGAACGATGCGTTCCGTAACCGCACGCCGATCGAGAAGACCAACGGCAAGGTCGATTCGGAATCCAAGGAATACGGTTTCGCTCTCGGCGGTCCGATCATCAAGGACAAGATGCATTTCTTCATCGCCTATGAGCAGAAGAAATTCAACACGCCGATCTCCGTCACGCCCAATGCGGTCGGCGTCGCGAACATCGAGAACGACCTGCCGGCAAACGTCCAGTCGCAGCTTGGCTCCTCGAACCTCACGTTCGACGAGAAGCTGTACTTCGGCAAGATCGACTGGGAACTGACCGACCGCGATCGTATCGAGGTGAGCACGCAGGTGCGCCGCGAGACGCAGCTCGGCGGCACCGGTACCGGCACGGCCGCGTCCGCCGGTACGCAAGGTGAGAACCACGATACGCGTGGCACCTTCAAGTGGGCCCACAGCGGTGACAGCTGGTACAACGAGCTGATCCTCGCTTACGAGAACGCATACGTCGCCGCCAACCCGCTGCAGATCGGCAACGGCTACACGTATTCGTATCCGCAGGACATCGCGAACAACCAGAACCCGACGATCATCACGACCGGCGCCGCCGATCCCCGCGCGACCCAGAACAAGAGCCAGGAAGGTCCGAGCATCTCGGATACCTTCACGTTCAACAATCTGGAGTGGCAGGGCGACCACGTCGTCAAGCTCGGCTACAAGTTCAAGTCGGTCGAACTGAAGGCATCGGACGTGGCCGCGCAGAACCCGCAGTTCTTCTACGACGTGCGCCCGGGCCAGGGCACCTCGGCGGAGCCGTGGCAGGTGTTCTACGCATCCGCTCTTCCGGGCCAGGATGGCGTGGCGAAGACGACGGCTCGCCAGTACGGCGTGTTTGCCCAGGACGACTGGTCCGTCAACGACAAGCTCACGCTGAACCTCGGTGTGCGCTGGGACTACGAGGCCAACCCCTCCTACACCAACTTCGTCACATCGCAGCGCGTGCTCGATGCGATCAATGCGCAGAACCCGTATGCGGGCGCCGCGCCGGGTGAGACCTATGGCGACGCACTCGCCGCGGGCGGCGTGAACATCGGCGACTACACCAGCAATGGTCACAACCGGAAGAACTTCCGCGGCGCCTGGCAGCCGCGCCTCGGCTTCTCCTACGACCTGTTCGGTGACGAAGCCCACGTGTTCCACGGCGGCGCCGGTCGCGCGTACGACCGTAACCTCTTCGACTACCTGCAGACGGAAGTGACCAAGCAGGCCTTGCCGCAGACCACGCTGCGCTTCAACGTGCCGGGCCATCCGTGCGACACGACCTCGTCGACCTGCGTCCCCTTCAACCCGGCCTTCCTGGGTGGTCAGGGCGTACTGCAGAACTATCTGGTCGGTGGCAACTCCGGCCAGGAAGTCGACATGCTCAACAACAAGCTGAAGGCGCCTTACAGCGACCAGTTCAGCCTGGGCATGTCGAACACGATCGGCGACTGGCAGACCGATGCCACGGTGACGCGCGTGCTCAGCCGCGACGGTTTCGCGTTCACCCTCGGCAACCGCCTGCCGAACGGCAGCTACTTCGCCACGCCGGGCGGCGCCAGCGCGGGTGACCAGCCCATCCCGAACGTGGGTGGTCTGATCCTCGGCGACAACGGTATCGCCACGCGTACCACCCAGGTCCTGCTGTCGGCCCAGAAGCCGTACACGAAGGAGTCCGGCTGGAGCACCAGCTTCGCCTACACCTTCTCGCACGCCAAGCAGAATCGCGATATCAACGAGCATTACTCGTTCGATTATCCGACGCTCAACGACTATCCGTTCATCACGTCCAACGCCGTGTCGAAGCATCGCTTCGTGGCCACGGGCGCTTTGGATCTGCCGTGGGGCATCAGTGGCTCGATCAAGCTGACGCTGGCCACACCGCTGCCGAAGAACGACGTTGCCTGCTACGGCGCCACGTTTGCCGATGGGTCGACCTGCGTACCGGTTTCGGCGACGCCGAGCGGTTCGAAGTTCCTGGTCGGCGGCAACATCTGGGGCTACCGCGACATCGACCTGCAGCTCACCAAGGACTTCATCCTCGGCGAGAACACGAAGATCTATGCGCGCTTCGACATCCTGAATCTGTTCAACTGGCAGAACTTCGCCGACTACAACACGAACTGGGGTTCGAACGGCGAGCTCAACAGCCAGCCGGTGGCCTACAACAAGAAGGGCAACATCGTCTTCGTGCCACGTACCGCCCGCTTCACCGTCGGCCTGAAGTTCTGATCCAACCGGCGCATCCGGTTCACCGGATGCGCCATACTTTGGCGCCCGCGAGTCTCCCCGCGGGCGCTTCTTTTATGGGGAGACCCGGTCCTTCGGGACTTTTATTTTCCCTGTAGCCGTAAACGTTTACGCGCGCAAGCCAGGATCGCCTGCGCTCCCTCACGAGGAAGGCACCCACGACGACGACGGCCCCCACCGTGCGTTCCGTGCCTCGCAAGCGCCAGGATTCACGTCATGCAAGTCAACACGATCAAGCGTCTTTCCCTCACCATGGGCGCCCTCCTCGCCTGCGCCGTCCCGCTGGCGATGGCACAGAAGGCACCGGCCATGACCAAGCACGCGCCATCCGTGGCAACCCTGAAAGACCTGCACCCCGTTCCCCCCATGATCGCCGACCTGGAAAAACGCACCTTCCAGTGGTTCTGGGACAGCGGCAACCCGGTCAACGGCCTGGTGCCCGACCACTACCCGACACAGTCATTCGCTTCCATCGCCTCGGTGGGCTTCGGCCTCACCGCCTATGGGGTGGGCGTGGAGCGCGGCTACATCACGCGTGAGCAGGCGGTGGACCGCACGCTGGCCACGCTGCGGTTCTTCCGCGACGCGCCGCAGAACGATTCCGAGGACGACGCCACCGGCTTCAACGGGTTCTTCTACCACTTCCTGGACATGCAGACCGGCAAGCGCGAGGCGCGCTGGGTCGAGGTGTCCACGGTGGATACCTCGTTGCTCCTGGGCGGTGTGCTGTTCGCGCAGAGCTACTACGACCGCGACGATGCGAAGGAAAAGGAAATCCGCGATATCGCCGACCAGATCTACCGCCGGGTGGACTGGCCATGGGCGCAGAACAACGCGCCGTTGATCAGCATGGGCTGGACGCCGGGCGGCAAGATGATTCCGCACGACTGGGCCGGCTACAACGAAGGCATGCTGGTCTACATCCTGGCGCTGGGCTCACCCACCCACCCGGTCGGCGAGGACGCCTGGCAGGCCTGGACCAAGACCTACGACAAGACCTGGGGCGAGTTCCACGGGCAGACCTTCCTCAATTTCGCACCGCTGTTCGGGCACCAGTACAGCCACACGTGGGTCGACTTCCGGGGCATCCGCGATGCGTGGGGCCGGGCGCACGACATGGACTACTTCGAGAACAGCCGCCGCGCCACCTATTCGCAGCAAGCCTATGCGATCGCCAACCCGGGCGGCTGGAACGGCTACGGCAAGAACGTCTGGGGCCTCACCGCCAGCAACGGCCCCGGCGGCCTGATCGTCAAGCAGGGCGACCGCGAGCGCACCTACCAGGGCTACACGGCGCGCGGCGCCGGCCTGGACTACATCTCCGACGACGGCACCCTGGTGCCGACGGCCGCTGGCGGCTCCATCGCGTTCGCGCCGGAGATCGTCATCCCGGCGCTGGAGGAGATGAAGAAGAAGTACGGTAAGAACATCTACACGAAGTACGGCTTCGTGGATGCGTTCAACCTCACCTTCGATACCCACACGGAAGTGCGTACGGGCCGGATCATCCCGGGCTTCGGCTGGGCCGATACCGTGCACCTGGGCATCGACCAGGGCCCGATCGTGCTGATGATCGAGAACTACCGCAGCGACTTCGTGTGGAGCGTGATGAAAAAGAACCCGTACATTCGCAAGGGACTGCAGCGCGCCGGCTTCTCGGGCGGCTGGCTGGACGCCGAAACGGCCGCCGACCTGTGGTGAAGCGCGTGACCCGTTACCTGCGCCATGCGGCGGCATGCGTGGCCGTGGCCGTCGCGCTGGTCGCGTGTGCCAAGCCGCCAGCCGGCACCCGCACGCTGCAGTTCTGGACCATCGGGCGCGAAGGCGAGGCCGTGGCCAAGCTGCTACCCGAGTTCGAGCGCGAGCACCCCGGGCTGCACGTGGAAGTGCAGCAGCTGCCGCTCACCGCCGCGCACCAGAAGCTGTTGACGGCCTATGCCGGCGACTCCACGCCGGACCTCACCCAAGTAGGCAACACGTGGGTGCCGGAGATGGTGGCGCTGGAGGCGATCGAACCGCTGGATGCGCGCGTCGCTGCGTCGAAGGTGGTCGATCCGACCGATTATTTCCCCGCGATCTGGTCGACCAACGTCATCGACGGCCACCTCTACGGCGTGCCCTGGTACGTGGACACGCGCCTGCTGTTCTATCGCAAAGACCTGCTGGCCAGGGTGGGCTACGACCACCCGCCACGCGACTGGGCCGAGTGGCAGGCGATGATGGTCAAGCTGGCGCAGCCGCGCGGCACCACCTACGGCGTGCTGCTGCCCACGAACGAGTTCGAGCAGTTGCTGGCACTGGCCTTGCAGCAGGACGATCCGCTGCTGCGCGACGGCGGACGCTACGGTAATTTCCGCAGCGCGGGGTTCAAGAAGGCGCTGGCGTTCTACGTGTCCATCTTCAAGGACCAGCAGGCGCCGATGATGACCAACGTCGGCGTGGGCAATCCGTGGGCCGCGTTTGGCCAGGGTTTCTATGCGTTCTACCTGTCCGGTCCGTGGAACATCGGCGAGTTCCGCCACCGCCTGCCGCCGGCGCAGCAAGGCGACTGGGGTACGGTGGCGCTGCCGGGCCCCAACGGTCCGGGCGCGTCCAACGCGGGTGGCTCCAGCCTGGTGATCTTCCGCCGCTCGCAACACAAGGACGATGCCTGGGCGCTGATCGAGTTCCTGTCGCGCCCGGCCATCCAGGAGCGGTTCTACCAGATCCTCGGCGACATGCCGCCGCGACGCTCCTCATGGGAGGCCCCGGCGCTGAAGGATGACGACAAGGCCACGGCTTTCCGCGACCAGTTGGACCGCGCCAAGCCGACCCCGCCCGTGGCGGAGTGGGAACGCATCGTCACCGAGATGCAGCTCGTCGCCGCGCAGGCTGCGCATGGCGACCTCACGGTGGACGAGGCCGCGGCCGAGATGGATCGCCGTGCCGACCGCCTCCTGGAAAAACGCCGCTGGATGCTCGACCACGGACACAAGGCAAGCCCATGACTACGTCCCGCGCCGCCTGGCTGTTCATCGCACCCGCGATGATCGTCCTCGGATTGTTCTTCCTGCTGCCGGTGATCGCGGCGCTGGTGCTCTCGGTCACCGATTACGACCTCTACGCACTGGCGGACATCCGCAACCTGCGCTTCGTCGCCCTGCAGAACTACTGGTCGCTGTTGCAGCGACCGTTGTTCTGGTCGGCGCTGGGCCACACCGTGTACTTCGTGGTGGTGGGCGTACCGCTGTCGCTCATGGCCTCGCTGGGTGCGGCCATGTTGCTGAACTCGCCCATGGCGCGGTTCAAGCCGTTCTTCCGCACCGCGCTGTTCGCGCCCGTCGTCACCACCGTGGTGGCGGTGGCCGTGATCTGGCGCTACCTGTTCAACACCAAGTACGGCCTGATCAACTACGTGCTGGATAACCTGGGCGTGCCCACGGTGGACTGGCTGGGCGATCCGCACTGGGCCATGCCCACGATCATCCTGTTCGCGGTGTGGAAGAACTTCGGCTACAACATGATCATCTTCATGGCGGGCCTGCAGGCCATTCCGGGCGACCTGTACGAGGCCGCGCGCATCGACGGCGCCTCGGCCATGGCGCAGTTCCGCCACATCACCCTGCCGATGCTCAAGCCCACGATGGTGATGGTGAGCATCCTCACGGTGTCCGGGTATTTCCAGTTGTTCGCCGAGCCGTATGTCATGACCGAAGGCGGCCCGCTGCAGAGCACCACCTCGGTGCTGTACCTGATGTACGAAGAGGGCTTCAAGTGGTGGAACCTGGGTTCCGCCTCCGCGGTGGCCTTCATCCTGTTCGTCATCATGTTCGCCGTTACCGCCGCCATGCTCCGCTTGTCGAAGCAGGGAGAGCCCGCATGAGTCCGCGCATCGCCAAGGCCCTCATCAACGGGCTGCTGATCGGCGCGGCCGGCATCGCGCTGGCGCCGCTGCTGTACATGCTGTCGGTGTCGTTCATGACACCCGGCGAGGCCAGCGCCCTGCCGCCGCCCGTGCTGCCGACCCACTGGACGCTGGGCAACTACCGCCAGCTGTTCCTCAACGCGGGCATGGGTCGTTACCTGCTCAACAGCCTGTTGATTTCCACGGCGATCACCGTGGTCTCACTGGCGTTCAACCTGATGGCCGGTTATGCCTTCGCCAAGCTGGAGTTCAAGGGACGCCAGCGCCTCTTCCAGTTGCTGCTGGGCGCGCTGGTGATTCCCGCGCAGGTGGCCATGCTGCCGTTGTTCCTGCTGCTGAAGTACATGGGCCTGGTCAACACCTACGGTGCCGTGATCGTGCCCGCGCTGGCCACCATCTTCGGCATCTTCCTGGTCCGGCAGTACGCCAGCGGCATCCCGAACGACCTGATGGAAGCGGCGCGCATTGATGGCGCCGGTGAGTTCCGCATCTTCGCCACCATCGTCATGCCGCTGTTGAAGCCGATCATGGTAACGCTGGCGATCTTCACCTTCCTGGCCGCGTGGAACGACTTCATGTGGCCGCTGATCGCGCTGACCGGGCAGGAGCACTACACGCTGCCCATCGCCCTGGCCTCGCTGTCGCGCGAGCACGTGCAGGACAGCGAACTGATGATGGCTGGCTCCGTCGTCACCATCCTGCCGGTGCTGGTGCTGTTCCTCGCCTTGCAGCGTTATTACCTCGAAGGCCTTCTGATGGGCAGCGTCAAGGGATAGGACCATGTCACGCCTTGCCTCGCTTTCGCTGCTGCTGTCGGCGGCCGTCGTCACCCTGCCTGCGCAGGGCAAGGATGCGCCCCGCCTGCTCGATGGTTTCGACACCACTGCGGGCTGGGCGGCAACGCATACCGACGATGTATCCGCCTCGTTGCGGCTCGTGGAAGGCAACACCGGGCGGGCGATCTGCCTGGACTATGACTTCAACGGCGTGTCCGGCGCGGCGTCGATCCGCAAGACGCTGCCTCTGGATTTCCCCACGGGTTTCGCGCTGGGCTTCGACGTGCGCGGCAGCATGCCGCCCAACACGCTGCAGCTGAAACTGATCGACGACAGCGGCGACAATGTGTGGTGGTTCCAGCAGCCCGGCTTCGTCCCGACCGATGCCTGGCAGTCCGTGCAGGCGACCAGTCGCCAGGTGTCCTTCGCCTGGGGTCCGGTGAAGGACCGCACGCTGCGGCACACGCGCGAGGTGGAGTTCGTCGTCTACAAGGAGGCACAGGGCCCGGCCCGGGTACCGGGCGGGCGCGACGCTGTGCCCGCGGCCGCGAATCGCGGCTCGGTGTGCTTCGACAACCTCACCCTGACCGCGCGGCCTCCCGAAGCCGTGCCCACGCCTGCGCCTACCGCCAACGCGATTTTTGAGGAGCGGGCGAAACACGTGCGTCGTGGCCTCTATCCCCGTGGCTTCTCGGGCGAGCAGTCGTACTGGACGATCGTCGGTGTGGATGGCGGCAGCCGCGATTCCGCGCTCATCTCCGAGGACGGCGCGGTGGAAGTCACCCGCGGCGGCTTCTCCCTCGAACCGTTCCTGATCGATCGCGGCGCGCTGGTCACATGGGCCGACGTCACCACCACGCAGTCGCTGCGTGACCGCTACCTGCCGCTGCCGTCCGTGCAGTGGACGAAGGGCGACCTTGCGCTCACCACCACCGCCTTCGCGCAGGGCGCCGCCGGTGCCTCGCAGCTGGTGGTCGGCTATCGCGTGGACAATGCGGGAGACACCGCGCGTGACATCACGCTCGCCCTGGCCGCGAGGCCCTTCCAGGTCAACCCGCCCACGCAGTTCCTCAATGCGCCGGGCGGCACCAGCCCGATCCACGACCTCGCCTGGGATGGCCATGCGCTGGTGGTGAACGGCACGCGCAAGGTCGTGCCGTTGCAGGCGACGACGGCCTTCGTCGCCAGCGGCAACACGCCAAAGATGCTCAGCGAGCGACTCGATGCGGGCGAGCGCCCGGCGACACGCTCGCTACACGCCGACGACGGCTTCGGCCAGGGCGCACTGCTGTACGACGTGCATGTGCCGGCCCACGGCCATGTCGACCTGGGCCTGGTGATTCCCGTGAAGCAGGACGACGACGTCCCGCTGCCGGCGGACGCCGGCCACTGGCTGGCCAGCCATGCCGATGCCGTGGCGGCGCTATGGCGCGACAAGCTGGATCGTGTGGCGATACGCGTGCCGGCGCAGGCCCAGCCGCTGGTCGACACGATGCGCAGCGGTGTCGCGCAGATCCTCATCTCGCGTGACGGCCCCGCGTTGCAGCCGGGTACCCGCTCGTATTCGCGCACCTGGGTGCGCGATGGCGCGATGATGCTGGAGGGCCTGCTGCGTACCGGCCACGAAGACGTCGCGGGCGAGTTCATTCGCTGGTATGCACCACACCAGTTCGCCAACGGCAAGGTGCCGTGCTGCGTCGACGCGCGTGGGTCGGATCCTGTACCCGAGAACGACAGCCAGGGCGAACTGATCTTCAGCGTGGCCGAGCTATGGCGCTACACGCACGATCGCGCCACGCTGGAAAGCCTGTGGCCGCACGTGGTGCGCGCCGTCGACTACATGGAAACGCTACGCACCGGCGAGCGGCAGGCCGGGCGGTTGCAGGGTCCCGACCGATCGCTGTACGGCCTGATGCCGGCGTCGATCAGCCACGAAGGCTATTCGACCAAGCCGATGCATTCGTACTGGGACGATTTCTGGGCGCTCAAGGGCTACGACGATGCGGTGGCGCTGGCCGGCGTGCTCGGGCAGACCGATCGGCAGACGGCGTTCCGTGCCTCGCGCGACCAGTTCCGCGACGACCTGCATGCGTCCATCGCCGCGGCGGTCCGCGAGAAAGGCATCGACTTCATTCCCGGCTCGGCCGAACTGGGCGACTTCGACGCCACCTCCACCACCATTGCCCTGTCGCCGGGTGGCGAGCAGGCACGGTTGCCCAAGGCCCTGGTGGACGCCACATTCGAGAAATACTGGCGGGCCTTCGTGGCGCGACGCGACGGCAGCATGGCCTGGAAGGACTACACGCCCTACGAGCTGCGCACGATCGCCAGCTTCGTCCGCCTCGGCTGGCGGGACCGCGTGGGCGACCTGATCGCCTTCTTCTTCGCCGACCGGCGACCGCAGGCCTGGAACCAGTGGGCCGAGGTGGTCGGGCGGGACCCGCGCGAGCCGCGCTTCGTCGGCGACATGCCGCACGCGTGGATCGCCTCGGACTATGTCCGTTCCGCACTCGACCTGTTCGCCTACGATCGCGCATCCGACGAGTCGATGGTGCTCGCGGCGGGGGTGCAGCCGGCGTGGCTGGCCGGCGACGGCATCGCGCTGCGCGACCTGCGCACGCCCTACGGACGTCTCGGCTATACGTTGAAGGCCACCGGCGGAAAGGCCACGCTGACGCTGACCCAACCGATAGACCCTCCCGGCGGCCTGGTGCTCTCGTTGCCGTCGGGCGAGGTGAAGCTGCGGCGGGGCGTCACGACGTACACCGTGCCGATGGAAGCCACCGGCACGGCCACGAAGCCGCCGCGCTCCTAGTGCGTGGCGACCCGGGTGCGCAGCAAGGCATCCACCGCCTGCTGCCACTCGAGTGACCCGGGCGCCGACTGCGGCGCCTCCTGGCCCAGCTTCGCGTTCACGGCCTGGTTCCAGGCCGGCGTATCCGGTCGCGGGCCATGGCCGTCGTCACTGACCGCCAGGGTCTTGTCCACCCAGGCGTACCACCCGGGCGAACCCAGGGCGGGGTTGGCCGGCGCATTCTTGCCGGGTGCCGGCGTGGCATCGGCAGCGGCCGACGACGCCGCAGGCGGCGCGGCGGCGGAGCCCGCGTCAGGCGACGAGGGCGAGCAGGCGGCGATGATGAGCGCCGCGGTAATGGGTACGACCGTGAGCAAAAAGCGCATGGGCAATGAATTCCTCGCGAATGCGTAGGAGGCCGATGCTAGCGATGGCATCCGGTCTGAAGGCTAAACGGCCCGGGGAACTTAACCGGGCCGTTCAGTTTCAGCCGAGGCGATCAGAATTTCCCTGCACGGAAATCGGCGATCGCCTCGTGGATCTGCGCCTGCGTATTCATGACGAACGGGCCGTAGCGCGCCACCGGTTCGCGCAGCGGACGACCTGCCACGACCAGGACGCGGGTGGCCTCGGCGGCCGCAAGGCTCAAGGTGTCACCCTCGCTGAGCACCGCCAGTTCGCTGCGTGCCAGCGACTCGCCGGCCACCCGGGCGTCGGTGCCGTCGAACACATAGGCGAACGCGCTGTGCCCGGCGGGCAGGCCCAGGTCGTAGTGCGCGCCAGCGTCCAGCGCGATGTCCAGGTACACCGGCTGCGTGGCGATACCGGCCACGGGGCCGCTGACGCCTTCCAGCTCACCGGCAATCACGCGTACGGTCACGCCGGGCGCCGGCTGCACCACCGGGATGTCGCCCGGCGGGATGTCCTGGTAACGCGGCGCGGTCATCTTGTCCGCGGCCGGCAGGTTCACCCACAGCTGGAAGCCCCACATCAACCCGGCCTCCTGCTGCGGCATTTCCGAATGGACCAGGCCGCTGCCCGCGGTCATCCACTGCACGCTGCCGGGACCCAGGTCGCCGCGATTGCCCTGGTTGTCGCCGTGTTGCATGCGCCCGGCGAGCATGTAGGTCACGGTTTCGAAGCCGCGGTGGGGATGATCGGGAAAGCCTTCGATATAGTCCCCGGCCTGGTCGGAACGGAATTCGTCCAGCAGCAGGAACGGGTCCAGCATGTCCAGCGCCGGCTGGCCGATCACACGCTTGAGCTTCACGCCGGCGCCGTCGGCGGTGTCCATGCCGCGAATGCGGCGCGCGATGGTTCGTTGGGTCATGACGGTACTCCGGTGTCGATGCCCACCAAGATGCCGGTTGTCGGGCACCAGACCAAGCCTCGTGGGGCGAACGATCCGTTTCGCCCGTGTGGTCAGTGCACCCAGTGGCCGGAACGCTGGCGGGGTGGGCCGTCTTCGGCCTCGCTGCGCGGGCGGGTCATCGCCTTGAGCTCGTCTTCCGTGGGGCCGTTGGTGCGCCAGTATTCGCCCACCGCATTGAGCACCTCGGGCAGCTGGCCCAGGCACTCGTCGTATTCCTCGTCGGTGAGTTTCTCGAACTCCGCATCGGCCTGCAGCACGCCTTCGTCGACCGCCAGCGCCATGATGGGGCCGAGCAGCTGCATCAGGGTGGGGTCTTCGGCCAGCCGCGTTTCCCACAGCTGCGCACGCATGTCGATGCCACGGCTGAAGCCTTCGCACCAGCCGCCCGCCGACAGCATGGGGCCTTCGTCGGTGTCGATCTCGCCGAGGATCGGCTCGTAGGCGTCGACGTCCAGTTCCGCGCTGATGGAATCGTTGAGCTGGGCCAGCAACGCCAGCACGGCGTTGCCTTCGTCTTCATCCTCGAAGGCGTCGTGCAGCACCTCGTGCAGCCATTCTTCCGGCTTCACTTCGAGCGGCCCGATGGCGATGGCCGAGAGCAGGCCATGCACGCCGTCGAGCATCAGGTCGCCGTCGTTGCCGTGGGCGCGCAGGTAGATGTCGAGTTTTTCGAGTTCGGCGTCGTCCAGTGAACGCGGCCATTCGGATTTGGGGGTATTCAAAGCTGCAGCTCCAGCACGACGGGCGCGTGGTCGGACGGTTGTTCCCACTTCCGCGGCGCCTTGTCGACGATCGACGAGGTGGCCAGGGATTTCAGCGCATCGCTGATCAAGATGAGGTCGATCCGCAGGCCCATGTTGCGGCGGAAAGCCGCCTGCCGGTAGTCCCACCAGCTGAAAAGGCCGGCGTCCTCGTTGAAGAGACGGAAGCTGTCATGCAGGCCGATATCGAGCAGGTCCTGCAGGGCGGCGCGTTCCGGCGGCGAGCAGAAGATGTCCTCACCCCAGGCCACCGGGTCGTACACGTCGCGGTCGTCCCGGCAGATGTTGAAGTCGCCCAGGACCACCAGTTTCTCGTGGCGGGCACGCTCGCCTTCGAGGAAGTCGCGAACCCGCGCCAGCCATTCGAGCTTGTAGGTGTATTTTTCGTCGCCCAGCGCCTTGCCGTTCACCACGTACAGATCGACCACGCGGATATCGCCGACCGTGGCGGCCAGGATGCGGCGCTGGGGATCGTCCAGGCCCGGGATATCGGTGACGACATCGGCCAGTTCGCCCCGCGCGAGGAGGGCGACGCCGTTATAGGTTTTCTGCCCGGAGAACACCGAGCGGTAGCCCATCGCGGCGATCTCGTCGACGGGGAATTTATCGTCGGTGAGCTTGGTTTCCTGCAGCGCGACGATATCCGGCTGCACCTCGGCCAGCCATTGCTGGAGGTGGGGCAGGCGAACCTTGAGCGAATTGACGTTCCACGAAGCGATCTTCATGGCGCCATTGTAAAGGAAAGCCGCGCGGCGCCATGACGCCGCGCGGGGCCGTGCGATCAGGCCAGGCCGTAGCTGCGAAGCAGGGCGTCCGGCCGCGGCTCGCGACCACGGAAGGCCACGAAGGAGGCCAGGGCCGGCCGCGTGGAGCCGACCGCCAGCACTTCCTTGCGGAAGCGCTCGCCCGTGGCCCGGTCCAGCACGCCGGCCTGTTCGAAGGGTTCGAACGAGTCCGCGGACAGCACTTCGGCCCACAGGTAGCTGTAATAGCCGGCCGAATAGCCACCCGCGAAGACATGGGTGAAGGCGTGCGGGAAACGCTGCCATGCCGGCGGATGCAGCACGGCCACTTCATGGCGCACCTTCTCCAGGACATCCAGGGGGCGCGCGCCCACCGCCGGGTCGTAGTCCCGGTGCAACAGGAAATCGAACAGGCCGAATTCCAGCTGGCGGACGAGGAACAGGCCGGCATGGAAGTGCCGCGCGTCGAGCATCCGCTGGTACAGATCGTCCGGCAGCGGCTCGCCGGTCTGGTAATGCCGGGCGAATTCGCGCAGGGCGTTGCGATCCCAGGCGAAATTCTCCATGAACTGGCTGGGCAGCTCCACGGCATCCCACTCCACGCCCTCGATGCCGCTGATCGAGGGAATATCCACCTCGGTTAGCATGTGGTGCAGCCCGTGGCCGAATTCGTGGAACAGCGTGAGCACGTCGTCGTGGGTAAGCAGGGCCGGCGCGCCGTCGGTGGGCGGCGGGAAGTTGCAGGTGAGGTACGCCACCGGCAGCTGCAGTTTGTCACCGTCGCGGAAGCGCGACACGGCCACGTCCATCCAGGCACCGCCGCGCTTGCCCGAGCGGGCATACATGTCGAGGTAGGCCCCGGCGAACACCGTGCCGTCGGCGTTCACCACGTCGTAGTACTTCACGTCCTTGTTCCAGGTATCCACGTCATCGCGCGGCGTGAAGCGCACGCCATAAAGGCGCTCCACCACCATGAACAGGCCGTCGATGGCGGCCGAGGCCGGGAAATACGGTTTGATCTGTTCCTCGTCCAGCGCATAGCGCTGCTGGCGCAGGCGCTCGGCGGCGAAGCCCACATCCCAGGGCTCGAGGTTGTCGATCTTCAGTTCGTCGGTGGCGAAGCGGCGCAGTTCGTCCAGTTCCTTCTTCGCCACCGGCTTGGCACGGGCCGCGAGGTCGCGCAGGAAGGTCAGCACCGCCTCGGTCGAGGTGGCCATCTTGGTCGCCAGCGACTCTTCGGCCGCATTGGCGAAGCCGAGCAGTTGCGCGGCCTCGTGCCGTAGCGCGACGATTTTCTCGATGCGCACGGAGTTGTCGAACTTGCCCTTGTCCGGCCCCTGGTCCGACGCGCGGGTCTGGTAGGCGTAGTACACGGCCTCGCGCAGGTCGCGGTTCTCGGCGTAGGTGAGCACCGCCTGCACGCTGGGTTGCTTCAACGTGACCAGGTAACCGTCGAGTTTTTCCTCGCGGGCGTATTCACGCAGCACGGCGCGTCCGGAAGCGGGAATGCCCGCCAGGTCGCGCTCGTCGGTGATGTGCTTGTGCCAGGCCTCGGACGCATCCAGCACGGCGTTGGAGAACTCGGTGGTGAGGCGGGACAGCTCCACGCCGATCTCGCGGAAGCGCGTGCGCGCCGGTTCTTCCAGCGCCACACCCGACAGGCGGAAGTCCCGCAGGGCGTGCTCGACCGCCGCACGCGCGGCGACCGGCAGGCCGGCGAAATCGGGCCGGTCGGCCACGGCCTGCACGGCGGCGTAGAGGTCGCGGTTCTGGCCCACTTCCATGCCGTGCTCGGTGAGTTTTTCTTCCGCGGCGCCGTGCGCCTTGCGCAGGGCCTCCGAGTCGGCCACGGAGTGCAGGTGGCTTACCGGCGACCAAGCCCGCGACATGGCCTGGTCCAGGCGTTCCTGGGCCAGGATCACGTGCTCGAAGTCGCGCGGCGCGTCGGCAGCCGCAATGGCATCGATGGCGGCGCGCTCGGCGGCGATGAGGCTGTCGATGGCGGGCTCGACGTGCTCGGGGCGAATGGCCGAGAACATCGGCAGGGCCTGCGGGTCGAGCAGCGGGTTGGTGCGGGTATCCATGGGTTCGTCTCCTCTCTGGCGCCCAGCGTGGAGCCCGCGCGGAGGCAAATCAAGCGGCAACACGTGGGGCCCGCCCCGGCATTCAGGGGCGATCAGGCCAGGTAGTCGTCCTTGAGGCGCACGTAATTGGCCGCCGAGTAATACAACTGCTCTACCTGCCGATCGCTCAGCACGCGCACCAGCTTGCCGGGATTGCCCAGCCAGAGCTCGCGCTCGCCCACCACCTTGCCCGGCGGGATCACCGTGCCCGCGCCGACGAAGCCGTGTTTCTTCACGACCGCGCCGTCGAGCACCGTGGCATGCATGCCGATCAGGCAGGCGTCCTCGAGGGTGCAGGCGTGGATGACCGCGCCGTGGCCGATGGTGACGTCCTCGCCGATGATGGTCGGGAAGCCACCCGGGCTGTACGGACCATCGTGGGTAACGTGGATGATCGCGCCGTCCTGGAGGTTGCTGCGGGCACCGATACGGATGTGGTGCACGTCGCCGCGCGCCACCGCGCCCGGCCAGACCGACACATCGTCGGCGAGCTCGACATCGCCGATGACGGTGGACGCCGGGTCGACGTACACGCGGGCGCCGAGGCGGGGATGGATGCCCTTGAAGGGCCGTATCGAAGTGGACATGCGACGATTCTAAACCTCGCGCGCATCTGCCGCACCGTTACATGAACGAACCGCCGGTGATACGCCCGTCGGCGTCCCTTTGGGGGACGTAGCGGCTGTTGTTCTGCCGCATCTCCCGCGTCGACATCATCTCCGGGGTCACGAGGGTGACATCGGGATAGGCGGCGCGGACAGGAGGCGCCGCCCGAGGCGACGCCTCCATGGATCAGCGGAACGAGCCGCCGACGATACGACCGTACTGATCGAGCTGTGGGAAATACCGGCTATTGTCGGCGCGCATTTCCATCGTGGTCACGGAATCGGGCATGACGAGCTGGATGCATGAAAGGCGCGCGCGGAATTCCACCGGCGTCGGCTTGGTGGCGATGAAGCGGTCGAACGCGTTCGTGTCGAGCACGCCGCAACGCACCGATGCCTTTGCGTCGGTAGCGCCCTCGGGACGAGGCGCATTGCCACCATGCACCTGAGCCATGGCGGCCAGCGGGGCCATGGCGAGCAGGGCGACGAACAACGGCGAAATGGTCTTCTTCATAAGGTGGCTCCTTGCCTGTGTAAGGGTTTTTATCAGGCGCCCCCGGATGGGACGCCTGGCAACAATGACCCCCCGGGCCTATCGCGAAGATGAATGCGGCTAGCCGTTTCGCCGACGGATCGTGTCAGCTTTTGCCTCATCATTTGCCACCACGACCTGCTGCTGGGCGTCGAGCTTGGCCCCGAGAATGATCAGTGTGTAGTTGGTGGCGTCGTAATCTCGCAGCAAGGCGATCTCGCGGCGCGCGTCCTCCAGCTCGCGCCGGTTGATCTGACGTTCGATCTCCTGCGCGGCGAACGGGAGCGTTTCGCGAAGAGCGTCATGCGCCGTCGCATTGCCTGCGTCGAGCTGCAGCACACTCAGATAGAACTCGTAGGCGTTGTTCCCTTGCGGGGCGATGAGACGGCCTTCACGCGTGGCCTCTCGCGCAAGCTCCAGCAGGAGATCGACGTCCGATCGGTGGGCGCCGCCCACCAGGGCGGAGGGCGTCACGTCCGCGAGGCTCGTCGCGGACGCGTGCGAGCGCTGGAGCAAGGTGAACGCCGACGCAGCTGCCATGGCGACCACGGCAATGGCGACGGTGATGATCGCGCGGCGGGGCACCGCGACGATGGACGACTTAGACATGGGGATATCCGGGGGAACGGCGCCCGCAACCAGGCCGTCCCCCTGTGGACGGCCCCCGCGGGCCACACATGTTCCCGCCGCACTGTTGCAATACCGCGACGATGGATCGCGGTCGACCTCAGAAGCGCGCGTTGAGGTTGACGAAGTACTGCCGCGGCGCGCTCGCCATCAAGGTCTGGTTGTAACCCTGCGCGTCGTACGCCTGGTAACCGTTGGTGCCCGTCGACGCGAAGTAGTGCTTGTTGAACAGGTTGGTCACGTTGGCCCCGATGCTCAGTGCCTTGAACACCGACACGACGCCGAAGTCGTAGGCGATGCCGGCGTTGGCTACCCAGTAGGACGGTACCGCTGAATCGTTGGTGTAGGTGATGTAGCGACGGCCCGTGTACTTGGCCTCGAGGTTGGCGCGCCAGCCCGAGAACGCGTAGTTGATCGAGCTGGAGAACATGGTCTTCGGCACGCCGACCACGTACTTGTCGGCGGTGGGGACCGTGCCGGAGCTCTGGTAGTCGTCCTGGTACTTCGAGTCGTTGTACGAGAACGAGTTGAGCCAGCTGAGGCCGTCGACCGGCTTCCACAGGAAGGCCAGATCCGCGCCCTTGCTCTTCACGTCACCGACGTTGTTGAGCGAGGAGGCGCAGGTGACCACGGCCACGCACGGCGTGGTCACGAGAAGTCGGTTCGCGAAGCGCGTGTAGAACACGCCCACCGACGCCTCGAAGGTGTCGCCATGGGCGCGGTAGCCGGCCTGCCAGGTCTGCGACTCCTCGGGCTTCAGCTGGCTCTTGGCCGCATCGAACGACGCCTGGGAGGTACCGAACGGCGTGAACCCGTAGGCCGCGATGTTCTTCGCATACGAGCCGTAGACGTCCTGGTTGGCGTCGAGCTTGTAGTCGATACCGGCCTGCGGGAGGAAGCCCTTGCTCGCCTTCATCTGGCCCTGCGCGAAGGCCGTGGTCGGCACCAGTGAGGTCGCATCCGTGGTCACGCTCAGCGACTTCGCACCGAAGTTGATGGTGAGCGCATCGTCCATCAGGTGAACGGTATCCTCCGCGTAGCCCATGCGGGTGCGGGTTTCATAATGCTGCAGGAACCCGCGCAGGAACGGCGCCTGGTCGTTGTAGAAGGTGTACAGCGCCGTGTACGGGCCGGTCAGCGTGAAGAAGTTGCGCTCCTGGTTGGTGTTGGCGTCCTCTCCCCACACGCCCACTTCCAGATCGTGGTGGCCCAGCGTGAACTTCAGCGCCGAGGTCACGCCGTAGCGGTCCAGGCCATAGTCCGTGGTACGCATGGACAGCGGCACGGTGGGCGACGATGCCTGGTAGGGCGTGGCCCACTGACCCTCGCCGCGGTCGGCATGGTAATAGCCCGTGGTATCGAGCGTGGCGCCGCCGAGGTTGAACGAACCCGACAAGCCGGCCAGCGTGTCGCGACGGATGCCGCCGCCCGCGTAATACGTGGCGTCGCCCTTGTCGTAATCGGCCGGCAGGCCGTTCATCGAGGCGGGGTAGGCACCGTTGCCGTTCAGCGCATTGGCGATGCCCACAGCCGTGTTCCAGTCCGGCTGCAAATAGTCCCAGTTCCAGCCCAGCGCCTTCTGGCTGGTCAGGGACAGATCCATGTAGTCGTATTCCTTGCGCTTGCTGCTGTCCACGAACAGGCTGACGCGGTTGCCGTCACCCCACTGGTACAGCGCCTTGAGGTTGGCCTGGTTGGACTTCTGGTCGCCGTAGCCCTTCCACTTGTCGGTGTCGGCATGGTCGAACGACACGTACATCGAGAAACCGCCGTGGTCGCCGCTGTCCGCGCGCACGAAGGTGCGCTTCGTGGCGTCGGAACCGATCACCTGGTTGAAGCGCACGCCCGGGGTCATGTCCGGATCGGCCGAGTAGAACTGCACCGTGCCGCCCAGGTTGGTGCTGGACGCGGTACCGAGCGCGCCGGCGCCCTGCGCCAGCTCCACGGTGGCGAGGTTGTCCGAGGTAATCGCACGGGTCACCTGCAAGCCGTTGCTGACGCCGTAGCTCATCGTGCCCAGCGGGATGCCGTCGAGGGTGAAGCCCAGGCGCGACTGGTCGAAGCCGTGCAGCGTGATCTGCGTCGACCACTCGTAGGCGCCCCACGGGTCGGCCGACTGGAACTGCACACCCGGCAGCTTGTCCAGCGCCTTCAACGCGCTGCTACCCGGCGTCTGCTGGCGAAGGATCTCGTCCGTGCCGATGCTCTGCACCTGGCGGGTTTCGCCGGGAGCGATCACGGAGACGGCGTCCAGTTGCTTCGCATCCTTGCTGGTGGTGGCGACATCCGCGGCCGGAGCCGCCTTGTCGTCATCGGCGGCCTGGGCCAGGCCAGCATGCAGGGACAGGGCCAGCGCCGTGGCGAGAGCGGTACGGCGAAGCGAGGCACGTGCGAACGACATCGGGTCGATCCCCTTTGGGAGTAAACCCGTGAGACTCACGGTTGCGCATGTACGCCGCTTTACCCGCAGATGACGGCTGGTTGACGACGCAAGATCGCAAGATCCTGCACCCGATCACACCGATTCACGTAGGAGCGGACGATGTCCGCGATCAACGCGTAGCGGCATCGTAGGAGCGGACGATGTCCGCGATCAGCAGGTGGCAGCCTCGAGCTCCCCCAACCACCACAGCGCATGCTGCCGGTCACCACCGCACATCGACGCCTCAGGCCGCAACCCACCACACACCTTCGGCCGCTCCGGCCGCCCGAAGATAGCGCAGCGATTGTCTTCGGTCAGCTGGATGCAACGCACACCCGCCGGCTTGCCGTGAGGCATTCCGGGGATGGCAGAACTGATGGAGGGCGCGATGCAGCACGCACCGCACCCGGCGCGGCACGACAGCGCCACGGTCAGAAGCGCTGGCGCAGCATGGCGTACACCGGGTCCGTATCCGGCCGCTGCCCGTGCCAGCGCTCGAACGCATCGGCGGCTTGCTCCACCAGCATGCCCAGGCCGTCGCAGAAGTAGCGCGTGCCGGCCGCGGTGGCCCAGCCCTTGAAGCTGGCGGAGGCGGTGCCGTAGCAGAGGTCGTAGCAGGTGCCGTGGTCCTGCAGGATCGACATCGGCAGGTCGAAGCTGCCGCCGGTGACGCCGATGGACGTGGCATTGACCACGAGGTCGAAGCACTCACCGTCCAGGCCATCCCAGTAACGCGTGTGGCATCGCGCCGGATCGCCGATGGCGTCGGCCAGCGCGTCGGCTCGCTCCGGCGTGCGGTTGACGATGGTCAGCGTCTTCACGCCGGCATCCAGCAGGGCCCAGGCCACTGCCTTGGCCGCGCCGCCGGCACCAAGGAGGAGGGCGTCGTGGCCACGCAGGTCGAGCGAATGGCGTTCGGTGATGTCGCGCACGAAACCGCTGCCGTCGGTGTTGTGGGCCTGGATCCGGCCGCCGACCAGCGAGGTAAGTGTATTGGCCGCGCCGACACGCGAGGCGTCCTCGGTGTGCTCCTGGGCCAACGCGAACGCGGATTCCTTATGGGGCAAAGTGACATTGGCGCCCAGGCCGCCGTCGTCGAAGAAACGGCGTACGGCGTCCGCGAACCCGGACGGCGCCACATCGATGGTTTCATAGCCAAGCCGGATACCCAGTTGCTCGGCGAAAGCCGCATGGATCTGCGGGGAAAGCGAATGCGCGATCGGCTGACCGAACACGGCGTAACGATGCGCTTCAGCGCTCATGGAGGCTCCTGGGCTCTCGATCCGGACTCACGCGTCCGTGGGGGCGCAGTCTAGCAATCGTTACCGTCTGGCAACCGTCACTGGAATCCCGGCTTGCCGGCATCCTCGGCGCGCTGGGGCACCTTGCGCATCTGCTCCACCGGGAAACCCTGTTGGCGGGCCTGGTTGATCAGCCGCTGGTAGGCACCGTCATCCAGCGTCCTGTCCTTGGACATGATCCAGAGCAGCTTCCGGGAGGGCAGGCCGACCATGGTCACGCGGTACGCCGGATCCAGCGCGAGGATGATGTAGTCGGAGCGGAAGGGCCACAGCAGCTGGACCTTCCAGCGGGCCGTATCCTTCGGATCGGGTAGCCAGGCCTTGCCGTTCCAGGTCTTCTCCGGCTTATCGAAGCCCTTCCGGTAGTGATAGATGTTCTCGATGGTGCCGTCGGGCTTCAGGCGATATTCGTCCGCCGTGGCGACCTTGCCCTTCTCGAACATGTTCGGGATGGCGCCGATCACGTACCAGGTGCCCATGTAGCGCGGGAGGTCGACGTGGTCCACTGCCTTGAGCGGCGCGTCCGTCGCGCACGAAGCCGTGGCCATGCCGGCCGCCATGAGTAACGCCATCGGGATTCTGTTCATGGGGCCAGCTTCCGCCCGAGGGGATCAAAAGCGGGTCAACGCGTCGCGGTCCGTGAGACGGGCGGCACCTAGCCTGTCCCTCGACACCTCGTCCTCCGGAAGCCCGCCATGAACGACACGCTCTCGCCCCGCCGTATCCGTGCACTGATCGCCATGGCCTGGATGGGCCTGGGCGCCCTGGTCCTGCTGGTCACACCGTTGTCCGCGCACAGCGAGGCCCTGGGCTGGACCCCGGCGTTCTGGCTGCTGCTGGCACCGGCCAGCGTGCTGGTGGCGATGAAACCGGGCCTGCCGCTGCAACTGCTGGCCTCACTGTTCCGTCGGTAGTCCCCGGATCAGGCGTGGATGCCCAGCCGCTTGCGCTCCAGGCGGCGAAGGAACTCCTGCATGATCCGCAGATACAGGTCTTCGCCCAGGTAGGCGTCCTCCACCCCGGCATCGATCGACGGGTTGTCGTTGACCTCGATCACCACCGGGCGGTCGCCGACCTGTTTCAGGTCCACGCCGTACAGGCCGTCGCCGATGGTCTGGGTCGCCTTCAGCGCCAGCTTCACGACCTCGGACGGTGCCTCGCGCACGGGCACGGTGCGGAAACCACCGGACTTGGCCGTGCCTTTCGCGCCGTGGTTGTAGATCTGCCAGTGGCCCCGCGACATGAAGTACTGGCAGGCGTACAGCGCCTCGTGGTTGAGCACGCCGATCCGCCAGTCGTATTCCGTGTAGAGGTATTCCTGCGCGATCAGCAGCGCGCTGTGCGAGAACAGTTCGCCAGCGGCCTTCTGCAACGCCTCGCGCGTTTCCACCTTCACCACGCCGCGAGAGAACGAGCCATCCGGAATTTTCAACACGATGGGCAGGCCCAGTCGGTCGGGCAGTTCGCGCAGGCGCCGCGGGTCGTCGCGGTAAATGATCTCGGTGATCGGCGTGGCCAGCTTGCGCGCGACCATCAGGTCGTTCAGGAAGATCTTGTTCGTGCAGCGCAGGATGGATGTCGGGTCGTCCATCACCACCATGCCTTCCTTCTCGGCACGGTGGGCGAAACGATAGGTGTGGTTGTCGCTGGCGGTGGTCTCGCGGATGAACAGGCCGTCGTACTCGGCCAGCCGCTGGTAGTCGTTCTTGCCGATCGGGTCCACTTCGATACCGAGGTGCTTGCCGGCCTCGATGAATTGCTTCAGCGCCTTCTTGTTGGATGGCGGCATCGCCTCGTCCGGGTCCACCAGCATCGCGATGTCGTATCGGTAGCGACGCCGTGCGCGCGGCTTGCGCCACAGCTTCTTGGAGAACTTGTCCAGCGCCTGGGCAAACGCGTCTTCCTGCGCGTCGTCCAGCGTATGCAGGCCCACCGGCTTGATCGCCGCCACCTGCCACATGCGCTCGCGATGGAACTCGATGCGCATCAACGGGCAGGGGAATATCTCGAACAGCTGCCTCGCAAGATCCTGCAGGTCCGGGTAGGCGGTCTCGCCGAAGTACACCAGCACGCCGAAGTCGGTGGTGTCGCGTCCGCCGGCGGGCAGGAAATTGGCCAGCTTCTGGTTGAGGTCGTCGATGTCCAGGCCGTAGAGCGAGCGGCGACGAAGATCGTTCACCGTGCGCACCGACGGAATGACCTTGTGGCCGCGCGCCTCGGCAAGCAGCGACACGTAATAGCCCGTGCCCAGGTACTTGTAGCTGCGGCAGAGGTTGATGACATGCGCGCGCTCGTCGTCGCTGCCGACCGGCTCACGCAGGTAGTCCATGGCACTGACGACATTCGCGGACGGGTAGTACGAGCCCCAGTCGGAGGCTTTTTCCACGACGATGACGAGCCGGCTCATGTGACCTCGATGGACGGCGAAGGCTTCGTACAGGCTCCACCGGGAGCCGCGCGTTTCACCGGTGGCGCAGTGTGTGCCGCGCTGCCGCCCCGCACAAGCGGCGCACGCGCGTTCGCCCGATCGAATTCATGAAAAAGTCATTGATCCGCCGCAGCCCGAGGTCTACAGTGCCGCGCTTGCCGTATCCCCGCACGGCCGCCAGCCGTTCCCCTCCCTCCAGCGCCGGAGCCCCCAAGCGCATGCGTCCACCCCCGGTTACCGCCGCGGTGCGCGTTCGACGCGCCGAAGTCAGCGATCTCGACGATCTCGTCGCACTCGAGGCATCCAGTTTCGCGCAGGACCGGCTCAGCCGTGCCCAGTACCGCAAGCACCTGGACTCGCAGACCGCGCTGGTGCTGGTGGCCAGTGCCAACCACCGGCGTTTCCTGGGAACCGCCGTGGTGTTCTTCCGCAAGGCCACCACGGTGGCACGTCTGTATTCGCTGGCGACCACGCCCCAGGCGCGGGGCAAGGGCGTGGGGTCGGCGCTGATCCACGCCGTCGAAGACACCGCACGCTCACGCGGCTGCCGGGTGCTGCGGCTGGAAGTCCGCACGGACAACACCGTGGCCATCGACCTGTACGAGCACCTCGGCTACGAACGGATCGGGGCGTACACGGCCTACTATGCCGACGGCACGGACGCGCTGCGCTTCGAAAAGGCGCTTTGACCGGGCCAGGGCTATACTGGCCGCCGTTTCCGGGAAAGAAGCCCATGCGCCGACTGATCCTGCCCGTCGCCTTCGCCGCCACGCTTGCCGCCGGCCTGTCCGGCTGTGGCCAGAAGGGCAACCTCTACTTCCCGCCACCGCCCGCGCCCGCCGGGGCGGTGACGCCGCAAGCCGGTGCGCAGCCCGCCCATGCGACCACCACCGCCGGGTCGCCGGCACCGGCCAGCACGGCACGCACACCGTTTAACTCCTCCGTCCAGCCGTAATCCCGCCATGCCGTCGCGCTTCACCAAGATGCATGGGATCGGCAACGATTTCGTGATCGTCGACTGGCGCGAGGATGCGGGACGCGTGCCCGCGCCCTCGCGCATCGCCGCCCTGGCCGATCGCCACACCGGCATCGGCTTCGACCAGCTGATCAGCATCGAGCCACCGCGCGACGCGTCCTGCACGTTCTACTACGGCATATGGAATGCCGACGGCAGCCCGTCCGGCCAGTGCGGCAACGGCGTGCGCTGCGTCGCCGCGTGGCTCTACCGCGACGGGGCGATCGAGCGCGACACCGATATCCGGCTGGAAAGCCCATCCGGTCCGGTCACGGTACGCGTGCTGGCGACAGGGCATGTTCGCGTCGACATGGGCGAGCCGGACTTCCTGCCCGCCGCCGTGCCGCTCGACCGTCCCGCGCAGGCCACCTACACCGTGGCCATCGACGGCGAGGACATCAGCTTTGCCGCGGTGTCGATGGGCAACCCCCACGCTGTGGTGTTCGTCGACGATGTCGACGATCCCCGCGTGGATCGCCTGGGCCCGCAGCTCACTGCCCATGCCGTATTCCCACAGGGTGCCAACGTCGGTTTCGCTCAGCGTTCGGGCCCGGGACGCCTCCGGCTGCGCGTGCACGAGCGCGGCAGTGGCTGGACCCGGGCCTGCGGCACGGGGGCCTGTGCCGCCGCGGCCACGGCGCACGCGCTCGGCTTGGCCGGGCCCGTCGTCGAAGTGGAGCTGCCCGGCGGCTCGCTCGCCGTCGAGTGGCAAGGCCCCGGCCATACGCTGTGGATGACCGGCCCCGCCGCCTTCGTCTTCGAAGGCGAGGTGTGACGCCCGCGCCATAACGCGGCACACTGCTTCCATCCCGGGTCGGTTCCTGTCGACCCGCACGCATGCGACCGAGGAAACACCCATGACCGATACCGCGATCGACGGCGACATCAAGCCAACCACCGTCGCGTCCTACCTGCGGCGGCATCCGGACTTCCTGGCCGATTATCCGGACCTGGCCAACGCCCTGACGCTGCCCAGCAGCAACGGACCCGCCGCGTCGCTGGCCGTCCATCAGCTGCGCGGGCTGCGCGAGAAGAACGCCGAGCTGGAGCGCCGCCTGAAGGAGCTCACCGGTATCGCCGGCGACAACGAGACCCTGATGCGCCGTGTGCACGGGCTGATGCTGGCCCTGCTCAGCGCGCGCGATGTCGAGGAAACGGTGCGCAACGTCGTTCACCGGCTGAAGGAAGATTTCCAGTCGGAGCGGATCAGCCTCGTGTTCTTCGGCAACCTGGCCGGCCTGCCCGACGAGCCCTGGCTGCTGCGCGAGCCGCGCGGCTCCGCCGGCCTGCCGGAGTTTGCCTCGTTCCTCGAGCACGGTGACCCGGTGGCCGGGCGCCTTGCGCCGGAAAAACTGCAGCGGCTGTTCGGCGACGACGCCCCCGAGGTGCGCTCGGCCGCACTCATGCGCGTGGGCTCCGATGCGATCCTGGCGATCGGCAGCGCCGACGCGGATCGTTTCCACCCCGGCATGGGCACGTTGTTCCTCAACATGATCTCGACCACGGTCGGCTCGGCCATCGAACGGGCGCGGAAAGCCGCGTGACCCCCCGCGAAGCGGTGGAAGCGTTCCTGCGCCACTTCGCGGCCGAACGGGCGCCGTCGCCGCACACCCTGGCCGCCTACCGGCGCGACCTCGACAAGCTGGTTGCGTACATGGAGGCCGAGCGCCTCGTATCGTTCGACGAGTTAACCCCCGACCGGCTGCGCTCCCTGACCGCCCGCCTGCACCGGCCGCCGCCGGACAAGGACGGCAAGCGGCCGAAGGGGCTGGAGCCCACCAGCCTGCAACGGTTGCTGTCCGCGTTCCGCACGCTGTTCCGTTACCTCACGCGCGAGGGTCAGCTCGCCCACGACCCCACGGCCGGCGTTCGCGGCCCCAAGGTGCGGCGGAAGCTGCCCGTGGTGCTGGACGCGGACGAGGCCAAGGAACTGGTCGAGACCACGCTCGGCGGTTCGCTCGCGCCGCGCGACTCGGCCATGCTGGAACTGTTCTATTCCAGCGGGCTGCGCCTGTCCGAGCTGTGTGGCCTGCGCTGGGGCGACCTCGACCTGGACGACGGCCAGGTACGCGTACTGGGCAAGGGCAACAAGACACGCATCCTGCCGGTGGGACGTTTCGCGGTGACCGCGCTGCGCGCTCTGGCCGCCCTGGGCGAGGCCGGACCGGAACAGCCGGTGTTCAAGGGCCGGGGCGGCGGGCCGATCGGGCCGCGCGCGGTGCAGCTGCGCATGGTCAAGCTGTCCAGCGGGCAGGCCAAGCGCGTGCACCCGCACATGCTCCGGCATACCTTCGCCAGCCACATGCTGGAATCCTCCGGCGACCTGCGTTCGGTGCAGGAATTGCTCGGCCACGCCGATATCGCCACCACCCAGATCTACACGCATCTCGATTTCCAACACCTGGCCCGGGTCTACGACGCGGCGCACCCGCGCGCCAAGCGCAAGCACGACTAGTCAGGCGCCGACTCGCATCGTCCGCGAGGGCCGACCTTGCACCCCTCCCGCGCCATCCCCACCTCTAGCCGACTCCCCCAAGGAACGCGCTATGGACCCGATGCACGCAACGACCATCGTCTGCGTCCGCCGCGACGGCAAGGTCGTCATCGGCAGTGACGGACAGGTCACCCTCGGCAACACCGTGATGAAAGCCAACGCACGCAAGGTGCGGCGCCTGGGCAAGGGCGACGTGCTGGCCGGGTTCGCCGGCGCCACCGCCGACGCCTTCACCCTGTTCGAGCTGTTCGAGGAGAAGCTGGTCAAGCACGGCGGCAATCTCACGCGCTCCGCGGTGGAGATGGCCAAGGAATGGCGGACCGACCGCCGCCTGGGCCGCCTGGAAGCCATGTTGGCCGTGGCCGACAAGGAAGCCTCGCTGCTGATCTCCGGCAACGGCGACGTGCTGGAGCCCGAGCACGGCCTGATCGCCATCGGCTCCGGCGGCCCCTACGCCCAGTCGGCGGCCCTGGCCCTGATGGAAAACACGGCACTGGACGCACGCACCATCGTCGAGAAAGCGCTCAAGATCGCCGGCGACATCTGCATCTACACCAATCACAACACCTCGATCGAAGAGCTCTGAACCCATGTCCGAACTCACCCCCCGCGAGATCGTCAACGAGCTGGACCGCTTCATCATCGGCCAGAACGATGCCAAGCGAGCCGTCGCCATCGCGCTGCGCAACCGCTGGCGGCGCATGCAGCTGGAGCCGGGCATGCGCGAGGAAGTCACGCCGAAGAACATCCTGATGATCGGGCCCACGGGCGTCGGCAAGACCGAGATCGCGCGCCGCCTGGCCACGCTGGCCAACGCGCCGTTCGTGAAGGTCGAGGCCACCAAGTTCACCGAGGTGGGCTACGTCGGCAAGGATGTGGAATCGATCATCCGCGACCTGGCCGACGTGTCCTACAAGCTGGTGCGCGACCAGGCCAAGACGCGCGTGCGCAGCCAGGCCGAGGACGCCGCCGAGGATCGCCTGCTGGACGCCCTGCTGCCTCGGCGCCAGGCGGCCACCGGCTGGGACGACACCGGTTCCAACGTCACCGCCATCGACAGCGACACCCGCCAGAAGCTGCGCAAGCAGCTGCGCGAGGGCGCACTGGACGACCGCGAGATCGAACTGGATTTCGCGGTGAACGTGGGCGTGGAGATCATGACCCCGCCCGGCATGGAGGAAATGAGCCAGCAGCTGGGCAAGATGTTCCAGAACATGGGCGGCGCCAAGTCGCAGAAGCGCAAGCTGACCATCCGCGCGGCACGGCCGCTGCTGGTGGAGGAAGAAGCCGGCAAGCTGCTCAACGACGAGGAACTTCGCAGCCGCGCCGTGGATATCGCCGAGCAGAACGGCATCGTCTTCATCGATGAGATCGACAAGGTCGCGCAGCGTTCGGAATGGGGCGGGGCGGGCGTGAGCCGCGAAGGCGTGCAGCGCGACCTGCTGCCGCTGGTCGAAGGCTCCACCGTGTCGACCAAGTACGGCTCGATCAAGACCGACCATATCCTGTTCATCGCCTCGGGCGCGTTCTCGCTGGCCAAGCCGTCCGACCTGATCCCCGAACTGCAAGGCCGCCTGCCGATCCGCGTGGAACTGAGCGCGCTGTCGGTGGACGACTTCAAGCGCATCCTGCGTGAGCCGAACAACGCGCTGACCAAGCAGTATGTTGCGCTGCTGCAAACCGAGGGCGTCACCCTGGAGTTCACCGATACCGGCGTGGACCGCCTGGCGGATGTGGCATTCCAGGTGAACGAGCGGACCGAGAACATCGGCGCCCGCCGCCTGCATACGGTGATGGAGCGGCTGCTTGAGCGCATCTCTTTCGAAGCTGCGGATAAGTCCGGCGAAAATTACCTGATCGACGCCGAATATGTCGATAAAAACCTGGCTTCGCTAGTCAAGGACGAGGATTTGAGCCGTTACATCCTCTAAACATCGAGCGGCGCCCCATCTGCTAAACTGTTGACGTATATGGGCAAGGTTATTCAACTCAAAACGAACGGCCAGCGAGCCAGCCTGCGTGAAGCGCAGGACAGTGGGCAGCTGGTGCGTCTGTGGCGCGGCGATCTCGAGCATGGCAGCTTCTGCGGCTATGTCGGCGGGGTCGGCCGCGAGTTCTTCCTGTTGTGGGTCATCGGCGACGGTGTCAGCTACGACGGCATGTACATCATGCGGCACCGCGACATCTCCGAATTCGAGGCGCCGGACAAGCACGCCGGCTTCCTCGAGAAGGCCCTGGCGCTCAAGGGCATCAAGCCCACGCCGCCGGCAGACTTCCCCCTCGACGACATCTCGCAGGTCATCCAGGCCGCCGCGGTGCATGCGCCGGTCATCGGCGTGCATGTCGACAGCGAGGACGAATCGGAGGTCTGCTACATCGGCCGTCTGGTCAGCGTGGAAGACGAAGGCTTCAACATGCAGGAGATCACCCCCGACGCGGAGTGGCTGCGTGAGCCGTCGTTCTTCTCGTGGGATGAAGTCTCCACCGTCAGCATGGAAGACGCCTACGCCACCTCCCTGCTCGCCGTGGCCGGCACCCCGCCCTCGCTGGAGCAAGGCACCGGCGACGGCTTCGGTCGCGCGCCCTGATTAGGTAATGTAGGAGCGCACGATGTGCGCGATAAGATGTGCGCGATAAACCGTCCGTAATCAACGTATGCGTGACGTGCCGGCCGTCTGTCTATCGGACACGGTGATTCGCGCACATCGTGCGCTCCTACACGGCTTTTCATATCCTGCCCATGTCCCGTCCGCGCCCTCTCGACATCATCCTGCACGCGGCGTCGCGCCGGCTCGACGTGGTCTTCGACAATGGTGAGCGCTTCGAGCTGCCCTGCGAATACCTGCGCGTGAACTCCCCCAGCGCCGAGGTCCAGGGTCACGGCCCGGGCCAGAAGGTGCTGGTGCACGGCAAGCGCGAGGTAGGGATCACGGCGCTGGAGCCCACCGGCCATTACGGCGTGCTGATCCGCTTCGACGATGGCCACGCCAGTGGCATCTTCGGTTGGGACACCCTCTACGACCTCGGCCGCGCCTACGAAACATCGTGGCCCGCCTACCTCGCCGAACTGGACGCCAGGGGCCTGTCGCGCTGACGACGGCGCGCGTGTGAAAGCCAACACACGCGCAAAGGCGTATATTTGCGCGCCACCCCACCCGGCGACAGCACGGACGTTGCGCGGTCACTTCCCGGAGCACCTTCAGGCATGACGCGAATCGTTGTCGTCGGCAGTATCAACATGGACCTGGTCACGCTCGCACCGCGCTTTCCCGCGCCGGGTGAAACGCTGACCGGCGAACGCTTCCTCACCATTCCCGGCGGCAAGGGTGCCAACCAGGCGGTCGCCGCGGCGCGGCTGGGCGCATCGGTGAGCATGGTGGGCTGCGTGGGCGACGATGCTTTCGGCACGCAGCTCTACGACGGCCTGGTCGCGGAAGGCATCGATGTCACCCACGTCACCCGCGTGGCCGGCATCGGCAGTGGCACCGCCTCCATCACCGTGGCCGATGGCGAGAACCAGATCGTGGTGGTACCCGCCGCGAACGGCCGGGTCACCCCGGCCCACGTGGAAGCTGCCCGAGAGACTCTCCGTGGTGCCGACGCGGTGCTGGTGCAGCTGGAAATTCCGCTGGACGCCGTGGAGGCCACGCTGCGCATCGCGCACGACGAGGGCGTGCCGGTCATCCTCAACCCCGCACCCGCCCAACCGCTGCCGCGCGAATGGCTGGCGCAGGTGCGCTTCCTCACGCCCAACCAGCACGAGCTGGCCACGGTGCTGGGCCAGCCCGGCGACACCGATTTCCGCGAACTCATGCGCCTGGCGCCGTGCCCGGTGGTGCTGACCCGGGGCGCCGAGGGCGCCTGGTTCCGCGATGCCGACGACGCGCCGCGTCACCAGGCCGGCTTTCCGGTCGACGCGGTGGACAGCACGGGTGCCGGCGACACCTTCAATGCCGCGCTCGCGGTGTTCCTTGCCGAAGGGCTGGCCGAGGCGGTGCGCAAGGCTTGCGCCACCGCTGCCATCGCCGTGTCGCGGCTAGGCGCCCAGGGTGGCATGCCACGCGCCGACGAAGTCGCGGCCTTCCTGGAGACCCATCGATGAGACGTCACGGCCTGCTGCATGCCGAACTCAACCGCGTCATCGCGGCCATGGGGCACACCGATACGCTGGTGATCGCCGACGTCGGCCTGCCGGTGCCGCCGGGCGTGCGCTGCATCGACCTGGCGGTGCTGCCGGGCGTGCCGAGCTTCATGGACGTGTTCGAGGCGGTCTACACGGAGCTGGCGGTGGAGGCCTTCACCCTGGCGGCCGAGATCCATGAGCGCAACCCGGCCATGGTCGCGCTGGCCGATCGGCTGTCGCAGGAAGGGCTGGAGCGTTCCGAGGTCAGCCACGAGGATTTCAAGCGGCTGTGCAGTCGCGCGGTCGCCGTGGTGCGCACGGGCGAAACCGCGCCGTACGCCAACATCATCCTGCATGCCGGCGTGACCTTCTGATGAGCGCATCCGCACCACTGGTAAGGATGCAGGACATCCACAAGGCGTTCGGCCCGGTGAAGGTGCTGGAAGGCGTGGCCTTCGAACTCGTCCGCGGCGAAGTTCACGCGTTGATGGGCGAGAACGGCGCGGGCAAATCCACCCTGATGAAGATCCTCACGGGGATCTACGCGCCGGACCAGGGCACCATCGAGGTGGACGGCCAGCCAGTGACGATCGCCTCGCCCGCCGATGCCGAGAAGCACGGCATCGCCATCATCCACCAGGAACTGAATCTCATCCCGTCGCTCAGCATCGCGGACAACCTGTTCCTGGGTCGCGAGCTGCAACGGTTCGGCCTGCTCGACCGCAAGGCGATGACGCGCACCGCGCTGGCCTGGCTGGCGCGCGTCGGCATGCCACGGCTCGATCCGGATACGCGGGTCGAACGCCTCTCGGTCGGCCAGCAGCAGATGGTGGAGATCGCCCGTGCACTCGGCCAGAACGCGCGCGTGCTGATCATGGACGAACCGACCGCCGCGCTGACCGAAAGCGAAACCGGCACGCTGTTCAACCTGATCCGCGAATTGCGCGCGCAGGGCACCGGCATCGTCTACGTGTCGCACCGCATGGAAGAGATCTTCGCGCTGTGCGATCGCATCTCCATCCTGCGCGACGGCCACTTCGTCGGCACGCGCGATGTCGAGGGCCTGGCCTTCGACGAGGTGGTGAAGATGATGGTCGGGCGCACGCTGGATGCGCGCTTTCCCACCCGCAGCGCGTCCGTCGGCGCGGTTCGGCTGAAGGTCGAGCACCTCACCGGCGGCATGGTGAAGGACGTGAGCTTCGACCTGCATGCGGGCGAGGTGCTGGGCGTGGCCGGCCTGCTCGGCGCGGGCCGCACCGAACTGGCCCGCCTGTTGTTCGGCCTGGACCGGACCGAGACGGGCAGGGTATCGCTGGACGGCGTGGCGGTGACCCCGAAGACGCCCACCGAAGCGATCCACGCCGGCTTCGGTTTCGTCACCGAGGATCGCAAGGCCCAGGGCCTGGTGCTGGACATGAGCCTGCGCGAGAACGTCAGCCTGCCGCGCGTGCCGTCGCATGCCGGCCTGGTCGACCGACCGGGCGAGAAGAAACAGACGCGCGGCCTCATCGACGCCCTGAAGATTCGCACCCGCGACATGGAACTGGATGTCCGCGCGCTCTCCGGTGGCAACCAGCAGAAGGTGGTCCTGGCCAAGTGGCTGGCGTTGAAGCCGAGCGTGCTCATCCTGGATGAACCCACGCGCGGCGTCGACGTCGGCGGCAAGGCCGAGATCTACAACATCATCAACCAACTCGCGGAACAGGGCGTGGCCATTCTCATGATCTCCTCGGAACTTCCGGAAGTGCTCGCCATGAGCGATCGCATCCTGGTCATGCACGAAGGTCGTGCAACGGCCTTGCTCGATGCCCACGGCGCCACCCAGGAAGCCGTGATGACCGCCGCGACCGGAGGCAAGTGACATGACCCACCCCCTCGACTGGAGCCGCGCCGCCACGCTCATGCAGCGCCTCGGCTCGGTGATCGGCCTGATCCTGCTCTTCATCGTCCTCTCGATCATGAGCCCGGATTTCCTCTCCACGGGCAATCTGCTGACGGTGCTGCGGCAGGTGTCGATCAATGCGCTGATCGCCTTCGGCATGACCTTCGTGATCCTGGCTGGCGGCATCGATCTTTCGGTCGGCGCCATCCTCGCCCTCACCGGCGCGGTCACGGCTGGCCTGATGGCGGCGGGCCACGGCATGGTGCTGTCCGTGGGTGCCGGCCTGGGCTTGGGCCTGCTGTTGGGCATCGTCAACGGCGTGCTGGTGTCGTGGGGCAAGGTGGCGCCCTTCATCGCCACGCTGGGCACCATGACCCTGCTGCGCGGCGTCACGCTGTCGTACACGCAAGGCAGCCCCATCCCCGTCACCAATCCTGGTTTTGCGCTGCTGGGCGGTGGCTATGTCGCCAACCTGGTGCCCTTGCCGGTGATCTGGATGTTCGTCGCCTTCGTCGTCTGCGCGTTCCTGCTGCGCGGCACGGTGTTCGGCCGCCACGTGGTGGCCATCGGCGGCAACGAAGAAGCCGCGCGCTTGTCCGGCGTGCGCATCTCGCCGATGAAACTGGCGATCTACGGTTTGTCCGGTCTCCTCTCCGCGTTTGCCGGTGTGGTGCTCACCTCGCGCCTGTATTCGGCGCAGGCCACCGCCGGTTCCGGTTACGAGCTGGACGCGATCGCCGCCGTGGTACTCGGCGGCACCAGCCTGTCCGGCGGCCGCGGCTGGCTGTTCGGCACGCTGGTGGGTGCCCTGCTGATCGGCTTCCTCAATAACGGTCTCAACCTGCTCGGCGTCAGCTCCTTCTACCAGCAGGTGGTGAAGGGCATCGTCATCCTGATCGCCGTCCTGCTCGACAGGCGGCAGTAACCCCCACGAGGACACACACCATGCGCAAGCTCACTTTCTTCGCAGCGGCCGCGGCCACGCTGCTCGCCGCCTGCTCCCAGCAAGGTCCCGGTGAATCCGCACCCGCCGCGGCGTCCACGGCCGGCGGTGCCGCGCCTTCGGGCACGCCCGTGGTCGGCCTCGCGTTGTCGACGCAGAACAACCCGTTCTTCGTCGAACTGAAGAACGGCGCCGAGAAAGCCGCCAAGGACGCCGGCGTGCAGCTGGTGGTCGTCGACGCGCAGGACGATCCGGCCCGGCAGATCTCGTCGGTGGAAGACCTGATCCAGAAGCGCGTCTCGGTCATCCTGCTCAACCCGACCGATTCCTCCGCACTGGCCGGTGCCGTGCAGTCCGCACAGCGCGCCAACATCCCGGTGGTGACGCTGGACCGTGGCGTCGACGGCGCCGAAGTCGCGTCGCACATCGCGTCCGACAACATCGCTGGCGGCAAGATGGCGGCCGACTACCTGGCCAAGGCGCTGAACGGCAAGGGCAACATCATCGAACTGCAGGGCGTGGCCGGCACCTCGGCGGCACGTGAACGCGGCAAGGGCTTCGACGACGAGGTGGCCACCACGGGCATGAAGATCGTCGCGCAGCAGCCGGCCAACTTCGACCGTGCGCAGGGCCTCTCGGTCAGCGAGAACCTCCTGCAGGGCAACAGCGACGTCCAGGCGATCTTCGCCCAGAACGACGAGATGGCCCTCGGCGCGGTGCAGGCGCTGGCCGGCAAGAACAAGAAGGTGCTGGTGGTCGGCTTCGACGGCACGCCGGACGGCAAGACCGCCGTGCAGAACGGCAGCATGGCCGCCACGGTGGCGCAGCAGCCGGAAGAGATCGGCAAGCTCGGCGTGGAAACCGCGAAGAAGCTCATCGACAAGCAGTCGGTGGAGAAGTCCATCGCGGTGCCGCTGAAGCTCCTCACCAAGGAATAAGCGCAACGAGCACGTGACATAAAAAGGCCGGGCCATCCCAAGATGCCCGGCCTTTTTCATGTAGGAGCCCACGATGTGGGCGATCCACATAACGTCATGGATGAAATGTTATCGCAGTTTTATCGGTTCCTCTTTTGCTCCGCAACTATGATCCGTTACACCACTACGGCTCTACGTTGCACATGGAAAAGCGCACGGGAGCGCCAAGCCTGGACAGGGCATCAAGTGCCTCGGGCGACAGCTCGCATTCGATGGATGAACCCAACGTTCCGTTTGCGACCGTCTGGGCCATAAACACGTCGACGAATGCCTCGTCCACATTTTTCAGCTCGCCGGGACGTACATTGCTCTTAATTTGCTGAAGCAAGGCAAGGAGCTCATTACTCACGTCAGCATGACGAGACTTTCGAGCCAACTGCCACGTTGTAGTGTTGTAAACAGGCGCATCGGGAGCACGTGTCCGCGGTGTGCCACGCAGGGTTGCTTTAGACGCGGCTGCCCCTAATGCAAGCGATACGTCGTCGATGCTCATCGTTCTTCCGCTTATGTACAACGACACCTCGAGCAAGACTTCAGTCGCCAAGGTTTCCATAGACCTCTCCTTCAGGATCGTAGACCTCGCCAGTATCTGGATTGACACCCCAGTCGGCTTTACCTCCACCGTGTGTACCGTCGCTCTGCTTTATTCCATGAAAACGACGACGCCCTTCAGCCGTACCTAGCCCACTACGTCGACCCCATTCCTCGGCACCCTTGTCCGCAGGCCAGACGCCCGGAGGCAGGTTAAATACAAGCGGAGAAACACTTGTACCGCAGCTGATTGATCCGTAGCAGCTATGGTGATCGAAGGCCCATTCGTTAAACGTGTTCGAGTCGACGAAGAACAACCCAGCTACGGCAACTTGAGCAACAATCATTGGTACGGGTATCACGGGTGCTCGCGGAACTGTCCTCGTAGCCCTAGGAAGGGTAACTGTTACTGGGACTACCGGAAGCTGAGTCACGCTTTTAGGAGCAGATGGCGAATCGCTTCCGCTAGGTGGCGATGTGTCTGAGCATTTCGAGTCGCCATTCTGACCCTGTGCCGTACAGTCATCCTTGCCATCCGGATCAACGTTGCTGATCGGGTTGTTAGATGCGTATGCAAAACGATTAAACGAAAATATATCGCCAGGTGTTGGCTTGAAAGGATCTACGCTAACGAAGCGTCCAACGACGACATCGTCGTATCGAGCCTGCATATACGACAAACCAGTATCGTAATCAGAAAAGTGACCCGCGAAGCCAACACCTTTTAGTACGTCTTCCGCTTTAGCCGATTGTCCGTAGGGTCGATAATCTGACCACGTCAGGATATTGCCGTGCTCATCGGTAGTCATAAGCACGTTACCGTTAGGATCAGTAAAATAATATGTGATTACGGGTTCCGCAGCGATACAAATTGAGCTAACCAGATGGGTGGAAAAAATGAGTAGCAGCGCCCGTGCCAGACGCACGGTACGCCCCGCCAGTGGCTCTCTCTTTTTCAAGGCAATCCCCCTAAGCCGCAAACCGCAGCTAATCGGATTCAGCCATCAAGTCTTGATCGTGTCAACACCATAAAAAGCACGAAGACCAGGGTCAACCTTTTATCATTCCTGCGGCACGGGAGCGATCACCTCGCGCTGGCCGTTGATGCCCATCGATGAAACCAGTCCGGCGGCTTCCATCGCTTCAACCAGTCGCGCCGCGCGGTTGTAGCCGATGCGGAACTGGCGCTGCACGAACGAGATCGACGCGCGGCGTGAGCGCAGCACGAAGGCGGCGGCTTCGTCGTAGAGCGGGTCCAGTTCGGCATCGATGCCGTCGTCGCCGGGCTCGCCCTCGATCGCTTCGCTGGGCGGACCGGCGAGGATTTCGTCCTTGTAGTCGGGCTCACCGAACTGCTTCAGCCAGGCCACGATGCGATGCACTTCCTCGTCGGCGACGAAGGCGCCGTGGATGCGCTGCGGATATCCCGACCCCGGCGGCAGGAACAGCATGTCGCCGGCACCGAGCAGGCTTTCGGCACCCATCTGGTCGAGGATGGTGCGCGAGTCGATTTTCGACGACACCTGGAAGGCGACGCGCGTTGGGATGTTCGCCTTGATAAGGCCCGTGATGACATCCACCGACGGACGCTGCGTGGCGAGGATCAGGTGGATACCGGCGGCGCGCGCCTTCTGCGCCAGGCGCGCAATCAGTTCCTCGATCTTCTTGCCGGCCACCATCATCAGGTCGGCCAGCTCGTCGATGACGACGACGATCATCGGCATCGTGTCGAGATGCTCGGGCACTTCCGGATGCGCCGGGAACGGATTGAACAGCGGCTTGCCGGCCGCACGCGCTTCGCGGACCTTCTGGTTGAAGCCGGCCAGGTTGCGCACGCGGAGGTCGGACATCACCTTGTAGCGGTTTTCCATCTCGGCCACGCACCAGTTCAACGCGTTGGCGGCCAGCTTCATGTCGGTGACCACGGGCGCCAGCAGATGCGGGATACCTTCGTACACCGACAGCTCGAGCATCTTCGGGTCGATCATGATCATGCGGACGTCTTCGGGCGTGGCCTTGTAAAGCATCGACAGGATCATGGCGTTGACCGCCACCGACTTGCCCGAGCCCGTGGTGCCCGCGACGAGCATGTGCGGCGCCTTGGCCAGGTCCGCCACCACCGGCTCGCCGGTGATGCCCTTGCCCATCGCCAGCGTCAGCAGCGAATCCGAGTCGCGGTATTCGCGGGAATCCAGGATCTCGGACAGCGCGATCATCTGGCGCTGCTCGTTCGGCAGCTCCAGGCCCATGCAGGTCTTGCCGGGGATGGTCTCGACCACGCGGATGGTGGTGCGACCCAGGCCACGCGCGAGGTCTTTCATCAACGCGACGATCTGGTTGCCACGCACGCCGACGGCGGGCTCCACTTCGTAACGCGTGATGACAGGCCCCGCCGAAGCACCGACCACCTGCACCGGCACCTTGAATTCGCGCAGGCGTTGCTCGATCAGGTCACCCGTATCGGTCAGTTCCTGCTCGGACACCGACAACACGTCGTGCGCGGCGGCGGCGAGCAGGGTCAATGGCGGAATGCCTACCGCGCTTGCCTGGGCGGCGGCACGCAGCGGCTTCACCGGCGAGAGGGTGACCGTGGTGACATGGGCAGGCTCGGCCGGCACTTCGTCGTTCGCCGCGATGGCGAAGCGGGACACCGGTGCCACGGAGGTCGGAACCGGGGACGCGTTCGCGGGTGTCCGTTCGGTGATCGGAGGCTCGGCGGGAGCTGGCGCGGCGACGACCGGCTCGACGATGGCCGACGCGTACTCGTCGGCGGGCGGCGCATCCGGGACGTCGAAGGGGTCGGTGGTGGTGGCCTCATGCAGGCGTTGCCTGCCGGGTGCCGTGCGCTGCGACGGCGGCAGGAAGGCCTGGCTTTCCATCGGTCGACGGCGGCCGATCAGGGCAGGTATCGTGACGGTCACGGCGTCCGGCGCGATGTCGGGCGCAGGCAAGGGGGTGGGCGTCGGGAGGGGAGCGAGCGAGGGTACCTGGGCCGGGACAGCGGTCGAATCACGTGCAAGGGTCGAGGCGGGCGTCGCCGAGGGCATCGGTGACGATGGCGGTTCGACGCTGCTTTCTGCGGCAGCATGGGCGCGAGGCGCCAGCCAGGGCTCGCTGATGACGGTGTCGGGGCGCATCCGGTGACGCGGCGGCACGGGCGTGGTGGTGGACGACCGCACGCGGGAGGCACGCAACGGCTCGCCGCGGACGGTGCCGGTGGTCACGTCCGATGCCACGGGCGCGGTCGACGTCGAGGGTTTGGCGACAGGCGCACGCGAGGGAGCCGCCGCCGCGCGACGGCGTGCCGGTGCCCGATCCGCGCGGCGTACGGCCGCGGCGGGACGTCGACCGGTGGCCCGCGCCGCCGAACGGGTGAACAGGCGGCGGGAGCCCTCGATCGCCAGCGCGCCGACGGGCTCGATCAGGCCGTTCATGCGGGCGAGTGCAGCCGACCAACCGACACCCAGGTACCACGGCAAGGCCACGATCATCACGGCCAGGGCGATGGCCGCCGCGAGCGCGCCGCCCGGGAACGTGCCGAACGCGGCACCCATCCAGCGACACACGGCGCCACCGACAGTCGGATCGTCGGTGTAGTGGGCGATGACGATGCCCTCCAGCGTGGTGCTGGCCAGGAGGACAAGGATGAAGCCGGTCCAGAAGCGGATTGCCCCGGGCCCGGTGGTGGGCGGCGTGCGCCGCCGGATCAGCGCCGCGGCGACGCGCCAGAGCAGGGGAAGCAGCCAGAGGGTGGACAGCCCGAAGGCGCCGAACACGAGAGAAAGCATGCCTAACCGCAAAGATACCGAGCGAGCCCCGTAGTTTAGCCGGCATTCGTGTGAAAACACGCGCAAACGTCGCGTAAGCCGCTGGCAGCATTCACAAGCAGGGTCGGACGCGATGGGAATATGCGAAGCAGTCGCGACTTCCGGCAACCGGGCCGGTTTTGGGCCGTCGTGGGCGTAGCGCCGGGCGTAGCTTCTTGCGACCACTCCCCCACGAGGTTCCCCGTCATGCGTCGTTCGCCCTTGCTGACCGTCCTGCTTGCAGGGACATGCATCGCCCCGTGTGCCTTCGCCCAGACCTCCACGTCGTACAACGCCCGCGTGTCCGGTGCGCAGACCGAACCCCCCGCGCCGTTCGTCATCAGGGATATCGCCCCGTTCGACAATCCCTGGGGACTCGACTTCCTTCCGGACGGGCGCGTCGTCGTCACCGAGAAGAGCGACCACCTGTATATCGTGGACGCCAGCGGTGCCAAGCGGGCCGTGACCGGCGTACCCGCGTCCGTCGGCGCGAACGGCGGCGGCGGACAGAGCGGCTTCCACGACGTGGCCGTGCCGGCGACCTATGCCTCGGACCACGTGTTGTGGTTCAGCTATGTCGCGAGGGCGGCAGACGGTCGCAACCACCTCACCCTGGCCAAGGCCCGGGTCGTCGAGTCGGGCACCACGGCCCAGCTCGCCGACGTCACGACGGTATGGCAGGAACCCTCCAGCTACTCCGTGCGTGGCCAGCCGGGAGCCCGCATCGCCTTCGCGCCGGACGGGCAGCATGTGTTCCTCTCCGTCGGCGACGGTGACGTGCCCGACCAGAACCAGGATCGGGGCTTCACCGCGCAGCTGCCGGACAGCGGCCTGGGCAAGATCATCCGCCTGAACCTGGACGGCAGCACGCCCGCCGACAACCCGCATGCCGCTCAGGGCGGCGTGGCCGGACAGATCTGGGCGAGCGGCTTCCGCAATCCCTACGGCCTGGCTTTCAGCGAGGACGGCAAGCTGTGGGAAACCGAGATGGGCCCGTCGTCCGGTGACGAGTTCAACCAGATCGTGAAGGGCGGCAACTACGGCTGGCCGCTGGTGAGCAACGGCAACCACTACGGCAGCGACGCGTACATGCCGGGTCAGCCTTACCCCCGGCACGATACGGCGCCGCAGTTCGTGCGGCCAGCCGCGTACTGGGGCTGGTTCCCGACCACGAACTCGATGTCGCCCTCGGGCCTGGCCTTCTACAAGGGCGCACTGTTCCCGCAGTGGCAGGGCTCGGCGTTGCTCGGGTCCACGTCGTCGATCGCGCTCTACCGGGTGATCCTGGACAGCACCAGCAACGTGATGGGCGTGGAGCGCTACGGACGCGACGCGGCGGGCGTGTATACCGGCAGCGTGCGCGCGCTCAAGGTGAACCCGGCCGACGGCAGCATCTGGTACGTCCGCGGCGGTGGGGATGGCATGCTGCGGAAGATCATTCCGAAGCCGTAACCCATCATGGCCGGTACAGGCACGCGCAACTGGCGCGCGCCTGTACCGATGCGATCACGCGCGGTAGCGCGGCGCCACATCCTTGCGTGACAGGTTCGGGGCCATGGCAGCGCGAGCAGCCTCGAAAGCCTGATACAGGCCCTCGTCGTGCAGCGGCGGGATGGTCACCACCTCGCCACGGTCGTAGCCCTGCAGCGCGGCGTCGACCAGGTCGGCCGTGTCCATCACCATGCCCGGCATCAACGCGTCGATATCCTTGCCGGCGTTTTCCCAGATCTCGGAGCGGGTGGCGCCCGGAAGTACAGCTTGCACGCGCACGCCGCGATCCTTCAACTGCACGGCAAGGCTCCGGCTGATGTTCAGCAGGTGGGCCTTGGAGCCGCTGTAGATGCCGTCGAACATTTCTGGCGCGAAGGCGAGCACCGAAGCGACGTTGACGATGCCGGCGTTCGTGCGCGCGACGAAGGCCTTGGCAGCCGCCGCAGCGAGCAGGGTGGGCGCGGTGATGTTGATGGCGATCAGCTTTGCGATGGCCTCGCTGTCGTTGTCGAGGAAGCTGCCGTCCAGCGAGATGCCGGCGTTGTTCACCAGCAGGGTGATCGAGGCATCGTCGGTCAGTCGCTTCTCGACCCTGGCGACGTCGGTGCGATCGCCCAGGTCGGCCTTGAGGGTCTCAACTCGGCGGCCGGTGGCGGCGGTGATTTTCGACGCCAGTGCATCGAGGCGGTCGAGCCGACGGGCGACGAGCAGGAGATCGTAGCCTCGCGCGGCAAGCCGCTCCGCGTACACCTCGCCGATGCCCGACGATGCGCCGGTGACCAGCGCCGTGCCTTTGTTTTCGTGACTCATGGAGAACTCCGTACGGTAGATTGCAATACGATAGTGACTGCGTTGCCGTACGATAGTGACGTTGGTATCATAATGCAATGGACATCGACAGACTTTCTTCAGGGCCGTGCGCCATCGCTCGCGGACTCGCTCTCGTGGGCGATACGTGGAGCGTGCTTATCCTGCGCGACGCCAGCCGCGGCATGACCCAGTTCGACCAGTTCCGCACCAGCCTGGGCATTGCGCCGAACATCCTTTCGCGCCGCCTGAAAGCGCTGACCGAGGCCGGTGTGCTGGAAAAGCGCCGCTACAACGAGCGTCCGCCGCGGGACGAGTACGTGCTGACGCGGGCTGGTCGCGAGTTCCTGCCGATCATGGCGGTGCTAGGTGAGTGGGGGCGGCGCCACAATGGGGGCGGCGCGACGATGTCCCATCTGGTCGATGACGAGACGGGAGAGCCGATAAGGGCGCTGGTGGTGGATGAGGCGAGCGGGAGGCCGTTGGACCAGGTGCCGATGCGTCTGGTCATGCCGGGTTGAGGCGCTTTGGGCGGCGAAAATTTCTTAAATGATAGATTAAGGCGCTTACTACAAAGAGTAAGAAATCTCCCATCGGTTATTTCTTAGATGATAGATTGATGCCACTTTTCTAAAGAATTAGAAATTTATGCGTCGCGACGAAGAGCTGTTTGCCCTGCCTCAGGTGATCGGAGTCGGCTCGCATCTGGCAGGTCTGGTAAAAACAGCCCGGCTTGCCCGGGGCTGGTCACAGGTCGAGCTTGCGGAGCGGGCTCGCATCAGTGCCCCGACCATGACCCGCCTCGAAAAAGGGGCGGTCAGCGCATCGCTGGGTACCTGGCTGAGCGTCTTCGACGCCTTGGGTCTGTTGCGATTGTTCGAGCGTCTCGAAGATCGAGCATCCGACGCTCTTCTGGACGAAACAAGAGCCAAACGCCCCGTCCGCCCATCGACGCGCGACGACCTGGACTTCTGACGTGATCGACCGGACCGTATTCATCCATTTGCCTGGAACGGTTTCTGCCGTACCCGCGGGCAGACTTTCCATGATCGAAGACGGCATCGAGGTAAGTGCCTCGCGCTTTGCCTATGGCAGACGTTACGTCCAGCGTCGGAACGCGTTGCCTGTCGATCCGATCAGCATGCCCCTCGGCGCCGGGGAGGACAGGGACTTTGTTCCCGTCAACGGTCTTGCCCTGTTCGGGGCCATTCGCGACGCCACGCCGGATGCGTGGGGACGACGCGTGATCGAAAACAAGCTGCGTGCACCGCCGAACGGTTTACCCGAGTGGCGCTACATGGACGAAGCAGGGCCTTATCGCGCGGGTGCCCTGGATATTCGATCCCGCCCCGAGGACGATGCGGCGCCGGGCCTGCTGCCAGGGATTCTCGACCTTCAATACCTTCAGGAGGCGGCCGATCGGATCGCCGACGGAGAACCGGTCCCGCTCAGACTCGCCGCCTTCTTCGAGGGCGGCCCCTCCGTGGGTGGCGCACGGCCCAAGGCTGTCATCCACGTCGATCGGCATGAATGGATCGCCAAATTCCCAGCGAAGGACGACCGTTTCGATATTCCCCTCGTCGAATTTGCCACCCTTGAACTTGCGAGGGATGCAGGGCTCAACGTGCCGCCGACCCGACTGGAGAGGCTTCCGGACGGCCGGCGCATCATGCTCATCCGGCGGTTCGATCGGGAAGCCAGCGACGCCGGGATGACAAGGAAACACATGGTCAGTGCGCTGACCATGCTTGGCCTGCACGAGCGTGAGTCGCCCGACGCAACCTACGGCGCCATCGCGGACGTGCTAAGCAGGCATGGTGTCGGGGGAGAGCTGGCGGCAGATCGGGAAGAGCTCTTCGGACGCATGGTTTTCAACATCCTCGTCTCCAATGACGACGATCACCTCCGAAATCATGCCTTTCTCCACGAGGCACGTGGATGGCGGCTCAGTCCGCTCTACGACGTCGTGCCCAAACCCCAGGTAGCCAGGGAACGCAGCCTTCACCTCGGTGTCGGCCGCTACGGGCGGAGCGCCACGCTGGATAACGCCATGAGCGCCGCCGGCCTGTTCGGTCTGTTGCCTCCCGACGCGGCAACCATCGTCGACAGGATCGTTCGGGTGGTGAGGGAGTGGCGTGGCACGTTCGAAGCCGCCGGCGCCACGCCCAGGCAATGCGACGATATCGCTACGGCCTTCAGGCGCGCGGGCGACATCGGTGGACACGAGGTGGATCGTCTTCTGCCATGACCGCATCGGCTATATGGCTTCCCCGGTTGGCAACTAACGGGATACGGCCACCAGCCAGCGACCACGCCCTTCCTCCTGGAAGCTGAACTCCACCGGCAGGAATTTCTCGATCAGCGCGGCATTGCTTCGCGTGTGGTCGGAGGGGAGCGTGGTGCTGAAGCTGCCTTCGCCGGCCAGCGCCATCGGTAGCAACAGCTGGTCGGCGAGGTGCTCGTCGATCGCCACGTCCGTACTGAGCCACTCGTGCGCGGCGTTGCTGGCCAATTCGGCCACGCGCTCGGCGCTGACCCGTTTGACCCCGAAGCCGGTGAACACGGCGATACTGTGCTCTGCGCGCAAACGGATGCTGAGCGCGTTACCTGGGCCGACCGGCGGCTTGATCTGGCGCACCGAGGTCTCGTCCTCCGTCAATCCCAGGCGGCGACGTGCGACCTCCAACTCGCGCTGCGCCACGCCCGGCGATATCGCAGAAAGAATCGCGCGCGCATGGCGCTCCACCAACGCGCCACGCTGCGGCAGGTGTAACGCCGATGGCTTTGCGCTCGGGCGCAGGTCGAACGAGATGCTGCCGCCGCCGGCCGGATAGAACCCGTGTCCATCCAGGACGAAGTCGCCATCGAGGCCCATCCGCGCCAATAACGGCAGGAAAGCCTCATCGATGAAGTCGGCCGTCGGCGCCTGGGGATTGTGCGTGCCGCCTTCGATCGTCAGGCGCGCGGCCACGCCGTGCATCCACAAGGCAGGCAGCACGGTTTGCAGCACCAGCGTGGTCGAGCCCGCCGTGCCGATGGACCAGCGGTGTTCGCCGGCACGGACGCCGTTCGGGGTGAAACGCAGTTCGGTCGATCCGATAGCCGCGCCGTCGACCCGCGCTTCGCCCACCGCACGCGCGGCTTCCACGGCGGTCAGGTGTTGACGCAGCAGACCCGGACGCTCGCGCCGGGCACGGATACCGGTCATGGCAAATGCCTCGCCGGTGCACAAGCTGAGCGCCAGCGCGGTGCGCAGCAATTGGCCGCCACCGGCCTGGCCGTCTATCTCGATCATGTCCTTTTCCCATTCATGGCCCCACCCGCGGGTGGGGCGTCTTCCTTCAGCCCTTGACGCAAACGACCTGGCGCAGGGTGTGGACGATCTCGACCAGATCCTCCTGCGCCGACATCACCGCCTCGATCGACTTGTAAGCCGCCGGCGATTCGTCGATCACGTCCGCGTCCTTGCGGCACTCTACATGCGCGGTCGCCTTGCGGTGTTCCTCGAGGGTGATCTGCTTCTTCGCCTGCGTACGGCTCATGATGCGTCCCGCACCGTGGCTGCAACTGTGGAAACTTTCCTCGTTGCCGAGACCGCGAACGATGAAGCTCTTGGCGCCCATGCTGCCCGGGATGATCCCGAGCTCGCCCTTGCGGGCGCTCACCGCACCCTTACGGGTCACCAGCACATCCTTGCCCAGGTGGCGCTCGCGGCTCACGTAGTTGTGGTGGCAGTTGACCGCCTCCGACCACGCCTCGAACGGTTTGGTGATCACCTTGCGCGCGGCGTCGACGACGTGACGCATCATGATCGCGCGGTTGGTGCGGGCGAAACGCTGTGCCCAGTCCACCGCGAACACGTAGTCGCCGAAGTGCTCGCTGCCTTCCGGCAGGTATGCCAGGTCCTGGTCCGGCAGGTTGATCATCCAGCGCCGCATGTCCTGCTTGGCCAGCTCGATGAAATGGTTGCCGATGGCGTTACCGACACCACGCGATCCCGAGTGCAGCATGAACCACACGCGCTGTTCCTCATCGAGGCAGATCTCGACGAAGTGGTTGCCCGTGCCGAGCGTGCCGAGATGGTGCAGGTTGTTGGTTCGTGCCAGTTTCGGATACTTCGCCGTGATCAGCGCGAAGTCCTGCGCGAGCTCGCCCCAGCCGTCCTCGGTGGCCTTCGGCGGCGTGGCCCAGGCACCCTTGTCGCGCTTGCCGACCGTACGACCGTGCGGCACGGCCGCTTCGATCCCGTGACGCAGGTCGCGCAGGTCGTCCGGCAGGTCCGATGCCGTGAGCGTGGTACGCGTGGCGATCATGCCGCAGCCGATATCGACGCCCACCGCTGCCGGCACGATGGCACCGATGGTCGGCACGACGGAGCCGACGGTGGCGCCCTTGCCCAGGTGGACGTCGGGCATCACCGCCAGCCAGCCGTGCACGAACGGCAGCTTCGCGATATTGATCAGCTGCTGGCGTGCCTCGTCTTCCAGCGGCACGCCTCGGGTCCACAGCTTGATCGGCACGGCGCCCGGCTCGTTGATGACTTCGTAAGCGGTGGTACTCATTTCAATGCTTCCTTATGAACAAAGATGGCGACAGGTCCACGTGCACTCGCTTCCTGCCCCGCCCCGACGGGCCCATTCCCGTCGGGGTAAATCCTGGGGACCGGGCAAGATCAGCTCGACCCGGTCGATCTCCTGGGAACAACTGGAATAGAGCATTAGCCGTGCCAACGAAGCCAAGACGTCGATATGTTATTGATTATGCTAGGTACCTTTACCTAGCTGCATGGACGTAGCTCACCTACTGTCAATTCGTTACGATATTTAAATATCGTTTTTTATCCGATGGGATCAACATGAAGACCAAGGTAGTGATCGGCTTCCTGGGCACCCAACTCGATGCAGGCGACGGCCCGGCACGCTGGGAGCGCTGGCGCCCCACGGTGTCGCTTGGCCTACACGAGGACTTCCTCATTGGGCGAATGGAGTTGCTCGTGGACGCGCGGCGCAATGCGCAGACCAGCCGCCTTGTCCGTGACGACCTCGGCCAGGTCTCGCCGGAGACCGAGGTCCGCATCCATGACACCTACATCGCCAACCCCTGGGATTTCGAATCCGTCTACGAGACGCTGTACGCGTTCGCGCGCAGCTATCCCTTCGACCCGGAGAACGAGGATTACTACATCCACATCACCACCGGCACCCACGTCGCGCAGATCTGCCTGTTCCTGCTGACGGAGAGTCGCCACCTGCCCGGCCGGTTGCTGCAGGCCTCGCCGCCGCGCAAGCAAGGCGTCTCAGCCAGTGCAGGCGAGTTGAGCGTCATCGACCTCGACCTGTCGCGCTACGACCGCCTGGCCCAGCGTTTCGAGAGTGAGCAACAGGAAGATCGCAGTTACCTCAAGAGCGGCATCGCCACCCGCAATGCGTCGTTCAACCGGATGATCGAGCAGATCGAGACCGTGGGTAGCCGATCGGTAGCACCGATCCTCCTGATGGGGCCGACCGGCGCAGGTAAGAGCCAGCTGGCGCGTCGCCTGTTCGAACTCAAGAAGGCGCGGCGCGAAGTCACCGGCCGCTTCGTCGAGGTGAACTGCGCCACCTTGCGCGGCGACGGCTCCATGAGCGCATTGTTCGGCCATGTGAAGGGGGCCTACACCGGCGCGGTCAGCGAACGCGCAGGCTTGCTGCGCAGCGCGGACAAGGGCTTGCTGTTCCTCGACGAGATCGGCGAACTCGGCGCCGACGAGCAGGCGATGCTGCTGCGCGCGCTGGAGGACAAACGTTTTCTTCCCGTTGGCAGCGATCGGGAAGTGGCGAGCGACTTCCAGCTGATTGCCGGCACGAATCGTGACCTTGGCAGGCGTGTCGCCGAAGGCCGCTTTCGCGACGATCTGTATGCGCGACTCAACATCTGGTCGTTCCATCTGCCCAGCCTCGCCGAGCGCCTGGAGGACATCGAGCCGAACCTGGATTATGAGCTGGAGCGATATGCGAAGGAGGAGAACCGTCGTGTCACGTTCAACAAGGAAGCACGGCAAAGCTATCTTTCGTTCGCCACATCGGGCGACGCACCATGGTCGGGTAACTTTCGCGACCTCGGCGCATCGGTCACGCGCATGGCCACGCTAGCGCCAGCCGGACGCATCAATCGTGATTGCGTCGATGAGGAGATTGGTCGCCTGCGTCGACTTTGGCACCAGGACGGCGCAGGCGACGCATTGCGTGAGTTGCTTGGCGACGCGGTCGACGACCTCGACCTGTTCGACCGCTTGCAGCTGCGCGAAGTGATCACCGTGTGCCGGCACTGCCGCAGTTTGTCGGAAGCCGGCCGGCAATTGTTCGCCGCGTCACGCAGCAAGCGCGCCAGCACCAACGACGCCGACCGCCTGCGCAAGTACCTCGCCCGTTACGATCTCAACTGGGACGCGATCGCTAGCGGGTAGTCGCCTCGGCAAGGGCTCAGGCCGCGGATCATGGGAGTTGGCGTTACGGGCAAACCGGTATGTCGAACTTATGGTTGGGATTGCCATCGCGCGACGCGACGATCGGATGCTGCGACGCCGTGAACCAGGGCTGCTTCGGCCACCAGCGAGGGATCGTCGGGTGCGTCGTCGGTTCCACCGCCTGGCCCGGCTCGGGGATGAGTACCTCCGCCTTGCTGCAACGCGCCGCCGCGAGTATCCGTTCCACCGGTTCGGTCCAGCCGTGGTGTGCGAGCTTGACGAGGCCCCAATGGACCGGGATCAGGACTTTGCCGCGGACGTCCCGGTGCACCTGCATGGCCTGTTCGGGGCCAAGGTGCCAGTCGGGCCACTGCGCGTCGTACTGGCCGTCCTCGATCATGGTGACGTCGAAAGGGCCGAACCTGGTGCCGACATCGGCGAACGTGGCATTCATGCCCGTGTCGCCGGAGTAGAACGCACGATGCGTGGGGCCGATCAGGGCGTAACCGGTCCACAGCGTCGCATCGCTACGTGCGGACAGGCGCCCGGACGCATGACGCGACGGCGTAGACACGATGCGCAATGCACCCACCGTCGCTTCCTGCCACCAGTCGAGTTCCGTGATCCGATCGTTGGGCACGCCCCAGTCCCGCAGATGCGCACCGATGCCCAGGGGCACGACGAAACGGACACCGCGTGCGTTGAATGCCTGCACGGAGGCGCGATCGAGGTGGTCGTAGTGATCGTGGGAGACGATCACGACATCGACGTGTGGCAGATGATCGATCGATACCGGGGGTTCGTACCAGCGCTTCGGGCCCAGCCACGGGAAGGGTGACGCGCGTTCGCTCCAGAACGGATCGACGACGACGTTCACTCCGTCGATCTCTACCAGCATGGAGGAATGGCCGAACCAGGTGACGCGCAAGCCACTCACCGGGGGCTTGGCGTAGAGCGCCGAGGAATCCTTCGTCGGCACAGGGGCATCGGGTTCCTCGCCGGGCTTCGACTGCAGGATTTGCCAAATGCCACCCTTGAGGTTCATGTACATCGGGTCGGGATTGGCAAAGCGTTGCCCGTGCCATTGCGGCGATGTCGTGTCGGCCTGTGTCGGTGTGTCCTTCGGCCACGCGCCGATATTGGGCCACGCGGTGACGGCCACGAAGGCCAGGAACGCGATGACCAGTGCAACGAATAGACCGAGGTAGCGGAGCAATCGCTTCAAGCCGGTTCCTTCGGTCTGGGCGGCGAAAATAAGCCAAGTATCGCCCACATCGTGGGCTCCTACCGAGCGATTCGCTCCGCTTGGTAGGAGCCCACGATGTGGGCGATAGGCTTACCTCACGCCGGCATGGTCGCCATGTCGATCACGAAGCGATAGCGCACGTCGTTCTTCGCCAAGCGCACATAGGTCTCGTTGATCGAGGCCATGTCGACCACCTCGATGTCGGACACGATGTTGTGCTCGGCGCAGAAATCCATCATCTCCTGCGTTTCGGCCATGCCGCCGATCGCGGAACCGGCGATGGTGCGGCGGGGCAGCATGAGGCTGCCACCGACCACGCCTTCCAGCGGGGTCAGCGCCCCCACCAGCACCATGGTGCCGTCGAGCCGCAGCAGGCTGGTGTACGGGTTGATGTCGTGCGACACCGGCACCGTATTGAGCAGGAAATCGAAGCTGGCGGCCTGCGCCGTCATGGCGTCGGCGTCGGTGGAGAGCAGCACTGCATCCGCACCGAGGCGCTTGGCATCCTCGCCCTTGGAGGCCGAGGTGGTGATCATGGTGACGTGCGCACCCAGCGCCTTGGCGAACTTCACGCCCATGTGGCCGAGGCCGCCGAGGCCGATCACGCCAACCTTCTGGCCCGGGCCGACGTTCCAGTGGCGCAACGGCGAATAGGTGGTGATGCCGGCGCACAGCAGCGGCGCGGTGGCCTTCAGGTCGAGCTTTTCGGAGATCTTCACCACGAAGCGCTCTTCGGTGACGATCTCGGTGGAATAGCCACCCTGGGTCGGCGTGGTCCGGTCCTGCTCGGTGCCGTTGTAGGTGAAGCTGGTGTGGTTCAGGCAGTACTGCTCGAGGCTCTTCTCGCAGGAATCGCATTCACGGCAGGAATCGACCATGCAGCCCACGCCGGCGAAGTCGCCCACCTTGAATTTCTTCACGGCCGAACCGACGGCGACGACACGCCCGACGATTTCATGGCCCGGGACCATCGGGAACACGGAGTTGCCCCAGTCGCCCTTGGCCTGGTGAAGGTCCGAATGGCAGACGCCGCTGTAGAGGATTTCGATGCGAACGTCGTGGTCGCCCGGCTCGCGGCGCTGGAAGGTAAAGGGAACGAGGGGCGTGGTTGCGCTCTTGGCGGCATATCCGCGGACATCGATCATGGGGTCATCCTCATTCAGTGGAAAAAGCTGCGCAACGATAAACCCTCAACAATGAGCCCCGCCAGCGGGATTATCGGCATGTATCGTTGAGGTATCCTTGATAATCATGCGTCCCGATAACCTTTCCCACCTTGCCGCGTTTGCCGCAGTCGCCCGCCACGCCAGCTTCCGCAAGGCCGGCGCGGAGCTGACCCTGTCGACGTCCGCCATCAGCTACGCGATACGGGGGCTGGAGGAGCGGCTCGGCGTGGTGCTGTTCCACCGCACCACGCGGAGCGTCTCCCTGACAGAAGCCGGCCAGCGCCTGCTGGAACGGCTGGAGCCGGCCCTGATGGGCGTCAACGACGCGCTGGAGGAGATGAACAACTTTCGGGCGGCGCCCGCGGGCACCTTGCGGATCAACATGCCCCGGGTCACGGCGCAGCTGCTGCTGCCGCCCCTGTTGCCACGGTTCCTGGCCACCTATCCGGATATCCATTTCGAGGCCGTCGAGAACGATGGCCTGATCGATATCGTTGCGTCGGGTTTCGACGCAGGCATCCGCTTTTTCGAGCAGGTGCCCGAGGACATGATCGCGGTGCCGATCAGCGGTGTGCAGCGCGGCGCGGTGGTGGCCTCGCCGGACTATCTGGCCCGCCGCGGCACGCCGCTGGTGCCCGACGATCTTTTCCAGCACGACTGCATCCGTTTTCGTTTTCCCAGCGGGCGCATCTACAAGTGGGAGCTGGAGCAGGGCTCGACCAAGCTCGAACTGGATGTCCGCGGACGGGTCACGTTCGGCGATTTTCGCATCGCCCTGGACGCCGCGGTCGCTGGCATCGGGCTGACGCTGGTGCTGGACGACCAGGTGAAAGACCTGGTGGCCGACGGCCTGCTGGTGCGCGTGCTCGAGGACTGGTGTCCGCCGTATCCCGGCTTCATGCTGTATTACCCCCGCCAGCGGCGAGTCACCTCGGCACTGCGCGCGTTCATCGAGTTCATCCGCGATCACCCGCTTCCCGACACGGCGGCGTGAAGGGCGACGGCTCGATCCACGGTTTCACCGTTCCGGCCACGGGCGTATTCTAGACGCATGCTGCGCCGCATCATGCCGGGCGCGCCTCTCCTGTCGCCGAGTCCTTCCATGTCTGCTTCTGCTCCCCTCCCCGAGCCGGGCGCACCGCCCGTCCGTGTCGCCCATGTCGGCCTGGTGATCCTTGCCCTGGCCGTCGGTGGTTTCGCCATCGGCACCACCGAGTTCGCCTCGATGAGCATGCTCCCCCTGTTCGCGCAGGGCCTGGGCATCGATGCACCCACCGCCGGACATGCGATCAGCGCCTATGCGCTGGGTGTCGTGGTGGGCGCGCCGGTCATGACGGTGCTGGGCGCACGCGTGCCACGACGCCGCCTTTTGCTGATCCTCATGGCGATGTTCACGGTATTCAACGGGCTGACCGGCCTGTCGCCCGGGTATCACTGGATGCTGGTGTTCCGTTTCCTCGCCGGTCTGCCGCACGGAGCGTATTTCGGCGTCGCCGCGCTGGTCGCCTCGTCCCTGGTGCCGGCCAACCGCCGTACACGCGCGGTAGGGCAGATGTTCCTCGGCCTGACCTGCGCCACCATCGTGGGCGTGCCGATGGCGAGCTGGCTCGGCCAGGCCGTCGGCTGGCGCTGGGCGTTTGCGCTGGTCGCGGTGCTCGGCCTGCTCACCATGATCGCCGTCGCCATCTTCGCCCCGAACACGCCGGCGGATGCCAAGGCCAGTCCGCTGCGTGAACTCAGCGCGTTGAAGCGTCCGCAGGTCTGGTACACGCTGGCGATCGGCGCCATCGGCTTCGGCGGCATGTTTGCCGTCTATACCTACCTGGCCGACATCCTCATCAACGTCACCCACATGCCGCTGTCCAGCGTGCCGTGGGTGATGGCGGTGTTCGGCATCGGCATGACCATCGGCAACATGGTGGTGCCGGTGTTCGCCGATCGCGCACTGATGCGCACGGCGGGTGTGCTGCTGCTGTGGAGCCTGGTGATCCTGGCGATCTTCCCGTTTACCGCGGGCAATGTCTGGCTGCTCAGCCTGGATGTGTTCTTCATCGGTATCGGCGGGGCACTGGGCACCGTGTTGCAGACGCGGCTGATGGACGTGGCGGGCGATGCGCAGGGTCTGGCGGCATCGCTCAATCATTCGGCGTTCAATACGGCGAATGCGTTGGGTCCTTACCTGGGTGGGCTTGCCATCGCCGGGGGTTACGGATGGACGTCGCCGGGTTGGGTGGGAAGTTTGCTGGCGCTGGCCGGCATCGGGGTGTGGGCGGCGTCGGTGATGGCTGAGAAGCGGACAGCGAGTCGAGCAACCGCGCAGAAATGTTGAGCGGCTTAGATGTCAACTTTAGTTCTCAGCCGACGATTCATCCGTTGCTAATTTCTTCACCACCTTGTCGAAATCACTTTCGAACAAGCGATCTTGAATCATCCTGTACTTTTCAAACTCGCTCTCCGCATGCGCTTGTGCAATCTTCGCGGAGATAGTTCCACTGTTCTGTAATACTTCTCGGTCGTCGAATTCCAAGAAGGCATCCAGTCTCTTGGACCAGTCTTCCATGCTCATGGGTATCTTGCGGATAGCACGATCCTCAGCCAGTTCAAGGTAAGCGTTAACGACACGAGCTAACGAGTCCAACTCGTCTTTAGCCAAGTAATTTTTGGCTACCGCTACATCTGTTTTTAAAATCTTGCCGTCTGGAGCGCTAGCCCAAGAGGTCAGCCCCATATGCTGCTTGCTGCTATCGGCTCGCTTGCAGATCAACTCGGCTGCGGTATGGCCGTGGATGGCGTAATGCAGTTTGTTCTGTACCTTGGCGAAGAATGCCTTGGTCGTGGGTGCGTCCTTGTGGTAATCGACGCTGGTGGAGTAGATGTCAGTGATCTTCTGGTAGAAGCGTCGCTCGCTGAGACGAATCTCACGAATTTCCGCCAGCAGCCGTTCGAAATAGTCCTCGCCTAGAAAGCTACCGTTTTCCATGCGCTGGCGATCCAACACATAGCCCTTGATGGCAAACTCACGCAGGACGCTGGTCGCCCATTGGCGGAACTGCGTTGCGCGGATGGAGTTGACCCGATAGCCAACGGAAATAATGGCGTCAAGGTTGTAGAAATCCACCGCCCTGGACACCTCCCGCTGACCCTCCTGCTGAACTATCCGGAATTTCCGGACAGTTGCCTCAGGCACCAGTTCATTGCTGACAAATATGTTTTTTAGGTGCTCGCTGACGGTGCGCACGTCTATTCCGAAAAGCTCGGCCATTAACTTCTGGGATAGCCATAGAGTCTCATCTTCGTAGCGCGCTTCGATGCTCTGCTCTCCCGCCTGGGCGGTGAAAATCAGGAATTCGGCAGTGCTGTTACGGATTGATGTGTGCTTCATGGCCAAAACCTTCGAAACTCGGCAAGTTCCAAATCAGAAAATAGATACTGTCGTGCTACAGGAAGCAGGTTACAGCTACGTCGACTGACCTCATTAGACATACCTTATCCACCTTACTTTCCTATACAAAACGACCCGAATATCTCACCCAGAAGATCATCGGACGAATAGGCGCCCGTCACCTCGCCCAGAGCCTGCTGCGCATGCCGCAGCTCTTCCGCCGCAATCTCCCCAGCGTGGTAGCCATGCAACGCACCGTTCGCGCGAGCGAGATGATCGCGCACTGCCTCCAGGGCGACCACATGGCGACGGCGCGCACTGAATGCACCGTCACCGGAACCCGCGATGGCCAATTCCCTCAACATGCTGCGCAACGCATCCATACCCAGACCGGTGTACGCGGACAACCACAACATGTCGTAGCCGTCACACCGCTCGATACCTGCGGCCGTGTTGGTCAGGTCGATCTTGTTGACGATGACGATACGCGTCGCATGGTCGGGTGCGCCTTCGAAGAACGGCAGGTCGTCGCGTGCATGCGTCTCGTCCGTCACCAGCAGCGCGACATCGCATCGCTCCAGCTGTGCACGCGCACGACGAATGCCTTCGCGCTCCACGATGTCGTCCGATTCGCGCAGTCCCGCCGTATCGGCCAGCTCCAGTGACGCGCCGTCGATGCTGACCGAGGCGCGCAACACATCGCGCGTGGTGCCGGCGATATCGGTGACGATCGCACAGTCTTCGCCTGCCAGCGCGTTCAGCAGGCTCGACTTGCCCGCGTTGGGTCGGCCGACGATCGCCACGACGATACCGTCGTTGAGCCTGACCCCACGACGTGTTTCGACCAGCAAGTCATCCAGATGCGTGCGCAACGTGCCCAGCTTTTCGCCGATGAGCGGATCGGCAAGGAAGTCGATCTCTTCCTCGGGAAAATCGATGGCCGCCTCGATGTGCACGCGCAAGGCGATCAACTCGGCGAGCAACGCATCCACGCGCGCGGAGAACACGCCTTCCATCGAGCGCAGTGCCGCACGCGCGCCCGCTTCCGAAGTGGCGGCAACGACATCGGCCACCGCTTCGGCCTGGGCGAGGTCGAGCTTGCCGTTGAGAAAGGCGCGCTCGGTGAACTCACCGGGTCGTGCCAGCCGTGCACCCAACTGGATGCAGCGGCGGAGCAGGGCGTCCATCAGCACGGCACTGCCGTGGCCCTGCAATTCGAGCACGTGCTCACCGGTGTAGGAGGCCGGCGCGGGAAAGGACAGCAGCAGGCCGCGATCGATCAGTTCGCCGTCGGCGTCGCGAAACGCGGCGAAATGGGCGTGGCGTGGTGTTGGTTCGCGACCCAGCAAGGTCGCGGCGATGACCGGTGCACGCGGCCCGGAGACGCGAACGGCGCCGACACCGGCCGCGCCGGCGCCGGTGGCGATGGCTGCAATGGTGTCGTCGCCGTGATTCATCGCTTACCCGCGTATGGCGAAGCGGCGCGTCTTTCGACGCGCCGCCTTGAGGTTATGCCTTGGTGATCTTCGCTACCGCGTCGGCGCGTTCCACGCTGCGGTTGATCCACCACTGCTGGAGCAGGCTGGTCGCGCCGTTCACCGTCCAGTACAGCACCAGGCCCGAGGGGAAGAAGGCGAAGAAGACGCCGAAGATCAGCGGCATCACCTTCATCATCTTGGCCTGGGTCGGGTCCATGCCGGCGGTCGGCATCATGCGCTGCGTGAGCAGCGTGACCAGGAAGTACAGCACCGGCAGCACGTAGAACGGATCGGGCGCCGACAGGTCGTGGATCCAGCCAAAGAACGGCGCATGGCGCAGTTCGATCGATTCGGACAGCACGCGCAGCAGGCCGATGAAGATCGGGAAGGTGATCAGGATGGGCAGGCAGCCTGCCATCGGGTTGATCTTCTCCTTCTTGTACAGCTCCATGGTGGCCTGCTGCATCTTCATCCGGTCGTCGCCGTAGCGCTCCTTCAGCGCGGCGATGCGCGGCTGCAGCTTGCGCATGCGTGCACCCGAGCGGAACTGCGCGTCGGTGAGCTTGAACAGGGCGGCCTTGATCAGCAGCACCAGCAGGATGATGGCTACGCCCCAGTTGCCGCTGATGGCGTGCAGCTGCGACAGCAGCCAATGCAGCGGCTGCGCGATGATGGTGAACCAGCCGTAGTTGCTGGTCAGTTCCAGGCCCGGGGCGATGGCGTCCAGCGTGCCCTGCAGCTTGGGCCCGATGTAAAGGCGCGCGACGCTGTCGACCGACTGGCCCGGGGCCACCTGCATGGCCGGACCGAACGCACGCACCAGGTAGCGCGGCGTGGCCGAGTTGGGATCGACCACGGCGCTGCTATAGGTGACGCTCTGCTCCGCCGGCGGAATCCACGCGACGAAGAAGTAATGCTGGAGCATGCTGACCCAGCCGCCGGTGATCGCGCGGTTGAGCGGTTTCTTGGCGAAGTCCACCAGCGGCAGCGTCTCGAACTTGGTATCCGGGCTGTACCACGCGGCACCGAAGAAGCTGTGCTGCGCCGGGTCGGTATACGCCTTGAACCAGTTGACCTTCTCGTTGGCGACGCGCTGCAGCTGGTGATAGGCGTTACCCGTCCAGACCGCCGTGGAACCGTTCTCGACGCGCTGGTCGAGATCCACCACGTAGTCCATGCGCTTGAGCGTGTAACGCTTCACCACCTTCACGCCGGACGGATCGGTCCAGGTGAGGTCGAGGCTGACCGACTTCTGGCCATCGGCCAGGGTCGTCTCCGTTTTGTCGGCATGGAACAGGGCGCGGTGGTCCGGCGCCGCACCGTTGCTGCTGACCAGGCCATCCTGGGCGGCGAAGAAGTGCGCGCCCTCGTCGTCCAGCAGGCGCACCGGCGGCGAGACCGGATCTTTCCTGGTGACCGGGTTGGTCGGGTAGTAGAGGAGTTCCGAGCGGACGATGCTGCCGCCGCGGGTATCGATCGTCAGGCGCAGCACGTCGTTGGACAGCGTGACCAGCTCCGCCTTGCCTTCGGCGGGCGGGGCGTTCTCGTTTGGTACGGCGGCCGGCGCGGTGGAACCTGGAATGCTGGCATCGGCGCCGGGCTTGCCGGCGGCATCGACCTGGGCGGCCGGCGCAGCGGGGGCCGGCGGATGGACGTAGTCCTTCTCCCACTCGGTCCACAAGAGATACGCCACGAACATGAGCGCGAAGAAGAGAAGCGTGCGCGTTTGATTCATTGCAGGGCCAGATCCGAATGACGCCGCGGCCGAGGGGCCGGGAAGGGCGGGGGTGACTTAAGAAAGATCAACGCGCGATTGTGCCGTCCGCACCCTCGCGCTTCAACGGCCGGATGCGACGCAACAGGGTTTCCAACTCGGCAAGCAGTGCTGCGCCTGTCTCCTGCACGGCGATGTCTTTGGCCATGACCAGGATGTCGACAGGCGGAAGATCGGGGCGGGCGCGGCGGAACGCCTCGCGTGCCAGGCGCTTGATCCGGTTACGGTCGACCGCGCGCTTGGAACAGCGCTTGGAGATGGCCAGGCCGAGCCGGGCGGTGTCGACGTCGTTGTTTCCGAAGCGCAAAAGAAAACAGCGGCCGCCGAGGCGACCGCTGACTGTTCGCAACGCGGCGAAGTCGGCGGCGCGGCGTAACCGCGCTTCGCGCGGCATGGCGGCGGCACGCACGACCGTATCGCCGATTACGGGATCAGACGCTTGCGACCCTTGGCACGACGGGCGTTGATGATCTTGCGGCCGTCGGCGGTCGCCATGCGTGCGCGGAAGCCGTGGGTACGGGCGCGCTTGAGCAAGCTGGGCTGGAAAGTACGCTTCATGGCGAAGACATCCGGGTGAAGATTGAATATGGCCGGCAAGTATGTCCGACAATCCCGATTACTGTCAACCGGTTGGACACGTGCCCGTCACGAGGCTGCCGCCGATCGGACACCGGACGGGGGGCGGAACGCTGGTAGACTTTGCCGTCCACCCCGCGCGCAAGCGCCCCTTCTGTGGCAAGAATACCCGATGAGTGATCTTTGGAGGCGCTGTCTCGAGCGTCTTGAAGGCGAATTGACCGCCGAGGAAGTCCATACCTGGCTCATGCCGCTGCAGGCCCGGGAAGACGCGTCCGGCCTGCACCTGTATGCCCCGAACCCGTACTCGCTGGATACCATCCGCGAGCAGTACCTGGAAAAGATCCAGAGTATCTCCGGACACCTGATCGGCCATCCCGTCACGGTACGCCTGGAAGTGGGCTCGTCCGGCGGCAGGGCCGTGCCGGTGCGCGTAAGCAGCGCCACGCCGTCCCCGTCCCCCTCGCAGCAGGCGCCTCGGGCGCCCGAGGCGCCGCCGGAACCGCCCCATGTCCACAACCTGGACATGCACTACACCTTCGAGACCTTCGTCGAGGGCAAGTCGAACCAGCTGGGCAAGGCGGCGGCGATGCAGGTCGCGATGAATCCGGGCAGGGCCTATAACCCGCTGCTGCTCTACGGTGGCACCGGCCTGGGCAAGACCCACCTGATGCACGCCGCCGGCAACATGCTGCTGCAGAACAATCCCGGCGCAAAGGTGCTCTACCTGCGTTCGGAACAGTTCGTCAGTGGCATGGTCAAGGCGCTGCAGCAAAAGAACATGGACGAGTTCAAGCGCCGCTTCCGCACGGTGGACGCGCTGCTGATCGACGATATCCAGTTCTTCGCCGGCAAGGACACCACGCAGGAAGAGTTCTTCCATACCTTCAATGCGTTGTTCGAGGCGAAGCAGCAGATCATCCTCACCTGCGACCGCTATCCCAAGGAACTGGACAAGCTGGAGCCGCGGCTGAAGTCGCGTCTGGGGTGGGGGCTGTCGGTGGCGATCGAGCCGCCCGACTTCGAGACGCGGGCAGCCATCCTGCTTTCGAAGGCCGCGGAGAAGGACATGGAAGTGTCCGAGGACGTGGCCATGCTGCTGGCCAAGCGCATCCGCTCCAACGTGCGCGACCTCGAGGGCGCCCTGAATACGCTGGCGGCCCGGGCCAACTTCTACCGCAAGCCGATCACTACGGACTTCGCCGAAGAAACCCTGCGCGACCTGCTGAATACCCATGCGCAGGCCGTGACGGTGCCCAACATCCAGAAGACGGTGGCCGATTACTACCAGGTCCGCCTTTCCGATCTGCTCTCCAAGCGCCGCGTGCGCTCCCTGGCGCGGCCCCGGCAGGTCGCCATGGCCCTGTCCAAGGAACTGACCGAGCACAGCCTTCCCGAGATCGGTGAAGCGTTTGGTGGCCGTGATCACACCACGGTGCTGCATGCCTGCCGGACCATCCGCGGTTTCTGCGAGAAGGACGTACGCATGCGCCAGGACTGGGAGCAGCTGATCCGTATATTGACGGGCTGAGAACCTGTGGATAATAGGTGGATGGACAGAGGATGGATTTGGGCCTCGAAGTTATCCACAAGACACCCACATAGCTTCACCGGTTAGACGCGATGGATATGAAAATACAACTTGCTGAAATTCAATAGAAATTCAGGCTTGTCAACTTATCCACCGCCCTAACAACAACCACTATATAAATCTTAAAAACATTAAAAGCAGGAGTAGGGGTCGCATGCAATTCAGCATCCAGAGGGAAGTTCTGCTCAAACCCCTGCAGCAAGTGGTGGGCGTCGTCGAACGCCGACAGACGCTGCCCGTCCTCGCCAACCTCCTGGTTCGCGCTACCGGACAGGAGGTCTCGTTCACCGGTACCGACCTTGAAGTGGAGATGGTCGCTACCACCGCTGCCGATGCCGTGCAGGAAGGCGAGATCACGATTCCTGCGCGCAAGCTGTTCGATATCGTCCGTGCGCTGCCCGATGGCGCAAAGATCGACATCAAGCTCAACGGCGAGCGCATCGCCCTGAATGCAGGCCGCAGCCGGTTCACCCTGGCCACCTTGCCGTCCAGCGAGTTCCCGACCGTCGATGAAATCGAACTGGTCGAGCGGGTCACGTTGCCGGAAGAGGTGCTGCGCGACCTGATGGACCGCACGGCCTTCGCCATGGCCAACCAGGATGTCCGTTATTACCTCAACGGCATGCTGCTGGATCTGCAAGAACACACGCTGCGTTGCGTGGCCACCGACGGCCACCGCCTCGCGCTGAAGGAAACCAAGCTGCAGAGTTCGGTATCGGCACGGCGCCAGATCATCATTCCGCGCAAAGGCGTCAACGAACTGATCGGTCTGCTGGAAGCGGGCGAGGGTTCGGTGGAACTGGAGTTCGGCCGTAATCACCTGCGCGTGCGGCGCGGGGGCGTCATGTTCACGTCGAAGCTCATCGACGGACGCTTCCCAGACTATGAGGCCGTCATCCCGCTCGGTGCCGACAAGTCCGCGACCATCGAGCGCGATGTGCTGCGCAGTGCACTGCAGCGCGCGGCCATCCTCTCGAACGAGAAATACCGCGGCGTCAAGCTGGAACTCACGCCAGGTCGCATCAAGATCGTCGCGCACAACCCGGAGCAGGAAGAAGCCCAGGAAGAAGTCGAAGCAGAGACCGTTGTCGACGACCTCGCCGTGGGCTTCAATGTCGGCTACCTGTTGGATGCGCTCGGCGCGTTGCGTGGCGAGAAGGTGCGCATCAACCTGCGTGATGCGCAGTCGAGCTGCCTGCTCCAGGAAGAGGGCAACGAAGAAGCGCGTCATGTCGTGATGCCGCTTCGCCTCTGATCGGCTTCCACGCTAAAGTTCGGCTGATGACGCCGGGGTTGTCTTCGACACCCCGGCGTTTTTCGTTTCGTCGTTCCGGTCACCACAGGGCGCCATGAAGTTCGAATCACTAAGGATCGCCGGGTTGCGCAACCTCGACAGCGTTTCGCTGTCTCCGGCTGCGGGGATCAACGTGTTCGTGGGTCCCAACGGTGCCGGGAAGACCAGCATCCTCGAAGCGGCCTACCTGCTGTCCCACGGGCGCTCGTTCCGTGCGGGATCGCGTGATGTCCTGTTGCAGCGCGGGGCGGCGTCCTTGTCCGTATTCGCGGAAGTGCGTGGGAAAGACGAGCGTGCACGCCGCCTTGGCTTGGGCCGCGAAGGTAGCCGTTGGCAAGCGCGGGTGGACGGTGACACGGCGGCATCGCTGGGCGCGCTGGTGCAGGAGTGTGCCGTGGTCTGCTTCGAGCCGGGATCACATGATCTCATCGCCGGCGCTTCGGATGAACGCCGGCGCTTCGTGGACTGGGGTTTGTTCCACGTGGAACACGACTTCATCGGACAGTGGCGCCGATACCAACGTGCCCTCAAGCAGCGAAACGCGCTGTTACGGGGCGGTGGGCCGATCGAAGCGTCATGGATCGAGCCGTGGGAAGCGGAATTGGCCTCTACCGGCGAAGCGATGACCGCACATCGCAGGGCTTACCTGGCCCGACTGCTGCCCTACATCCGAGAGTTCACCGCCAACGTCCTTCCCGAACTGGGCGCGTTCGACCTGCGCTATCGCCCCGGTTGGGAGGAGGGTGAGCCATTGCTGGGCGTTTTGGCCGCACGACGCATCCGTGATCTCGCACGCGGCCACACAACCGTCGGCCCCCATCGCGCTGATTTCGCCATCAGCTTCGAACAGGCTCCCCTGCGGGAGCACCTTTCACGTGGCCAGGAAAAACTGACCGCGCTGGCCTGCCTGCTTGGGCAGGCGGCGCTTCACGCCGAGATCAAGGGAGAGTGGCCCGTGATATGTCTCGACGATCTTGCGTCGGAGCTGGACCGCACCCATCAAGAGTGGGTCGTGGCCCAGCTTCTCGGTCGCGACGCGCAGGTCCTGGTCACCGGAACGGACATTCCGGACGCACTTTCTAGCCAACCGGTCACTGTGTTCCACGTGGAACAGGGTGCCGTCGCGGCTTTGCTATAATCGACCGACTATGCCGGCGCACCTGCGCCGCATCGGGCCGCACCCCGCGCCACCACCAGGCATCGCATGAACGAACCTCTCGATCCGAACCAGTCCAACGCCTACGATTCCGGCAGCATCAAGGTCCTCAAGGGCCTGGACGCGGTGCGCAAGCGCCCCGGTATGTACATCGGTGACACCGACGACGGCACCGGTCTCCACCACATGGTGTTCGAGGTCGTCGATAACGCGATCGATGAAGCCCTGGCTGGCTACTGCGACTACGTCACGGTCGTGATCGGGCAAGACGGGTCCGTCGGTGTTTCGGACAACGGACGCGGCATCCCGGTCGAGATCCACCCGGAAGAGGGCATTTCCACGGCGGAAGTGGTCATGACCGTGCTGCATGCCGGTGGCAAGTTCGACGCCAACTCGTACAAGGTATCCGGTGGCCTGCATGGCGTGGGCGTTTCCGTCGTCAATGCGCTGAGCGAGCGTTTGTGGCTGACCATCTGGCGTGACGGCAAGGAATACCGTCAGGAATACGCACACGGCGTGGCCCAGGCCCCCATCGGCCCCGTGGGCGACACCACGCGGCGCGGCACCATGGTGCGGTTCCTGCCCAGCCCGGCCACGTTCACCAACAACATCGAGTTCCACTACGACATCCTGGCGAAGCGCCTGCGTGAGTTGGCCTTCCTCAACTCGGGCGTCACCATCGAGCTGGTGGACGAGCGCAACGAGCGCAAGGACATCTTCGCCTACGAGGGCGGCATCCGCTCCTTCGTCCAGCATCTGTCCCAGCTGAAAACCGCGCTACACCCGACGGTCGTAAGCTTCAGCACGGAAACCGCCGACGGCATTACCGTCGAAGTGGCCATGCAGTGGACGGACGCGTACCAGGAAACGATGTTCTGCTTCACCAACAATATTCCCCAACGTGACGGCGGTACCCATCTCACGGGCTTCCGCGCCGCGCTGACGCGTACGCTGCAGAGCTACATCGAGAAGGAAGGCCTCGCCAAGAACGCCAAAGTGGGCCTGTCCGGCGACGACATGCGCGAAGGCATGATCGCCGTGCTGTCGGTCAAGGTGCCCGATCCGAAGTTCTCCTCGCAGACCAAGGACAAACTGGTTTCCAGCGAGGTGAAGACAGCGGTGGAACAGGTGGTCAACGACCGCCTGTCCGAGTTCCTGCTGGAGCATCCGGCCGAGGCCAAGGCCATCGCTTCCAAGGCGGTGGATGCGGCACGTGCCCGCGAAGCGGCCCGCAAGGCCCGCGAGATGACCCGCCGCAAGGGCGCGCTCGACATCGCCGGTCTGCCGGGCAAGCTGGCGGACTGTCAGGAAAAGGATCCGGCGTTGTCCGAACTGTTCCTGGTCGAGGGTGACTCCGCAGGCGGCTCGGCCAAGCAGGGCCGCAACCGGCGCACGCAGGCCGTGCTGCCGTTGAAGGGCAAGATCCTCAACGTGGAGAAGGCACGCTTCGACAAGATGATCGCCTCCGCCGAAGTCGGCACGCTGATCACCGCGCTGGGCACGGGCATCGGCAAGGACGAATACAACCCGGACAAGCTGCGCTATCACCGCATCATCATCATGACCGATGCGGACGTGGACGGCTCCCACATCCGCACGCTGCTGCTGACTTTCTTCTACCGCCAGATGCCCGAACTGATCGAACGCGGGCACGTCTACATCGGCCTGCCGCCGCTGTACAAGGTGAAGCAGGGCAAGCAGGAGATGTACATCAAGGACGACGTGGTCCTGAACCAGTACCTGATCTCGGGTGCGGTGGATAACGCGTCGCTGATGCCGGAAGAGGGCGCGCCACCCGTGAGCGGCGAGGTCCTCGAGAAGCTGCTGCACGATTACCAGTCCGCCCTGGACCAGATCGCTCGCCTCAGCCATCGCTTCGACACCACCTCGCTCACCGCGATGATCGAGCACGTGCCGATGGAAGAAGGCCTGTGGGCCGACCCTGTCGCCATGCAGGCCTGGCTCGATGGCATTGCCACGCGCCTCAGTGCCAGCGGCCTGGGCAAGCCCACCTACAAGCTGCGCTTCCGTCCGGCGCTGAACGAGCAGGGCGCCGCCGTCGAAGTGGAGCGGATGCAGCACGGCCTCAGCCACACGTGGATCATGCCGCAGGCGTTCTTCGGCGGTATCGAATTCCGCGCCATCCTGGGTATTTCTCGTCAGCTCGCCGACCTGCACCTGCAGCCCGGCGCCGTGGTTCGCCGCGGCAACGCCTCGCGCGGCGTACTCAGCTTCGCGGACGTGCGCAACTGGCTCCTGGACGAAGCCAAGAAGGGCCGCTCCATCCAGCGCTTCAAGGGCCTGGGTGAAATGAATCCGGAGCAGCTGTGGGAAACCACGGTCAATCCGGAAACCCGTCGCATGCTGCAGGTGGGCATCGAGGATGCCGTGGCCGCCGACCAGATGTTCTCGATGCTGATGGGCGAGGCCGTGGAACCGCGTCGCGACTTCATCGAATCGAACGCGCTGAAGGTAGCCAACCTGGACGTCTGACGATCTGGCGTAAGCGTTTACATCCCGGAGCCCGATGGCGGTCACGCATCGGGCTCTTTTTTTGACCTGCGTCACAACTCGCAGGGAAGGATGAAAACGCCGTTTTCAAGGGCCATAAGGGCCACAAATTTGCACTGCGCCAACAAACATATAACAAGTCATTGTTTTGACTATTGTTTTTTATCGCACTGCGACTTGTTCTTAGGAATAGAATCAGGTTAACCTCTGTAGTCCCCCGGCACTGTTCGTTGAGCGCCGAGTCCTACAGCCTGAGGTCATTCGATGAAACAGGGTTCCTTCGCAAAGCTCGCGCTCGCCACGGCGGTCGCTCTTTCCCTTGCCAGCGGTGCGGTCAGCGCGCGTGACTCGGCTCCCAAGGACAAGAAAGAAGCGCTGTACCCGAACGCCACGCGTACGGAGCCCAAGCTCGACCTCAAGACCGAGAAAGACCAGAAGGCCATCAACGAGGGCCTGGACGCCGCCAACAATGGCGACAAGGACAAGGCGACGCAGATCCTGCAGCCGCTGGCCGATGGCTCGGGCACCAGCAGCAAGTATGCCCAGGCACTCGCCCTCCAGGGCCTGGCCAACATGAAGTACAACGACGGCGACGTGAAAGGCGCCATCGTCGAACTGAAGAAGGCGCTGGACATCGGCGTCATGCCGAACGACACCTATTTCCAGCTGAAGTACATGTACACGCAGTTCCTGGTGGCCGACGAGCAGTACGCCCCGGCGTTGCAGTCGCTGCAGGAATGGCGCTCGGAAGGCAAGAAGGAAACCGCCGACTCCTACGGTCTCGAAGGCAATATCGATTACCGCCTCGAGAAGTACCCGGAAGCCATCGCCGCGATCACCAAGGCGAAGTCGATGCCGGACGCGAAGCCGCAGGGTTCGTGGGACCAGATCCTCGCCGCCAGCTATGCGGAAACCGGCCAGGGCGATAAGGCTGCCGACCTGGCTTCGGCCGAGCTGGCCAAGAATCCGAACGACCCGACCGCGATGCAGAACGCGGCGTCCTCGCTGATCCAGGCGCAGAAGTATCCCGAAGCGATCGCGCTGCTCGAAAAGGGCCGTGCCGCGGGCGCCTTCAAGGATGAGAAGCTGTATATCAACCTCGCCAAGGTCTACCTGATCGATGGCCAGGACCACAGCGAGCGCCAGGAAGCCAACGCCGGCAAGGCGCAGGCCGTGCTGGAAGACGGTCTGTCGAAGGGCGTGGTGAAGCCCTCCGCCGAGGTCTACAAGCTGCAGGGCGACGCCGCCATTACGGCAGGCAACGAGAGCGCCGCGCTGGCCGCGTACCAGAAGGCTGCTCCGCTGGCCAAGGACGGCGAGGTGTCGCTCAGCGTCGCCCGCCTCCAGCTGCAGAAGAATCAATACCCGGCTGCCGAGAAATCGGTGACCGATGCCATCAGCAAGGGCGTTCAGCATAAGGGTCAGGCCTATATGGTGCGCGCGGAAGCCAAGCGTGGTCAGAAGAACAAACAGGGTGCTATTGCGGACATGAAGCTCGCGGCGCAGGACCCTGAAACGTCTGCCAAGGCCAACGCCTGGTTGAAAAATGCAGAGAACACCAAGTAAGCGCTTGTAAGGTGCTGAAAAGTGGAGGATTCAAGATCGTCACGAATCCTCCCTTCAGGCGCTATACAAACGCCATATGCTGGTGTAACTTGCATATCTTTCCGCTTGCAGAAACCTGCGTTTTCGGCAATGTCAATTGCCGAACGCCGGAAGAGCAGTGCGGGCTCACTTCCGCTTGATTAGCTCTTGATAGTGACTGATGGCCTCAAGTAACGAATCAACCGGCCAAGCGCCGTTCAGTTGGGGGCGCACCAGCGCATTGGCAGTCGCCATTGCGTTGCACTCGTTCGCCTTCCTGCTGCTGGTCGCGCCCATGGCGCCGCCGAAGTCGCAGGAAAAGCAGAAAGAGAAAGTCGTGCAGGTCGATTTTATCGAACCGCCGCCGCCCCCGCCCCCTCCGCCGCCGCCGCCGCCCGAACCCCCCAAGCAGCCGCCGCCGAAGATCATCCAGCAGGTGAAGCCGCCGCCGACTCCGCCGCCGCCGGCTCCACCGCCGCCGGCTGTCGAGGAAGCGAGCTCGAATCCTGTTCCGGCTCCGCCGCCGGCGCCTCCCGCGCCGCCTGCTCCGCCGGCGGATATCGCGCCGAGCGAAAATCTGTCGTACCGTCAGCGTAACCCGCCAAAGTATCCGCCGCAGGCGGTCCGTCAGCGGCATGAAGGTACGGTGGTTCTTCTGGTCCTCGTGGGTGTCGACGGTGCGCCGAAAGACATCAAGGTTGACCAGTCGAGCGGTTTCCGCGAATTGGACAAAGCCGCGGAGGATGCCGCAAGGAACTGGCGATTCAACCCGGGCAAGCGAGGCGGTGCTGCCGTCGAAGGCTATGCACGTGTCCCCGTTACGTTCAACCTAAACCAGCTGTAAGCCCCCACACTTACATCTTTTAAGTTCACGCTTGACTTCCCAAGGGTAGCGTTATGTTGCAAGACACCTCCGCTCAGCCTGCTCAGCCAGGTCAAAACTCCAACGCCGATGCCCTCAAGCAGATGGGCTTCGACCACCTCATTCACAACTTCGACTTCCTCGGTTGGATCGTGTTCGTGGTGCTGGTCGCGATGTCCGTACTCTCGTGGTACTTCATCGTCGCCAACTTCATCCGTAACAGCATGGTGCGGGCCCGCGCCGACAAGGTCATCCAGGGTTTCTGGAACACCTCGTCGACGCAGGAAGCCATTCGTATGCTCGAAGAGCAGCCGAAGGGCGAACCGTTCTCGAAGATCGCGCTCGATGCCGCTTCGGCCGTCGCTCACCACCAGCAGGCTGCTGGCGGTCGCCTCGCCGAAACGCTGTCGCGTTCGGAATTCATCGACCGCGCACTCCGCCAGGCCGTCGCTCGCGAGAGCCTGCGTCTGGAAGGTGGCCTGACCCTGCTCGCCACGGTCGGCTCCTCGGCCCCGTTCATCGGTCTTCTCGGTACGGTGTGGGGTATCTACCACGCGCTGATCGGTATCGCCGCTTCGGGTTCCGCGTCGATGGACAAGGTTGCCGGTCCTGTCGGTGAGGCGCTGATCATGACCGCGTTCGGTCTGTTCACCGCTATCCCGGCCGTGCTCGCGTACAACTTCTTCATGCGCTCCAACCGCCTGACCTACGCCAAGTTCGACGAATTCGCGCATGACCTGCACGACTTCTTCGCCACCGGCGCTCGCGTCGAAGGTACGGCGCCGGTCGTCGTCAAGAAGTAAGGAGCTGACCCATGGCTATGTCCAGCGGTGGCAACAGCGGTGGCCCGATGTCGGAAATCAACGTCACGCCGCTCGTCGACGTGATGCTGGTTCTGCTGATCATCTTCATGATCACGGCACCCCTGATGTCCCATAAGGTCCAGATCGATCTGCCGAAGGCTAATCCGAACGTTAAGGATGACACCCCGGTCGAACCGATGGATCTCGCGGTCAAGCCGGACGGTACGTACTTCCTCAATGACGGTGAAGTCAGCGAGGCTGAACTGAAGGCCCAGTTCGCGGTTGCGGCGGCGAAGTCGCCGCAGCCGGAACTCCAGATCCGTGCGGACCGCACCACCGAGTACAAGGTGGTGAAGAAGATCCTTGGCGATGCCAAGGAAGCCGGTATGGTCCACGTCGGCTTCATGTCGACCGGCAAGGAGTAACGAAAATGGCATTCAGTTCAGGCAACTCTGGTGGTCCCATGGCGGACATCAACGTGACGCCGCTCGTCGACGTCATGCTGGTGCTCCTGATCATCTTCATGATCACGGCTCCGATGCTGTCGCATAAGATCAAGATCGATCTTCCGCAGCCGAATCCGAACGTGCAAAACCCAGAGAACCCGCCGGATCCCGTCCGGCTGCAGATCCGCCAGGATGGCTCGCTCTATTGGAACGACACGCCGGTTGACGAGCTTGGCCTCAAGGCCCAGATCGCGGTGATCGCCCAGCAGTCGAACCAGCCGGAACTGCAGATCGACGCGGACGACGCGGCACAGTACGAGGCCGTGGCTCGCGTGCTTTCCGACGCAAAGGGCCAGGGCCTGACCAAGATCGGTTTCGTCAACTCGAACTGATCCACGGTCTGTCCGGTTAGACGAAAAACCCCGCCTCACGGCGGGGTTTTTTTACGAGAGGATATCGAGGTAGGCGCGTACCGTTCGCGACAGGCCGTCGTACAAGGCCTCGCCGATCAGGGCATGGCCGATCGACACCTCCGCCAGCCCCGGGATGGCCGACTTGAACGTGCCCAGGTTGGCCTGGCTGAGATCGTGGCCGGCATTCACGGCCAACCCCGCCTGTTGCGCACGCTGGGCGGTGTCGGCGAACGCGGCCAGCTCGCGCCGCGCGTCGCCCTGCTCGAAGGCCTCCGCGTAAGGCCCTGTATACAACTCGACACGCTCCACACCGATAGCCCTGGCCTCCGCAAACCCGGCGCCACCGACGTTGACGAACACGCTGACGCGGCAACCCAACTCACGAAACGCAGCCACCACGGGGCGGAGTGTCTCGATGTCGGCCGTGAGATCGAAACCGTGATCGGAGGTGATCTGGCCGTCGCCGTCGGGCACCAGCGTCACCTGGGTGGGGCGTACTTCCCGTGCCAGTTCCAGCAGGCCGGGATAGGCGCCGCGTGCCGCCGCAAAGGGATTGCCCTCGATGTTGTATTCCACGCGCCCGCGCAGCAGGCCGGCAATGACACGGACATCCGCCGGGGTAACGTGGCGCATGTCGGGCCGGGGATGCACGGTGATACCGCCGCAGCCCACATCGATGCAGGTGTGCGCGGCCTTGGCGATCGAGGGCTCGCTGCCGCCGCGCGAGTTGCGCAGCACGGCGATCTTGTTGAGGTTGACGCTGAGTAGGGTCATCGACGGTCCAAAAAAAACGCACGCCACCTTCGCGACGTGCGTAATGACTGTCTTCCCAGCATAACGCGCCACCTCCCTGTGGCGCACTCCACGGCTCACACACACACGTAACTGAGACACGGCCGACGCCGAAAAGGTTCAAAGCGAAGATGTGAAGACGTGGACCCGGCGTTCACCACCACGCCAGGCCACCGCGCCCCGCCGTCCCTCGCCCAGCGCCAGTGGTCGCACCTGCCACGCGTCGGCCGGGCCGAGGTCGCCATCGAAGACGAGCGGCAGCGCCTGGTCCCCGCGGATCGTGAACGCGGCACGGTGCAGACCGTAGGACAGCCCGCCACCATGGGCCTTCAGCACGGCTTCCTTGGCAGTCCACAAAGCAAGGAAGCCGGCTACGCGTCCATCCTCGGGAAGGCTTTCCAGCCAGGCGGCCTCGTCCGCCGCGAAAAAGCGACGCGCCAGCTCCAGGGCCCGGGCCCGTGGGCGCTCCGTCTCCACGTCCACGCCCAGCAGGAATCCCGCAGGGCCCCGGCCGATGGCCAGCACCGCGACATCGCCGCTGTGCGACCAGCTGAAGCCGAGGCCGTCGAAAGGCGGCGGTAGCCGGGGCTTGCCCTGGTCGCCGCGAACGATGTCCGGCGCGCCGGGGCCGGCGTATGCCGCGACGAGCGCCGCGAAGTGGGTCTCCCCTTTGCCGCCGGGCCACGGTGTGTGCCAGACGTGGATGTCGTTGTCCGCAAGCGGCGGAATGGGTGGGAACTGGGGCATGGTGACGATGCTGCGTGGGAACGGCAACGACGGCAAGTGCGCCCGCGTGCCTTAGAATCGAAACGCTGTCGAAGGGGGAGCGAGATGACGTGATCGCAGGATGGCTTCTGCTGCTGGTGGCGCTGCTCTACGTGGGGCTGCTGTTCGTCATCGCCTACGCGGGCGACCGTCGGCCGTTGTATCCGCGGCAACCCCGTCTGCGTCCGCTGGTCTACAGCCTGGCGCTGGCGGTGTATTGCTCGTCGTGGACGTTCTACGGCGCGGTCGGCACGGCGGCGCGTTCCGGGCTGGCCTACCTGCCGATCTACCTGGGACCGCTGCTGCTGTTCGTGCTGGGCTTCGGCCTGCTCGAGCGCCTGGTGCTGGTGGCCCGGGAGCGCAACATCACCTCGATCGCCGATTTCATCGCTGCGCGCTTCGGCAAGTCGCACGGCCTGGCGGCGCTGGTGGCCGTGATCGCCGTGGTCGCGATCATTCCGTACATCGCGCTGCAGTTCAAAGCCGTGGCGATGTCGTTCGCCGTGCTCGGCGCCGGTAACTCCGCGTGGTGGTTCGGTGACACGGCCCTGTGGTGCGCCGCCCTGCTCGCCGTCTTCGCGATCCTGTTCGGTACGCGCACCATCGATGCCACCGAACACCACCACGGCATGATGCTGGCCGTGGCGGCGGAGTCGCTGGTCAAGCTGCTGGCCTTCGTCGCCATCGGCATCTACGCCTGGCGACATGGCCCCGGCCTGCAGGAAACGCTGCGGGCGCCGCTCCAGCAGATCGAGAAAGGCAGCATGCCGCCCGGGTTCGTCGCACAGACCCTGCTCGCCTTCTGCGCCATGTTCTGCCTGCCGCGCCAGTTCCAGATCGGCGTGGTGGAGTGTGAGGACCCGCGCGACCTGCGCCGGGCCCGCTGGCTGTTCCCGATCTACATGGTGCTGATCTCGCTCGCCGTGCTGCCGATCGTCAGCGCCGGCCTGGGCCTGCCGCAGGTGACCGGTGGCCACGTGGATGCGTGGGTACTGAACCTGCCGCTCGCACACGGCGATACGGGCATGGCCCTGCTCGCCTTCATCGGCGGCTTCTCCGCGGCCACCGGCATGGTGATCGTCGCGGCGGTGGCGCTCGCCACGATGATCAGCAACGACCTGGTCATGCCGATGCTGTTGCGCATCCGTCGCCTGGACCTGGAAAAGCGCGCGGACCTGTCCAGCACCGTGCTGCTGATCCGACGCATCGCGATCGTCGGCCTGGCCGCCATGGCGTACGTGTACTACCGCATCATCGCGGACGCGGAAAACCTTGCCGCTACCGGCCTGCTCTCCTTCGCCGCGGTGGCGCAGTTCGCGCCGGCTATCGTCTCCGCCCTGTACTGGCGCGGTGCCAGCCGCAGCGGCGTGCAGGTGGGCCTGCTGGCCGGCTTCGCCGTATGGGCCTATACGCTGCTGCTACCGGCCATGACGCGTGCAGGATGGATTGGTACCTCATGGATGCAGGATGGCCCGTTCGGCATCGCCTGGCTGAAACCCACCGAGTTGTTCCACCTGACCGGCTGGGAGCCGGTGACACACGGCACCTTCTGGTCGCTGCTGACCAACGTCGGCTGCCTGGTCTTCATCTCCCTGCGTTTTCGACCCAGCGTGGCCGAGCGGCTGCACGCCGCGCTGTTCGTCGATCCCTTCGTGCGCAGCGCCGGCGGCGCCGGCGACTGGCGCGGTCGCGTCACCGTGCGCGACCTGGGCACCATCGCCGGCCGTATCGTCGGCGAGCGGGTCACCGCGCGTGCGTTCCATGAATACGGCGAGCGCCATGGTGTAGCACTGGTGTCGTCGGATGCCGCGGACCGTCCGTTGATCCAGTTCACCGAACGCCTGTTGGCGAGCGCCGTGGGCGCGGCCAGCGCACGACGCATCCTGATGGGCGCGCTGTCCGGTACCGGACTGGACATCGCCGAGGCCATGGCGTTGCTCGACGAAGCCTCGCAGGAGCTGCGCTTCAACCGCGAACTGCTGTCCACGACCCTGGAAAACGTCTCGCAAGGCATCAGCGTGGTGGACGGCGACATGCGCCTGGTGGCCTGGAATCGCCGCTACATGGAGTTGTTCGACTATCCCGAGGGCATGGTCTACGTCGGCCTGCCCGTGGCGGACCTGATCCGCTGGAACGCCGAGCTCGGCGAATGCGGGCCCGGTGAGGTGGACGAGCATGTCGCCAAGCGTATCCGCTACATGCGTGCCGGTTCGCCGCACGTGTTCTCGCGCGTACGCCCCGACGGCACCGTGATCGAGATGCGCGGGCGCGCTCTGCCCGGCGGCGGCTTCGTCACCACGTTCACCGACGTCACCGCGTACAAGACCGTGGAGCAGGCGCTGATCGATGCGAACGAAACCCTGGAACAACGGGTGGAGGTGCGCACGGCCGAGCTGTCGGAAGCGTTGAACGCCACGGCGATGGCGCGACGCGACGCGGAAGCGGCCAATGCGTCGAAGACACGCTTTCTCGCCGCCGCCAGCCACGACCTGTTGCAACCGCTGAACGCCGCCCGCTTGTTCACCTCGGCGCTGCGCCAACATCCCGGCCTGGACACGGAAGCGGCCGGCCTGGCCGAACGCATCGACGCATCGTTCCGCGCGGCCGAGGACCTGCTCGACGCCTTGCTGGACGTCTCGCGCCTGGATGCCGGCAGCTACCGGCCCGAGGTACTCCCCTTTGCCCTCGCGGACCTGTTCGATTCGCTGAAGCAGCAGTTCGCCGTGGTGGCCGAACAGCGCGGCCTTACGCTGCACGTGGTGCCATCATCGCTCTCCGTGCGCTCGGATGCGCAGTTGCTGCGCCGTATCGTCGCCAACTTCCTGTCCAACGCGTTGCGTTACACGCGCACCGGTGGCGTCCTGCTGGGCGTGCGCCACGAGGGCGACCACCTGCGCATCGAGGTGTGGGATACCGGACCCGGTATCGCGCAGGAGCAGCAGGCACGCATCTTCGGCGAGTTCCAGCGGCTGGAGCGTCCATCGCCGTGGGGCGAAAAAGGCCTCGGCCTGGGGCTGTCGATCTGCGAGCGCCTGGCCGGCATCCTCGGCCATATACTGGGACTGCGCTCGCGGGTCGGGCGCGGCAGCTGCTTCAGCATCACTGTGCCGCGAACGGCGGCGGTATCGCGCAAGCGCGCGCCGACGATGGCGCGTCCCGGCGGCGAGCAGCTGCCGCTGACGGTGCTGTGCCTCGACAACGACGACACCATCCTGGAGGGCATGCAGGCCCTGCTGGGCCGCTGGGGCGTGGATTGCCGCGTGGCCATCGACGTACCCGCGGCGCTGGCGGTGCTCTCGACCACGCACGTCGATCTCATCCTCGCCGACTATCACCTGGGCGAAGGCATGGATGGCGTGGACGCCCTGCAACACATCGGCACGACCATCGTGCCGATGCCGCCCGCGGCCCTGGTCACGGCCGACGGCAGCACAGCGCTGAAGCAGCGTGCACGCACGCTGGGTTATCCGGTGCTGCATAAGCCGGTGCGGCCGGCCGCGCTGCGCGCGCTGCTGGTAGCGCTGGCGAAACGCGTAGGTACGGGTACCGGCGCGGCGTGAGCCGAAGCCAAGCCGGTTGCCTGGCCCCGCCGCGTCTCAGGGTTCCGCGGTATTTCCCGGAAAGGCTTCCTTGTCCACGTCCAGATGGCTTGCCGCCAGGGCGACCTGCGTGCGGTTGGACACGCCGAGTTTGCGCATGATCGCCGTCATGTGCGCCTTTACCGTGGCCTCGGAGACACCCAGGTCGTAGGCAATCTGCTTGTTGAGCAAGCCCTCGGCGATCATGCCGAGCACGCGGAACTGTTGCGGCGTGAGTGACGCCACGCGCGCGGCGACGGCCGCCTCGTCGGGCTTGAGCTCCACGTTGCCGCCGACCAGCTGGTGCGGCAGCCACACGTCGCCGTCCAGCACGGTACGCACCGCTTCCACGATCTGTTCCACCGACGCCGATTTTGGTATGTAGGCCGACGCACCGTGCCCCAGGGCACGACGCGCCACCTGCGCTTCCTCATGTCCCGAAACCACCAGCGTGGGCAGCCCGGGGTATTGGCCGCGGATATGCGCCAGCGCGGAATAGCCGCGTGCGCCCGGCATATGCAGGTCCATCAACAGCAGGTCCGCGTCCGGCAGCGATTCGATCAGCGCGAACAGCGCCGGCACGCTATCCGCTGTATGCACGACGGCATCCGGCAGCGCCGCCAGCACCGCGCGCTGCAGGGCGTCGCGGAACAGCGGATGGTCGTCGGCGATGAGGACGTCGGCCATCAGCGATCGCGACGACACGGGTGGCCGGGCATCACCGGATCAACCGCTGGTCGACCAGGTTCTGCACGACGCCCGGGTCTGCCAGCGTGGACACATCGCCCAGCTGGTCGGGCTGGTTCTCGGCGATCTTGCGCAGGATGCGCCGCATGATCTTGCCCGACCGCGTCTTCGGCAGGCCCGGTGCCCACTGCAGGTGATCCGGTGCGGCGATCGGGCCGATCTCCTTACGCACCGCGGCCACCAGCTCCTTCGCCAGCTCGTCGCTGCCGGTCTCCCCCGCCTTCAGCGTGACGAAGGCATAGATGCCCTGGCCCTTGATGTCGTGGGCGCAGCCGACCACGGCCGCCTCGGCGACCTTGGCATGCGACACCAGCGCGCTCTCCACCTCGGCGGTGCCGATGCGATGACCGGATACGTTGATCACGTCGTCCACGCGACCGGTGATCCAGTAGTAACCGTCGTCGTCGCGACGGGCGCCGTCACCGGTGAAGTAGTTGCCGGGATAGGTCTTGAAATAGGTGTCGATGAAGCGCTGGTGGTCGCCATACACCGTGCGCATCTGGCCCGGCCATGAATCGGTGATCACCAGGTTGCCGCTGGCGGCGCCTTCCTGCGGCCGTCCCTCGGCATCGACGATGGCCGGCACGATGCCGTAGAACGGCGTGGTGGCGGAGCCGGGCTTGAGCGGGGTGGCGCCGGGCAGCGGCGTGATCATGAAGCCGCCGGTCTCGGTCTGCCACCAGGTATCGACGATGGGGCAGCGCGATTCGCCCACCACGCGGTGGTACCAGTTCCAGGCCTCCGGGTTGATCGGCTCACCCACTGTGCCCAGCACGCGCAGGCTCTTGCGCGAGGTCTTCTTTACCGGCTCGTCGCCCTCGCGCATCAGCGCGCGGATGGCCGTGGGCGCGGTGTAGAACAGCGTTACCTTGTGCTTGTCGACCACCTGCCAGAAGCGGCTGAAGTCCGGGTAGTTGGGCACGCCGTCGAACATCACCACGGTGGCGCCGTTGGCCAGCGGGCCATACACGACGTAGCTGTGGCCGGTGATCCAGCCCACATCGGCTGTGCACCAGTAGATGTCGTCCTCGCGCAGGTCGAAGGTCAGCTCGTGCGTGAGGCTGGTATAGACCAGGTAACCCGCACTGGTGTGCAGCACGCCCTTGGGCTGGCCCGTGGAGCCGGAGGTGTAGAGGGTGAACAGCGGATCTTCCGCGTTCATCGCCTCGTACGCGCATTCCGCGGACTGGCCTTCCATCAGCGTGTGGTACCAGCGGTCGCGCGGCGACTGCATGTTGATGGCGCCACCGGTGCGTCGCACCACCACCACGGTATGCACGCTGTTGGTATTCGGGCGGTTCAGCGATTCGTCCACGTTCGCCTTGAGCGGGATCTTCTTGCCGCCGCGACACCCCTCGTCGGCGGTGATGACCAGCTTGGCACCGGAGTCCGCGATGCGTGCCGCCACGGAATCGGGCGAGAAACCGCCGAACACCACCGAGTGCACGGCACCGATGCGTGCGCAGGCCAGCATGGCCACGGCCGCTTCGGGAATCATCGGCAGGTAGATCAGCACGCGGTCGCCCTTGGCCACGCCCAGGTTCTTCAGCGTGTTGGCGAACTTGCATACCTCGGTGTGCAGCTCGCGGTAGGTCAGGCTGCGCGACTCGCCGGGGTCGTCACCCTCGAAGATGATGGCGGTCTTGTCGCCGCGCGTCGCCAGGTGCCGGTCGAGGCAGTTGGCGGATACGTTGAGCTGGCCATCCTCGTACCAGCGGATGTGCAGGTCGGCCGGGTCGAACGAGACATCCTTGATTTTCGTCGGCGGCACGATCCAGTCGATCCGCGTGGCCATGTCCTTCCAGAAGCCTTCCGGATCCTGCACGGAGCGGGCGTAGTTGGCCTCGTAGTCGGCCTTGCCGACGCGCGCGGTGGCGGCGAAGGTGGGATCGACGGGATGGATGTCGGACATGCGTGCTCCTCTAAGGACGGCGTTGGGGCTATGAGGGGAAGTTTATCCCCGCCACGCGACCCGATGGGTCGCACCGGCTACGACTTTGGTCGAGTTTCGACCTTTGGCGAATGGAACCCCGGCTGGAACGGCCACATGCTCGCGCTGCCAATGGTTGGGGAGACCATGATGAAGACGAACCGCTACGGTGGCCGCAAGGCCATCGCCCTCAGTGTCGCCTGTGCCCTCATGCTGCCGATGGTGGCGGTCCCGGACCTCGCCCACGCCCAGTCGCGATCGAAGAAAACCACGAGCCGCGAGGCGGCGCTGGAGTCGCGGGTCAACCAGCTCGAGCAGCAGCTGGCGGAACTGAAGGCGATGATCCAGGAGCAAAAGACGCAGACCACGGAGGCCGCGACCACGGCCCAGGCGGCGCAAGCGCAATCGCAGCAGACCGAGGAGAAAGTGGCCAAGGTCGAGAAGGTGGTCGCCACCGTCCCGGCCAAGCCGGCTTTCACCACGGGCACCGCGCCCGGTGTGTCGCTGGCGCTGCACGGCTTCATCAACGCCAGCGCTTTCACCCAGAACAAGGCGTATACCTACGGCAACGGCGCCAACTCGGAGTATCCGATCCCGGCCGGTGGCGCCAATCGCGCCGATGGCCGTGTCAGCGGCGTGGACGTGCGCAACACGCGCTTCTGGCTGGACTTCACCGGGGCGAAGTTCAACGAGAACTGGGCCGGTAGCGGTCGCCTAGAGATGGATTTCTTCGGCGGCTTCAACGGCACCGGCGCTTATGCCGGCTCGCAGCCGGAACTGCGCATGCGCCAGGCGTACATGGACATCGCCAACGCCAGCACCGGCACCACGTTCCGCATCGGCCAGATGTGGGACCTGATGTTCCCGCTCGATTACATCCCGCAGTCGCTGTCGCATATCGCGTTTCCGCTGGGCTACGGCAGCGGCGTGATCGGCTGGCGCTTCCCCGGGGCCATCTGGATGCAGGAACTCAATCACGGTTCCGAAGGCACCAAGTGGCGCTTCGACATGGCCGTGCTGCAGGGCAGCTGGAACGGCCCCGGTGCCAACGCGACCACCAATTACCAGACCGCCGGCAACGCGGGCTTCAAGCCGCAGGTGGAAGCCCGCCTCACCGCCAAGGGCGGCAACTGGCAGGCCTTCGTGGCCGGCCACTACAGCAAGGTGGACCTGCACGGCGTGGATGGCCTTACCGCCACGCCGATCAAGAGCAACCTGAAGAGCACGGCGGTGGAACTGGGCGGCCTGTGGACGCCCGGCAAGTTCATCTTCAAGAGCGTGGTGTACACCGGCAATGCGATCGGCGAACTGTTCGGCGACCTCTCGCAGTTCGGCGACATCAAGGACAAGGGCGGCTACCTGCAGGCGGGCTACAAGTTCGATCCGCACTGGACGGTGTATGCCTTCGCCTCGGTCAGCAAGCCCGACGAGAACGACGTGCTGCGCTGGCGCGCGGCGAACACCCCCGGCCTGCTGAAGAGCCGCCAGAAAGCGGCCAGCCTGCAGTACACCACGGGCCCGTTCGACTTCAGCGTGGAGTGGATCCACGCCAACCTCGACTCGACCACCACCAACGGCCTGGGCCGGCAGAAAACCGCCGGCAACGAACTCACGCTCAACGGCAACTACCGGTTCTAAGGGGAGCGACATGGCGACTACCGCAAGCGGCCCGCGTGCCGACGGCAGCATCGGCACCAGCCACCGGCGCGTGATCTTCGCGTCCAGCCTGGGCACCGTGTTCGAGTGGTACGACTTCTACCTGTACGGCTCGCTGGCGGCGCTGATCGGCAAGCAGTTCTTCACGGGGTTGAACGAGACCAGCCAGTTCATCTTCGCCCTGCTTGCGTTCGCGGCCGGCTTTGCCGTGCGGCCGTTCGGTGCCATCGTGTTCGGTCGCATCGGCGACCTGATCGGGCGCAAGTACACCTTCCTCATCACCATCCTGATCATGGGCACCTCGACGTTCCTGGTCGGCGTGTTGCCCGGGTATTCGACGATGGGCGTGGCCGCGCCCGTGCTGCTCATCCTGCTGCGCCTGTTGCAGGGCCTGGCCCTGGGTGGTGAATACGGTGGTGCGGCGACCTATGTGGCGGAACATGCGCCGCCGGGCAAGCGCGGGCTGTACACCAGCTTCATTCAGATCACCGCCACGTTCGGCCTGTTCCTCTCGCTGCTGGTCATCCTCGGCACGCGACTGGGCCTGGGCACCGAGGCGTTCGAAGCCTGGGGCTGGCGCATTCCGTTCCTGCTTTCCGCGGTGTTGGTCGGCGTATCGGTGTACATCCGCCTGCAACTGCACGAGTCGCCGGTGTTCCAGCAGATGAAAGCCGAGGGCAAGCAGTCGAAGGCGCCGCTGACCGAAGCCTTCGGCCAATGGAAGAACCTGCGGCTGGTGATCCTGGCACTGTTCGGCGCCACCGCCGGCCAGGCCGTGGTCTGGTACACGGGCCAGTTCTATTCGCTGTATTTCCTGACGCAAAGCCTGAAGATCGACGGCACCACGGCCAACCTGCTGATCGCCGGCGCGTTGCTGATCGGCACGCCCTTCTTCGTTTTCTTCGGCTGGCTGTCCGACCGCATCGGCCGCAAGCCGGTGGTGCTGGCCGGTTGCCTGATCGCGGCACTGACGATGTTCCCGATCTTCAAGGGCCTGACCCACTTCGGCAATCCCGCCGTGGAAGCCGCCGCTGCGGCCGCACCGGTCGTCGTCACCGCCGATCCGGAAGCCTGCACCTTCCAGTTCGACCCGGTCGGCAAGAAAACCTTCACCAGCTCGTGCGATGTCGCCAAGAGCGTGCTGGCGAAGAAGGGCATTCCGTATACCAACGCCGCCGCACCCGCGGGCACGCTGGCCACAGTGAAGATCGGCGACGCGGTGATCGAATCGTTCGAGGGTGGCAGCCTGGACAAGGCGGCCTTCACCGAGCAGAGCAAGGCGTTCACCGCGAAGGTCGCCGCCCAGGTGAAGACGGCGGGCTACCCCGAGAAGGCCGACCCCGCACAGGCGAACTATCCGATGCTGGTGCTCCTGCTGGCGATCCTGGTGCTCTACGTCACGATGGTCTACGGGCCCATCGCCGCGTGGCTGGTGGAGATGTTCCCGACGCGCATCCGCTACACGTCCATGAGCCTGCCGTACCACATCGGCAATGGCTGGTTTGGCGGCTTCGTGCCCACCATCGGCTTCATGCTGGTGGCGTGGAAGGGGGATATCTACTACGGCCTGTGGTATCCGGTGGCCGTGGCCCTGATGACCTTCGTGATCGGGTTGTTCTTCGTGCGCGAGACCAAGGATGTGCCGTTGGAGGATTGACGGTCTGGCGGGCGGTGGCCTGGCAGCCCCGCCCGACCTTGGCCCGCATTCGGCATTCTGCGACCGGTATCCCGACTTTTGAGATCGAAGTGGCGTACATTTGTACGCATGTCGAGCCCTATCCCCCTGTTCCACAAGCACAAAGGCCGCGGCGCCGCCTCCAACCCGGAAGGCCGGTTCGAGTCCGTGCGCTACCACGCCGAAGACGACGGCTGGGCGCGCGAGGAGGAAGCTCGGCGCCCGGTCACCGAGGTACGCGAGGAGTTGGCCCGCAGCGTCATTACGCGCAACGACTCCCCGGACATCGGGTTCGACCGCGCCACCAATCCCTACCGGGGTTGCGAGCACGGCTGCATCTACTGCTACGCCCGGCCGTCGCACGGTTACCTCAACCTGTCGGCGGGCCTGGATTTCGAGACCAAGCTGTTCGCCAAGAGCAACCTGGCCGACGTGCTCCGCCACGAGCTGGCGCGCAAGAACTACACCTGCCAGCCAATCAACATCGGCAGCAATACCGACCCGTACCAGCCGATCGAGAAAACCTGGCGGCTCACCCGCGCGGCCCTCGCGCTGCTCAACGAGTGCAACCACCCCTGCACCATCGTCACCAAGAACGCGTTGATCGAACGCGACCTGGACATCCTCGTGCCCATGGCCGAGCGCAAGCTGGTGCAGGTGTTCATCTCGATCAACTCGCTGGACAACAAGCTGGCGTCGAAGCTGGAGCCGCGCGCGAGTGCGCCGCATCGACGGATGCAGGCGGTGAAGACGCTGCGCGATGCCGGCGTGCCGGTGGGGGTGCTGGTGGCGCCGATCATTCCGGCGCTCAACGAGAAGGACGTCGAGGCGATCATCGAGCAAGCCGGTGCCGCGGGTGCGAATTCGATCGGGTATACCTGCGTGCGTTTGCCGCATGAGTTGAAGCAGTTGTTTCGCGAGTGGCTGGAGTTGCACTACCCGGATCGGGCGGCGCACATCATCAGCCTGATTCAGCAGATGAATGGTGGGAAGGATTACGACTCGAACTTTGCGACGCGCATGCGCGGGCAGGGAGTGTTTGCGGACATCATTCGCAAGCGGGTGCAGGTGGCGACGCGGAAGGCGGGGCTCCACCGGGCTTGGGATACGGTGTTGGATACGTCGCGGTTCGTGCCGCCGCGGGTGCATTCGCCGCAGGGGGAATTGTTCTGAGTGAAGGTTGAAGGACGCTCCTCGGCACAACGGTTCCCTCTTTCGCATCGTCAAGCATTGGAGAAATAGTATGGGCCATCTGCGAATAATCCCAAGGACAGCCACGACCAACCGAATCATGGGAGGCTACCTTCAAGATCGCGGAATAAAAGGTGAATTGCTTATTATCGATGTCGAGTCACGGCGGACCTAACGCTGACTAACAGGACGTGCTCGTCGGCTTTGTTCAACTGTAGCCGCTGCGGACGCCGCACCTGACATCGTGCAAGATTGTCATGCGCGCCCTATGAATTGATCCCCGCAAGCGCGGACGGCAGCACTACATTTTTAGTCCGCTGGCTGTGAGGTCGATGCCTCCCGGCTGATATATAGGTATACACCGATAGGCAAAACTAAAGCAGCGCGTGTGTCCGCCGATATAGAGGCCTGACAAGGAAGATGGACGGCAGTTATGGACAAAGCGTGGTCGATCTATCTGAAGCTTGCGGCATTCGCGCCGCTCGCCGGCATCACCTTTCTCTGGCTCTACCTAGATGGGACGCACATTTCGCTCGTTGCCTTCGTGGGCGCGTCGTCACATATGCTCATCGCCGTCGCACTGATCGGCCTACTGTCGATCGCCTTCTCCTGGTTCACTTTCTGGCTAGCCATCTGGCTGCCCTTTCGAAGTGAGATTTCGCGAGTGATCCTCAGCGCCATGCGACGGCGATCGCTTTCGTGGAGGCACAAGAAAGTTCTTCCAGATGCGCGTCGGCCGATCTATTGGCTCGCGCTGACCTATACGGTTCCCTGCTTTGTTGGCGTGACTGCGGCCTGGTACTGGCCTTGGCGCGACGGCGTCTGGTGGCTTTGGATAGGTGGCGTCTCGCCTTCGGTCGTGACCTGGTTCCTCCTGCGTAGCTGCGGAGTCGGTCGGCGAATGCAACCGTTCTATGCGCTCATGACGTTGCTAGGGATCGCCTTCACCATGACCGGCGTCGCGTTTATTCTGTTTCTGTCGATAAGATCCCTGACGCCTTACGTCGTTTTTGCACGAGGAGAAAGCCTCAACCACTGGTGGGAATTGACGGTTTACCATGGAAAGATGGTTCTCCTCGTGGCAGCACTCTCAGTGGCCATGACTGCGCTCCTTGCACCTGCAGACAATGGCCGGGCGAATACGATCAGGCTCGCACTTGCCGCGCTCGTCGTTCTAGTCACGGCAATCATCCGATCCACTCCAGTCTACATAGTGCAGGTTGCTTTCTACCTCTTCGCAGGGGGCGGCGAACATCGGGTCTACACATCGGTTACGGGCACTGCACTGGAGATCCCGCGTGACGCATGCCTGGATTCCGCCTGTCACATGTCGCGGTCGATCAGGGTGGCTGCCGATTTTGGAGACGTGATTTACGCGTGGTACGACTACCCAGGTCTAGATGGAAAGCCCACGATGTCCAGCTTGCAGAAAATCGCCGTGGCGAAAACGGAATACAAGGTTCAATCGCGAGATGCGCCGGCCTTTCGCGAGCTCCAAATTCTCTAACGCTGGCTCGCGTTGTGTTCGATCCAGGAAAGACGTAGGCGTTGAGGAAAAAGCGTGCATCAACTCAATTATTTCGTTCCTGATGCCATAAAAGTCCATCTCTCGGAGCTATTTCATGAAAGGTGATCTTTCCAGGTACTCCAAGCGTGCAAAGTCTACAGAACGCATGCTGTTCATCGCCTTGCTGTTTTTTATCGCCATAGGAGCGATAGCTGCAATTGCGTGCCACGAAAACGACATCGGGAGATCGTGGTCGCGAGACATCCTAGAAGTGGCTCGCTTTGTCCCGGCAAGGAGGTGGGCGTTGTATGCGTCGTACGGAGACGAAGCAGCCATTTATTACTTCTTCACTTGGCCGGTTCTTCCACTAGCTACTGCGTGGATAATTGCTCGTTTCGCGTTCCCACTTCCTTCAGGATTCTCAAGTGGGGGCCGAGTACCGAACTCACTTATGACCATCATAGCGATACCTATGCTGGCATTAGTTGGATTCCTCATCCTTTTGGGAAAAGATGGAGCAGACCTTCGTTTCCTGCGTATCGGGACTCGCTTCGATCATCTCATTCTATTCGGCTGGTTCAGCTTCGCGATGTCCGGAGTGCTGTTCGGGGTGTGCACTTTGTATTGTTATAAGGCATTTATGGACATCAGGGGCTTGGTACGGAGATGAGCATACGAGATACCTTTTCATGCGAGCGCACCGCATCAGCGAGCAAGCCGGTGCGGCGGGTGCGAATTCGATCGGATACACCTGCGTGCGTTTGCCGCACGAGTTGAAGCAGTTGTTCCGCGAGTGGCTGGAGTTGCATCACCCGGATCGAGCGGCACACATCATCAGTCTGATCCAGCAGATGAATGGTGGTAAGGATTACGACAGCAACTTTGCGACGCGCATGCGCGGGCAGGAGGTGTTTTTATCTAGCCGATCGGTTCCGAAATCTCGATGAGATTGAGGTCCGGGTCACGAACGTAGACGGAGCGGATCTTCTGCGTCGCGCCGGTCCGCTCGACCGGGCCTTCGACAATCGGCCACATCGATGCGTTCAAGTGCGCAATGACCTGATCGAGCGGGATGCTGGCCATGAAGCACAAGTCCAGCGCGCCCGGGACGGGTAAATGGGCCTTGGGTTCAAACTCATGGCCTTTCACGTGCAGGTTGATCTTCTGGTTCCCGAACAGGAACGCCACGCGATCGCCGCGAAACGTTTCCTTCTTCATCCGCAAGACGTTAACGTAAAAATGCGTCGTCGCTTCCGGGTCGGTGCAGGTAAGGACGATGTGATCCAGGTGATCGATCATGGTGCGATGCTCCTGCATGTGGCTGCCCAGCCGGGCGATGGAAGCGATGTCACTGGCTATCCCTGAGCGGTCCATACGTGGACCGATAACTGCGCGGCACGATGAACGGCATGGTCAGGCGGCGAATCGCATAAGGAAGCCCCACCGCCTTGGACAACCGATCGGTCATCGCTTTCACGTGCGCGACGCGCTGCATCCGCTCCTGGCGGAAGCGGTCACCGATGGTCGCGGGATCGTCGACACCCGCAATGAGTGCGGCGAGCGTAAGGCCGTCTTCCATGGCCAATGCCGCGCCCTGTGCCCAGACCGGTGCCGTCGCGTGTGCAGCGTCACCGATGAGCGTCACCCGACCTTCGTGCCAGCGACTCTCATGCACTTCTTCGAGCGGCGAATGATAGAGGTGCTCGGGATGCGACAAAACCCAGTCGAGGGCCTTGCGTGCTCTCTCCGGAAATCGGGCGAACGTGCGTCGAAGGTGTTCATGGTCGTCGGCTGCCGTGTCGGCTTCGCTGACGGTTACCCAGCCGTAGACGGTCGCGTCGTCGACGGGCAGCAAGAGGATCATTCCGCGTTTGCCCGTCCAGAACGTCCATCCATCGATACCCGGGTTCGGCGCCATGAAACGCCAGCTGGCCGAGGCGATGAGCGCCGACTGGCTTTCGGAGGTGCCCATGACCGATTCGCGCACCGTGGAATGAACGCCGTCCGCGCCGATCAAGAGGCAACCGGACAAAGCCTCACCCGTGGCCAGTTGCACGTGCACGGCGTCCGCGTCCGGCGTGATCGCGGTGACGGCGCTGCCGAACCGGCCACGGTCGCTCGGCATGCCCCCTCCCAGCAACGCCATGAGATCGGCGCGGCGCACGGCGCGGGGACGCATCGCCTCGCCCCAGAACGCGTCCTCGTCGATGGCGGCCAGCAGGCGATCGTCCTCGGCGCGGTATTCGCGCTGGCGCACAGGATGGCCGATCCGACCGATGCCCCCGCCCAGCCCCAGCCGGGCAAGCGCCGCGATGGCATTACCCGGCAGGTTGATGGCGAGGCCACCATCCTCCGCCTGCAGCCGGCGCTCGATGACCGTCGAGCGCACGCCGTGCTGCTCGAGTGCACGCCACGCCGCGAGGCCGGCAATACCCCCGCCCGCGATGAGAATGTCTTTGGTGGGCTTTATCGACATCGATCGTTCTCTGCTCGAGCGGCACGAAGCCAGGGGGCGTCGAGTATGCCAGCGGTCTCCAGGCTTCATGCCCCTCGCTTGGTCATCGATGAGGCGTAATTTCCTGCGCTACATGCACTAGCTCACCTCCGCCCTTTATTCGACGAATATGCCAATTCAGGTCATATCGTTAGGTGAGGTAAGGGCATCCCGGCACACCGCGGCGCGCCGTAACGCCATCGCGTTGCATGGCATGGTTCTGGCTTGCCACCGGACTCTATCGAAAGATCCCGACCAAGGCATCGCCGTGTGGAACCTCGCCGCCCTCTTCAAGTCCCACGCCACCCGTAAGCTCGACGCCCTTTTTCGCTCCCAAGCCGCCATCGAGTTCGACGTGCACGGCACTATCCTTGCTGCGAACGCACGTTTTTGCGATCTGATGGGCTATGCCGCGTCCGAGATCGAGGGAAAACATCACTCGATGCTCGTTGCGGCGGACATGGCGCAGAGTGCCGAGTACGCGGCTTTCTGGGATAGCCTGCGGCGAGGCGAATTCCAGGCGGCCGAATTCCCGCGGTTGACCAAGCAGGGTGACGTGGTCTGGTTGCAGGCTACCTACAACCCGGTGCTGGATGAGAAGGGCAACGCGGTGTCCGTGGTGAAGATCGCGCAGGACACCACGCAGCGAAAACTGATGGACCTTCACCGTGAAAGCCAGATCACCGCCATCGGTCGATCGCAGGCGGTGATCGAATTCGCGATGGACGGCACTATCCTCACCGCGAACGCCAACTTCCTCGATGCGCTCGGTTACGGGCTGGACGAGGTGGTGGGCAAGCATCATCGCCTGTTCGTCGATCCGCAGGAACACGATAGTCCGGCCTACCTCGCCTTTTGGAATCGTCTGCGCCAGGGCGAGTTCCAGGTCGCGGAATTCAAGCGCGTGCACAAGACGGGAAAGCACGTGTGGATCCAGGCCACGTATACACCCGTGCTGGGCCTGGATGGCATGCCAGTGCGCGTGGTCAAGTTCGCCACCGACATCACGGCACAGGTAGCCCAGCGGCAAAGCTTCGAGTTGCTGTCGCTGGTGGCGAACGGAACCGACAACTCGGTCATCATCACCGGGCCGGATGGCCGCATTGAATACGTCAACAGCGGCTTCACTAAACTATCGGGCCATGCCTTCCTGGACGTGATCGGGAAGAAGCCAGGGCCACTGCTTCAGGGTAAGCATTCCGACCCCGTGACGATCGGTCGTATCCGCGCCAAGCTGGAAGCGCGTGAGCCGTTCTACGAAGAGATCCTCAACTACGCGAAGGACGGCACGCCGTACTGGATATCCCTGTCGATCAATCCGATCTTCAGCGCGGACGGGCAGTTGCGCAAGTTCATTTCGGTGCAGGCCAACGTCACCGAGACGCGGCTTCGCGCGCAGGAAGACGAAACCCGCCTTGCCGCCATATGGAAATCCACGGCCACGGCCAACTGGTTGCCTGACGGCACGGTGCTCGACGTCAGTCCGACGATGCTCGGCGTCCTGGGCATGGACACGGCAGACCAGGCGGGCGCGGCACTGGCATCGATCTTCCGGGCGGTCATGGGTGGCGAGGGTCGGTCACGTCTGGTCGCCGGCGAATCGATCTCCACCGAACTGGCGGTGCATGCCGCCGGCCGCGACCTTTGGCTCCAGGCCACCATCAACCCGATCTTTGCCATCGACGGCACGTTCGCCAAGCTGATCCTGTATGCCACTGACGTGACCAGCCAGCGCACGACGCTGGAGCGCGTGCGCAACGCCATCGAGGTGATCAACGGTATCGCTATGCAGACGCATATCCTGTCCCTGAATGCGACCATCGAGGCGGCACATGCCGGTGAGTCGGGACGCGGGTTTGCGGTCGTCGCCTCGGAAGTACGGCAGCTGGCGAAGAAGTCGTCCGACTCGGCGACGGAAATATCGGCGCTGCTCAACCGATAAGTGACGATAGCGGCGGATGCGTGGCGAGGCGTCGTCCCGGCATAATGCCTGGAGTCACCCCACATCCTGGAAACTCCAATGATTGTTCTCGTGACCGGCGCCACCGCCGGGTTTGGCGCCGCCATGGCGCGCCGCTTCGCGTCCACAGGACACCGGGTGATCGCCGCGGGCCGACGCCGTGACCGGCTCGATGCCCTTGCCGACGAGCTGGGCCGGGAGCGGGTCCACCCCCTGCAGATGGATGTCCGTGACCGGCTGGCCGTCGATGCGGCGTTGGCGAGCCTGCCTGCCGAGCTCGCATCCATCGACCTGCTGGTGAACAACGCCGGCCTGGCGCTGGGACTCGAACCCGCGCATGCCGCCGACCCCGATGACTGGGAGACGATGGTCGATACCAACGTCAAGGGCCTCATGTACGTCACGCGCGCCATCCTGCCGGGCATGGTGGCGCGTCGCCGCGGACACGTCATCAATATCGGTTCCATCGCGGCGACGTACCCCTATCCCGGCGGTAACGTCTATGGCGCGACCAAGGCGTTCGTCCGGCAGTTCTCGCTCAACCTGCGCGCCGACCTGGCGGGCACGGGCATACGCGTGACCGACATCGAACCGGGCCTTGCCGGAGGGTCGGAGTTCTCGGTCGTTCGCTTCGGTGGCGACGAGGCGCGTGCCGCCGCCGTCTACGACGGAACCCTGCCGCTCACGCCGGACGATGTCGCCGAAGCCGTGTTCTGGGCGGCGACCTTGCCAGCCCACGTCAACATCAATGCGATCGAACTGATGCCGGTAAGCCAGTCCTTCGGCGCCCTGCCGATCCAACGGAACCAGGGCACGACGTCATGAGGTTGTTCTCTCCCACCGATAGGTATGAAGGTGCACGCGTCGCGGTACCGGTCACCCGGTAATGCAGCACGCCGTACGCGAACCGGCGCGACGCGCAAGGTTGGGCTGGGCCACCGGCTTGCCGATGCTTGCGCTGGCCGCAGGCCTCCATGCCATGCCTGCGACGCCTCCATCCACCATCCCTCTGCCCGTCGACCATGCGTTCAAGGGACAGATCGACGTGTCCGTGGACGCGCGTGACACCGCGCACAAGGTCTTCCGCGTGCACGAGGTCATTCCGGTGCAGGCCACTGGCGCAGTCACCCTGCTGTATCCGGAGTGGGAACTATCCAGTCATGGGCACACCATCTCGGCGGCCAGCATGGCCGGCTTGACGATACAGGCCGACGGGAAGACGCTCGACTGGGAACGCGACGCTATCGACATGCACGCATTCCACGTGGTGATTCCGGCGCATGCGCGGCACCTCGAGGTGGATTTTCAGTACATCACCCGCGTCGATGACGCTTTGCTTCGCGACGATCTGGTCAATATCGCCTGGCAGCACCTGATGATCTATCCGGCCGGCTGGTTTGCCAGGAACATCCCGGTTCAGGCCGCGCTTGCCGTACCCGATGGCCTGCAGATTGCCTCCGCGTTACCGGTGCGCTCGCAAGACGGTGGCGACGTACAGTTCGCGCCAATCGCCATGGAGACGCTGCTGGACGCGCCCGTGTTCGCTGCCCGGTACCTCCGCCGCGTGCCGTTGACGGCGGGAACCCCCACCGTCCAGCTCGACCTGATGTCGACGGATCCAGCGGATCTGGCTATGGCGCCCGATGACGAAGCCGCGTTGAAGCGATTGGTAACGGAAACCTCGGCGGTGTTCGGGCGGGCTCCGTACGCTCGCTTCGATGCGTTGGTGCTGCTGGACGATGCATTCTCGGCCGGTGGCATCGAACACGCCTCATCCGCCGAAATCTATCTGCCTGCGGACTACCTGCGCCATCCCGAAGCCCAACTCAACAATCGCGACCTTATCGCGCATGAGCACGTGCATGCCTGGAACGGTCGCTGGCGGCTGCCGGCGGATGCGTGGTTGGCGACGCCCAACGTGCCCACCCGCAACAGCCTGCTGTGGGTCCATGAAGGTCAAACGGAGTTTTGGGGCCGCGTGCTGGCAGCGCGCAGCGGCATGCGTACGCTGCAGCAGACACGGGATAAACTGGCGATGGATGCCGCATCCGTGCAGGCGCATCTAGGCCGAACCTGGAAGGATCTGCAGGACACGACCAACGACCCGCTGTATGTCAGTGGGCGCACCAACGTGTGGCCCGAGTGGCAACGGCGCAAGGATTACTACGCCGAAGGCGTACTGCTGTGGCTCGATGTGCATGCTCGCATGCAAGACGCTTCGCAGGGTCACAGGGGCATCGACGATTTCGCTCGCGATTTCTTCGCGGTCTCTTCCAAGGATGCAGGCACGTCCACGTATACCCTCGACGACGTCAGCCAGGCGCTTGCACGACAGGCGCCGATGGACTGGAAGGCATTTCTCGACGAGCGCTTGCACGCGAAGGACTCCCGGGTACTGGACGGCCTGCGTGGTCTAGGCTGGGAACTGGTCTACGTGCAGACACCCTCGGCCAGCTTCATCGAAGACGAAGCGGCGGAGGGTGTGTCCAACCTCGGTTACTCGCTCGGTTTGTCGGTGGACGACAAGGGCCTGGTCCGTGGCGTGGTATGGGACGGCCCTGCATTCAAGGCAGGCATGGCACCGGGTGTGCGTATCACGCAGGTGAACGGCACGGCGTTCACCGCGGATGCGCTGTCGTCGGCCCTTGCCGCGTCCGTGCGGCAGCCCGTCTCGTTCGACTTCGAGCGAGACGGCAAGATCCGTCATGGCATGCTCGATTATCACGGTGGACCGCGCTACCCGGCATTGCGTCGTGTACCGGGCGTGCCGGATCGCCTGTCTGCGTTGCTGATGCCGCGCGTGTGAGTTACCGCGCGGCATCTTCTTCGACTGACGCCGGTTCATTCCGACAGCCGGGTCGACTCAGAACTCCCGCCACGCCGACTCCAGCTCCTTCTTCTCCACGGGCTGCCGTGCAGGGGATTTGGTTGGGGATGCAGCGGCAAGGACGGCAGCGACAGGACGCGCCGGTGCGGCCACGGCCACGGCCGGGGGTGCCGGCGCGGGCGACACGGCCGATGCCTTGCTGCCGGCCTTTGCCGCGTCGGCGACTCGGAAGAACGACACCTGCCTGATCAACTCGTCCGACAGTTCCAGCGAATGTCGGCTGGCCGCACTCGCCTCTTCCACCAGTGCCGCATTGCGCTGGGTGACATCGTCCAGATCCACCACGGCCTGGTTCACCTGCTCGACGCCTGCCGATTGCTGCTGCGACGCCGCGGCAATCTCGCTGACGATCTCGGCGACACGCGATGCGCCGCCCTGGATCTTGGTCAGTGCCTCACCCGTCTTGCCGACCAGCGCGGCACCCGCTTCCACCCGTTCCGCCGTGCTTCCGATCAGCGCCTTGATTTCCTTCGCGGCGCCAGCGCTTCGCTGGGCCAGGGAACGTACCTCGGACGCGACGACAGCGAAGCCACGACCTTGCTCGCCAGCACGCGCCGCTTCCACTGCGGCGTTGAGCGACAGCAGGTTGGTCTGGAAGGCGATTTCATCGATCAACACGGCAATCTCGCCGATCTGCCGGCTGGCCTGAGTAATCTGTTCCATGGCTTGCACGGCATCGCCGGCGACATCGCTGCCCGCCAGGGCGTCTTCGCGCAGTCCGCGCGAGATCGTACGGGCGGCTTCGGCGCTCTCGGCATTCTGCTTGACGGCCGCGGCCATTTCTTCCATCGATGCCGCCGTTTCTTCCAGGGAGGATGCCTGTTCCTGCGTACGCGCGGACAGGTCGTCGTTGCCTTCGGAGATATCGCGGGCCGCCTGGTTCACCTGGGAGGCACTCTCGCGCACGCCGGAAACGATGGACGACAGCTTGGCGTCCATGACGGAGAGCGCACGCAGCGTGTCGCTTAGCTCGTCCTTGCCGGACACTTGCAGCCGGTGATCCAGTTCGCCCTCGCTGATGCGAGTGGCCAGTTCGCGAGCGCGAAGCAGGGGACGCATGACGGCACGCGTGAGCTTTACGCCAACGATAGCCACGAGGATAACCCCGAGGAACGCCACGGAGAACATGAACACCGCGGTGCGATGGACGGCGACGACGGCAGCATCGTAGGACGCCGTAGCCTGCTTTTTCTCACTCTTGACGATCTGATCGATGTCCGCCATTTCGGCATCGTAGGCCGCGCCGAGCGGGCCGGTCAGCAATTCCTTCGCACCGGCCACGTCCTTGGCCTTGATGGCGGCAAGTGTCTTGGCCGTGAGTTGCCTTTCCGTCTGCTGATGAACGATGAACTGCTTGGCCAGTGCGATTTCGTCGGCCTCGGACGTGTGGGCGGGGTAGTAATCGCGCCATGCCGCATCGACGAGTGCCGTGTTGGCGACCAGCATTTTTTCCGCCTGGTCGACGGACTCTGCATTCATACGCAGGAAGGCTCGGCTCGTCGCAACATGTATCTCGAGTGTGCGAGCCCGTATCCGCGTCGCATCCATGATCGACACCATCGAATCGTTGTAGAGATCCGACATCCGGCTTTTCATGCTCAACAACGATGCCAACCCGGTACCACCCAGGAGTAACGCGACGAAGAGTGAAAAAGCCATGACCAGCGTGATCTTGAGTTTGATTGTCATGAGCAGTCCTAAAAGTGTTCTCCTCTGACGGCACACGCGCAGGCTTCTTGATGCAAATCCGGCAGATCTGGTATTTCCATTAACTGCGTAGTCGGCTTTGTGAGACGTGGTTCACGTTGTTTCGTGCCATATACCGCACAAAAAATGTGTTTTGGCTAATTAGGTGCGGAATACAGCACAGTTAGTTCGTGCGACGGAAGTCGCAGAAATAAGCCTTAATCGGGCGATGTTTCAACGTCTGCAGGGTTTCGTTGTCCGACGCTGCATCGCATATTTCTCGTTCACCTTTGTCGAACGCAAGTGAAGCATGCGGACTACCACGACGCTGCGCATGTCGCGGGAGCGTTGCTTCAGGCGTCGACGTCAGCCACGCATTGATGCCAGAGGACTGCAAGGGCGATAGGAAGCAACACAATTTCAGACACGATGGAGAAGACCTGTGCCGCCGTGCCGTAGCTTCCTGACATGCCCGCGCCTCCAAAGAACACGAAGAACCACGTGTTAGTCATCGCGATCATAAGCAGTACTCGTGCCGGGTTGCCCTGCGCGATGGTGCGTATGAACAGCGGGCAGGCCTTCGCGAAGAAGTGTCCGACCAGAAGCATCGATGGAACCATCAGCAGCGGGAACAAGGCCACGGTGCCGATCTGCAAACCACGTACGGCCAGTGCAATGTCCGCGTGCGTCGCCAGTGCCCGAATGGGTACGTAGCTCCAGACGTTGCCGGCACACATCAACAAGAGCCAGAACGTGGCAGCAGCCATCCGCCCGGTTGCGCGATGCCTGCACGCGGCATACAGGCACACATAAAGCAGCGCATTACCGATGAAGGGGCCGGCGAGGGCGATCGCTGCGGCGGCTGACCCATGCCCGCCGGCGAACACGGCATCGTACGCCACGTTGTCGTCGACGTCGGACAGCAGGATGACATTCGCCGGCGTGAGCCCGCGGTAGTCCAGCGCCAACGGGTTGGTCATGTAGCCGAGCATCCATGCCATCGTGGTATGTGCGTATTCGTGGATGAGATAGGCCACGGCATGCGTGACGAGGATAAGGATCGCCATACGCATGGCGAAACGGATATCGCTGCGCACGCTTGCTCTCATCGTCTTTTCCATCGTTCCCCCCGAAGGTCGCTATCGTAAACCGAATGCTTCGCCCTCCTGGAGGGTGGTGCCTAGACGGCACCCCAACAGCCCAGTCGCTATATTCCGCGCAAACCACTGCTGGGAAATCCCATGAACCGCATTGCCATCGTCGGCGGCCACGGCAAGGTCGCGCTGCTGCTCATCCCCCGGCTCGCCGCTGCGCATCACGATGTGCGCGCGTTAGTCCGCAACCCTGACCACGCGGCAGATATTTCCGCGCTGGGTGCGCAACCTTCGGTATGCGATATCGAACATGCCGACACTGATGCCATCGTCGCCGTGCTGGAGGGCTGCGACGCCGTCGTCTGGTCGGCCGGTGCCGGCGGCGGTAGCTCCGAGCGCACCTATGCTGTGGACCGCGATGCGGCCATTCGCACGATGGATGCTGCGGTACGGGCGGACGTGAAACGCTTCGTCATGGTCTCGTACATCGGTGCAGGCATCGACCACGTCGAACCGGACAATGGGTTTTATGCCTACGCGCAGGCCAAAGCCGCGGCAGATGCCTATCTGCGTACCACATCATTGCGCTGGACCATCCTGGGGCCCGGCACATTGACGAGCGACGACGCTTCAGGACGGATCGACCTGGTGGAGGGCCCGTCGTCCGCCGGCGACAAGACGTCCCGTGCCAATGTGGCCTGGGCTATCGCCAGCGTGCTGAAAGGTGACACAGCCGTGGGGAAGACGCTGCGGTTCATCGATGGGGATACGCCGATCGAGGCTTCGCTTGGTCAATAAGCGACAGCCACACGTGACCGAACGTTCGGCAGCCCAGGCGACGTTGTCCGTCATGTGATGTCGATGGCAGCCAGCACCTCCTCCGCCGCCCGAACCCCACTCAGATACGCCCCATGCGCCGTCGAAAACGCGCTCTCGTGCGTCGCTTCGCCAGCAAAGAACACCCGCTCCTGAAACGGCATCGCCAGGGTCCGTCGTGCTGACGACCACTGCGGCAGCGCGTGACTGTACGCACCACCGATGCGCGTGTCGTGCCGCCACTGTGAGGTGGTCAGCAGCCGCAGGCTGTCACGCGCTTTCCGCCCGAACAGCGCGACGAGTTCCGCCATGACATGTTCGTACGCGGCGATCACCCCTTCCTCGGCCAGCTGCCGCGCGCTCGCACCGCCGAGGAAACACTCGATCATCGGTCGTCCCAGCGGGCGTATGTGGTACGACACCGTGGCCGCATCGCGCGGGTTGCCGATGGCGTGCTGTTCGGACGGAAACGCGCTGTCGTCGAGGATGCGCAGGAAGACCTTTTCGTCGTGACCTAGCGGCAACCGTCCGGCCGCCTCGCGCCAGGGATCGAGGGCGTCGGGCAGGCGGATCGTGGGACCGCTCAGTACCGCGGTGGAGGCGGTCAGGATCACGGCGCGGGCATGCAGGTCGCCGTGCGGTGTGCCCAGCGTCACGCCGCCGGTATCGGGCAACACCAAGCGCTCCACTGGAGTGGACAGCGCGCAGGGCGTGTCCATCGGCAGGGACGCCGCGACCAGCGATCCGTAGCCGCAAACCGGCCGCCAGTTCTCGCCCGTGGCCGCGCCTTCGTAACGCGCGTAGTCGGCGATGGACAACTTCTCCAGGTCGGCCCCGTTGATGAAGCCGCTCATCGCCTGCAGGTAGGCATTCCATCGGCCCCCCGGGACGAGATGATCCGCGGCGACGTCGCTCGGCAAAGGCGTATCCATGATCCGGTCGTGCCACTGGTCGTAGGCGGCGCGGGCTTCTTCCTGCTCCTGCACGGAAAACCCGGGTCGGGGGATCGAGCGACCCCAGGGCGGATTGTGGCGATCCACGGCGATGCCGGCTTCGTCGGCGATCGTGGTCCACGGGTTGCGATCCGCTGAATGCAGCCATCCGCAGCCCAGGTCGAGCGGCAGGCCATCGATCTCGACAGTGAAGGCGCGTCCGCCGATGCGCGACGATGCCTCGACCAGCAGGACGTTCCGGCCCGATGTCGCAAGGCGGCGCGCCGCGCCCACGCCCGCGGCACCGGCGCCGACGATCGCCACATCCAGGGTTTCGTTCAAGATCGCGGTCTCCGGCGGTGGGGAACCGCATTTCCCCGGTTGTACTGGCGAGCCCGTGGCGATCCGGTGAGCGGCGGTGCTCAGTCGTCGCGCAGGTGGAGCGCCGGGTCCACGGCCTCCAGTTCCCGCGCGAACCGGGAAAGAAGGCGGGTCAACGTGTCGACATCCGCATCCTCCCAGCGATCGAAGATCTGGCGCGCCATGCGTTCGCGGGCCGTATCGATGGCGGCGTTCATGGCCACGCCTGCCGGGGTGGTGGTGGCTTCGGTGACGCGACGGTCTTTCTGCCCGGGCTGACGCACGATCAGCCCGAGGGATTCCAGTTTGGCCAACTGACGACTGACGGTCGTGTAATCGCGGCCGACGCGATCGGCCAGTTCGCCCACGGCGATCGGACCGAAGCGGCCTGCCAGCACCAGCAGGGGAAACAGCGCGCGATCGAGGCTGACGCCCGCCGCGGCGAGCAGCTGCTCGTCGCGCTGGGGGCGGTTCATCACCCCGACCAGGGCGACCATCGCCATGTGCAGCTCGCGGAACGTCGCCTTTTTATGTGTATCTTGCACTTAGTAATCCGTCGCCGTAGACTCGCCCCTAATATGTGCATTGTGCACACAATAGGAGTCGAGCATGTCTGTCCAAACGCACGTGGTGATCGCGGGCGCCGGCCCAGCGGGACTCACCCTCGCTATCGAACTGGCCCGCCGCAGCGTGTCCTATCGTATCGTCGATCGCCGTGCCGGGGCATTCGAAGGGTCGCGCGGCAAGGGCATCCAGCCACGCACGCTCGAGATCTTCGCGGACCTGGGCGTCGTCGATCCCATCCTGGCGGCGGGCGGGCCCTATCCCAGCCAATGGATTCACGACGCGGACGGTGGGCGGGAAGAGCAGGTCATCGCAACAGCCGAGGCGACGGCAACGGAGCCCTACGGCGCGCCCTGGATGGTGATGCAGTCGCGCACCGAAGCGATCCTGCGCGAGCGGCTTGGCGAACTGGGCGGCGCCGTGGAATGGCATACCGAGGTCACGGACGTGATCCAGGCCGATGCCATACGCGTGGGCCTGCGCACGCCCGCCGGAGCAAGCGCGCTTACGTGCCGCTACCTGGTCGGTGCCGACGGCGGGCGCAGCACGGTACGCGGATTGCTGGGCATCGACTTTCCCGGCAAGACGCTGGGTGCTCGCGCCATGGTTGCGGACCTGCGAATGCATGGGCTGGACCGGCGTTACTGGCATCGCTTCAACGACGGCGACATGTCCCGGCAACTCGCGCTTTGCCCGCTGCAGGGCACCGACCTGATCCAGTTGCAGGCGCCGGTGGCGGCGGAGGGCGACATCGACACCGACGTGGCCAGCGTGCAGGCGCTGATAGACGAACGCACCGGCGGCTCCGACCTGCGTGTCGACGATGTCGCGTGGGTATCGGTGTACCGCATGAGTGCGCGGCTTGCCACGCATTACCGCAGTGGCGACGTGTTCCTGGTCGGCGATGCGGCGCATGTGCATCCACCCACCGGTGGACAGGGTCTCAACACGAGCATCCAGGATGCCTACAACCTGGGCTGGAAACTGGCAGCCGTATGCGATGGCGCAGCGGACGCGCTGCTCGACAGCTACGAGGACGAACGACGCCCCATCGCGGAAGAGATGCTGGGCTTGTCCACGCGTCTGCTCGATGCCGCGAGGCAGGGTGACATGCGACGTGGTCGCGAGACCCGCCAGCTGGACATCGGCTACGCGTCCAGTCCGTTGCGCTACGAATCCCCGTCAAGGCAGTACGGCCCTCGTGCGGGCGATCGTGCGCCCGACGCCTGGTTCACCACCCGGCACGGCACACGCAAGCGCCTGTTCGAACTCACGCAGGGCCGGCACTGGACACTGATGATCTCCAACAGCGACGAGGAAACCGCATCATGGCCTGCCGGCGTCGATGTTCATCACGTCGGCACGGATCACGAACTGCGCGACAGCGACGGCGTGTTCCAGTCGGCCTACGCGGCATGCGACGGCGACGGGTTCCTTATCAGGCCGGACGGCTACATCGGGGCTATCGCGGGCGCCGGGCACCTCGAAACGCTGTCTCGCTTTCTGCGGTCGTTCCTTCCCGCAGGCGTGCACGTTTGAGAAAAACCGCGCAGAGCGCGTCACGCCTTTTCGGTGAAACGCGCTCCGCGCCACGGATAATCGCAAGCGTTATCCGGCAAGAAATCGTTGCGCGAACATGTAGGGCATCGCCCTTCACGCAAGTGAGTCTGACGCCGCATGGCATCAACCTGTAAGCACGATATAAACGCATAAATAAAGCGCTTTTCTAAGTAAGACTACTTACGCGTAAACCGTCGTAAAGACGAATCGCGGTTGCCGCATTTGTCCACTGTTTGCCGAATCGTCGATTTTCCCGACACTTCCCTGGAAAGCACCCGGAAAGCCACCGCCAGATTTGTGCATCGGAGCGTCGATGCCGGCGCTTAGGCTTGCGCCCGAAAGCAAACGCCTGCGCATGCAGGTTTTGCGGACGTCATCGATCGGATGTCCACCACGGCCCGGAATGTTTCCGGCGCCGTCGCTGAAGTGCGCGCGATCGTCCGCCAGGCGGATGACGCGCGTGCTTATGAGGAATGTCATGAGCAAGCGCCGCGTGAAATCTGTCCGTCGTCATCCGATCAGCAAGGGCATCGGCCTTGCCTTCGCCTCGACCCTCCTGGGCCTGGTCAGCCAGCAGGTGTGGGCGGATTGCGCGCCGGGCTCACCCGCTGATGGCGTGACCGTGACCTGCTCGGGCGGCACGACCGTGGGCAACCCGTTCAACACGGCGGCCAACAACCTCACGGTGAACGTCACCTCCGACGGCCGCGTGGCACCCGTGCTCGGCCTGCTCACGCCCGCGATGACGCTCTCGGGCAACAACGTGACGCTGAACAACGCGGGCATGATCGATCCCTCGTTCCTCGGCATTCTCAGTGTGCTGTCGAAGGGCACCATCGTCGGCAACGCCAACGCCAGCAACCACGCGATTACCAACACCAACGGCATGTACGGCACGTTTGGCGTGGCGTCGGTGAACGCCGGCGACCTGGGTGGCGTAGCACTGGACATTCGCAACGGCGCCGGTGGCACCACCACGCTGGTCAACTCCGGCACCATCGGCGGCAAGCCGCTGGTCGGCGTGAGCGTGCTTGCCGTGGATGCACCGGCGATCGTCGCGTCGGGCCAGGGCAACGTCAACATGACCAATGCCGCGGGCGGTACGGTGCAGGGGCGCATCGCCTTCAATGGTACGTCCAACACGTTGATCAACAACGGACAGATCCTGGGTAGCGTCTACGTCGGTGGCGGCAACGACACCTTCGTGGCGGACACCGCCGCCAGCGTCAGCAGCACCGGCGTGGGCGTGGCGTTGTCCGTGCCCGACTTGCTCGGCGTGGGCGTGCTCAACTTCGCGTCCGCCGGTGTCGTCGACGGCGGCACCGGTGTCGATACGCTGACGCTGAAAAGTGCCGCCGGCAACGGTGCCAACACGGCCACGTCGTCGCAGTACATCAATTTCGAAAACCTCAACATTACCGGCGGCCGCTGGACCCTGGTCGGTCGCCTGGCCAACGCCAGCAACCTGACTGGCGGCACGGCGGTGCTCAACACCGCGGACAACCTCGGGGCAACGGCGACCGTATCGGGCGCGGCACTCGAAGCTGGCATCAATGGGCTGGGCGTCACCACGGCGCTCAACCTGCAAGGAGCCGGCGTGACCGTGCAGGGCACCAACACGCTGGGACTCGCGGGGGCGATTTCCGGCACCGGCTCGCTGACCAAAACCGGCACGGGCGCGCTGAGCCTCGCCGCCGGCAACACCTACAGTGGCGGCACGACGCTCAATGGCGGCAGCATCCTGCTCGGCGGCAACGCGGCACTCGGTACTGGCGCGGTCAACGTCACCGGCTCCAGCACGCTCACCGCGTCCGCGGCGACCACGCTGTCCAACACAGTGGCCGTCGGTGGGGGCACCACGCTTACCCTCAACGGTGCGCAGGCACTCACGCTCAACGGCGCACTGTCCGGCGCGGGCAACGTGATCAAGGCGGGCGCGGGCACGCTGACCCTGGGCGCGGCCAACACGCTGTCGGGCTCGTTCTCGATCAACGGCGGCACGCTCGCCGTGGGCGCGGGCGGCACCCTGCTGCCGACCCAGGCGGTGACGCTGGTGAACGGCACCACGCTCAATCTCTCCGCCGGTGCCAATCAGACGATCGGTTCGCTCGCCGGTACGGGCGGCACGGTGAACCTGGGTGGCACCACGCTCACCACGGGTGGCCTCGGCACGAGCACCAGCTACGCGGGCACGCTGGTCGGCACCGGTGGGCTGGTGAAGGTCGGTGCCGGCGTGCAGACGCTCGGTGGCGGCAACACCTTCAGCGGTGGCGTGGCGTTGAACGGCGGCGGCCTGCTGCTCGGGAATGCGGGTGCGCTCGGCACCGGCGCGCTGAGCGTCGGCGCAAACGTCACGCTGGATACCACGACGGCACTGACCCTGGCTAACAACGTCAGCCTCAATACCGGCGGTACGCTCAACCTGCTGGGTGGCCAGCCGCTGGTGCTCGGCGGCGTCGTTTCCGGCTCCGGCAACCTGGTCAAGACCGGCACGTCGCTGCTGACCTTGAACGGCGCCAACACCTTTGGTGGCGGCCTCACCGTCAACGGCGGTGGCCTGTTGCTCGGCAACAGCGGCGCCCTGGGCAGCGGCGCGCTCAACGTCAATGCATCCACCACGCTCGACGGCAGCGTGCCGCTGACGCTCGCCAATGCCATGAACCTGGGCAGCGGTGCCACGCTCAACGTGCTCGGTGGCCAGCCGGCGACGTTCAGTGGTGTGTTGAGTGGCAACGGCAGCCTGCTGAAGAGCGGTGCCTCCACGCTCACGCTGACCGGCGCCAACAGCTTCACCGGCGGCGTCAACATCGCCGCCGGTACGCTGGCGCTGGGCGCGGGCGGTACGCTGGCTGCCGGTGGCGCGGTCACCCTCGCCAATGCCGGCACGGCGTTCGATATCGCGGCGGCGGGCAACCAGACCATCGGCGCGCTGTCCGGCGTGGCCGGTACCACGATCGCGCTCGGCGGCAATGCGCTCACCTTCGGCGACGCCACCGCCCAGACGTTCGCCGGCGTCATCGGCGGCACCGGGTCGCTGGTGAAAACAGGCGCGGGCGTGCAGACGCTCACGGGTGCCAACACGTTCAGTGGTGGCGTCAACCTCAACGCGGGCGGCCTGTTGCTCGGCAACAACAACGCCATCGGCACGGGGCCGCTCACGGTGAGCGGCAATGCGACGCTGGACGGTAGCGCGGCGCTCGATCTGGCCAACGCGGTGAACCTGGCCGGTGCAACGCTCACGCTCCCCGGTTCACAGGCCGTCACCCTGGGTGGCGTGGTGTCCGGCACGGGCAGCCTGACCAAGAATGGCACGACGCAATTGACGCTCAATGGCGCCAATACCTTCAGCGGCGGCGTCAACCTCAACGCGGGCAGCCTGCTGCTCGGCAATGCGGGTGCACTGGGTACGGGTGCGCTGAACGTCGGTGGCGCGGTAACGCTGGACAGCACCACGGCGCTCAACCTCGCCAACGCGGTCAACTTCGGCAGCGGCACGTCGCTGGCACTGACCGGTAGCCAGGACGTGACCCTCGCCGGTGTCGTCGCCGGCGACGGCAGCCTGACCAAGGGCGGTACGTCGGTGCTGACCCTGGGCAACGCCAACACGTTTACCGGCGGCCTCAGCGTCACCGGCGGCGGCCTGGTGCTCGGCAACAGCGGGGCGCTCGGCACGGGTGCGTTGAACGTGGGCGGCGCGGTGACGCTGGACAACACGACCGCGGTGGCGCTCGGCAACGCCGTGAACCTCGGAGCTGGCAGCGCGCTCACCGTGCTGGGCAACCAGGACCTGGCGCTCAACAACGTGGTGTCCGGCACGGGCAGCCTGACCAAGAATGGCAACGCGACGCTCAACCTTGCGACGGCCAATACCTTCAGCGGTGGCGTGAACCTCAACGGCGGCAACCTGCTGTTGGGCAACAACGGCGCGCTCGGTACGGGCGCGCTGAACGTCGGTGCCAATGCCTCGCTGGATACCAGCGCCGCGCTCAACCTCGCCAACACCATCGGCCTCGCCGCCGGCGCCAACCTCGCCGTGCAGGGCAACCAGGCGCTGACGCTGGCCGGTGCCCTGTCGGGCGCGGGCAGCCTGAGCAAGGACGGTGCGCAGACGCTCACGCTTGCAGGTGCCAACACGTACACCGGTGGCACCACGATCAACGCCGGCACGCTGGCCCTCGGTGCCGGTGGCAGCCTGGCGAGCACCGGCGCGGTGACGCTGGCCAACGCCGGCGCAACGCTGGACGTGTCGGCCGCGGGCAACCAGACGGTCGGCGCCCTGTCGGGCGTGGCCGGCAGCGCCATCGCGCTCGGCGGCAACACGTTGCAGTTCGGTACGGCGACGGCTCAGGTCTTCGACGGTGCCGTCTCGGGTAACGGTGGCCTGGTCAAGGTCGGCGCCGGCGTGCAGACCCTCGGCGGCGTCAGCACGTTCAGTGGAGGCGTGACGGTGAATGCCGGCGGCCTGATCGTCGGCAACGATGCCGCGCTCGGCGTCGGCGCGGTGACCATCGGCGGTGCGGCCACGCTGGATGCGAACGGCCCCGTGTCGCTGGCCAACGCCATCGCCCTCAATGCCGGCCTCACCGTGTTGGGCAGCAACGCGCTGACCCTCAACGGCGCGATCACCGGAACCGGCGGCCTGACCAAGGAAGGCGCGGCCACGCTCACCTTGAACGGCCCCAACACCTACACCGGCGGCACCAACATCAACGCCGGCACGCTCGCCCTCGGTGCGGGCGCCAGCCTGGCCGGCAGCGGCATCGTCAACCTCGCCAGCGGGGCCATCTTCGACCTGTCGGCGGGTAACGGCACGCAGAGCTTCGGCACCCTCACCGGTGCGGGTACGGTCAACCTGGGCGCCAATGCCCTGACCATCGGCGGTCCCACCAACGGCGTGTTCGCCGGGGCGATCGCGGGCACGGGCGGCCTGATCAAGGAAGGCACGGGAACGCAGGTGCTGACCGGCGCCAGCACCTTCACGGGCGGCACGACGATCAACGCCGGCACGCTGGCGATCGGCGCGGGCGGCAGCCTCGCCGCCACGGGTGCGGTAAACCTCGCCGCGCCGGGCACGGGCTTCGACATCTCCGCCGGCGGCAACCAGGCCATCGGCCTGCTCAATGGCGTGGCCGGCAGCACGGTGACCCTCGGCGGCAACACGCTCACGCTCGGCGGCGTCGGCAACAGCGTCTACGACGGCCTGATCGCGGGTACCGGCAGCGTGGTGAAGAACGGCGCGGGTATCCAGGCGCTCGGCGGCGCCAGCACGTTCTCCGGCGGCGTGGCCCTCAACGCCGGCGGCCTGCTGCTGGGCAACGATGCGGCACTCGGCACGGGTGCACTGAACGTCGGCGGCAACGCTTCGCTCGATACCGGTGCCGCGCTGACGCTGGGCAACACCATCGACCTCGCCGGCGGCGCCAACCTCGACCTGCTCGGCAGCAACGCGCTGACCCTCGACGGCGCGATCTCCGGTGCGGGCGGCATCATCAAGGACGGCCCGGCCACGGTCACGCTCACCGCGGCCAACACGTATACCGGTGGCACGATCATCAATGCCGGCACGCTGGCGCTCGGTGCGGGTGGCAGCCTGGCCGGCACGGGCGCGGTGAACCTCGCCGGCACCGGCACGTTCGACATCACCGCCACCGGCAACCAGGCCATCGGTTCGTTGAGTGGCGTGGCCGGCAGCACCGTGGCCCTCGGCGGCAACACGCTGGCGCTGGCGGGTGTGACGGACGCCACGTTCAGCGGCAGCCTGACCGGCAGCGGCGGGCTGGTGAAGAACGGCGCCGGCATCCAGACCCTCAACGGCAATAGCAGCTTCAGCGGCGGCGTCACCCTCAACGCCGGCGGCCTGGTCGTCGGCAACGATGGCGCGCTCGGTACGGGCGCACTCACTGTCGGCGGCGCGGCCACGCTGGATGCCGCCAATGCGGTGACCCTGGCGAACGACGTGCTGCTCAACGCGGGTCTCACCGTGGCGGGCAGCAATGACATCATCCTCAACGGCGCGCTCACGGGCGCGGGCAGCCTGACCAAGGACGGGGCGGCGACGCTCACGCTCAACGGCACGAACACCTATGCCGGCGGCACCTTCATCAACAGCGGCACGCTGGCCCTGGGCGCCGGTGCCAGCCTGCTCAACACCGGTACGGTGAATCTCGCCACGGGCGCCATCTTCGACCTCTCGGCCGGCAACGGCACGCAGGTGTTCGGCACCCTGGTGGGCAACGGCACCGTGAACCTCGGCGGCAACACGCTGACGGTCGGCAGCGCGACCGACGGTACCTTCGGCGGAAGCATCGGTGGCACCGGTGGGCTGATCAAGGAAGGCACCGGTATCGAAACGCTCACCGGGACCAACACGTATACCGGCGGTACGCTGATCAACAACGGGACGCTCGCCATCGGCGCGGGTGGCAGCCTGTCGCCCACGGGCGCCGTGACGCTGGCCAACGTGGGCACCGCCTTCGATATCGCCGGCGGTGGCGATCAGGCGATCGGTGTGCTCAACGGCGTCGCCGGCAGCAATGTCACGCTGGGCGGCAACACGCTCACGCTCAACGGCGTCGGCAACGGCACCTATGACGGCGTGATCGCCGGTACCGGCGCCCTGATCAAGAGCGGTGCGGGTAGCCAGGTGCTCGGCGGCGCCAATACCTTCAGCGGCGGCGTCACCCTCAACGCCGGCGGCCTGGTGGTGAACGATAACGCGGCGCTCGGTACCGGCGCGCTGACGGTGGCAGGCGCGGGCACGCTCGATGCGCTCAGCCCCGTCACCCTGGCGAACGACGTGGCGCTCAACGCGGGCCTGACCGTGCTGGGCAGCAACGACCTGACGCTCGGCGGTGCCCTCACCGGTGCCGGCAGCCTGACCAAGAACGGTGGCGCGACGCTCACCCTGGCGGGTGCCAACAGCTACACCGGCGGTACGACGGTCAACGGCGGCACGCTGGCGATCGGCGCGGGCGGCAGCCTGGCCAGCGGTGGGACTGTCACCCTGGCCGGCACCGGCGGCTTCGACATCGCCGCCGCCGGCAACCAGACCATCGGCTCGCTCAACGGCGTGGCCGGTAGCAGCGTGAACCTCGGCGCGAACGCACTCACTCTCGCGGGCAATGCCGATGCGACCCTCGACAGTACCATCGCCGGCACCGGCAGCCTGGTCAAGAACGGCACGGGCACGCTCTCGCTGGGCGGCACCAACACCTTCAGCGGCGGCGTGACCCTCAACGCCGGCGGCCTGAGTGTCGGCAACGGCGCGGCCCTGGGTACGGGCACGCTCACCGTCGGCGGTGCGGCCAGCCTCGACACCACGGCGGTCACCACGCTGGCAAACGACATCGCGCTCAACGCCGCGCTGACCTTGCCCGGCAGCAATGACCTGACCCTTGCCGGCGCCATCTCCGGCACCGGCAGCCTGTTGCAGCAAGGCACGATCCGCTTGTCCCTGACCGGCAACAACACCTACACCGGCGGTACCACGGTCGGCGGCGGCACGCTGGTGGTTGGCAGCGATACGGCGCTGGGCACGGGTGGTCTGGCCATCGACGGCGCGACGCTGCAGGCGAGCACCGGCGTCACGCTCGGCAATGCCGTGACGGTGGGCGGCAACGGCGTCACCGTGCAGGGCCCGGCCGACCTCACCTTGAACGGCAGCCTCAGCGGCACGGGCGGCCTGGACAAGGAAGGCACCGGCAGCCTTACCCTCGGCGGCTCGCTGGCCGGCTTCACCGGTGGCCTGACCGTCAACGGCGGCATCCTCAACGCCAGCAACCCGTACAACGGCGGCATCGCGGTCGGCGGCGCAGGCACGATCAACCTTGGCGGTACGGGCAACACGGTCACGGTGACCGGCCCGATCGCCGGCACGGTCAACCTGGGTGGCGGCAGCACCATCGGCATCGGCTTCGGCCAGTTGCCGGCCGTGACCGGCACCGTCAACGGCACCGGTCCGGGCACCACCGTGAACGTCACGGGCTCCGGCGATGCCACCCTGCCGGGCGGCGTATTCAACAACATCGACAACCTCAACGTGGGCAACGGTACGTTGTCGGTCGGCGCAGGCACGACGGTGAATTTCCCGGGCGGCACGGTCGTCGCGGGCACCATCGCGGTCAACGGCACGCTGGGTGGGCCGGCCACGATCAACCCGGGCGGCGCGATCATCGGCGGCGGTACCGTCACCGGTCCGGTGGTGGTCGACGGCACGGTGGCGCCCAGCGGTGTACCGGGCGCGACCGGTGCGGCCGCGGGTACGGGCACGCCAGGTACGGTGCTGACGGTCGGTGGCCTGACCCTCGGCGCCGGCTCCAGCACCTATATCCGCACGGGCGCCAACGGCGTGACCGATGCCGTCGTCGTCAACGGCACGGCGGTGCTGGGCGGCACGGTCACAGTGGAGAACAACGGCACATCGTTCGGCCCGGTCACCCAGGTCAACGTGATCAGCGCGTCCCAGGGCATCACCGGCAGCTATGCCGGCAGCACCATGACGGGCAGCAACCTGCCGTTCCTGGACACGAGCTGGCAGGTGATTGGCAACAACCTGGCGCTGACCTACAGCCAGGCCGGTAGCGGGCTGGGCTCGGGCGGCATCACGTTCGACCGGTTCCCGGGCCTGGGCGCCAACCAGCGCTCGATGGCCACGGCCCTGCAACGGATCGCCGTCTCCGGTGGCGACCCGCTGTCCACCCTGTTGGGCAACGTGCGCGGGCTGCGCTCGCCGCAGGTGATCCGCGCCTTCGATTCGCTCACGGGTGAAACCTATGCCTCGGCCGCCAACGCCGAGCTGTCGGGCCAGAGCCAGTACCAGGACACGGTGTTCAACCGCCTGAAGCTCCAGCGTGACACCGGCGAGCGTGGTCCGGCCGTCTGGGCCGAGCCGTATACCTCCAGCAGCAGCTTCGACCACAGTGCGGACGTGGCGCAGACCGACTACCGCATCCATGGCGTAGTGATCGGTACCGACGCACCGGTGACGCCGGACCTGCGCCTGGGCGTGCACGCCAACGTTGCCAACTCGCGCACCGAGGTGGATCGCCGCGGCGACTACACGGATGTCGACCAGGCGGCGATCGGCCTGCATGCGCTGTACTTCAACGACAGGCAGTGGTGGGCGCAGGGCCTGGCGTCGTACGGCTGGCAGAACGCCGACAGCTCGCGGCGCATCGCGGTGGGCGGCTTCACGCCGCAGGCCACGGGCAGCTACGACGGCAAAACCACCAACGCCTCGCTGGAAGGCGGCTACCGCTTCACCCTCGGTCAGGCCATGCACCTCGAGCCCTTCGTCGGCGCGTATTACAGCAAGGTCAAGTACGACGCCTTTACCGAGAAGAATGCCGGCGACGCGGACCTGCGCGTGGGCCGCGCCAGCGCCAGCAGCCTGCAGTACGGCGTCGGTGCGCGCCTGGTCGGCGATGTGGACCTGGGCGTGGAAGGCACGAAGCTGCATCCCATCGTCATGGTTCGCTACCTGCACAACACCCGCGACAACACGGTGTCGGTCAACAATGCCTTCGCCGGCGAACCGGGTGGCACGTTCTCGGTGCAGGGCTCGGAGCCGGTGCGCAACCACTGGCAGGCGGGCGTGGGCATGAGCTTCGACATTACGCCCAAGGCCAGCACGTTCGTGTACTACAACGCCGATATCGGCAAGCGCCAGCGCAGCGATGCGGTGAACCTGGGCGTGCGCTGGAACTTCTGACGCGGCCGCTCCCCGTGACCGCCCGTGTCCGCGCGATAACGTCCGCGGACACGGGTCGGCGCCGCCGCTACATGGGCGCCGACCGGCGCAAGCTCTTGCGAAAAGGCCGTCCGGCCGTCTGAAAAGCCGGCCCGTGGTTTTTCTCGCCGTGTCTGCGCGCCGTGGCATACCGCTTGCAAATGCCCCTCTCATCTTCGAGGGCGGGCAGGGCGGACATGCAAACACGGTACGTATCGGGCGTTCTTGTGGCGATACTGGCCCTGGCCGGTGGCATCCCCGCCACGGCGGGCGCGGAAGATCTGATGGACGTCTACCGCGAGGCGGTGGCCAACGATCCGGTGCTGGCCAGCGCGGACGCGCGACGGCTGGTGGTGGCCGAAGGCGTGCCCCAGGCGCGTGCGGCCTTGCTGCCGCAACTGTCCGCCGGGCTCGAGCTGCAGCAGTTCCATCCCGGCAACATCGGCGTGCAGTCCAGCAGCGACGCCGCGCCATCCACCACCACGGACGGGCACAGCCGGCAACGCGACCTGACCCTGACCCTCGACCAGACGGTGCTGGACCTGTCGAAGTTCTCGCGGGAGCGGCAGGCGGCCGCGACGGCCCAGGCCCAGGACGCGACATACCAGGGCGAACTGCAGGATCTGTACGTCCGCGCGACCACGGCCTACTTCGACGTGCTGGTGGCGCAGGACCAGGTGGAGGTGTTCCGCTCGTACGAAGATGCCTATAAGCAGCAGTACGACCAGGCCACCACGCTGTTCAAGAACGGACTGGCGCCGGAAGCCGACCTCACGCAGTCGCGCGCGTATTACCTCTACATCAAGTCGTCGCGCGTGGATGCGGAGACCTCGCTGAAGGATGCGCGGCGTGCGTTGCAGCAGCTGACCGGCAAGGAGCCCGGCACGCTGAAGGCCCTGCGCGAAGACCTGCCGATGGAAGCGCCCGCACCCGACGACGCCAACGCCTGGGTGGAACAGGCCATGCGCCAAAGCCCGGACGTGATGGCGGCCAGCCACCTGGTCCGGGCGGACGAGCACGCGATCGCCGCGGCCCGCAGCGGACACCTGCCGACCGTCAACCTCGCCGTGAACTACGACAAGGCCGGCGCGTGGCGCAACGGCGTGCGCGGTGGCGCCGGGTACGGCACGGGTACCACCACGGTCGGACTGGTGCTGGCGGTACCGCTGTTCAGCGGCGGACTGACCCAGTCGCAGGTGCGCCAGGCGATCCACCAGCGCGACGCGGACGAAGGCGACCTGGAGTCGCTGCGTCGACAGACGGCGCGTGACACCACCAACTACTTCAACCTGGTGACCGCCGGCATCGGCCAGGTCGGCGACGCGCGCGAGGCGGTGGAATCGGGCAAGAAGGCGCTGGCGTCGATGCGCGCGGGCTACGACATCGGCACGCAGAGCCTGACCAACGTGGTCGTGGCGATCCAGACGCTTGCCGAGATTCGCACGCAGTACACCGCACTGCGCCATCAGTTCATCCTCAACAAGCTGCGACTCAAGCGCGCCGCCGGCATTGCCGAACTCAAGGACATCGAAGCGATCAACCGGCTGCTGCAATAACGTTCCGAGCCGATGGCCATCGTAGGCCATTCGCGCATGTGGCGTGCCATTCGCGCACATCGTGCGCTCCTACGGTAGGAGCGCACGATGTGCGCGAAAAGCCAACAAAGCAAAGAAGCCGCCCCTCACCTATCCCACGCCCAACCGCGCCCCACGCGCCCCACGCACCCCACGCACCCCACGCACCCCACGCACCACCAAACACCCAAGGCGCCAAACACCCCCATCGGCGTACCATATCCGCTCTTGCCTACACGGGACCCCGAGCCCATGCCGCGCCGATCCTTCCAGACACCGCTTGCGGAAGGTACTTGCCGCATGATCTGCACGATCTCGGCGGCCATGGTCGGTGTCTGCCTGACTGGCGTCGGGCTGCTGCGCGTGTCCAATGCGGTGAGCCGCACCGACAGCTGGGCCGACGACCTGCTCTCGGTCGATGCGATCTTCTTCCTCGTCGCCACGCTCAGCGCGTATTTCGCGTTGCGGACGGAAACCGAGGTGCGCCTGCACCGCCTGGAACGCATCGCCGATGTCGCCTTCATCGCCGCGATGATCCTGCTCACGGCCGCGTGCTTCTTCATCACTTACGCGGTCAGCCTCTGACCGATGCCGCGAGGAACCGCCGTGCCCGCCTGGACCGATCGCCGTGTGCTCGACCTGCTCGCCATCGAGCACCCGCTGCTGCTGGCGCCGATGGCCGGTGCAGGTGGCGCGGCGCTGGCCATCGCCGTCGCCCGGGCCGGCGGGCTGGGCGCGATTCCCTGTGCGTCGATCTCCCCCGCGACGATAAGCGAGCACGTTGCCGCCTTCCGTGCCGCGGTGACGGCACCGATCAACCTCAATTTCTTCGCGCACACACCGGTCGCGCCCGACGAGGCGCAGACGCGTCGCTGGCGGGAGCGGCTGGCGCCGTATTTCGCCGAGTACGGCGTGCACCCGGATGCCGCGCTCCCGTCAGGGGGACGTGCGCCGTTCGACGCCGCCCTGTGCGAACGGGTGGAAGCGCTGAAGCCCGAAGTGGTGAGTTTCCACTTCGGGCTGCCGGAGGCGGCACTGTTGCGGCGGGTGAAGGCCACCGGTGCCATCGTGCTCGGTACCGCCACCACGGTTGCCGAGGGGCGGTGGCTCGTCGAGCGCGGCTGTGACGCGGTGATCGCGCAGGGCTACGAGGCCGGTGGCCATCGCGGCAATTTCCTCACCCACGACATGGCGGCGCAGCCCGGCACCATGGCCCTGGTGCCGCAGATGGTCGATGCACTGCCGGTGCCGGTGATCGCCGCCGGCGGCATCGCGGATGGCCGTGGCATGGCGGCGGCGCTCTGCCTGGGTGCCTCGGCCGTGCAGCTGGGCACGGCCTTCCTGCTGGCACCGGAATCCACCGCCGCCGCCGTGCATCGCGAGGCGCTGCGCGCCCTGCGCGACGACGGCACCGTGGTCACCAATGTGCTGACGGGGCGTCCGGCGCGCGGCGTGGTCAACCGCATCATGCGTGAGCTGGGCCCGCTCGCGGCCGATGCCTTGCCGTTCCCGCTGGCAGCCGGTCCCCTCGCCCCGCTGCGCGCGGCCACCGAAGCCACCGGGCGGGGCGATTTCCAGCCGTTGTGGGCCGGGCAGGCCGGCGCGCTGGCGCGGGAGGTGCCGGCGGAGGAGATCGCGCGTACCATGCTCGCCCATGCGGCACGGCTGCGCCTGGGTTGATGCTCGCGGACCCGATCCGCGGGCGGGGGAAAGACATGATCGACGATGCCAATGAATGGATTCGGCTGCGCCGCAGCGACGATCCCGAAGACACCCAGCGCGCCATGAGCGAGGCCGTGCCCGTCGCGGTATGGGCGCAGGTCTACGAGCGCGCGCCGGACCTGCGACCGTTCATCGCGGCCCACCGCGAGGTGGCCTTGCCGATGCTGGAGCGGCTCGCCAACGATCCGGACGCGGCCGTCCGCCTCGCCATCGCCCAGCGAAAGGTTGCCCCGGAAAACCTGCTGCGGCTGCTTGCCGATGACGTGAACGAACAGGTGCGCCTCGCCGTCGCGGCCCATCCGTCGACCCGCAAGGACGTGCTCCAATACCTGTCCCGGGTCGACGGCGCCGAGGCGGTACGCGTGCGTGCCAGCGCACGGCTGCGGGTACTCACCCACCCGTCGTCGCATTCCTGACAGCCGCCTCGGAGCCGAACCCGCCATGCCTGTCGCCACGGCCGAAAACGTCGGCCATCGCTTCGCACTCGAACGCCTCCTCAGCGCCCGCGAGCGCTCGTGGGCGGCATTGCGCGATATCGCCGCGCACATCCGTCCGGGCATGACCGAGCCCGAGGCCGCGGTGCTGGCGAAGGAGCGCCTGCAGGCGGCCGGCATGGACCGCATCTGGCATCCGAGCATCCTGCGTTTCGGCGAGAACACGCTGAAGACCTTCCGCCAGCGTTCGGCGCCGGACACGGTGCTGGGCGAGGACGATATCTACTTCGTGGACCTTGGGCCCGTGTTCGACGGCCACGAAGGCGATGTCGGCGACACGTTCGTGCTGGGCGACGATCCGCTCAAGCACGCCTGCGCCGAGGCCGCCCGCGAGCTGTTCCGCCGGGGCGAGGCGCGCTGGCGCGACGGCGTGACCGGCGTCGCGCTGTATGCGTACCTGAGCGGGGAAGCGCAGGCCATGGGCTGGCGCCTCAACCACGCGACCAAGGGCCACCGCGTGGGCGATTACCCGCACGCCGTGCACAAGGCGGGCACCCTGGGTAACTTCGACGCGGCGCCGGTGCCCGGGCTGTGGATCCTCGAGATCCAGATCGCGCATCCCGAGCTGCCGATCGGCGCGTTCTACGAAGACCTTCTGGTCGCGTAGCTCACCGGGACCGCGACAGGCCCGTCACCGTCAGCGCCACGACCACCGCGCCGAAGGTCAGCACGCCGACGCCATAGACCGCGCCGAGCGCGGCGCCTTCCGCGAGCAGACTGCCGGCATAGGCCACGGTCACCAGCAGCCAGCCGGCAGCCTTCGCCGCACGCGTCCGTCCCGCCGGGAGCGACCGGCCGAACAGATCGCGCTGGTGGCGCGACATGCCCAGGCACAGCAGGGCGAAGCCGAGTACCGAGGCCACCAGCGGTAACGCGATCATGCATCCGCTCCGGCGGCGATCGCCGCGTGCTTGCGTCTCGCGCCCGCTGGCCGCCTGTACAGCTTCCACGCGGCGGTGCCCAAGGCGGCGGCCAGGGCCAGCATGGTCAGGTCGAAGCCGACGAACACACCGTCGCCGCGCGCCAGGCTAGGCAGCAAGCCGCGCTCCGTGGTCAGCTCGTCCACGACAGGCAGGGCCGCGAAGGCTGCGGCGCCGAGCATGAGCACCGCCAGCCAGGCGCGCCGCGGCCGTTGCACGCAGGCGATCAACAGCGCGGCGCCCCAGCCGATGAAGAAGGCATGCACCTCCCACGTCGCCCGGTCGTCCATGCGCACCGGCAATAGCCGGTTGGCCAGGAAGTGGCAGGCGAAGGCCAGCGGCAGGCCGGCGACGGTGGCGATATTGAGCCGCTCGACCAGTACGAAGCCGAGATGGGGCCGGTCGGGATCGGGGAGCTGGAGGCGCCGTTTGGCCGTCCACAGGACCAGGCCTGTCGCCACCATCAGCGTCCCGGCCAGGCTGCACAGGAAATACAGCCAGCGCAGCGCGTACGGCGCGTAACGCCCCGCGTGCAGGCCCACCATCGTGCTTTCGGTCGCGCTCGCGCCCCCCTTGGCGGCCGGCAGCGGATGCATGTGTCCCGTCGCGGCATCGAAAAGCAGGGTCTTCTCGCGGGCATCCATGGCGTCGCCGCCACTGCGGAACAGGCGCACCACGCCGTGCCGGTCGCCCGGCAGGGCGATGTCGATGAAGCCCGGCTGCGCGCCGCCCCACACCTTCCGCGCCTGGGCGATCATCCCGCCGAGGGAGGCCATCGGCGCGGGTTCGCCGGAACGCACCGGCGGCGATTCGCTGCCGAACGCGTCGGCGAAGTAGGCGGCCTTGTTCGGATACGCCGCCGCCACGCCCCAGGGCATGTACAGCGATTGCAGCGTGACCAGGCCGGTAAAGGTGATCATCAGGTGGAACGGCAGTGCCAGCACGGCGCTGAGGTTGTGCGCGTCCAGCCAGGAGCGTTGGCCCTTGCCGAAGCGCAGGGTGAAGAAGTCGGCGAAGATCTTCTTGTGCGTGATCACCCCGCTGACGATGGCCACCAGCATGAACATGGCGCAGAAGCCGACCACCCAGCGAGCCCAGATCACCGGCATGTAGTGCAGGTCGAAGTGCATGCGATAGAGGAACGCGCCGCCCAGGGTGGGGCGCGACACCACGGGCTGCCCGTTGCCGTCCAGCGTCAGCGTGTTGTCGCGCGCCGCGCTGCGGTCTTCACCCGCCTGCCGCCAGTAGACCGTGGAGGCGATGGCGCGCTGGCCGGGCAGGGCGATGGACCAGCTGTCCGCGTCGGGCTGGTGGGCGGTAAGCCACGTCACCGCGCCTTCCGCGGCGCGCGTCGGCTGGCGCACGCCGGTGATCTCCGGCTGCATCCATCGGGTGATCTCGTCCTGGAAATACGCGCTGGTGCCGGTCGCGAAGATCGCCAGCAACAGCCAGCCGACGAGCAGGCCCGCCCAGGTATGCAGCCAGGCCATCGACTGGCGCAGGCCACCGTTGACCCCGTTCATGCCGCCGCTCCGTGCAGCGACGCCGCCAGCGCCACCGCGAGCGGTACGCCGATCGCCGCCAGCCCGATCCAGGCACGTGCCGCGCTGCGCGAGGCGAACGCGAAAATGGCCACCGCAGCGTAGACCGCGAACGAGACGAGCATGCCGGCGACCACCGCCTCGACACGCGCCATGGGCAGCCAGCGCGCGCACGCCGCCGCCACCAGGGCCGCCAGCGCATAGCCGCCGAACACCGCGGCGGTGGCTCGGCCCGTCACGTCCAGCGCCCGCATGGGGGAGATGCCTGTCGTCTTGCGCCTGCTCATGCCGGGATGTCTTTCGCCGTGGTGTGTGCGGAAACGGGTCGACAAGTGTACGCAAATGCGATTCATTCGCAATCTCAGCGTAAGGTATTGCGGTACCTGCCACATGTGCGGCATCATGGTAATGAGATTCGTTCGCGTTAACCGCGACATTCCCCCGCTACGGACCCATGCTCATGATCCTTCCCAAGAAGGCGCTGCCCCTGCTCATCGCAGGGGTATTGGCCTCGCACGCTTCCTTTGCCCAAGACACGAACCGCACCGACAAGGCCGTCCAACTGGATGCCGTCGACGTGCATGGCGTCAAGCTCGACCAGGGCTACACACGGCAGGACGCCGAGGGCGCGACGAAGACCGATACGCCGATCGTCGAAACGCCGCAGGCGGTGTCGGTCATCTCCGGCACGCAGATGCTCGACCAGGGCGTGCTGACGGTGCAGGACGCGCTGCGCTACTCGGCCGGCGTGCGCTCCGATGCCTACGGCGTGGACAGCCGTGGCGACGACGCCTTCGTCCGCGGCGCGTCGTTCACCTCTTACCTCGACGGCCTGCGCCAGTCGTTCGGTGGCTCCTACGCACGCACCGAGCCCTACTTCCTCGACCATATCGAGGTGGTGCGTGGCCCCTCGTCCGTGCTTTACGGACAAGGCACCACGGGCGGTCTGATCGGTCTCACGTCGAAGCGTCCGCAATTCACCGCGGCGCACGAGGTGCAGGTGCAGGTCGGCAACAACGCGCGCAAGCAGGCCGCCTTCGACTTCACCGGCCCGCTGGATGCGGCCGGCCATTGGGCGTATCGCCTGATCGGCGTGGTGCGCGACGCCGACTCGCAGATCGACCACGTATCCGACGACCGCAAGGCGATCTCCCCCTCGGTCACCTGGCAGCCCGACAACAACACCCGCTGGACCGTACTCGCCAACCTGCAGTTCGACCACAACGGCTCCTCGCTGAACTTCCTGCCGCACGCGGGCACGCTGCTGTTCAACCCGAACGGGCGCATCCCGACGAACCGCTTCGTCAGCGAGCCCGGCTTCGATCGCTACGACACGAACCAGCGCGCGGTGTCGTCATTCTTCGAGCACCGCTTCAACGACACGTGGAAGTTCACCCAGAACGCGCGCTACTCGCATGACAACGTGGACTACCGCTCGCTCTACCCGAACGTCTATACCAACCCTGCGTATCCGTTCCTCGACGACGATCAGCGCACGGTGTCGCGCTACAGCTACATAGCCCTCAGCCGGCACAAGCGCTTCGTCACGGACACGCGTCTCGAGGGCGATTTCGACACAGGCAGCATGCATCATCGTGTGCTGCTCGGCGCGGACCTGGGCTATTCGCATACCGACAGCCGCAAGGGCAACGGCGTGGACCTCGTCCCGTTCGACCTGTACGCACCGGTCTACGGCAACGGCTTCGTGCCGCCCGACATCCTGCCGGCACCGTCCAGCCATACGCGGCAGACCGGGTTCTACGTGCAGGACCAGATCAACTGGGGCGAGCACTGGATCGGCACGGTGGGCGTGCGCCACGACCGCGCCACGCTGACCACCGGCGACAGCCGCTCCGTCGACAACGCGACCACCTCCCGCTTCGGCGTGATGTACCGTTTCGACAACGGGCTGGTGCCGTACGTGAGCTATACCGAATCGTTCCAGCCGCTGGACAGCCTGGATTTCTACAACCGCCCCTACGAGCCGTTGCGCGGCAAGCAGTACGAAGCCGGCCTGAAATACCAGCCGGTCGGCGGTTCGACGCTGCTCACCGCGACGTACTTCGACCTGCGTGAGGAAAACCGACTCGCGCCCGATCCGCAGAATCCGCTGAACCAGATCCAGGCGGGCCGCGCGAAAACCCGCGGCGTGGAGCTGGAAGGCAGCTCACGCCTCGGCAGCCATGTCGACCTCATCGGCACCTATACCTGGACGAAGGCGCGTCCGGACGACGGCACGATCGTCGCGGGCCTGCCGAAGAACCAGGCCTCGGCGTGGGGCGTCTACCATGTGAACGACGCCGACAGCGACGGTTTCAGCTTCGGCATCGGTGCACGCTACATCGGCACCAACTACGACGAGACCGGCACGCTCGTGGTGCCGCGCAAGACACTGTTCGATGCGATGGTGGCCTACACGCAGGGGCCGTGGCGTTTCTCCGTCAATGCCGCCAACGTCACCGACCAGGCGTACAGCGCCACTTGCCTTGCCCGTGGCGACTGCTTCTACGGCCCACGCCGCAGCATCATGGGTAACGCCAGCTACCGCTTCTGATCGACCGTGGATTCCGGACGTCCGAACCGTTATGGTCGGACGTTCGGCTCGGGCGAACGGGAGATCGGCATGCGGCTAGGCAGGTTCATCGGGGGCGCGGTGCTTGCCGCGTGCGTATCCTTCGGCGCGCTGGCCGCGCCGCCGCCGGGGCATGCCGGCAACCCGGTATTTCCCGGTTGGTACGCCGATCCGGAGGCGGCCATCTTCGATAGCACCTACTGGATCTATCCCACCACCTCGCTGCCCTACGCCCAGCAGAACCATTTCGACGCGTTTTCCTCGCCCGACCTGGTCCACTGGACGAAGCACGCCGACGTATTGTCGATGCGTGACATCCCCTGGGCGAAGAAGGCGCTGTGGGCGCCAGCGCTGGTGAAGAAGGATGGCAAGTATTACTTCTTCTTCGCCGCCAACGATATCCAGAACGACAAGGAAGTCGGCGGCATCGGCGTGGCCGTGGCCGACAAGCCTGACGGCCCGTTCAAGGACCTGATCGGCAAGCCGTTGATCGGCGCCTTCCACAACGGCGCACAGCCGATCGACCAGTTCGTGTTTCGCGACGACGATGGCACGTACTACATGATCTACGGCGGCTGGAAACACGCCAACATCGTCAAGCTGAAACCCGACTTCACCGGCGTCGAGCCCATGGCCGACGGCACCGTGTTCAAGGAAATCACCCCCGCGCCGGAGTACGTCGAAGGGCCGTTGATGTTCAAGCGCAACGGCAAGTACTACTTCATGTGGTCGGAGGGTGGATGGACCGGTCCCGACTACTCGGTGGCGTACGCCGTGGGCGACTCGGTCACCGGGCCTTTCCGCCGCGTCGGCAAGGTCCTCCAGCAGGACCCGAAGATCGCCACCGGCGCGGGCCACCACTCGTTGTTCCATGTGGCGAAGGACGATAGCTGGTACATCGTCTACCACCGCCACCCGCTGGGCGACACCAACGGCAACCACCGCGCGACCAGCATCGACGAACTGCATTTCGCCGCGGACGGCAGCATCCTGCCGGTAAAGATGACGCGGGATGGCGTTGAGGCCAAATCGCTGTAGGAGCGCACGATGTGCGCGAAAAGCCAACAAAGCGATGAAGCGAAAGCTCTCGACACGCTGTGGTTTACGGTTTGTTAGAGCCCTAGAGCCTTAGAGCCTTAGAGCCGTGGTGTCGTGGAGCAAGAGCCGGCGGGTAGCCCCCTCGGGGCCACGCCTGCGGCGACCCGCTAAGGAAGGGCCGCTCCGCGGCCGTATTCTTATCGCCCTTCGGGCCCGGGTCGGGCTTCGAACGGGGGTTTCCGATTCGCCCTCCATGGCTCAGCGGAAACGGCCGGCCGTCCTGGCCGGCCCCGCTACGCGGCCTTTTCCGTTCGAAGCCCTCGCCTGCGGCTACCGGCCCCGAGGGGGCTACCCGCCGGCTCTTTCCAAGACTGAGGTGGGTTGTGACGCGAGCGGTCGCAGACGTGCGGGGTATGGCGTCGCCGCTTTGTTGGCTTTTCGCGCACATCGTGGGCTCCTACCCCCAGGGATAGGTCAGTTTGTGGCATATCCAACGCGTGATCTGCGGTCTGGGGGTAGGAGCGCACGTACGTGCGCGAACCCTCGACGTATCTAAGGCGACCGATGCCATGCGCAACAGGCAGGCGAGCGTTCCCACCTACGAAGCGAAACCTGGCTCTACGCTCTCCCACACGTAACCTCACCGTTGGAAAGAGCCGGCGGGTGCCACCCTCGGGGCCGGTAGCCGCAGGCGAGGGGTTCGAACGGATAAGGCCCGCAGGGGGCCGGCCAGGACGGCCGGCCATTTTCGCTGAGCCATGGATGGCGAATCGAAAATCCCCGTTCGAAGCCCGACCCGCCCCGAAGGGCAATCAATAAACGGCCGCGGAGCGGCCTTTCCTTGACGGGTCGCCGCAGGCGTGGCCCCGAGGGTGGCACCCGCCGGCTCTTGCTCCAACGCGCACAAGCTCTTGCTCCAACGCCCCAGCTAAAAGCGCACCGTACCCAGTCAAGTGCACGGTGCGCCCCCTACGGAAAGATCAGCGCCGTGTATCGTCCACAATCTCCACATCCGGGAACGCCTTACGCACACAGGCGACATACTCACCCGGCTTCAGCGCGGAAAACGCCGTCTGGTAGCCGACGAGCTTGCAGCCCGGCTGCTCGCTCCAGTTGTTTTCCCAATACACCGGCAACGCACCGGCACCGCCTTCGGCGAACTGCTTCATGCCCTTGCAACCGAGAACTTCATCGGCTCCCACCGGCACACCGAGCGTGGCGGCAAAGGCGCGGTAATAGGTGATGCGGTTGCGTGACTGCAGGTGCTCGTCCTGGCCGCCGCACTCCACGCCGCCATTGATGATCTGCGTGGTGACGCCGAAGCCCGGCACCAGTCCCGCCGCACGATCCGCCGCGTTGGGCTGCCAGGTGCCGTCGATGACGTGCAGCATGGACGGCTTGGGCGGCTGCGGGTAGGTGAAGAAGAACGTGGCGCTGGCGAGGTTCAGCCAGGTATCGGCCACGCGCTCGGGCGCATCCAGCAGGGTTCGTACGTCACCGTACATGGCTTCGGAAAACGGACCGTAGTTGTAGTTGTACGACAGCTGCTTGGCCCCGCGGCCGAAGTAGCTCTTGAAGGCGCCATCGGCGTAGGTGCCGCAGGGCCAGGTATCGGCGATCCACCCCTGGCTGGCGCACTCGCCGTTGTAGCCGCCACGCGCGCCCTCGGTCCAGCCCATCTCGCGCACGTAGGCCAGCGCCTGGCGGTATTCCTCCTCCGGCCGCCACGATTCATGCGCGCCGGTTTCCTGGGCGAAGTGCGCGAACATCGTGGCCAGTGTCTTCCGGCAGATCGCTTCCGCATCCCGGCCGTCGTCGTAGTCGGCGCATACGGCCGGAAACTTGGCCACGGCCTGGAGCAGCCCGCGGTAGGAATACTCCGGTGCGCGCAGCGGGAACAGGTAGGCGAAGCGCGCCGCGTCCACGATCGATTCCACGCGTCTCACGTTGGCCGGGTTGCTCGCGCGACCCGGTTGCACGGCTTCCACGGAGGCATTGTCCAACGTGCGGATGGAGGCGCGCACGGCGGTCATCAGCGGGTCGGTTGTCAGGCGGGCCTCGTCGGCCAGCAACTGGCTGAGCAGGACCTCGCGAGGCTTGCCGGGTGGCGGCGAGGGTGGGTCGACAGGGTTGCCCGGATCGCCAGGATGGCCGGGTGGGTTCGTTCCCGGGCAACCGGTGGGCGTGTCCCTGGCCGTGCGCTCCCAGGGTGTATCCCACGGGTGGGCGACCTGGTCGACGTGGGCGGGCGAATGGCCGGGCTCGACCCACCACTTCGCGCGGAAGACATCGCCCTTGAACGTGACGACGCAGTTCTCCGTGTAGGTGGAAGAAGGGTCGTAGTCCTGGGCGAATGCGGCGGGTACGAGGGCGAGCGCACACAGGGCGCTCGCGACATGCAACGTGCGGAACGGCGTGGAATACATACAGCCTCCATGGCATCGGGCAAAGCGGGCCGCAGGCCGGCCCGCCCGCTCACGCTAGCGCGGCAGTTACGAACTGCCCATGGGAGTCGTCCTAAAAGCGCCGATCAGTGCGCGGGCACCGGCGGCTTGCCCATGGCGGCGGTCTTCTGCGCGATCTTCGCCCGGATCGCCGGAATGGCGGCCAGCGCCGCGCGTTCGCCCTCGAGGATGGCGACGTTCTTCTGGTCGAAGTCGGTCGGGCCGATCTGGCCGACCTTGGGGCGGATGACGATGTCGGCGCGGCCCAGTTCCTGCTCCGCCAGGCGGCGGCCCATGATGGTGATGGATTGCCCGACCACGCCCATCATGCTGCCGGGGTTGCTGCCGTCGGGACGCGCGGAGATATCCACGGCGATGACGATATCGGCGCCCAGCTGGCGTGCCGCATCCACCGGCACGGGGCTGACCACGCCGCCGTCGACGAAGTGCCGGCCACCGATGTCCACCGGCTCGAACACGCCGGGGATGCTGCTGGACGCGCGCACCGCCTGGCCGGCGTTGCCACGGATGAAGATGGCGCGGTCGCCGTTCTCCAGCTGCGTGGCCACGGCCGCGAACGGCGTGTGCAGTTTCTCGATGGGCGTGTTCTTCACCAGCGCGTTGACGTAGTCCTGCAGCTTCTGCCCCTGCACCAGCCCGCCGGAAAACAAGCGGACGTCGCGGATGTTGCTTTCGTCCAGCGCGAAGGCCTGTTCCTGCAGCTGGAAGGCATCCATGCCCGAGGCATACAACACGCCGACGACGCTGCCGGCGCTGGTGCCGGACACCACGTCCGCGTGGATGCCGCTGGCTTCCAGCATCTTGATGACGCCGATATGCGCAAAGCCCTTGGCCGCGCCGCCGCCGAGCGCCAGGCCGATACGTGGTTTGGCGGCCAGTACGGGTACGGCCGTATCGGCCCGCTGGTCGGGCTTGCTCCCGCCGAAACAGCCGCTGAGCAGGGTGGCAAGCAGGAGCGGAAGCAGGGTGCGAGCGCGGCGGAACGTCATGTCGGCGACCAGGAAAGGGGCAGGCGGATCATCGGGCGCGGGCAGGGCGCCCGGGTGACGAAGGGATGGCGTAACCCGGGCGCACTGGCGCCCGGGGACGATCAGTCGCGCGTGTGGTCCGCATCCAGGTGGTAGCGGGTGGCCACGTCGATCTCGTTCTTCGAGCCCAGGAACACCGGCACGCGCTGGTGCAGGGCCGTGGGCTGCAACGCCATGATCCGTTCGCGGCCGGTGGTGGCGGCACCGCCCGCCTGTTCGACGATGAAGGCCATGGGATTGGCCTCGTACATCAGGCGCAGCTTGCCGGTGCCGCCCTTGCCGGTGATCTTGGCGTCCAGCGGATAGATGAAGACGCCGCCACGGGTGATGATCCGGTGCACGTCGGCCACCATCGAGGCCACCCAGCGCATGTTGAAGTCACGCCCGCGGGGGCCGTCGGCACCGGCCAGCAACTCGCCGATGTAGCGCTGCATCGGCGCTTCCCAATGGCGCTGGTTGGACATGTTGATGGCGAACTCCGCCGTTTCGGCGGGGATGGTGATGGCGCGGCGGGTCAGCACGAAGCTGCCGTGCTCACGGTCCAGCGTGAACTCGTGCACGCCGTGACCGAAGGTCAGCACCAGCAGGGTGCACGGGCCGTAGACCACGTAACCCGCGGCCACCTGTTCCGTACCGGGCTGGAGGAAATCGGCGGTCTTCGGCTCGGTGACGCCGTCCGGGCAGCGCAGCACCGAGAAGATCGTGCCGACCGACACGTTCACGTCGATGTTGGACGAGCCGTCCAGCGGGTCGAACAACAGCAGGTGGTTGCCCTTGGGGTACGCATCGGGAATGGGCTGCGGGTCTTCCATTTCCTCCGAGGCGCAGGCGGCGAGGTGGCCGCCCCAGGCATTGGCTTCGAGCAGGATCTCGTTGGAGATCACGTCCAGTTTCTTCTGGGCCTCGCCCTGCACGTTGTCCGAGCCGGCGTTACCAAGCACACCGCCCAGGGCGCCCTTGCCGGTGGCCACCGAGATGCGCTTGCAGGCGCGGGCGACCACTTCGATCAGCAGGCTGAGCTGGGCATTGATATGCCCCTCGCGCTTTTCTTCGATCAGGAACTGGATCAGCGAAATCGGTTTCGTCATCGGACGGGCTCGGGCGCGAAAACCCGCATTGTCCGGATGTGGCGTGAACGGCGCCAGAGGGCTGCTGACAGAACGCTGTCAGCAGCCCTGGCGCAGACTCGTCCCTCACCGCAGCACAACCAAGGAAGAACTACCGCATGAACCCGAACCGCATCGTCTTCCACCATGCCCCGCAGAGCCGCTCCGGCAGTGTCCTCATGCTTCTGGAAGAACTGGGCGCGCAGTACGACCTGCACGTGATGAGCCTGGCCGCGGGCGAGCAGCGCCAGCCGGCGTACCTGAAGGTCAATCCGATGGGCAAGGTGCCCGCGATCGAGCACCGCGGTGAGCTGGTTACCGAGCGGCCGGCGATCTTCATCTACCTGGCCGATCTTTTCCCCGAGGCGAAGCTGGCGCCCTCGCTGGACGATGCACTGCGTGGCCCCTACCTGCGCTGGCTGGCCTTCTACGGCTCATGCTTCGAGCCGGCCGTGATGGACCGCTGGGCAAAACACGAGCCGATGCCGGCCATGCAGTCGGCCTATGGCGATTTCGATAGCGTGATGGATCTTCTGGAGGCGCAGCTGGCGACGGGTCCGTGGATGTTCGGCGAACGATTCACCGCGGCCGACCTGCTTTGGGCCAGCTCGCTGTCGTGGACGATGGGTTTCGGTCTGGTACCCCGGCGTGACGTGTTCACAGCCTACGTGGATCGGGTGATGGCACGGCCGGCGGTGGTGCGGGCTCATGCCCAGGACGCGGCGCTGGCCAAGGCCCAGGCGCTGGCGGTCGCCTGACGAGACAGCGATGATGCGCCCATGCGCCGTGCCGACCGCCTGTTCCTCATCATCAACGCCCTGCGCGGGCGGCGCACGGCGCTGCCCGCGCGGCAGCTGGCGATCACGCTCGAGGTATCGCTACGCACGGTCTACCGCGATGTGGCCGACCTGCAGGCTTCCGGTGTGCCGATCGAGGGCGAGGCCGGTGTCGGTTACGTCTTGCGCAAGGGCGCGGACATCCCGCCGCTGATGTTCACCGCGGGCGAGCTGGAAGCGCTGGTGGCGGGCACGCGGTTCGTCCGAGCGTTCGCCGGCGAGCGGCTGGCGCGCGAGGCGCAGGCCGCCCTGATCAAGATCGAGGCGGTGCTGCCCCCCGACCTGCGCGAGCGCGCCGCGCAGTCGCGCATCTTCGCGCCCATCTGGCGCGACACGTTCCAGAACGAGGTGGCGGCCATGCTCGACCGCCTGCACGAGGCCGTGCTGGCGCACCGCGTGCTGTGCCTGGACTACACCGATGCGCAAGGCCGCAGCAGCACCCGCGAGGTATTGCCGCTGTGCCTGTCGTTCTGGGGCGGTGCATGGACGCTGGGCACCTGGTGTCGCCACCGCGATGCGTTCCGCAACTTTCGTCCCGACCGCATCGCCAGCTGCCGCGAATCGGGCGAGGTGTTCGTCGATCAGCCGGGCCGCGACATCAACGCCTACCTGGTCACCATGCACACCCACTACGCCGGCCTGGAATAGCGCCGCGTCACGCGACGGGATGCGATGATCGGGGTTTGACCGCCCCCTTCGGAGCCCGCATGTCCCCCTGGATCCGCGCCATCGCCTTCGCCGGCCTCGTTGCCGGCACCGCCCACGCCGCCGCGCCGGTGACCACGCCCGCCGACGCGGCGTTCAAGGCGATCTATACGAAGGAGTGGGCCTGGCGCAACGGCCAGGCCGGGATCCTCACCTCCGGTGAAGCACAGCCCGGCGAGGGTCGGCTGGACACGGTGGACGCCGCCAGTCAGGCGAAGCGTCTCGCTTACTGGAACGACGTGCTGGCGCAGCTGAAGCGGATCGATCCGGCCTCGCTGAGTGGCACGGTGCGCGTGGACTACGAGGTCTACCAGGCCCAGGTCGCCAACCTGGCCGCCGCGCAGCGGTTCCAGCAGTGGCAGATGCCGTTCAACAGCGACTCGGCGTTCTGGTCGGACATCGGGTACGTAATGCACGGCGACGACCTGCGCACACGCGACGACTACCGCAAGTACATCGACCGCCTGCGCCAGATCCCGGCGTACATGGACCAGGAGATCGCCAACATGCGCCTGGGCCTGGCGCGTGGTTTCACGGTGCCGCGGGCCGTGCTCGACGGGCGCGACGTATCGATCGCCGCCGTCGCCGACCTGAAGAAGCCGGAGGACAGCGCCCTGTACCGGCCGTTCGCCGCGTTGCCGAAGACGCTTCCGGCGGCCGACGCCGAGGCGCTGCGCGCGGAAGCCCGCCAGGTCATCGCCGGCGACGTGATCCCTGCCTATGGCCGGCTGCTCACGTTCTTCCGTACCGAGTACGTGCCCGGCGCGCGGGCCACCCTGGCGGCGGAGTCGCTGCCGGACGGCAAGGCCTATTACCGGCAGCAGATTCTCGAGTACACCACGCTGGACCTCACCCCGGATGCCATCCATGCCATCGGCCTGCGCGAGGTGGATCGGCTGCACAAGGAGATGGTGCAGACGATGCAGCAGACCGGATTCAAGGGCGACTTCCCGGCGTTCCTGGCCTTCCTGCGCAGCGATCCGCAGTTCTACGCCAAGACGCCCGACGAGCTGCTGATGCGCACGGCGTGGGTCGCCAAGCAGGTGGACGCGAAACTGGGCAAGTACTTCGGCCTGTTGCCCCGGCAGCGTTTCGCGATCGAGCCGGTGCCGGCGGACATCGCGCCCTATTACACGTCCGGCCGCGGTGGCCCGGATACGTACCTGGTCAACACCTACGACCTGCCGTCGCGTCCGCTGTTCAACATGCCGGCACTGACCCTGCACGAGTCGATGCCGGGCCACGCGTTGCAGCTGGCGCTGTCGGCCGAGCAGCAGGGGCTGCCCGACTTCCGGCGTGACGGCTATATCTCGGCCTACGGCGAAGGCTGGGCGTTGTATTCGGAATACCTCGGCGAGGAGATGGGTATCTACCACACGCCCTACGAGCACTTCGGCTTCCTTACCTACCAGATGTGGCGCGCCTGCCGCCTGGTGGTGGATACGGGTATCCACCACCTCGGCTGGAGCCGGCAGCAGGCGATCGATTACCTCAGCAGCAACACCGCGCTGAGCCAGCGTGAGATCGCCAACGAGGTGGACCGGTACATCAGCTGGCCGGGTCAGGCGCTGTCCTACGACCTGGGCTACCTGAAAATCCGCGCCTTGCGCGAGAAGGCGGAGAAGGCGCTGGGCGAAAGCTTCGACCTGCGGGCGTTCCACGACACGGTGCTGTCGCTGGGCTCGGTACCCCTGCCGGTACTGGAGCAGCACGTCGACGAATGGATCGCCGCGCAGCGCAAGCACTGACGGGATAGTCCGGGCGAGGTCCAGCGGTCGACGTGCTACCACGATATCCACACATGAAGTAACATGGATCATGTATCCACCAGTGGAGTCGTCGATGCAGCCTGCGATTCATGCCCGTCCGACACCCGTCGCCGACCTCGGCGGCCCGGCACTGCGGGCCTTCTTCGCCCTGGCCGAGCGCTGGAAACTCCGCGGCGCCGAGCAGCGCACGCTGCTGGGCGATCCGCCGGAGTCCACCTACTTCAAGTGGAAGAAGATGCAGGACGGCGCGCCGGGGCGTGACGTGATCGAGCGCATCAGCTACCTGCTGGGCATCTGGAAAGACCTGCAGATCCTGTTCCCCGAGCCCGGCCAGGCCGACGCCTGGGTCCGCAAAGCCAACGCGGCACCGTTGTTCGGTGGCCGCTCGGCGCTGGATCGCATGCTCTCGGGCAACGTCGCCGATCTCTATGTCGTCCGCCAGTACCTGGACGCCCAGCGCGGCTGGAACGGATGAGCCCGCTGCCGCCGTCACGGCGGATACGCTGGGCCCACGCCTACCGCATCGTTCCCAGCCGGTTTCCCCCGGTGGGCCTGTTCGACCGCATCGCCGACGCGAAGGACATCGACGCGGTGATGGCGATCGAATCGCTGACCAATCCCCGCCTGCGCGAGGAGATGGGCGCGCTGAGCCTGCTGCCGCCCGGACGTCGGGTCGCGGGGCCGGGCACCACGCCGATCATGGCCGCCTTCGCCCATATCCCGCCGGAGGGCAGCCGGTTCTCGGACGGCCACTGGGGCGTGTTCTACGCGGCGCACACCGTGGCCACCGCCATCGAGGAAACCGTCTACCACCGGGAGGCCTTCCTCGCCGCCACGCGAGAGCCACCGACGGATGTCCAGGTGCGCTGCTACGCCACGTCCATCGCCGGCCGCCTGCACGATATCCGTGGCGGCTGGCCCGCGGAGCACGATCCGGATTCCTACATGGCCAGTGTCGCGCTCGCCCGCCGCCTGCGCGAGGAGGGTTCCAACGGCATCGTCTACGACAGCGCGCGGCATCCCGGCGGCGAGTGCGTGGCGGTGTTCTATCCGGACCTGGTGGCGCCCTGCCTGCAGGCCGAGCACTTCATCTATCGCTGGAACGGCCAGCATGTGGAGGCCGTGCTCAAGGTCACCGCGGTGGATCGTCCGGGTTTGCCCCCGGGCGCGTGAGCGGTTACGTTCCTCCGGATGAAACGCCTGACGATCCTCCTCACCTTCCTCGTCCTGTCCTTCGGCGTCCACGCCAAGGCTCCCGACCACAGCCAGTGGGAAAGCGACATCCAGGCCTTCGAGGCCAGCGACCGCGCCAGCCCGCCACCCGCGCACGCGGTGCTGTTCATCGGTAGCTCGTCCATCCGCTTCTGGAAAAGCCTGGCCAGCGACTTTCCGAATTACCGGGTGATCAATCGCGGCTTCGGCGGCTCGGACATGGACGACGCCACGGCGTTCGCCGATCGCATCGTGGCGCCCTACAAGCCGGCCGCCATCGTGGTCTACGCCGGCGACAACGACCTGCAGAACGGCGACACCCCCGAACAGGTGCGCGACGATTTCGCCGCCTTCGTGACCAAGGTCCGCCAGGGCCAGCCCGATGTGCCCATCGCCTTCATCTCGATCAAGCCCTCCCTGGCACGTGTGGCCCTGCTGCCCTCCATCAATGCGGCCAACAAGCTGATCAGCGCCTGGGCCATGGCACAGAAGAATGTCGCCTTCCTCGACGTGGCACCCGCCATGATCGACGCGCAGGGTCAGCCCAAGCCCGATCTGTTCATCGGCGACGGCCTGCACATGAACCCGAAAGGCTATGCGCTGTGGGTCGCCCAGGTCCGCCCGTGGCTGGCCGACCACGCCACGGCCGCCGAAGTTAAACAGAGCCCAAACACGACCCCCCCGTGATACGGGAACTTCACGGCAACGGCCTTATCTAAGTATTCGATCGCCGAGAGGCGACCCGTTGGCAGAAGGCCGTTTAGATAGCCTTCTGTCCCGGGTCCCGCTATTTCCCCTGATAGCCTGGACCCGACGCGACCCCGGCAGCTCCTCCCCTGGCTGCCGGGGTTTTATTTTTTGCGATCCCCGATTTCCGCGCCCCCGCGCCCCGGACCCTATCCGCAAACCCACACCCCACCTATTGCCATGTAGGAGCGGACGATGTCCGCGAACCCTCAGCGCCCCCTATCGCGAAAGAATCCACCCGCCCATCACCGTCGGCGTTTCCGTGAACCCATCGAAGCCATGCTCCGCTTTCGATGCATGGCCTCATTCGCACCCGCCGTGGTGAGGGTTCGCCCACATCGTGGGCTCCTACACCGTTGCCATCCACGCCGTAACGGGATGTGGGCAACGAAAAAGGCCAGCGTTGCGGCTGGCCTTTTCACGAATGTTTCCGGGTTTGGGATCGCCCACATCGTGGGCTCCTACACCCACACACGGGGCGTGGATGGGGCGGCGCGGTGTCAGGCGGCCTGCATGCGGCTGTAGGGCCGGATGGACGTATCGAATGCCCGCCATACCCCGTCGTTGCCCTCGATGTTCAGCACGATGTCCGACAGCGCATTGGCGGCCTCGATGCGGCGCGCCTCGGCCAGTGCGCATTCGAGCGCATCGTCGCGCGAGCAGAACTCGGCATATTCATTCGCATTCTTCTGGAGCACCCAGAGGCCCGGACCCACGGACTCGAACGGAATATCGAAGACGACCACGACTGAACCCACCCTGTTGACTGAACGTGGGCCCATCGTAAGCGGACGTTCGTTAGGCCGCCGTTGAGGCTCAGTTATCTCCTCCGGAAACGAAGCCTTCGCGGCTGCCGCGATGGAACACGGTGTCCGTCGGCAGCACCTCGGCGGCCGCCACGGCCTGGCCCTGGGCCAGCCGCGCGTAGACCGGGGTGAAATCGGCCGCGGTGGCCTCGAACAGCTGGGCAAAGTCGTCGATCACGAAGTAGGTCTGCTGGTGCGAGTCGATCCGGTAGCGGGTGTTCATCACCCGGGCCAGGTCGAAGCCGATGCGGTTGGGGGCGGTCGAGTCGATGGAATAGATCGACTCGCTCTTGGAACTGACGATGCCCGCCCCGTAGATGCGCAGGCCGGCGTCCGTGCGGATCAGGCCGAACTCCACCGTGTACCAGTAGAGGCGCGTGAGGTTCATCAAGGCCTCCGGCCCGATGGCATGGGCCTTCATGCCGCCCTTGCCGTAGGCCTGCATGTAGTCGGCGAACACGGGATTGAGCAGCAGGGGCACGTGCCCGAACAGGTCGTGGAACAGATCGGGCTCGGACAGGTAATCCAGCTGGTCCGGACGGCGGATCCACCAGCTCACGGGAAACCGGCGGTGAGCCAGGTGGTCGAAGAACACCTCGTCCGGCAGCAGGCCTTCCACGGCGACCACTTCCCAGCCCGTGGCCGCGCCCAGCACGCGGTTCAGGTCGTCGAAGCGCGGAATGCCGCCGTCGCCCAGGCCGAAGCGTTCCACGCCATCGAGGAATTCCTGGCAGGCATAGGCCGGCAGCAGGGCCCGCTGCCGGCTGTACAGGGTGTCCCACACGTCGTGGTCCGTCTTCGAATAGCTGGCCCACGGCTGCTCCACGGTGCCGGTGGCGTACACCGGAACGTAACCGCGGTCTGTCTGCTGGTGCTCGACGCGGCGTGGATTCTCCATGGCGCAACTCCTGGCGTGGTATTTCGGTGGTGAGAGCAACAGATTAGCGCCCGATGCGCGCAATAGGGTTGTCTCGTTGCTCCATGCGTGTGCAAAGGTGCAATATACGTGCGCCAATACATTGAATAAGGCTATAAACGTGCAGGCTACCTTCGACCGGACCGATCTACGCATCCTGGGCGCGCTGCAGGCCAACGGCCGGATCACCAACGCGGAGCTGGCCACCGAGGTCAACCTGTCGCCCTCGGCCTGCCTGCGCCGTGTGCAGAAGCTGGAGGCGGACGGGGTGATCGGTGGCTACGGCGCGCGGCTGGAGCCCCGCGCGATCGGGCTGGGCCTGCAGGCCTTCGTCCGGGTGCAGCTGTCGCGGCACGAGTCGGCCGCCATCGACGCCTTTACCGAGTCGGTCGCCACCTGGGAAGAAGTCGTTTCCTGCTATGCGCTCACCGGGGACATGGACTACCTGCTGCAGGTCTATGTCGCCGATCTGGACGGCTTCTCGCAATTTCTTCTCGACCGGCTGCTCAACGCGGCCGGAGTGGCCGACGTGAACACCAGCTTCGTGTTGCGGACGGTCAAGGCTTCGACGGCCCTGCCGCTCGGGAACGCCCGCGCTTGACCATGCCCAAGCCCACGCGGCACAACGAGATTGAGAAATTCCCCTAGCGGCAGGGTCCGCCGGTCGTTAATCTTGTGTGCTTGATGGAATCCACCGACGCCAACCCGACCCCGCGCGATCCCCTGCGCCCGCTGCGCTATGTGTGGCGTGTGCCGCTGCTATTGCTCCACATCCTGTTCGGCATCTTCATCTGCACGGCCATCCTGAGCTGGGCCGGTGGCGTCATGAAGGACGGCAAGGAGCCCTTCGGCCACCGCGCCATCCGCCTGTGGTCCACCCTGCTGCTGCGGATCTTCGGCTTCCGCAGCGTGCGCATCGGCACGCCCTTGCCGGACCCGGTGCTGTTCGTGGCCAACCACACCTCGTGGCTGGACATCGTGCTGCTGCATTCGCAGCGCGCGGCCTGCTTCGTGGCCAAGGCCGAGATCGCCGGCTGGCCACTGGTGGGCTGGATGGCCGCCCGCGGCGGCACCATCTTCCATCGCCGCGGCAGCAACCACTCCCTGGCGTCGGTCATGGCGGTGATGGTCGAGCGCCTGCGCGAGGGGCGTGCCGTGGCCGTGTTCCCCGAGGGCGGCACCGGCCACAACGGCGTGCTGCGGGTGTTCCATGCCCGCATCTTCCAGGCGGCGCTGGATGCCGCGGTACCGGTACAGCCCGTGGCCCTGCGCTTCGCGCGCCACGGTCGCCGCATCGTGGATGCGGGCTTCCGCGAAGACGAGAGCTTCATGGGCAATTTCCTGCGCCTGCTGGGAGAGCGTCCGCTCGACGTCGAAGTGCATTTCCTCCAGCCCGTGCCGGTGTCGGACGATGGGCGCCGCCGCATGGCGGAGGCCTCGCGCGAGCGCATCGCCCTGGCCCTGGATACCGATACCCCGGCATGAGCCTGCCCAAGGGCATCGACCTGAATCCGCCATGGCCGCTGCGCAGCGGCCATGTGCAGACCATGCTTTCCTCCAGCGGCATCCGTCGGCGCCTGTTGCCCCGGCGCGCGCACAAGGTGCAGGAAGGGTCGGTCGAAGTGCTGGTGGACGTGGGCCAGGGCGATCGACTCAGCGGCCGCTATACGGCGCAGACCACCGGCGGGGCATCCCGCGGGCTGGCCATCCTCTTCCACGGCTGGGAGGGCAGCGTCGATTCCACCTACGTGCTGCAGACCGGCAGCCGGTTGATCGAGGAAGGCTGGGACGTGTTTCGCCTCAACTTTCGCGACCACGGCGACAGCCACGGCCTGAACGAGGCACTGTTCCATTCCTGTCGCATCGACGAGGTGGTGACGGCGCTCGGGCAGATCACCCGCATGTTTCCCTCGCGCGTGGTCGGCGTGGCCGGGTTCTCGCTGGGTGGCAATTTCGCGTTGCGTGCGGGCATCCTCGCGCCCACCCAGGGCGTGTCGTTCGACTACGCGCTGGCCGTGTGCCCGATCATCGATCCCAGCGAGGGCCTGTTTTCGCTGGAAAGCGAAGCGCCGTGGTTCTACAACGCCTACTTCATGCACAAGTGGCGCCGCTCGCTGCGCCTGAAGCAGCAGGCTTTCCCGCAGCAGACGTATTTCGAGCTGAACGAGCTGAAGCAGAACATGCGCGACCTCACCAGCTCGCTGGTGCTCCGGCATACCGATTTCGATTCGCTCGAGGCCTACCTCGACGGCTACTCGGTCGCGGGCGATCGCCTGATGGACCTGCACGTCCCGGCCACCATCCTCACCTCGCGCGACGACCCGGTCATTCCCATCGCCGCGTTCCACCAGCTCCGCCTGCCGCCCAACATCGAGTTGGACATCGCCAACCACGGCGGGCACTGCGGTTTCATCCGCGATTTCAGCATGACCAGCTTTACCGACGACTACATCGCGGCCCGCTTCAACGCCATCGCCGGCTGAGTCCCTGGTTTCACTGCAAGGACTACACACGCCACGTGATGAAGTGCTGCGATACAACAGGAGTAGCCCATGCGACTGAAGAGCGACAGCATCGAGCACGGCAAGCCGATCCCGGCCACCTATGCGTTCATGGACCTCGGCGAACCGGTGAAGCCGGCGGGTAACGTGACGCCGCACCTGGCGTGGACGGAGGTGCCGAACACGGCCCGATCCTTCGTCATCGCCGTGATCGACACCGACGTGCCCTCCAAGCCCGACGACGTCAACGTCGAAGGCCGCGAAGTGCGCCACGACCTGCCGCGCGTGGAGTTCGTCCACTGGCTGATGGCCAATATCCCCGTGGAGTGCCGTGAACTGGGCGAAGGCGCCTGCGGCGAGGGCATCGTGCCGCGTGGCAAGAAAGAGCCGGTGGGACCGCCCGGATCGGTCCAGGGCATCAACGACTACACGGGCTGGTTCAAGGGCGACCGCGACATGGAAGGTCATTACCATGGCTACGACGGCCCATGCCCGCCCTGGAACGACAGCATCGCCCACCATTACCATTTCCACGTGTACGCCCTGGACGTGGACACGCTCCCGCTGGAAACCGGCTTCAACCTGGCCGAACTGCGTGACGTGATGAAAGGCCACGTGGTGGACGAAGCGGTCATCACCGGTACGTATTCGCTCAATCCGCGGGTTCGCGGCTGAGGCGGACAGTGACTGGACGCCGCGCCAGCCTGAACGGCCTTTGAGCAGGACGGCGCGGCTTCACGCGGTCTGCGCAGGGTCCGGGACTAAATGGCGTCGCGTCCCATTCTGCCGGAGATTTTCCCCATGCTGCATTACGCTCTCGTTTTCCTCGTCATCGCCATCATCGCGGCTGTCTTCGGTTTCGGCGGTATCGCGGGTACTGCGGCCGGCATCGCCAAGATCCTGTTCATCGTCTTCCTGATCCTGGCCATCATCTCGTTCTTCCGCGGCCGAGGCCGGTAAGGTCGACGCGAGCCGGCGGCCCAGGCCGCCGGCGCTTGCGATGACTCCAGCATCACCCCCTCCGCTCTAACTTGTCCCATCCCGTCCTTTCGGAGTGCACGTCATGAACAATCCCCTCGACCAGGCTGCCAATGCAGCGACCGCCGCCGCGAACAACGTGTCGGCCGCCGAGCGCATCGACGCGCGCGCCGAGCGTGTGAAGCAGGCTACCTCCGACGCCGTGGACCGCACCAAGGACGCCGTGGACCGTGCTGCCGACAAGGTGGAAAACACGCTGCACACGGCCACCGACAAGGCCGCCCAGGGCGCCACGCGTGCCGCCGAAAAAGCCGAGGAAGCCAAGGTGCGCGGCAAGGAAGTCTATGGCGATGCCGTGGACACCGCGAACGACTGGCTCGATACCGCCCGCGACTACGTGCGCGAGAAGCCGGTACAGTCCATCGCCATGGCGCTTGCCGCCGGTTGGCTGGCTGGTCGTATCCTTCGCAACTGATCCTTTGTCCCGGGGGCAATGACACATGCAGGAAGACATTCCCTCGGGGCGCAGCGACGTGAACGAACCGACCGCGGATAGCGCGGGTCCGGCGCGCCCGTCCCTGACGATGCCTGCCTGGATCGACGACCTGCGTCGTCTGGGCGGCGGCCTGAAGAACCTGTTCGCGGCGCAGTTCGCCCTGGCCGGTGCGGAGCTGGGCCTGGCGCGGGCAGGCATCGTCATGATGCTGTTCATGGGCCTGGCCGCCATCGTCTTTGCCGTGGCGCTGGGACTTACGCTGCTGGCGCTGGCTGGCTGGGGTCTTGCCCAGTGGTTCGGCTCTTGGGCGTGGGCGCTCACCGCCCTGGCTGGCCTGCAGTTGGTATTGCTGGTGGCTGCGATCCTCGTGTTCAAGCGCTGCATGCACTGGATCAGCCTTCCCGGTACTCGTAACGAACTGGCCAGCCTGGCCAGGGAAGCGGTGCGCCAGGGCAAGGCGGAAGGCGAAGCGAAGGCAGGGGTCTAGACGATGGGTATTTTCAGAAGCATGGCCAAGGTCACTGCCGCCAAGGCGCGCGTCACGGCGGCGCGTGCGGAGGTGGTGGAACCGGCGGCGTCGATCATCGCCCGCGGCTACGAACATCCCCTCACCGTGGTGGGCATCGCCACCGGTGCCGGCTTTCTCCTCAGTAACATCAAGCTCAACCCGCTTGCCGTGCCAGGCGTCAGCGGCCTGGTGGCCGGCGGCACCGCGGACATCATCGGCAAGGTGATCTCGATGGCCACGGGCAGCCTGCTCGGCGATCTTGCCGGGGACGCCGCCGATACGGCCGACGTAGCCGACGACGCGTCATGAGCGAGCCGCCCGGGTCGTTGACTACGCCCCTGTCGACGACGGCGGCGCCCGGGGCGGCGCTGGCGACCCTGCCCGTAAGGCCCCGTCGCAAGCCCGGCAGCAGTCGCAGCACCCGTCGCATCTCGCGGCACCTCAAGGCGATCCGCATATCCCTCACCGGCATGATCCTGCTGGCGCTGGTCTATACCGTGGTGCTGGGCAAGTCGCTGCTGGTGCCGTTGGTGCTGGCCGGTTTCATGGGCCTGGCCTTGAATCCCATCGTCGCCGCCGCGGCGCGCGTGCGCATCCCGCGCTGGCTGGCCGCGGTGACCGTCATGGTGATGCTTGGCGTCGGGCTGGTCTCGGCCATCGCCACGTTGTCCACGCCCGCGCTGAACTGGTTCCACGAGGCGCCGACGGCGATGCGGGCGTTCGCGCCCAAGATCAAGCCGATGACGCAGCAGATCGAAGCGGCCAGCCGGGCCACGCAGAACCTGGTCGGCGGCGCGGTCGCGCGCAACGCGCCACAGGCGGCTACGGGATTCGCCTTCACCGCCTGGGACATCGTGGCTGGTGCGCCGAAGGTGCTGGCCAGCGTGCTGACGGTGGCCCTGCTGGTGTTTTTCTTCCTCGTGTACGGCGACGAGATCCTGCGGCGTGCCGTGGAAATATCGCCCACCTTCGCCTACAAGCGGCACACGGTGAGCATCGTGCGCAGCATCCAGGTGGAAGTATCCAGCTACCTGCTGCTCACCGCGGCGATCAACGTGACGCTGGGGCTGGTCACCGCCGGCATGCTCTATCTCTACGGCGTGCCCGACCCGCTGTTGTGGGGCACGGTAGCTACCGTGGCGAACTTCATTCCGTACGTCGGCGCGATCACCACCACGACCGTGCTGGCCATCGTGGGCGTGCTGCACTTCCAGGAACTGGGCCCGGCCCTGTTGCCGGCCGCCACGTTCGCCGGCATCACCGCCATCGAAGGCAACATGCTCACGCCGATGCTGCAGGGGCGCCGTTCCCGGCTCAGCCCCGTGGCGATCCTGCTGTGGCTGTTGATCTGGGGCTGGCTGTGGGGCATTCCCGGCGCCTTGCTTGCCGTACCGATGCTGACCTGCGTAAAGCTGATCACCGCCCGTCTCCGCGGGTGGGAGTGGTTCGCGCACATCATCTCGCGCTGACGCCCCACCACACGCGGCGTTACCAGGCGATCGCCTCGCCGTCGCGACAGAACCTGCCATGGATCGCCTCGCGCTCCGGCAACAACGCGGCCCACACCACGCCGCGTGCACCCTCGGCCACCGGCCGTCCACCGCTGCCGCCCAGGGCCGTGGCGGTCCAGCCGGGGGACACGGCGTTGACCAGCACGCCGCTGCCTTCCAGTTCCTTGGCGGCCACCTGCGTATAAGCGTTGAGCGCGGCCTTCGAGATGCGGTATGCCGGCGCATCGTCGCCACATATGGCATGCGTGGCGCATTCGCTGGACACGTTGACCACGCGACCGTAACCGTGCCGACGCATCAGCGGCAACACCGCCGCGGTCAGGCACCATGCACCCAGCAGGTTTACCTCGAGCGCGCCGCGTATCGTGTCCAGGTCGGGCCGCGAGGCGCGGCTACCCGTGTCGAAATACCCGCCGGCGTTGTTGACCAGGATGTCCAGCCGGCCCAGTCGTCCCTCGATGGCGGCGACGGCGGCCTGGATGTCCGCCGCCCGCGTGACGTCCAGGCGTAGCGCATGCGCGACGCCGCCCGCTTCGCGGAGGGTGCGTGCCGCCTTCTCGGCCCGCGCCACCTCGCGACCGCCGACGAACACCGTGACACCGAGCGCGGCGAGTTGCCTCGCCACCTCGAAACCGATGCCCCGGTTGGCGCCGCTCACCAGCGCCACGCGCTGGCCGAGCGGCGGCTCCACGCCCAGCGGGGTCGAGCGGGGCCTCGCCACCGGTAGCCGATGAAGCGTCGCAGCGGTCATGGCGTCTTCGCCACCTCGCTGCAGGCCTCGTTGCCGCAGGCCTGCCAACCTCCGCCGATGGCCTTGTAAAGCTGCACGGCACGCGTGTTGGTCGCCGCTTCGGCTTCCGCCAGCTGATCCTCGGCCGATAGCTGTGTCCGTTGGGCATCGAGCAGTTCGAGGAAGTCGGTGCGGCCGGCGTCGTAGCGCAGTTTGGCCAGTTCCGCCGCGCGGCGGCTTTCGCTGGCCTGGACCACCAGCTTCTCCACGCGCACGCGCTGCTGGTTGAAACCGACCAGCGCGTTGTCGACATCTTCCAGCGCAGTGAGCACGGTGCGGTCGTAGTTGGCCTGCGCCTCTTCCGCGCGGGCCCGTGCGCCGCGCACGCCCGAAGCGACGCGCTGCACGTTCAGCCCCGACCACGAAATGCTCGGTGCCAGCTGGAAGGCACGCGAGTCGGCACCCCCGAAATCGTTGCTGCGACCGGCAAGGAAACCGATGAACCCGCCCAGCGAGATATGCGGGAAATAATCGGCCTTGGCCACGCCGATGCGCGCATTGGCGGCGGCCAGTTCGCGCTCGGCGATACGGATGTCCGGACGCCGTTTCAGCACGTCGTCGGCGCCGCCGATCGCCAGGCTGACATCGATCGGCTTGAACGTCGCCGGCGAGAGGTCGACATCCAGCTCACCCGGCCGCGCACCCAGCAGCACCGCCAGCCGGAACGTGTCGGCCTGCGCCTGGGTCTGCAGCACCGGCAATTGCGCTTCCACCGCGGCCATCCGTGCCTTGGCGCTGGCCAGGTCCTGTTCCGCGCCGGTGCCGACATCGACCCGGGCCTGGATGACCTTGAGCGAATCCTGCTGGTTGGCGATGTCACGCCGGGCCACGTCGATCCGTAACTGGGTGCCGCGCAGGTCGAAGTAGTTGCGCGCCACCTCGGCAAACAGGGTGACCTGCGCGTCCTGCAACGAGGCCTCCCCGGCCGCGGCGTCGGCCCGTGCGGCTTCCACCGAACGGCGAATGCCGCCGAACAGGTCCAGCTCCCACGACGCATCGAAGCCCGCCTGGTACTGGGTCACCGTGGTGCGCTGGTCGCTGAAGCCCGGCTGTTGCCCACGGCTGCGCTGGAACGATGCGACGGTTTCCACGTCGGGCACCTGCTGGGACCGTGCCGTGCCGAGCGCGGCGCGTGCCTGGTTGAGCCGGGCCGTGGCGATCCGGAGATCCGGCGCACCCTTCGCCGCGCGGGCGATCAGCGCGTCGAGGGTGGGGTCGCCGAACTGCGTCCACCAGCGTGCCTGCACGTCGCCGCTGTTCTGGTGCGCGGCGTCGACCCCTTGCAAGGTCACCGGCGCCTGCACGGGCGGATGGTAGTCCGGGCCCACGCTGGCGCAGCCGGCAAGGACGAGGGCGACGAACAGCGCGGTACTGCGAGGAATAAAGGTCATGGCTTACGACTCCCGGGCCGCGTGTGCAAGAAGGCGACGCTCGCGGCGTTCGCGACGACGCGCCTCGGTGCGTTCGTTCCAGCCGCGGATCAGCACGTAGAAGAGCGGCGTGAAGATCAGGCCGAAGAAGGTGACGCCGAGCATGCCGGCGAACACCGCCACGCCCATGGCATGGCGCATTTCCGCACCGGCGCCGTGCGAGGTCACCAGGGGCACCACGCCCATGATGAATGCGAACGAGGTCATCAGGATCGGACGCAGTCGCAGGCGCGCGGCCTCGAGCACGGCATCCACGCGGTTCATGCCGCCGATCTCCGCTTCGCGGGCGAACTCGACGATGAGGATCGCGTTCTTGCACGCCAGGCCCACCAGGACGATCAGGCCGATCTGGGTGAAGATGTTGTTGTCCCCGCCGGTGACGATGATGCCGACGATCGCGGACAGCAGCACCATCGGTACGATCAGGATCACCGCCAGTGGCAGGCTCAGGCTTTCGTACAGCGACGCCAGCACCAGGAACACCAGCAGCACGGACAGCGGGAACACCAGCACCGCCGTGTTGCCGGCGAGGATCTGCTGGTAGGTCAGTTCCGTCCACTCATAGGTCATGCCGTTGGGCAGGTTGGCCTTGACCAGTTTCTCCATCGCCGCCTGCGCCTGGCCGGTGCTGTAGCCCGGTGCCGCGCCGCCGTTGATCTCGGCCGTGGGGTAACCGTTGTAGTGCTGCACGCGGTCCGGGCCGTTGGTCTGGCGTACCGTGAGGAACGAACCCAGCGGCACCAGGTCGCCGGCGGCGTTGCGGGTTTTCAGGCCCACGATGTCGGACGGCTCGTGGCGGAACGACGGCTCCGCGGAAACGTTCACCTGGTAAGTGCGACCGAAGCGGTTGAAGTCGTTGACGTAGAGCGAGCCGAGGTACGCCTGCATGGTCTGGAACACGTCGCCCAGGTCGATGCCTTCGGACTTCGCCTTCTCACGATCGATATCGGCATCGTACTGGGGCACGCTCACCTGGAAGCTGGTGAACAGGTGGGCCAGTTCCGGCGTCTTCTGACTGGCCGCAATGATCCCCTGCGTCTGCTTGTAGAGTTCCTCGAAGCCCAGGTCGCCGCGGTCCTCGATCTGCATGCGGAAACCGCCGATCGTGCCCAGGCCGTTGACCGGCGGCGGCGGGAAGATCGCGATATAGGCATCCTGGATGCCGGCGAACTGCCCATTGAGTCGTGCCGCGATCGCCTCGGCCGACAGGTCGGCCGCACGCCGTTCCTCGAATGGCTTCAGCGTGACGAACACGATGCCGGCGTTGGTGCTGTTGGTGAAGCCGTTGATCGACAGGCCGGGGAACTGCACGGCGCTCTCCACGCCCGGGTCCTTCAGCGCGATGTCGCCCATGCGGCGTATCACGCCCTCGGTGCGGTCCAGCGAAGCGGCATCGGGCAGCTGCGCGAACGACACGAGGTATTGCTTGTCCTGGGTCGGCACGAAGCCCGTGGGTGTCCGCGCGAAACCGAGCACGCCCAGCGCCACCAGGCCCACGTACAGCACCAGCATGACCGCGGAGAAACGCAACACCTTCTGCACGCCGCTGACATAGCCGTGCGACGCACGCTCGAAGCCGCGGTTGAACGGGCGGAACAGCCAGCCCAGGCTGCGCTCCATCCACACCGTGAGCCTGTCCTTCGGCTCGTCGCGGCCCTTGAGCAGGATGGCGGACAGCGCCGGGCTGAGGGTCAGCGAGTTGAACGCGGAGATCACCGTGGAGATGGCGATGGTCAGCGCGAACTGGCGATAGAACTGGCCGGTGAGGCCGCTGATGAACGCGGCCGGCACGAACACCGCGCACAGCACCAGCGCCGTCGCCACGATGGGGCCGGTGACTTCCGTCATCGCCTGGCGCGTGGCCGCCTTCGGGTCCAGCCCGTGCTCGATGTGTCGCTCCACGTTCTCCACGACCACGATGGCGTCGTCCACCACGATGCCGATGGCCAGCACCAGGCCGAACAGCGACAGCGCGTTGAGCGAGAAGCCGACCAGGTACATCACCGCGAACGTGCCGATCAGCGACACCGGCACGGCCACCAGCGGGATGATCGAGGCGCGCCAGGTCTGCAGGAACAGGATCACCACGAGCACCACCAGCAGGATCGCCTCGAACAGCGTGTGCACGACGGCCTCGATGGAGCCGCGCACGAACACGGTCGGGTCGTAGACAATCGAGTAATCGACGCCCTGCGGGAAGTCCTTCTTCAGCGTGGCCATTTGCGCGCGCACCTCGTCGGAGATGGCGATCGCGTTCGAGCCGGGCCGCTGGAAGATCGGGATGGCCACGGCCTCGCGGTTGTTCAGCAGGCTGCGCAGCGCGTAGTTGTTCGAGCCCAGCTCCACGCGCGCCACGTCACGCAGGTGCGTGACCGAACCGGTGGCGTCGCTGCGCACGATGATGTTGAGGAAGTCGTCCTCGGTGACCAGGCGGCCGCGCGTGTTGATGTTGACCTGGAACGCGTTGGAATTCGGACCCGGCGGTGCGTTGAGCGAGCCGGCCGCCACCTCGATGTTCTGCTCGCGCACGGCCTTGATCACGTCGCCCGTGGTGAGGTTGCGAATGGCCAGCTTCTCGGGATTCATCCACACGCGCATGCTGTACTCGCCCGCGCCGAACAGCTGCACGTCGCCCACGCCGTCCAGGCGGGCCAGCTGGTCCTTGATGCGCGTGCGTGCGTAGTTCGACAGGTAGAGCATGTCGTAGCGATGGTCGGGCGAGGTGAGATGCACCACCATCGTCAGGTCGGGCGAGCTCTTGGTGGTGGTGACACCCAGGCGCTGCACTTCCTCGGGCAGGCGGGGCAGTGCCTGCGCCACGCGGTTCTGCGTCTGCACCTGCGCGTTGTCCAGGTCGGTGCCCAGCGCGAAGGTCACGGTGAGGGTCATCTGTCCGTCGCTGGTGGCCTGCGAGGACGTGTACAGCATGCCCTCGACGCCGTTGATCTGTTCCTCCAGCGGCGTGGCCACCGTTTCGGCGATGACCTTGGGGTTGGCGCCGGGGTAGCTGGCCTTGACCACGACGGTGGGCGGCACGACCTCGGGGTATTCGCTGATCGGCAGCCTGAACACGGCGATGCCGCCGGCGATCAGGAACAGCACCGACAGCACGCCCGCGAGGATCGGGCGGTTGACGAAGTATTGGGCGATTTTCATCGATCAGTCCTGGTTCCGCGCCATGGCGAGGGTGCGCGTGCCTTCCGGTACCAGCGAGGCCATCGCGACCCGCTTGGCGTTCACGTCCATGCCCGGCCGCACGTGCTGCAAGCCGTTGACGATCACCACGTCGTCGGCGGTCAGCCCGTTGTCGACCACGCGCAGGCCGTCGACCAGCGCACCGGTGGCGATGCGGCGGTATTCCACCTTCTTGTCCTTGCCCAGCACGTAGACGAACTTGTTACCGAGGTCGGTGCCCACGGCTTTGTCGTCGATCAATGCGCGCGGCTGGGTGGTGCCGCTGCGCAGTTCCACGCGGGCGAACAAGCCGGCGGTGTACGCGCCATCGGCGTTGGGAAACACGGCGCGCAGGCGGATGGTGCCGGCGCCGGCCCGTACCTGGTTGTCGACGAAGTCGATCCTGCCGGTATGCGGGTAGCCGGTTTCATCCGCCAGGCCCATCCGCACGTCCGGCGCGTGGCCATCCTGGCGGCGCAGGCGGTCCAGCTTGAGGAAGGTCTGCTCATCCACGTCGAAGTACACGTACATCGGGTCCACCGTGACCACGCTGGTCAGCGTGTCGCTGGGGGTGACCAGGTTGCCGGCGGTGATCTGCGCGTTGCTCACCTTGCCGTCGACGGGCGCGCGTACCTCGGTGAACGACAGGTTGAGGCGCGCCGCGTCCAGGGCAGCCTGGACGGACGCGACATGTGCCTTCGCACTCACGGCCGCGGTGTCGAGCCGGTCGGCTTCCTCCTGCGACACGGCGTGCTGCTGGACCAGCTTGGCCCCGCGCGCGGTGTTGGCCTCGGCGTTCTTCGCCTCGGCGCGCGCCTGGGCCAGGTTGGCGGCAAGGCGGTCGGTTTCCGCGCGGTACGGGCGCGGATCGATGGTGAAGAGCAGGTCGCCCTTCTTCACCGTGGCGCCTTCCCGGAAATGCACGCTGTCGATGTAGCCGCCGACCCGGGGCCGGATCTGGATCGAGTCCACGGCCTGGATGCGTCCGGTGAACCCGCTGGCGTCCGACACCGGGCGCAACACCACCTGGGCCACCGTGACGTCGGGCGTGGGCATCGCCATGGCCGTTTCGGCGGCATGCGAGGGAGCGCCACCGCCGCCGAGCCACAGCGCCGAGGCGACGGCGACCGCAAGGGCGGCCGAACCGAGCAGGATTTTCTTCTTCATGGCGGGGTGTCCTGGATGTGTCGAAATAGGCGGGGGAACGGCAAGGCGGCGGAGCGTACGACCTCAAGCGCGCTCGAGGTCAAGCCGGTTCCACCCAGGTGGCGTAATCTAGGTCTTGCCCCGCAAGCGAAAAATGGGTCTACAATCACCCCGCCTGTGACGCCCAGTCACGAATCCGTCCAGCGGGGTCGACCGTGGAAGACTTTTCAGCGATCAGCGTTTTCGTCCGCGTGGTGGAAGCCAAGAGCTTCTCGTCGGCGGCCATGCAACTCGAAATGACCCCGTCGGGGGTCAGCCGGGCCATCTCCCGATTGGAGGAAAACCTGGGTGCGCGGCTGTTCTTCCGCTCGACACGTTCGCTGCGGTTGACCGACGATGGCTCCGCGTTCTACCTGCGTTGCAAGGAGATCCTTGCCGACCTCACCGAGGCCACCGAGGCCCTGGGCTACGCCAAGACCAAGCCCGTGGGCAAGCTGCGCGTGGCCGCGTCGTCCGCCATCGGTCGCGCCGCAATCATTCCGAACCTCGCGGAATTCGAGCAGCGGTTCCCGGATATTCGGCTTGAACTGACGATGTGCGATTTCCCGTTCGACCTGAACGAAGGCGGCTTCGACTGCGCCATCCGGATGGGCGAGCTGGCCGATTCCAGCCTCATCGCGCGCAAGATCGGCCACTTCAGCAACGTGCTGTGCGCCGCGCCGTCTTACCTGGCGCGCCATGGCACACCGACCCGCATCGACGACCTCAAGGCACACCGCACGGTCAACTTCGTGCACCCCAGCACGGGCAAGCCCTACCAGTGGCAGTTCGACTCACCCGGCGGTCGCGTGTCGGTGGACGTGGATGCCCACATGCTCATCAACGATGGGGAATCGGTCATCCAGGCGGCCATCGCCGGCCTGGGCATCATCCAGGCGCCGCATTGCCTGGCCGCCTCGGCGCTGCAGAAGGGCGCGCTGGAAATCATCATGACCGACACGATCTCCACCGGCTCCAACCTTTGGATCGTCTACCCGCAGAAACGCCATCTGTCGGCGCGCGTGCAGGCGTTCATCGAGTGGACCAGCGAGTTGTTCCAGCGCACCAGCACGCCGCAATGCAAGATCGTGGAACAGCAGCAAGCCGAACTGGCGCGTCTGCGCCAGGTGGCGCTGGCCGAGCCGGAGCCGATCGCCGCCGTGGCCTGACCGGCGTCGTGCCGCCGGCGTAGGGCGTGGGTCAGCCGCCGGCGGGCAGGAACAGCAGCAGGGCGATGCCCAGCACGATGCGGTACAGGGCGAACACCGTGAAGCGATGCGAGCGGATGTAGCCGAGCAGCCACTTCACCGCCACGAACGCGACCAGCGTCGACACCACGAAGGCCACGGCCAGGCCCGTCCAGTCCTCGCCCGCCGCGCCGCCGTGCGTGAACGTCTTCAGCAGTTCGTAGCCCGTGGCCGCGTACATCGTCGGGATGCCGACGAGGAAGGCGAACTCCGTGGCCGCGGCCCGGTTGGTGGTACCGCCCAGCATGGCGACGAAGATGGTGGCGGCCGAACGTGACGTGCCGGGGAAGATGCCGGCCACCATCTGGGCCAGGCCTACCAGGATGGCGACGCGCCAGCTGACCGCCACCTGGTCGGGTCGATCCGCCGCCACTTTCTCCGCCACGATCATCCACAGGCCGCCGACGATCAGCGCCCAGGCCACGGGGGTGATCGTCTCGGGCAGCTTGAAGCCCAGTTTGGTCACCACCAGGCCCAGCGCCGCGGTGATGAGGAAAGCCACGCCCAGCTTCATCACGTAGTCGCGGGTCTCGGGTTTGCGCCAGTGCACCACCAGGCTCCACAGGGTGCGCCAGTAGATGAAGGTGACCGCGAGGATGGCGCCGGCCTGGATGGCCACGTTGAACAGGTCGGACCGGGCCCCGAGCCAGCGTTCGGCAATGAGCAGGTGGCCCGTGCTGGAGACAGGCAGGAACTCGGTGATCCCCTCGACGATGCCGAGGAGGATGGCGCTGATCAGGTCATTCACGTGCGTGGCATCCGGTCGCGGAACAGGATCGCCTAGCTTAGCGGCACCGGCTCACCATTCCTTGCGACTTGCTTCACTGGATGAACCGTCACATACCGCCCACGCCGCCGGCTGGTAATTTTCGCCGACGCGATACGGCGGTTTCATGGCCGCCCGCCTGTATTCAACGGACCCTTCCATGCCCAATCCCCATCGGCACCGCCGCCGGAGCGGCGGCCTCCGCGTTGCCGTTCTCGCCGCGGCCTTGATGCTGGCGGCCTGCGCCCCGGCCGTGCGTCCGCCCGCCTTCGTGCCGCGCGACGAGGTGCCGATCGCCGGCCTGCCGACCAGCCAGGCGGGATGGCCGCAGCCGGAATGGTGGAAGCGCTACGACGACGCACAGCTGGACCGCGTGGTGGACCTGGCCATGCGCGGCTCGCCGAACATGGAGCAGGCCGAGGCGCGCTATCGCGCGGCGCTGCGGGCGGTGGACTCGGCAAAGGCCGAACTGAACCCACAGGTGCGTGGGTTGGTCAACGGCGGCCACGGCTACAACGACGTTTCGCTCAAGGGGCAGATGCCGGGCGCCACGGGCAGCGCGCAAGGCTTCCAGCTGAATCCCGGCAAGAGCTGGAGCAACAGCGGCGTGGCCGGCGCGTTGGCCACGTGGGACCTGGACCTCTGGGGCAAGCAGAAGGCAGCCGTGCAGGCGTCGGTCGGGCAGGCGCGCGCCGCCGAGGCCGAACGGGCGTCCGCCGCCACCTCGCTGCAGTACAACGTGGTCAACACGTATTTCGACTGGCAGGCCCAGCAGGCCCGCCTGGCCGTGGCCCGCCATGCGGCCGACAGCTCGTCGCAGTACCGCGACCTGGTAGAGCTGCGGGTGCACGCCGGCCTGGACGACCCCACCGCGCTCGACCAGGCCGATGCCCAGCTGGCGCAGACGCGACAGAACGTGGCGCAGCTGGAAGGCGCGGCCAGCCTCGACCTGGCCCAGCTCGCCGCACTGGCCGGCGTGTCGCCGAAGGATCTCGGCAACCTGACGCCCTCGCCGCTGCCCACCCCGGATACCCGCCTGCCCGACGACGCCCGCATCGGACTGCTGGCCCGGCGCCCGGATATCGCCGCCGCGCGCTGGCAGATCGAAGCCTCGTCGAAGACCATCGACCAGGCGCGCAAGGCCTACTACCCCGATGTGAGCCTGATGGCGCTTGGGGCCTTCCTGCGCACGTATCCCGACCTGGGCTCCGGCACGCGTACCGACCTTACGCTTGGGAACCTGGGCGCATCGGTGCAGCTACCGATTTTCAGCGGCGGTCGGCTGCGGGCCCAGTTCGAGAGCGCGCAGGCGCAGCTGGACAGCGCCGTGGCCCAGTACGACGGCGCCGTGGTGCAGGCCGCCGGCGACATCGCACAGGGCATTGCGCAATTGCAGGCGCTGGACGCCCAGCGCGTACAGGTGGACCGCCAGTACGAGGCCACCGCGGCGCAGAAGTCCAAGGCGGCCGATCGCCGGTCCAAGGGCCTGATCGACGACCGCACCTGGCTCAACGCCGACATGCAGCTCGACCAGCAGCGCGACGCCCGCCTGCAGCTCACCAGCCAGATGCTCTCCGCCAACCTTTCCCTTATCCATGCACTGGGCGGCGGCTACCACGCCGACGACCTGCCCGCTCTTCCGGCCACCGCCGCCGGCAAGGACTCCCCGCGATGACCCCTGACTACGAAACGCCTGGCGAAGGTAACGGTGACGGCCTCGCGCCGCAGCCCTACAAGTACCGTTACAAGTACCTGCACAAGTACGGCGACGAATCGCCGCGCGGTGAGCGCGACGAGCATGCCGGCGATGAAGACGACGACGGCAGGGACGAGGAAAAGGAAAAGGACAAGGACGCCGGAAAGCGGGGCGGCGACAAGGACGATAAGGAACAGAACAAGGACAAGAAAGACGGCAAGGACGGCAAGGACGAGGACAAGAAGGAAGACGACCCCAAGGCCAAGCGCAAGAAGGTCATCGTCCTGTCGATCATCGCCGCCGTGTTCGTGCTGGCCGGCATCGGCTGGCTGCTCTACTACATCTTCGTGCTGTCGCAGCGCGAGACCACCGATGATGCCTACGTCAAGGGCGACATGGTGACCATCTCGTCCCGTGTGGCCGGCACGGTGGTGGAGGTGGGGGTGGAGGAAACCGAGCGGGTGCACCAGGGCCAGGTGCTGATCAAGCTGGACCCCGTCGATGCCCAGGTCAGCCTGATGAATGCGGAGGGCCAGCTGGCCCAGGCCGTGCGCCAGGCCCAGGCACAGATGCAGCAGGCCAATCAGGCTGATGCCGCCATCCCGCAGCGTCGCGCCCAGTACGAACAGGCACGTGACGACTACAACCGCCGCCATCCGCTGCTCGAGCGTCGCGCGGTGTCCGCCGAGGAAGTGGACAACGGCAAGCGCCAGATGCAGCAGGCCAAGGCGGCGCTGGACGCGGCCGAGCGCGAGGCCGCCGCGGCGCACGCTCAGGTCGATGGCACCACCGTAGAGACCTACCCCGCGGTGATCCAGGCCCGCTCGCAGTTCCGCAACGCATGGGTGAACAGCGGCCGCAACGCCATCGTTTCGCCCATCGAAGGCTACGCCGCGCGTCGCCAGGTGCAGGTGGGCCAGCGTATCCAGCCGGGTCAGGACCTGCTGACCGTGGTGCCGTTGGCCGACCTGTGGGTCGATGCCAACTTCAAGGAAACCCAGCTGGAGCACATCCGCATCGGCCAGCCGGTGAAGCTCACCACCGACATGTATTCGGACGTTGAATACCACGGCAAGGTGGTGGGCCTGAACGCCGGCACCGGCAGCGCGTTCTCGCTGCTGCCCGCCGAGAACGCCACCGGCAACTGGATCAAGGTGGTGCAGCGCCTGCCCGTACGCATCGCCATCGACGCGGAGGACCTGCGCAAGCACCCGCTGCGCATCGGCCTGTCCACCGACGTGAACGTGGACACGCACGACCGCGACGGCCGCGTGCTCTCGGAAACGCCGCGTAGCAAGCCGCTGGCCAGCACCAACGTCTACGAGCAGGAGATGGGCGAGGCCGACCAGCGCGCTGAGCAGATCATCCGCGAGAACACGGTGGATGCAACCCCGAAGCCGGTAGCGGCCAAGCGCGGCGGCTGATCGATGGCCGGGCAGAACGGCAACGGCGGGTCCAGGCCGCCGCTCACCGGCGGCGCGCTGGTGCTGCTTACCGCGGGCGTGGCGCTGGCCACGTTCATGGAGGTGCTCGACATCTCCATCGTCAACGTGTCGGTGCGTACCATCGCCGGCAACGTGGGCGTCAGCAGCAACGAAGGCACCATGGCGATCAGTGCCTACTCGATGGCCAGCGCGGTGATGCAGCCGCTGACCGGTTGGGTGGCACGGCGCTTCGGCGAGGTGCGTACCTTCATGACCTCGGTGGCGCTGTTCGTGGTGTTCTCCGCGCTGTGCGGGTTCTCCACCTCGATGCCCATGCTCATCGTCTTCCGCCTGCTGCAGGGCGCGGTATCGGGCCCGATGGTGCCGTTGTCGCAAACCCTGCTGCTGAACAACTACCCGGTGGCGCGACGACCCATCGCGCTGGCGCTATGGGCAATGACAGTGGTGGTCGCGCCCGTGTTCGGCCCGATCCTGGGTGGCTGGATCACCGACAACTACCACTGGTCGTGGATCTTCTTCATCAACATCCCGGTGGGCATCTTCGCCGTGGTGGTGACGTACGCCCTGCTGCGTGATCGCGAGTCCAAAGTCACCAAGATGCCGATCGATGCGATCGGCCTGTTCCTGCTGGCGGTGGGCGTAGGCTGCCTGCAGTTCATGCTGGACAACGGTAACGACGACGACTGGTTCACGTCCAAGACCATTACCGTGCTGGCGATCGTCTCGCTGGTCTGCATCACCTTCCTGATCGCGTGGGAACTGATGCACAAGCATCCCGTGGTCGAGCTGCGCCTGTTGGGCAAACGCAACTTCTTCGTCGGCGTACTGTGCCTGTCGCTGGGCATGTTCGCCTTCTTCGGCGGCACCGTGGTCATGCCGATGTGGGTGCAGGAGGTCCTGGGCTATACCGCCACCTGGGCGGGCTTCGTGGTCGCGCCCATCGGCATACTGGCCATCGTGCTATCGCCCATCGTCGGCGTATTCCAGAACAAGTTCGACCTGCGACTGCTCAACACCATCGGCTTCGCGGTGTTCGCCGCGGCGTCGTTCTACATGTCGACGCTGAGCACCAACGCGCCCTACGGGGAGCTGGCCATTCCGCGCCTTTGCATGGGTGCGGGCATCGCTTTGTTCTTCGTGCCGGTGAACCAGATCATCCTCTCCGGCATGCCGGACGACGAAGTGGCCAGCGCGTCGGGGCTATCCAACTTCTTCCGCACACTGGCGGGCAGCATCGCCACCGCGGTCAGCACCACGATGTATTCGCACCGCACCACGTACCACCACGCGGTGCTGGTGGAAAACGTGAGCGCGGGCAATCGCGCTACCACCGAATACCTGGACCGCTTCCAGGCGCTGGGGGTGCAGGGTCCGCCTGCCAACGCCGCGCTCAACCGCCTCGTGGACATGCAGGCGGCCACGCTGGCGGTGAACGACGTGTTCTGGATCTTCGGGCTTATCTTCGGCCTGGCCATGATCGCGATCTGGTTCGCCAAGCCGCCTTTTGCATCGGGTGGCACGCCGGGGCATTGATCCGGCGTGGCCCGACGTACATCGCATGTCTCAGCGGAACGCCGAAACACGCTCGCGGTTCTGGTCGCTCACCTTGAAATGCAGGGCATCTGTCGTGGGGACGAGCGTCAAGGTATCCAGGTAATAGGCAGGAGCGCTGGACGTCTCGGAGCTAAAGGCCTTGACCCCCAACCTGCACGGAATAACCTGCATCCAAGTAGGTGACGATCTGCCATCGCGAGATGACGGCTGACTCCTTGTCGTGTTGATAGGAGCCTCCGTTGCACGCCGTCCGGAGCGTTATGGATTCGCGGTCGTCCCTGTCGTCCGTGAAACGAATGCGTTGTATACCCCGTATCTAGCCAAGATGATGCCGAATCGGCGCGTCATTGATTCGGCCCGCTCGTCAGCGGAGGCTGTAATAAGCAGGATGATCGTCGGGCCGCTCGAACGCGCACACCGATTCCTGGCGGTCGTGCATGGGCAACGTACCGTCCAGCAGATAACGGGCCGCGTCGTGCTCGATGCATGCGGTGCCCGTCTGGCCGAGCAGCCCGTGCAAGTCCGTGCCGGTAGCCGTGATCAGGCGTGCGTTGGGATACTTCGGCAACGTGATGTTTCGTGCACCCTCGATCGGCGTTGTCACGTCGTTCTCGGCATGGAGCATCAGGAAGGGTTGCCCTTGCGCGAGCACGTCCAGATCGGGGGTACGTGAGGTGCGCGGTCCCCACGATGCGCAGACGAGTTGGACGAATGTCTGTACCCCGTTGCCCAGGGGATAGTTGAAGGCGTCGTTGTCCGAGCGGGCGCGTATCTGCGGCTCGCTTCCCCAGTTCGCTTCGTCGTTGCACACCACGGCGAGGTAGGTGGACTGCTCGTACCGGTCTTCGGGCGACGTGGGCGGTGTGGTCAACGGCGGAGCAAGCCAGGGTGTCAGCAGGTCCCACGCCGCAACCTGCAGCGCCACGTGCGCGGCGCGGTCGGTGCTCATGCGTTCCGCCACCATGCGCGTGGCGAGGCGTTTCCAGCCGTGCCATCCGTCTTCATCCAGCCAGCGGCTCATCGTCAACGCAGCGGCCAGGTGTTGGGGCGTGTCGAGCATGTCGTACCAGTGCGGCCTCACCGCCGGGTGCAGCGTATGCGGCGCCCAGCGAAGCGCAGCACGATCCGGCGGCTGGCCGAAGCGGACCGGGTCGGCGAGTAACGGTGCCAGCACCTGCGTCTCGAATCGCTGCTGGCGCTTGTCCATCGACGCGTAGGTCGCTGTCCTGAAGGACGCAGGAAACACCATGCTCGAGTCCAGCAGCATGCGGCCGATGTGATCCGGATACATCGCGGCGTACCACGCCCCGACCCTTCCGCCGTACGACGCGCCGTAGAAGTGGATGCGATCCTCGCCGATCGCGCGCCGGACGTAATCCATGTCGTGGACGTGCTGCTCCGTACTGATATAGCGAGCCTCGGGCGCACGGGTGCACGCACTGGCCAGCGCGCGTGTACCCGCGACCAGCTGGCGCCAGTGTGCGTCGTCGCGATGGGTCGGCAGGAACGGGTGAACCGTGTTGGCGGCCTCGCTGCAATCCAGTGTCCAGCCGCCCTGCATGCCACGCGGTATGACGCCGATGATGTCGTAGCGGTCTACGAGCTCACGCTTCATGCCATGCACGGGATCGTGCGGGTCCCAGGACTGGAAGGCGGAGACCAGTCCGGTCACCAGGCTGGCCGGATGACCGCCTGGACCACCGATGTTGACGAACAGTACGCCCTTGCGGTTCGCCCGGTCGGCCGCTGCCATGCGTATGGCGCCGACCTCGATCGTCCGTCCATCGGGCTGGCGGTGATCGAGCGGGGCAAGGAAACGCGCGCAACTCAAGCGGCCATCGAACGCATGGTCGTCTTCCTTGACGAGCGACGGGTCGCAGGGCAGCCACGCGATGCGTGGCACGTCGTTTGCGGACGCGGCGGGCGTTGGCTGGGCTGGCGAGAACAGAGCGACGACGAGACAGGCGGCGATACGGCCGCGAAGCGAAAGCACTGGCATGCGACATCCTTGTCGATGTAAAAGAGGGCGCAGTGTATGCGAGACCTCTCCAGCGTTTGCAGGCGCGACTGCCGCTGCTGTGCGTCAGCCTTCTGTGCGTAGGCGCGTAGCCCGGTTCAGACGCCCTAGAACGCCAGTGTCTCGGTCAGGTCGCCCGGTGGCGGTCCTCCCGCTGCGATCATGGCGTCTTCCCGCATTTTCAGGCCCGGCAGCTTCTCCAGTTTGAAACGTCGCGTGAGGAAACGCGCGATGGAGCCGGTGTCGTAGATGGTGTGCTCCACATGGCCTTTCTTCGCGTAGGGCGAGACGACCAGCGCGGGAATCCGCGTGCCCGGGCCCCAGCGATCGCCCTTCGGAGGCGCCACGTGGTCCCACCAGCCACCGTTCTCGTCGAAGGTGATCACCACCAGCATGTCCTTCCACTGGGGGCTGTTGCGCAGGGCGTGCACCACCGTGGCGAGGTGGCGATCGCCGGCTTCCACATCGGAATAGCCCGCATGCATGTTGAGGTTGCCCTGCGGCTTGTAGAACGCCACGGGCGGCAGCTTGCCGGCGGCGATATCGGCGAGGAAGCGGTTGGTTGCCGCCGTTTCGCCCAGGCCGCCGTCGCGCAGGTGGCGCTTGCGCGCGTCGGTGCCGGGGGCGAGCGATACGAAGTAATTGAGTGGCTGGTGGTGCGGCTGGAAATTGGGGGTCTGCGGAAAGCTGGACTCGCTGCCATCGCCCTTGCCGTCCAACGCGGCCTGGAATCCGCCGGCGTACCAGGCCCAGTCGATGCCCTTCGCGGACAGCATGTCGCCGATGTGCCGGTGCGTCTGCGGCGGCAACGTGTTGGCGCTGGTGGCATCGGCCAGCTCGGGATGCTTGCGGTCCACGTTGAAACCGGGCGAGTAGGGCGGCCCGATGGTGTTCACGGCCCAGAAATCCGGGGTGAGCGTGTTGTGGTTGGCGAACTTCGGCTTGCCGTCCATCGCGCTCTTCGGGGAATCCTCGGCCATCTTCAGGCGAGGGTCCATCGGGTCGCCGCTTTCCGTCACGGCGATATTGAACTGCGCCGGGCTCTTGTCCGCCGCGGGATAAAACGGCGGCTGCGCGGCCACGAGGTACTGGTGGTTGAGGAACGAGCCACCGAAGGCCCCCATGAAGAAGTTGTCGCACAGGGTGAACTGCGCGGCGATGTTCCACAGGCGCAGGTGCACGGGCGTGCTGGCGTAGCGGCCCATGGTCAGCGCGCCGTTGTCGCCCCAGGCGACGAAGCCGTCGTTCCTGCCGCCGTTGATCTGCAGCTGGTTGTTGTAGAACGCGTGGACGAGGTCGCGCGTGACCACGCCGTGCGGCAGCGGTGTGCCATCGCCGGTATGCAGCGCCCACGGCGCATTGGGCAGGCCGGTGATGTCCTTCTCACCGATCTTGTATGTGGTGTGGTCGACGACCTGTTCGTGCGGCACCATGCCGTCCCAGATCGGCGGCAGGGTCTTCAGCGGCGTGCCGTCGCGATCGCGCTGGACCAGGCGTTCCGCCGGAACCGAACCCAGTGGCTGCTGCAACCCCGGGAAATCACCGAACAGGTTGTTGAAGCTGCGGTTCTCGGCGTAGATCACCACCACGTTGCCGATGTGCTTTTCGAGCAGGGCGTCCAGCGCGGCGCCGGTCGGTGCCGGCCCAGGCGTCTTCTTGCCCGCCGCGGTCACGTCCTGCACGCCACCCAGCGCCAGCAGCGCGCCGGTGGTGGCCATGCCGCCCAGCAACCGGCGTCGCGCGGTATCGGGGGTATCGGTGTCGTTTTTCTTGGTCATGGCCGCTCGGCGTGCGTCGACCCTGGGTGCGGGCGGACGAAGGGGGTGGGTAGGAGAAGGCAAAGGGTAAACGAACGGCGTCCGGCGGTCGCGCCCCAAGCGCGCTCCCGGTGGGTGCAATCGAATCCAGCATGCACCTTATTGGTGCAAACAAGCGAATGTCACGCGGGCGTTTTATGATGCCGGGGCCTGAACCGGATCGCTTCCGACCCCACATCCATTCCGAGGTTTGCCCATGTCCGCCGCTTCCAAAGTGCTGAACCTGATCCAGGACGAGGAAATCGAGTTCGTCGACCTGCGCTTCGCCGACATGCTCGGCAAGCACCACCACGTCACGTTCCCCGCCCACGCCATCGACGAGGGCACCTTCGAAGACGGCAAGATGTTCGACGGCTCGTCGATCGCCGGCTGGAAGGGCATCAACGAATCCGACATGGTGCTGATGCCGGACCCGGAAACCGCCCACCTCGATCCGTTCAGCGCGCACAAGCAGCTGATCCTGCATTGCGACGTGCTCGAGCCCAGCACCATGCAGGCCTACGGCCGCGACCCGCGCTCGATCGCCAAGCGCGGCGAAGCCTTCCTCAAGTCCACCGGCATTGCCGACACCGCCTTCTTCGGTCCGGAGCCCGAGTTCTTCATCTTCGACTCGGTGCGCTGGCAGAACGACATGGGCCGCGTGTTCTACGAAATCGGCTCGGAAGAAGCGGCCTGGTCGTCGCGCTACAAGTACGACGGCACCAACAGCGGTCACCGTCCGGCCGTCAAGGGCGGCTATTTCCCGGTCAGCCCGGTGGACACACTGGGCGACATGCGCGCGGACATGTGCAAGGTGCTGGAGTCGCTCGGCCAGGTGGTCGAAGTGCACCACCATGAAGTGGCCAACGCGGGCCAGTGCGAGATCGGCACCCGCTTCAACACCCTGGTGAAGAAGGCCGACGAACTGATGACGATGAAGTACGTCATCAAGAACGTCGCGCACCAGCAGGGCAAGACGGTCACCTTCATGCCCAAGCCCATCGTCGGCGACAACGGCTCCGGCATGCACGTGCACCAGTCGCTGTCCAAGAACGGCGAAAACCTCTTCGCGGGCGACCTCTACGGCGGCCTGTCGCAGACGGCGCTGTGGTACATCGGCGGTATCTTCAAGCACGCCAAGGCCATCAACGCGTTCGCCAACTCCACGACCAACAGCTACAAGCGCCTGGTTCCGGGCTTCGAGGCACCGGTCATGCTGGCCTATTCGGCCCGCAACCGTTCGGCGTCCTGCCGCATCCCGTACGTGTCCAGCCCGAAGGGTCGCCGCATCGAGATCCGCTTCCCGGATCCCATGCAGTCGGGCTACCTGACCTTCACCGTGCTGATGATGGCCGGTCTCGACGGTATCCTGAACAAGATCGACCCCGGCGCACCGGCCGACAAGGATCTCTACGACCTGCCGCCGGAAGAAGAGAAGAACATCCCGCAGGTGTGTGCCAGCCTCGACGAGGCCCTGGTCGCGCTCGACAAGGATCGCGACTTCCTCAAGGCCGGGGGCGTCTTCACCGACGACTTCATCGACAGCTACATCGCGCTGAAGATGCAGGAAGTGACCCGCTACCGCGCCAGCACCCACCCGCTGGAATTCCAGATGTACTACGCGCTCTGATCCCGGAGCCGTTACATTCCGGACAGAGGGGCGCTTCGGCGCCCCTCGCCCGTTCTGGCGCAAGGTCTATGTCATGAGAACGCACTCCATCCGCATGCCCGCCCTGGTCCTGTCGGCGGCGCTGGTCTTCAGCGGCACCGCGGCGGCCGCCGATATCCCGGTGTACCGCTATACCGTCGTGCACACATTCCCGCACGATCCGCAGGCCTTCACTGAAGGGCTCTTCTACGACGGCGGCTTCCTCTACGAAAGCACGGGGGAGTACATGGGTTCGGGCGTGCGCAAGGTGCGCCTCGACACGGGCAAGGTGGTGCAGCAGCTGGACACCCCGGCGGGCTACTTCGGCGAAGGCATCATCCTCACGGGCAACCGCCTGCTCCAGCTCACCTGGCGCGACGGCGTGGGTTTCATCTACGACCGCAAGACGTTCGCGCCGATGGGCACGTTTCGCTACCCCGGCGAGGGCTGGGCGCTGACGCGTGACGCGAAGCACCTCTACCTAAGCGACGGCACGCCCACCCTGCGCGTGCTCGACCCCGGCACCCTGGCACAGACCGGCACCATCGAGGTCACGGCCGATGGCGTGCCCCTGCGCATGATCAACGAACTGGAATGGGTGAAGGGCGAGATCTTCGCCAACGTCTGGCAGACCGATCGCATCGCGCGCATCGATCCGAAGACCGGCCACGTCACCGGATGGATCGACCTCGGCGGTCTGGTCGACCACAGCCGCATGGCCGACCCGGCCGACGACGTGCTCAACGGCATCGCCTACGATGCCGCGCACGATCGCCTGTTCGTCACCGGCAAGCGGTGGCCGAGCGTGTTCGAGATCCGCCTGAAGCGCTGAGGCGCGCGCCTCTTCACTGCCTTTTCGCAAGATTGAGCGGATTCTCAGCCCGCTCGTGCCGTCATGAACAACGCTCGCCGTGACCCACGGCAGCCTGGGGAGGACATGGTTTGAAGAAGATCGCTATCGGTGCGATGGCGCTGCTCGCCCCTGCGTGGGCCGCTGCCGCCGATTCGGCCGCGGCCAGTTACGACTGGCGCAGCAACTGGCCCACGCATGCCGTGCTCGGCGACGGCACCGACATCGGCCTGTCGTTGAAATACCAGTTCGACCTCAATCGCTTCGCTCACGATGATGGGGTATACGAAGACGCGCAGACGAACCGCCGCAAGGAGTTCGGTTTCTACGTGCGCAAGAAGGGTGTCTACGATGCCACCGCGGTGTTCGACTTCCAGTCGCGTACGTGGCTGGACGTGTTCCTGCGCGTGCAGACCAAGGCCGTGCTGGGCGACGACGCCGGGGCCGTGCGCGTCGGCTTCATGAAGACGCCGGTCGGCTTCGAGGGCAACACCAGCACGGGTAGCACCTCGTTCCTGGAGTCGTCGTTGCCGATGCAGGCGGTCTACGCGAATCGCCGCATCGGCGTGGACTGGGCGCTGACGCGCAAGCAGTACCTGGTCCAACTGGGCTACTACCACGGCGGCAACCTGCAGGGCGACCTGGACGGGCGCATGCTGGCCGGGCGCGCCGCCTGGACGCCGCGCAACGCACCGGGCGACGTCGTGCACCTGGGGCTGTCGCTCTCGCGGGAAACCCCCGAAGGCACGATGGACGGCCGTGGGCGCTACACCCCGCCCAACGTACGGTTGCGCGCGCTGCCCGAGGCCGGCCTGATCACGCAGCGTCTGATCGACTCCGGCACGCTCAGCGTGGCCGACCACGTGGACCGGCGCGGTGCCGAAGGCCTGTGGATCGGCGGCCCCTGGTCCGTGCAGGGCGAGTACCTCGACGCCCGCGTCAAACGGGTCGACAAGCCGGCGTATGTCGCGCACGGCTGGTACACGTTCGGCAGCTGGGTCGTGACCGGTGAGTCACGCGCCTACAACGGCGGCAACGTCGGCGATGTGGTGCCCAAGGGCCCATGGGGCGCCGTGGAGCTGCTGGTGCGCTACAGCACTCTGGACCTGGACGACGGTCCGGTGCTGGGTGGCCGCGAACACGACTGGACGCTCGGTGCCAACTGGTACATCACCCGTTACCTGAAGCTCCAGGGCAACTACGTCCGGGCGACCAGCGACCGGCGCGACCTGCGCATCGACCCGCATATCGTCGAGGTGCGTGCGCAGGTCATGTTCTAGAACGGCGAGGCCGGCTCAGGTCTCGTCGTGCACCGGCGCGGGTGAGGGCGTCGGGGCGGGCACGGGCGCCGGTGTGGTCGCGTTGGGCGGCGGTGCAGGCAGTTCGTCCAGTGGATGCTGGGACGTCGTGTCGCACTCGAGCACGCGCGAGGCATCGGCGGTGATCGTGCCGTCCAGCAGGTAGCGCGCCGCGGCGCGCTCCACGCAGGCCGAGGCGGTGAAGTTGAACAGGCCATGCACCGCCGATCCCTTCGCCACCAGCAAGCGCGCGTTGCCGAAGCGGGCGAGGATGGCCTTGGCCCCCGGCAGCGGCGTGGCCGTGTCCTTTTCCGCCTGGAGCAGGAGGAAGGGTGGTACCCGGGCGAGTGGCGCAAGGTCGGGCTGCCGTGCGCCCGGTGCGCCCCACCGGCGACACACCAGTTGCTCGAGGATCTCCTCACCGTCGCTGACAAGGTAGGCCGCCGCATTGCGTTCGGCCATGGCGCGGATCTGTGCATCCGACAGGTACCAGGTGGAGTCGTTGCAGGCGACGGCCTGGCGAACGGAATCGCCGTCCTGGCTGATGGCGAACTGCGGCGTGGTCGGTCGCGGTCTCAGGTAGAGGTTGACCAGGAGGCCAGCCGCCCAGCGGATGGCGCGATGGGTGTCGGGATCGGGACTGAACGTGGTACGCCGGATGCGCGCCTCGAACTCGCGCATGCCCGAGAGGCCGTCTTGCGTGATCCATGCGGAGAGGTGCAGCGCGGCGGCGAGCCGGTCGGGATGGTCGAGCACATGGAACCAGGTCTCGCGTGCGCGTGCGGGCAGGTTCTCAACGGCCTCGTTGATCGACAGCGCCTCGCCCAGCCCGTAGTGCGACGGGGTATTCAACAGCGGTGCCAGCACCTCGTCGAGGAAAAAGCTGCGACGTGCGTTGAGCGATGCCTCCAGGGCGGTGCGGAAGTCGTGGGTGAAGATCATGCTGGAATCCAGCAGCATGCGACCCGTGTGCGAGGGGTACATCGCCGCATACCATGCGCCCACCTTGCCGCCGTAGGAGATGCCGTAGAAGTTCAGCGTGGCGTCGCCGAGGATACGCCGCACCATGTCCATGTCGTGCACGTGCTGCTCGGTGTTGATATAGCGCGACTCGGGTGCCGCGGTGCACGCGTCGGCCACCGCCTGGGCATCGCCGATGGCCAGCTGCCAGTTCGCGTCGTCCAGGTGCGTGGGCAGGAAGGCATGGCGCGGTGGCAGGCCGGTCATGCACCGAAGCGCCCACCCCGGCGCCAGTCCGCGCGGGATCACCGCGACGAGGTCGAAGCGCTCGGCAAGCAGACGCTTCGTCCCGTCGCGCGGATCATCGGCGGCGGTGCGCGACCAGCCCACCGCGATGGACCGCAACAGCGCGGCGGGGTTGGCGCCCGGCCCACCCTTGTTGAAGAAGATCGCGCCCTCGCGTCGCGTGGGTGACATGGCACGGACGCGCACCACGGCGACGTCGATCTGCCGTCCGTCCGGTGTGACGTGATCCAGGGGCGCACTCAGGGTGCCGCATTGAAGGCGGTCGCCGAGGTCGGCGCCGCCCGGCCCTACCACGGTTGCCGGGCAGGTCGTCCAGACGATGTGCGGATCGGCGAGGCCGGCGACGGGCATCAGCGCCACGGCGACGGCGCAGGCGATTCGGCGCGCGGTCATGGCCGTGCCTTGCGTGGCGACATGCGCTCCCCGCGTGACAGTGCTTCCGCCAGGCGGTCACGCCACCGCTCGACCTGCGCTGCGTCGACGAACCGGGTCGTAGTGGATGGGTTGGCGCGGAGCGGGACCGATGGGTCGCGCTGGCATTCGGTGAGTTGCTCGCTGGGTACGCGACCGTCGAGCAGGAAGCGTGCGCCGGTACGTTCGATGCAGGCCTCGTCGGTGAGCGTGAACACGCCGTGGCGGTCGTGCCCGCGCAGCACCAGCATCGAGGCGGTGGGAAGCGCGTTGATCATGTTCAGTGCGCCGGCGATCGGTGTCAGCGTGTCGAATTCCGAGGCCGTAATGAGAACTCGCCCGGCCCGCGCCAAGCGCTCGATCGGCGGCTTCACTGCGTTGGGGCCATTCCAGAACACGCAGGGGTTGACCATGTCGCCACTGTGCGCCGCAGGGTAGTCCGCCGCGTAGCGCGCCACGATCTGCTGCCAGATGCCCGCGTCGCGGGTGCCCGGCGTATCGTTGCAGGGCACGGCGACCATCATGGCCGTGCCCACCGGTATCGGTGAGGGTGGCTTCATGACCAGCGGCTCGTAGACCGTATCCAGCATGCGGCGTGCCTCGTCGCGGATGCGCAGGTGCACCTGGGGCATGGCATGGAACGTGGTGGTCGTGATACGCGATGCCATGGCCTCCCGCGTCAGCGCCGTGTCCTCCTGCAGCCAGGTCGCCATGGCTGCCGCGGCCATCAGGCTTTCCGGCGAGCGATACTCTCCCGTCCATGCGACACGGAAACGGTACGGCAGTCGCGTCATGGCCTGACGGACGCTCACCACATCGGTGCCCATACCGTAGGTCTCCGGCGCGGCGATCGCCGGCTGGGCCACGAGGCGGTCGAAGCGCTCCTGCTCGGCCTTACCGGTGAGCAGGAAGTTTTCTTCCATGGTGGCGGTAAAGTCCATGGTCGAGTCGAGCAGCATCCGCCCGACCTTGGCCGGATAGGTGGCGCCGTACCACGCGCCCAGCCAGGTCCCGTAGGACACACCGAAGAAGTTGAAGGTGGTTTCACCCAGCGCGCGGCGCACCAGGTCCAGGTCGTAGACCGTCTGCTCCGTGCTGATGTATGGATGCAGCGGGTCGGCACGGCAGGCATCCGCCATGCGTCGTTGCAGCAGGTCGAACCGGGCGACGTTGCTGGCGGTGCGGTCGAACAACACGCCACGGGTCTCCGGAAACTCGCCCACGCAGTTGAGCGGTGCGCTGCCAGGCATCCCCCTCGGAATCACGGCGATCAGGTCGAACATGTCGGACAGGCGTTTCTTCTCGCCATGCACCGGGTCGTCCGGCCTGGCGTGCATCCAGATGGCCGCCAGGGTCACGGCGAAGGTGCCGGCATCGCCGCCGGGACCGCCGGGATTGACGAAAAGCGCGCCGCGGCGCTTCGTCGTGTCGGCGGCCGCCACGCGCACCACCCGCAGCGAGATGCTGCCTCCGGCGGGGCGGTGATGGTCGCGTGGCACGCTGACGGTGCCGCAACGTAGCCGGTCGCCAAGCAGGGAAAAGAAGTTGCTGCTGGCGTCGGCTGCGGTACAGGCCGACCAGACGATGCCGCGGGTGGGCACGGAGGGTACGTTGGGCGGGGCTGCTACCTGGGCGGCGCATGGAGCGGCGAATGCCGTGAGGAGGCCGGCGTACAGCGCCAGCGAGCGTCGTGGAGTCATTGTGTGCATCCTTGGCACGGAAAAGGCCATCCGTGGGGGCTGCACACGTTAGTGAACCGACGACATGGTCTATAGCGGACGATGACGCGCTGCGATCAGGGCGCGGGACGCCACCTGCGTAGCGTTTCGTCCCATAGAGACGTCTTCAACAGCCCAGCGGCTGAAGAAACCCCTTACTGCATGTGCCAGCCATGCGAGACCAGCAACGACTGCCCGGTGAGCGCGTTCGAACCGAAACCGGCGAGGAACACGGCCGTGGCGGCGATATCTTCCAGCGTCGTGAATTCGCCATCGACCGTGTCGCGCAGCATGACGTCCCGGACGACGGCGGCCTCGTCGATGCCGCGTGCCTTTGCCTGTTCCGGGATCTGTTTCTCGACCAGCGGCGTGCGCACGAAGCCCGGGCAGATCACGTTGGCCCGAATGCCATGCGCGGCACCTTCCTTCGCGATGGTCCGTGCCAGTCCGAGCAGGCCATGCTTGGCCGTAACGTAGGGCGCCTTCAGCGGCGAGGCCACATGGGAATGGGCCGAGCCCATCAGGAGGATCGAACCGCCCCGGCCGGCCTCGACCATCTGGCGCATGGCCGCGCGCGTGGTGAGGAACGCGCCGTCCAGGTGTACCGCCAGCATCCGTTTCCAGTCCGCGAAGGACAGGTCGACCAACGGTGCGATGATCTGCACGCCCGCGTTGCTGACCAGGATGTCCACCGGGCCGAGCTCGCGCGACACGCGGGCAAAGCCGCCGTCCACCTGGGCCTCGTCGGTCACGTCCATGCCGATGCCGATGGCGCCATGGCCCATCGCTGCTGCGGCGTCGGTCGCCCGATCGGCATCGACGTCGGCCACGACGACCCGCGCACCCGCGGCCGCATAGGCGGCCGCGATGGCCTGGCCGATGCCGCTGGCCGCGCCGGTCACGAGCGCGACCTTGCCAGTGAGGTCGTGCACGCTCAGGGCCGGCCGAGCACGAATGTGGCCGGTTCGCCCTGCTGCGACGAGCCGGCGATCCAGACCTGGAAGTCGCCCGGCTCGGCCTCGAAGGTGACGCCGTCGCGGTGGGTGAAGGCGAGGTCGCGGCGGGTGAGTTCGAAACGAACCTCGGCCGACGCGCCCGGTGCGAGGAGGATCTTGCGGAACGCCTTCAGCTCGCGCACCGGCCGCACCCGGCTGGCCACGCGGTCGTGGATGTACAGCTGCACCACTTCTTCGCCCGCCAGCGCGCCGGTGTTGGTGACGGTGGCGGTGACCGTGATGGTCTCGTCCCAGCCGACGGTGGCCGGCACGCGCGGGGCGTCGTAGGCGAACGTGGTGTAGCTGAGCCCATGGCCGAACGGGTACAGCGCCTCGAAGGTCACCTCGCGGTAGCGCGCCTTGAATGCCGGCGGCTGGTCGGCCAGCTCCGGGCGGCCTGTCCGCAGGTGGTTGTAGAAGTACGGCTGCTGGCCGGCGTCCTGGGGGAAGCTGACAGGCAAGCGGCCGGACGGGTTGTACGCGCCGAACACGACATCGGCGATGGCCGGGCCGGTCTGGCTGCCGAGGAACCAGGTGACCAGGATGGCGTTCGCGTTGCGCACGGCACCCGTAAGCGCGAGCGCCCGGCCGTTCTTCAGCAGCACGACCACGGGCGTACCGGTGGCGGCGACGGCTTCGGCCAGCGCCTGCTGCGCCGGCGGCACGACGATCTGCGTACGCGACTGCGCCTCGCCGGAGTAGACCTGCGGCTCACCGATGGCCAGCAGCACCACGTCGGCGCGCTTCGCAGCGGCCACGGCCTCGTCGATGCCTCCGTCCAGCGCCTCCTCGATGCCGCTACCGGCCACGACTTCCAGCGCATCCCCGGCGGACAGGGCGGCGCGCAGGCCCGCTTCGATATTGATGTGGCGCGCCTTGTCGCCGAACAGCGTCCAGCAGCCTTCGAGGTTGTCCACGTCGGCACCGAATGGCCCGATCAGGGCGATCTTCTGGCCGGACGTGCGCAGCGGCAGGATGCCGTCGTTCTTCAGCATCACGATGGAACGGCGCGATGCATCGCGCGCCAGCTCGGCATGCGCCGCATTTTTCGAGGTGTCCGCCTCGACGTCGGCATCGAGCGAACGGTACGGGTTGTCGAGCAGGCCGATGGCGTGCTTCACGGTGAGGACGCGACGTACGCCTTCGTCCAGCACGTCCATCGACACCTCGCCGGCGGCGACCAGATCGGGCAGGTGTTCGGCGTAGAAACCGCTCTGCATGCTCATGTCCACGCCGGCGACGAAGGCCAGCCGCGTGGCATCGCGCTCGCCGTCGGCAAAGCCGTGAGCGATCAGCTCCATGTCGGCGGTGTAGTCGGACACCACCAGGCCCGGAAAGCCCCATTCGCCGCGCAGGATATCGGTCATCAGTTCGCGATTGGCCGAGGCCGGCACGCCGTTGATGTCGTTGAAGGCGCTCATGAAGGTGAGCGCGCCGGCATCGACGGCGGCCTTGAACGGCGGCAGGTGCACGTCGCGCAGCGTCTGCGGTGCGATGTCCACGGCGTTGTATTCCATGCCGCCGGCCACCGCGCCATAGGCGGCGAAATGCTTCGGCGTGGCCAGCAGCGCGTCGTCGGCGGTGAGGTCCGGGCCCTGGAAGCCGCGCACACGCGCGGCGGCGAACGCCGAGCCCAGCACCACGTCCTCGCCGGCGCCTTCGGCCACGCGGCCCCAGCGCTGGTCGCGGGCGATGTCCACGGCGGGCGCGAAGGTCCAGTGGATACCGGCGGCGGTGGCTTCCACTGCCGTGGCCCGCGCGGTGCGCTCGGCTAGTGCCGGCTCGAACGTGGAGGCCTCGCCCAGCGGGATGGGGAACACGGTGCGCATGCCGTGGATGACGTCGGCACCCAGCAGCAACGGGATGCCCAGGCGGCTTTCCTCGACGGCAATGCGCTGCGCCTCGCGACCTTCGGCCGCGCCCACGCCATTGAACAGGGCGCCCACGCGGCCGGCCCGGATCTGCTCGCGGACCTCCGCGGCACCCAGCGCGTTGGCTTCCGGGTTGATGTCCGGCGCGAACGGGCGCAGGGCGTCCGCAAAGCACCCCAGCTGGCCGACCTTCTCTTCGACGGTCATGCGGGCGATCAGGTCTTCGATGCGGGGATCACGGTTCATGGTTCGGCCTTGGAAAGCGATGTGGACACGCGAGCGGACGCGTCAGGCGGGCAAGGATACCGGCATCGCGCCACGAAGTGGGTACGTAAATACCGTTACGTGTAAACGATTACGTCGTTGGGCCGCAAGGTTTTGGCGAGAGTCTGGCCGCTACGTGCCGTCCCCTGGCGGGGTGACGTCACCGCCGCCGGCCGGCGCGGAAAACAGGCGCGTCACCGCCTGGTTCAGCGCGGTGGAACCGTAGGGTTTGGCCAGGACCACGCTGCAGGGGTCGGCGGGCAGCCCGGCCGTTCCCGCATGGCCGGTGGCGAAGATCACGGGCAGCGCCGGCCGCCGTTCGCGCAGCATGGCCGCCAGTTCGATGCCGGAAATGCCGGGCAGGCCCACGTCGGTGATCAGCAGGTCGGCTTCCGCCTCGTCGAACAGGGCCACGGCTCGATGGCCGTCGCCGGCCTCGCGCACCTCGTGCCCGCGCAGTTGCAGCATCTCGACGACGGTGCTGCGGACCAGCCAGTCGTCCTCCACGACGATGATGCGCACCGCGCGGGCGGCAGGCGGCGACGCCGGCGCGGCGACCTGGGCCGCGGGGTCGCCCTCGTTACGCAGCGCCTGGGCCGAGAGGATCTGGCGGAGCCTTCGTGCCAGCGTCTCGCGCGTGTAGGGCTTGCTCAGCAACTCCACGCCCTCGTCCAGGCGGCCGCCGTGCACGATCGAGTTCTCGGTGTAGCCCGACGTGAACAGTACGGCCACGCCGGGCAGGCGTTCGCGCGCCTTGCGCGCCAGTTCGGGGCTTTTCAGCGAGCCGGGCATGACGACGTCCGTGAACAGCAGGTCGATGGGAATGCCGCTGTCGATGATCGACAGCGCGCTCTGTGCATCGCGGGCCTTGAGCACGCGATAACCCAGGTCCGCCAGCATGGCAACCACGGTCTCGCGTACCGAGTCGTCGTCCTCCGCGACCAGCACGGTCTCGGTGCCGCCTGTCACGGGCCCGGCATCGACGTCCACCACGATGTCCTCGGATTGCGTGGTGCGCGGAAGGTAGAGTTTGACGGTGGTGCCCTCGCCCGGCTCGCTGTAGACCTTGATATGGCCGCCGGACTGCTTGACGAAGCCATACACCATGGACAGGCCCAGCCCCGTACCGCGTCCCTCCGCCTTGGTGGTGAAGAACGGTTCGAACACCTTGTCGACGATGGTGGCGTCGATGCCGTGCCCGGTGTCGGTCACCGCCAGCAGCACGTACTGGCCCGCGGCCACCTCGGCATCGTCCAGCGCATCCACGTAGCTGGCATCGAGGTACGCGTTGCCGGCCTCGATGGTCAGCCGGCCCTGGCCGTCCATGGCGTCACGCGCGTTGATCGCCAGGTTCAGCAGCGCGTTCTCCACGTTGCCCGGATCGATCAGCGTGTTCCACAGCCCGCCGGCGACGATGGTTTCCACCTCGATGGCTTCGCCCAGCGTGCGTCGCAGCAGGTCGTCCATGTCGCGGATGAAGCGCCCCACGTTCACCACCTTGGGCGCGAGCGGCTGGCGCCGGCCAAAGGCGAGCAACTGCGAAGCCAGCTTGGAGCCGCGCGCGACGCCTGCCAGGGCGTGACGCACGCGGCGCTCCGCCCGCTCGTTGCCGCCGATATCCTCGGCCAGCAACTGCAGGTTGCCGCTGATCACCTGCAGCAGGTTGTTGAAATCGTGCGCCACGCCACCGGTGAGGTTGCCGAGCGCTTCCATCTTCTGGCTCTGGCGCAGGGCGTCCTGGGTACGCAGCAGTTCGGCGGTGCGCTCGGTGACGCGCTCCTGCAACGTGGCCGCGAACGTGGCCAGTTCGTTCTCGGCCCGCTTGCGTGCGGTGATGTCCATGACGATGCCGATGAACCGGCGACGGGCCTGCCCCTCGTGGGCGATCACCTCACCCCGACGGGCGATCCAGCGCACCTCCCCGGTGACCGGGTCGAGGCGCCGGTATTCGGTGTAGTCCAGGGGATTGGCCCGCCCCAGTCGTTGCGGCGCGGCCTCGCCGCGGTCGTCCGGGTGCAGCAGGCGGCTGAGCATGGCGTCGGTGACGGGCCCCTCGGCTGGCAGGCCCCAGATGCGCCGGTACTGGTCGGAAACCTCCAGCCGCCCGGTTTCCGGGAACCACTCGAACGAGCCCACGCCACCGGCTTGCTGGGCGATGCGCAGGCGTTCCTCGATCTCCACGCGCCGCGTGGTTTCCTTCAGCACGGCCAGCACGGCGACGGTCGTGCCCGAAGGCTCGACCACCGGGCTGAAATCGATATGCAGCCAGACATCCTCCGACTCGCCCGAGCGGTTCAGCACCACGTGCTGGTCTCGGTAGGCGAGCGCGCCCCCGGCCAGCACCACGTCGAGCACGTTGCGGTGGAAGTCGGCCAGTTCGGGCAAGGCGTCCGCGATGGGCCGCCCCAGGATGTCGGGGTGGCGCATGCCCGCAATGGCGCGGTAGGCGTCGTTGTAGAAGAGCACGCCGTCGGGGCCGTAGAGCAGCGCCATGGGCGCATCGGCGCGCAGCACCGTGGCCAGCGCATGCTGGAACGCGACCGGCCAGGCGGCGGCCGGGCCCAGGCCGAGGGTCGACCCGTCCAGATCGTGGATCATTCGCCCCAGTTCACGGTCGTGGGGAAGGAACCAAGCGGGATCGGTCGGGGAGACGGCCATGCGGCGGGGCCTTGCGGTGGTGACGGGGGCGACGCGGGATGGTAGCGCACGCGGCCCTGGCTGCCGCACCCCATCTCCGTAAGGACTGACCCATATGCCGATTCGGCAAAAAAGCGCAAACAGCGATGCGCGCCTACGGGCCCTGCACAACAACGCGAAGTTGCCGCGTTAGTCTCCCGATGCCGCCGCAGGAAAATGTGCATGCCAGCGCCACCGAAAGATCCCGTCATCGCCATGCGCGGCGTGGCGAAGGTGTTCCGCTCCGCGGGCATCGAGAACCATGTCCTGACGGATATCCATCTGGAGGTACGGCAGGGGGAATTCCTGGCCGTGGCCGGACCCTCGGGGTGCGGCAAGACCACGCTGCTATCGCTGATGGGCCTGCTCGACGTGGTCACCGAGGGGGCGCTCATCTTCGAAGGCGCCGCGGTCGAAGGCCTCGGGCGCGCCGCGCGGGCACGGCTGCGCAACCAGCGCATCGGCTACGTGTTCCAGGCGTTCAACCTCATCGGCGACCTGGATGTCTTCGACAACGTCGCGTTGCCGCTGACCTATCGCACGTCGATGGGGCGCGAGGAACGCCGGCGGCGTGTGCTGGAGGCATTGGACGACGTGGGCATGACCCACCGGATGCACCATTTCCCCTCGCAGCTTTCCGGGGGGCAGCAGCAGCATGTGGCGGTGGCCCGGGCCCTGGCCGGCAGTCCGGCGATCCTGCTCGCCGACGAGCCGACGGGCAGTCTCGACCTGGCCAGCGGCGAGCGGATCATGACCTTGCTCAGCCGCCTGCACGGCGAGGGACGCACGATCTGCATGGTGACCCACGAGGAACGCTTCCGCTGGGCGGCCGACCGCACCGTCCGCTTGCTCGACGGCCGCGTGGTGGACGAGAGCAGCTATGCGCAATGGCGTCGCGAGGAGGCCTCCGGCCTGGACGATCGCCGGCTGGCGGAGCCTTTCACATGAGTGGATGGGTGGCGTCCTGCCTGCATGCCTGGGCTGCGATGCTACGGCGTCCCGGCTTCTTCGTCCTGGCCGTGTCGACGCTGGCGATCGGCATCGCCGCGCTCTCCGCGGCGTTGACGCTGGTCGACGCCCTGCTGTGGCGGCCGCTGCCTTTTGTCGACAGCGAACGGGTTGCGCTGTATGGCGCACGCTATCGGGACGACCCCACGCCCATCGCCTCGCCGCGGTATGTCGCGGCGATGGACGACCTGCCGGGAGTGGCCTCGCGCGGCGCGACCCGACTGCCGCGAGCGATGAACGTCATCTTCGACGAACGGCGCTGGCTGCTCCACGGAGAGGGAGTGGACGCCGGCTTCCTGGACACGCTGGGCGTCGTCCCGGCCCTCGGCCGCAACCTCACGGACGAATACGGGGCGATGGTCACCTACGACCTCTGGCAGCAGCGGCTCGGCGGACGCCAGGATGTACTGGGCCATTTGCTCACGGTGGAAGGCCACCGCCTGTCCATCGTCGGCGTACTGCCGCGGGGCTATCGCTTCCTGACGGACGTGGACGTGGTGGTGCCGCTGGGCATCGCCGGGGCCGACGACGACACGGCCGAGAACCTGATCCCCGTGGCGCGGCTCGGGGCGGGCATGCATGTGCAGGCCCTGTCGGATGCCGTGGCGGCGCGTGCGCGGGCACAGGCCGGCCGTCCGGGCATCGATACGGGCGACGGCGCCAACTTCGGCGCCACCTCGCTCAGGCACGTACTGACCTGGCAGGCGCGTCCGGCGTTGCTGGGCATGCTGGGTGCCGCCGTGGGCGTGCTGGTGATCGCGGGCATTAACCTATCCAACCTCATGCTGGGCCGGGGCCTGGCCCGTTCGCGCGATACCGCCATCCGCATGGCGCTCGGCGCCCACGCATTGACGCCCTGGTCCATCGCCGCCGCGGAAGCCGCGGCGATCGGCCTGGCTGCTGCGGCCCTCGGCATTCCGCTGGGCGATGTGGTGGTGGACGTCTTCCGCGACTTGGTGCCCGCGGCCTGGCGCAGTACCTCGTTACCCGTCGAGGCGTCCACCACGGTACGTTGGCTCACGGGCTGCGCCGATGCCCTCCTGGTCGCGGTGGCGGCGGCCTCCGCCTCCGTGCACGACCGGATCGACGACCTCCTGCGGGAACGTGTGGCCATCGCGGGGAGCGCCGGGCCCGGGCGGATGGCGCGTTACGCACGCCGCGGCATGGTGCTGGTCCAGGCGGCCATGGCCAGCGCACTGCTGGTGTTCGGCGTGGCAGCCCTGGCCCGATGTCTGCGACTGGAAAGCATCGCACCGGGCTTCGATGCCAAGGATGCCTATTTCGCACCGTTGCAGCCCGACATGGTTTCCTATCCCGCGCGCACCGATGTGTCGGACCTGTTCGATGCCCTTCGCCGGGACGCGTACACGGCTTCGCCGGATGGCGCGATGGGCTTCACCAACCTGTTGCCGCTGGGCGACGGCCTGGTCATGCCTTTCCTGGACGCCGCCGGTCGCCGGCACTTCGTTCGCTACGCCATCGTGACCCAAGGCGCGGCCGAGGCGATGGGACTGAACCGGTTGCTCGGCCGGGCATTCGATGCGGGCGATCACGCCGGCACTCCACGGGTGGCATGGGTCAACCAGACGTTCCGGCAAACCATGGGTGGTGGCCTGGGCGATATCGCCCGGCCCGACTCGCACCTCGCCCCCATGCCGCCCCTGCGCATCGTCGGCGTCACGGCCGACACGCGCGTCGCCGGCGCCGGCGAACGCGCCGTGGCCACGGTGTTCGTGCCCCTGAAGCAGGTCGATGCCACGGTGTTCACCTTCATTCGCCGGCTCATGCCGATGTACGCGGTCTGGCGTCGTTCGCCGGTGGGCTCGACGGACAATGGCGACGCCTTCGAGCGACGACTGCGCACCGTCGCGCCCGGGCTGGCCGCCGGCGACACCCGGCCGCTGGGCGACCTGGTGCGTGCCGTGACCGCGGCCGCCCGACGGAACGCGGTGCTGCTGTGTGCGCTCTCGCTCGCGGCCCTGTTCCTGGCCGCCGTGGGCCAGTACTCCAGCCAGTCGGTCGACATGGCCGGCCGGCGTCGCGAACTGGCGCTGCGCGTGGCCCTGGGTGCACCGCAGCGGCGCCTGGCCCACGACGTGGTGACGCGTTACCTTGCGATCGCCTGCCTCGGCGCCTTGCTGGGCGTGGCCGGTGTCCTGTTGTCCCGGTCGTATACACGCGTCGACGACATCGATGGCGTGGTGGTGGCCGTGGCCTGCCTGGTCTTCGTCACCGCGGCGTTGGTTGCCGCGGTGGTGCCGGGATGGCGAGCCATCACCATGGAACCGCTTGCCGTTCTGCGTGGCGGCTGAGAGGAGAACAGATCCGATGTACGGAAACGCCACCGACCCGTCACTGCCGGTGCTGATCGTCGACGATCATCCCGATATCCGCCTGTCGTTGCGCATCCTGATGCGCTCCGAGGGCATCGCCTCGGTGGAAGCCGATTCGCCCGCGGCCGCCTGCGATGCCGTCGTACGCACGAACTTCGCCTGCGCCATCCTCGATCTGAACTACGGCGTGGACACCACCTCCGGACTCGAGGGGCTGGACCTGATCGCACGCCTGCGCCACGACATGCCCGAGCTGCCGATCGTGGTGATGACCGCCTGGGGCAGCGTCGACCTGGCCGTGCGCGCCATGCGGATCGGCGCGGCGGATTTCATCGAGAAACCGTGGAACAACGCGCGCATGGTGCACACCGTGCGCTCGCAGATCGCCCTGCGGCAGATGCGCGAGGAAAACCTCCGGCTGCGCACCGAAACCTCGCTGTCGCGGCAGTCCGCCGATGTGATGCGGGTGTGCGAGTCGTCGGCCATGCGGCGGGTGGTGGAACTGGCCTCGCGGATCGCCGGCGGCGATGGGAACGTGCTGGTGCTGGGCGAGAACGGCAGCGGCAAATCGTTGCTCGCCCGCGAGATCCATGCCTTGTCGCCGCGCGCCGAGCAGCCGCTCATCCGCGTCGACATGGCCAGCCTGTCGGAGGCGCGCTTCGCCGGGGAGATGTTCGGCGAGGAGTTGCCGTCGCCCCGGCCCGGCCGGTTCGAACTGGCGCAGGGAGGCACCCTGATCATGGAAGAGGTGGGCACCATTCCGCCGCCGCAACAGGCCAAGCTGCTGCGCCTGCTGGAGGAGGGCGAGTTTGAGCGGTGCGATTCCCTGCACACGCGGCGCATCGATGTGCGGGTCGTTTCCACCAGCAATGCCGACCTGGAGGCCGCCATCCGGGCGAACCGCTTCCGGCGCGACCTGTTGTACCGGCTCAACGCGATGCAGGTACGCCTGCCTTCGCTGCGGGAACGCGTGGAAGACATCGTGCCGCTGGCGCGCCATTTCCTGCTGCGCGAGTGTGTGCGGCGTGGCAGGGGTGGCATGGCGCTCACGCCCTCGGCGGAACGTGCCCTGCGCAACTATCCGTGGCCGGGCAACGTGCGCGAGCTGGAGCATGTCGTCGCACGCGCCGTCCTGCTGGGCCGTCATGACGACATCGACGCGGAAACCCTGGGTCTCTCGGCGCCGGAGCCCTTGCCGCTGCTGCTCGACCGCCTGACCCTGCCCGAGGCGGAGGAGATGCTGGTCCGGCAGGCACTGGAGCGGCACGACAACAACCTGCAGCGCGCCGCCGATGCCCTGGGCATATCGCGGCAATCGCTGTACCGGCGCCTGGAAAAGCACCGCGCGAGGGGCGGGTTCGACCCGGCGGCCTGACGACGATGCCCACCGACGCGTCCAGGCGACCCTTCATCCGCGGCACCGCGCACCTGAGGCTCGTGGCGCCCTGGTGTGCGGCCGCCCTGGCGCCCCTGACCGCGGCGGGCGCGCTGCTGACCGGCATCGGCCTTCCCCTGGCCTGGCGCGTGGTGCTATTCACCGTGTGCCTGGTCACCAGTCTTGTCCTGCTCGCCGTGATCGCATGGCACATGATCCACGCATGGCGCACGCTGGAGGCGCTGCTCGGTGCGCTGCGCGCAGGCGACTACAGTGTCCGCGCGCGATTGCCTTCCGTGCACCATCCGCTGCGCGGTCTGGTCCACGACATCAACATGCTCGCCGATACCTTGCGTGAAGGCCGGCGCAAGCGCACCGAAAGCCTGCGTTTCCTCGGCAAGACGCTTACCTCGCTGCAGGATCCGGTCTTCGTGGTGGACCGCGACGGCTGCCTGGTGATGATCAATCCCGCGGCACGATGCCTGATCGGCGCGGCGAACGACAGCGTCATCGGGCGCGACATCGCCTCGCTGGGCCTCGGCCCGGTGATGGCGGCGGCGGAGAACACGATCCTGACGTGGGATTTCGCCACGCGTGGTGGCCGCTGGATCGTGCAGCGCGCCGTCTGGTACAGCGAAGGCCACGAGAACACGATGGTGATGATGCACGATGTCAGCGTCGCGCTGGGCGAAGAGGAGCGCGATGCCTGGCAGCGCCTGATCCGCGTGCTCAGCCACGAGCTGAACAACTCGCTCGCGCCCATCGGGTCGCTCGCAGGCAGCCTGTCCGCACTGCTGGAAGACGAAGGCCGCAAGGCGGTGGAAGGCGAACTGCGCGAGGGCCTGGAAGTGATCGGTCGTCGATCCGAATCGCTGGCACGTTTTCTGTCGGGCTACGGGCGCCTGGCGCGCCTGCCACCGTTGCGCCCACGGCCCTTCCGCCTCGACCAGGCCCTGCGACGCCTTGCCTTGCTGGAGCATCGCATGGACATCGCCGTCGTCGGTACAGCCGTCGTCACGGTCGTGGGCGACGAGGACCAGCTCGACCAGGCCTTCATCAACCTGCTGCGCAACGCGGTGGAATCGGCCGTGCCCCTGGGGGGCGCCGTGCGTGTGGATTGGGCGCTGGCCGGTACGCACGTGCGTATCACCATCGAGGACGAGGGAGCGGGCCTGCCTGGGCGTGCCTCGCTGTTCGTGCCGTTCTTCACCACCAAGCCCACCGGCTCGGGCATCGGGCTCACGCTCACCCGCCTCATCGTGGATGCGCACGCGGGCAACGTCGACCTTCGCGACCGCGAGAGCTGTCGCGGTGCGCTGGCCATCGTCAACCTGCCCCTGGGCGATGCGTAAGGCGCTGTCCGCATACGGACGGAAACGTCCGCTTCCGGACGCGCGAGCCGACCGGAATCGCGCGGTGCCCGCCGATACTTAGGTGTCCGTGCGGTATTCGGCGCACTTGACGCGTTTTTCCGTTGTGGCGCCCGGATCGTCCTCCTAGATTCGCCATGGCGGCGCCCGCTCCCCCGGGTAAGGCGCGTTTCCATCGGCCAGGAGAGATGACATGGATCACGTACTCAGATTGCAGTTGCTCGACGCCGAACCCGGCGTCGCCGGCGAAGCCGACACCCCCACCAGCTCATGCAGCTGGGGTGCGTGCTCGTTCGCCAACGCCGACGGTTTCGACGGTCACTAGCTTTCTCGTCCATACCGTGGCGCGTCCGGGAGGGCGCACTGCGGGGACGGGGACGAAGGCACGCGCGGCGGCGTCCGGGTCGCCGCGTGTGCCGGGTTTTTTTTCGCGCAAGATCAAGGATGGCTATGCCGGTCGAACGTCGCACCGAACTCCTTTACTACACCGCCGTCGATCGGGACTTCTTCGAAATCCATGGCAACCGTGCGATCGACGAGGGCGATTTCGTCGAGCCGGTACGTCGTACCTTGCCGGCCGACTGGCGGATGCATCGCTCCGGCGTATGGATGCACTGCCTGCCCCCCGGTGCGCCGTTGCCGATGCAGGGCTGGAAGATCCACGTGTCCTCCGTGGTGTCCACGGCGGGGATCGTACTGTCGATCACGGCCGCCACCCTGGCCGCGATGGGCGTGGCATTCAAATTCGCTGTCGATGCGCGCATGCATGCGTCGATGAACGGCAAGCGGTGGCCACGTGGCGCATCGGGAAAGTTCATCACCGTCTATCCGAAGGATCCGAAGGCCTTCCGCGAGGTGCTGGAAGAGCTGCAGGCGGTGCTTGCCGGCTTCGTCGGCCCCTACATCCTCAGCGACCGTCGATGCCCGGGATCGAGCGTCGTGCATTACCGTTTCGGCGGTATCCGCGGCGATCACGCGGTGTCGGCGGGCGGTCAGCGCGAATATTTCCTCCGCGGCCCGCATGGCGAGCGGGAGCCGGATGTCCGCGCCGCTTACGTCAACCTGCCCGACTGGGTACGCGATCCGTTTCCGTCCGACGTTCCGGCGACGGAGGCCTCGGCACTGCGCCTGCATGCCGGGCGCTACGACGTGCGCAGCGCGCTGGCCTTCTCGTCCGCTGGCGGTATCTACCTCGCCGTGGATCGCGACATGGGCCGCCGCGTGGTCATCAAGGAAGCGCGTCCGCACGTCGGCGGCGCGCAGTCGTCGACCTCGCTTCTGCTGAAAGAGTACCGGCTGCTGCGGCAGCTGGCGTCCTCGGGCATCACGCCCGCGCCCGTGGCGTACTTCCTGGAATGGGAGCACCACTACCTGGTCGAGGAATACATCGAGGGCCAGACCCTTCGTCGCTGGCTGGCCGCACGCTACCCGTGGCTGAAGACGCGTGCCACGCGAGCCGATGTCGCCCGTTTCCTGCACGAGGTGTGCGATGTGTTCGCGCGCATCGCTCAGGCGCTGGAAACGGTCCATGCGGCACGCATCACGCTGGGCGACTTCTCGTTCCACAACATCATGGTCGAGGACGACGGCCGCGTGCGCATCATCGACCTGGAAGCCGCGGTGGAAGACGGTCTGGACCGCCCTTCCGGCCTGTGCACGCCGGGCTTCGCCTCGCGAGCGCCGCAACGCGACGGGCACGCCAGCGCTTGCGCCGAGGATCGTTACGCCTTCGGCGCCAACCTCTTCGCGGCGCTGATGCCGGTCAACGCGATGTTGCCGCTGGACCCGCAGGCGGCCTCGCGCTTCGCCCGCTGGATGTGCGGCGGCATGGGCTATCCGGATGCACTGGTCGATGCGGTCACCCTGCTGCTGGACGGCGAGCCGGCCCGGCGTCCCTCGCCGGTGGCGGTGATGCAGGACCTGCGCAGGACGCTGGCCGAGCTACCGATCGACGACCTGCCGGTGGCGCACCTGCGCGGCGCGGTGGCACCGGTGGACAACGCGGCGGGCGAGCTGTTCCGTTACATCGGCGAGCGCGCGGCGCATGCGCGACCGGATCGCTACGTACCGGCCGACCCGCAGGTTTTCGAGCGGCATCCCTGGGGTGTGGCCTACGGGGCGGCCGGCATCCTGCATGCCTACCAGCGCAGTGGCCGTTCCGCGCCCGCCGGCTTGCTCGAATACCTGGTGGCGGGCGCGCGCAGTGGCGAAGACCGCGGCAGCGACCTGATGCACGGCGACGCGGGCATCGCCTGGACCCTGCTCGACGCGGGCGAGCATGAGCTGGCCGTGCGGTTGCTGCGCGCTTCGCCCGTGGACGGCCCCATCCGCGAACGACCCGGCCTGCACGATGGCCTGGCCGGCTGGGGCCTGGCACGTATCGCCGCGTGGCGCCACACGCGCGACGCCTCGTTCCTGGCGGATGCCGTCGCCGCCGGCGAAGCGCTGCTGGTATCCGGACCGGCCGTGGCCGGCAAGCGCGGTTGGCATGCCGGCGATACGTATCAACCCGTGGGCCTCGGCCAGGGTGCGACCGGTGTCGCCCTGTTCCTCCTTCACCTGTCACTGGCCACGGACAAGGGCCGTTACCTGGACGCCGGCCGCGAAGCGCTCGCCTTCGATCTCGACCACCATGGTGTCAACGCCGACGGCGAACGCACCTGGCGACGGGAGGTGGACGGCGTGGCGTTGCTGCCCTATCTGCGGCACGGCACCGCCGGCGTGCTGGCCGTCGTGGCGCGGTTTCTCGTCGTGACGGGCGAGGACGCCTATCGCGACATCCTGTTGGCCAGTGAGCCCGATCTCATGCGTGGCCACGCCATCTCGCCCGGCGTGGCCGACGGGCTGGCGGGCATCGGCGAAACCCTGCTGGACCTGGCCCGGGCCTTGCCCGACCGGGCCGCGCATTATCTCGGCCAGGCGCATCGCATCGCCGCCGGGATCGAGCCGTTCCTGGTCCGGCGGCCCGGGGGGCTCGTGGTCCCGGGCACCGAATTGCTGCGCTTCAGTTGCGACCTGGCCACGGGCAACGCGGGCGTGGCCGCTTTCTTCGATCGCCTGTGGCACGGCGGACCGGCCTCGTTCATGCTCGACGACCACCTGCCGGTCAGGACGGCGCGCGGGGAACCGGTGCTCGCCTAGAGACGAAACTTCGCCTCCATCAGGTAGGTCCGCGACGGGTAGGGGTAATACACGTAGTAGCGGCGATCGGTGAGATTGTCGACGCCCACGCCGAGATTCACGTGGTCGCTGGCCTGCCATTGCAGCTTGGCGTCGAAGGTCAGGAAATCGCTGGCGCCGCCGAACGTGTCGGGGTGGATGTCGCTGTGGTCCAGCGTGTTGTACTGGCGCCCCGAATACCGCCCGGCCAGGGTCAGCGCCACCGCTTCGGTGGCGTGCCAGGTGGCCACCAGGTTGGCGCGCCAGCGGGGTATCCGATAGAACTGCTTGCCTTCCGAGGCCGGGTTGCGCCGGTTGCGCACGGTGGTGGCCTGCGTATAGGCGGCGTTGGCCGTCAGGTCCAGCGTGTCCCACACCACGCCGCGTCCGTCGTAGCTGGCCTCCGCGCCACGCGTACGCACCCGGTCGACGTTCTGCACGTTGGTGACATTGGGAAACACCGTGGTGTCGGTCTGACTGAACAGCGCGTTGCGGGTGTCGCTCCGGTACAACGTGAAGCGGGCTACGCCGTGTACCTGGTACCACTCGGCCGACAGCTCACGGGAGAGGTCGTTCTCCGGCTTGAGGTTCGGATCGTTGTTGGTGAACGCGATGCCGTTGAAGCTGCCCTGGAACAGTTCGTTGACCGTGGGAAAGCGGTAGGCGCGTGCGCCGGACAGGCGCAGCAGCAGGCTGTCGCTGGCCGCGTAAGACAGCGACAGCTTGGGCGAGGTGTGCGACTCGTCGCGTTCCGGGTAGGTCACGGCCGCCGCTGCCGTCGCGCGCTGGCCGCCGAAGGCCCGCCACTGTTCGTAGCGAGCGCCGCCGGTGAGGCGCCAGCGCTCGTCCAGCTGCCAGGCATCCTGCACATACACCGCCTGCGTCTGCGTGCTGCCGCCGTTGCCCGCCGTCTGCGCGCCGGCGTCGCCGCGGCGCCAGGCAGACAACAGGTAGCTGGCGTTGTCCAGCCGATAACCGTCGACGTGATACCCGAAGCTCACCGTATGCGTGTTGTCGGCCAGGCCGTCCGGCGTGTGGCTGGCGCGCAGGTCGAACGTGCGCCACCGGCTGCCGTCACCCGCGGTGAGCAGGCCGCTGCCGTCGTAGGTCACGGCATCGGCCACGCGGTCGCGGTTGCGGTCCATGTCGAAGTACGACGCGTTGCCCTCGATGTTCCAGCCGCTGTCGCGATGCGTGCCGAGCGAGGCGCCGTAAAGATAATTTCGGCTCTGCCGCGTGCTCGGCGCGAAGAAGTTCGCCGGCAGCGTGTATGCCCGGCCGTCGATGCTCACCGGACCCGACCACACCGGCTGGCCGGCGCCATCGCGCAGGAAGGTCGCCGTGCGGTGGGACAGGTCCTGGTTCCAGTAGCCGGCGGTGATGCCACCGGTCAGGTCGGGCGTGAAGTCGTAGGTAAGGCGCAGGTGCGCCTCGTCCTGGCGGGTCGCTTCCTGGCCCTCGCTGTTGATGCCGAGCACCTCGCGCGGCAGGCCGTTGGTGCCGGTGTCGGCGATGGCGCCCGTCACGGGCTGGGCGGTGCCGGCTCGGGTCGACCGGTTCTGCGTGGCATAGACCAGCGGCTGGCCGTTGGACTGCAGGTGCGCCACGCCGATGAGGAAGGCGAAGCGACCCGAACGGTCGCCCAGGGTGGCGCTCTGCCGGCTGCCCCCGTAGTTGCGGTCCACACCGTAGGTATCGACATGCTGGGTGAAGGCCTGAACCTCGCCGGTGACCTCCAGCCGCTCGGGCATGCGCGTGGTCATCAGCACCGTGGCACCCATGGCGTTGCCGGGATAAAGCGCGGAATAGGCGCCGTAGATCACCTCGACGCGCGCCAGGTTTTCGGGGAAGGCCATGGACCAGCGCGGGGGATTGCCCCAGCTGTTGCCGAGCAGGTTGGACAGGAGCAGGCCGTCGAGGTAGACCAGCCCGCGCGCGCTCTGCTGGTTGCTGGTGCCGCGCACGGAGAAGGTGGCGTTCTCGTCGCCGATGAACCGCTTGCGGATACCGAACGACGGCAGGTACTTCAGCGCGTCCTCGGTGTTGACCACGTTGAGGCGATCCAGTTTCGCCGCATCCAGGGTCTCCACGGCCGAAGGCATGTCGGGGTCGACCCGCGAGCCGTGGCTGGCCGCGGAAACGCGCACTTCGCGCAAGGTGGTGGTCTGCGGCGCGTCGGGCGTGGCGGGTGTATCGGCCGCGTGGGCCGACCACGCGGTGGCGCCGAGGGCGCAGGCAACGGCGTGCGCGATCGCGCGCCCGGAGAATGAAGTCAGGGGCATGGGAGGTCCGTGGGTCGGTGGCATGGGTCGCGTGGAAAGGAGCGATCAGGCGTACGTGGCGACCGGTGGACCTCGGGGTGGAGCATGGAAGCGCGAGGGGGAGGCGATATCGTGCGGACGGGGCACGACCGGATCGATGTGCGTCGCGACGTGCGCCACGCCGCCGATGAAGAAGCTGCCGCCCAGCGCCGGCACCTGCGCGAACAGGGTGCAATAGCCGCAGGCGCCATCGGCGTCGGCGTCGTGGTGGTCCGCCCCGCCGTCGTGATGCGCGGCGGGCGTGCCTTCGCACCAGGCGCCCAGCTCGGGGAAGGCGAAGGCCGGCAGCGTGCGCGAGACCGTGGGCGCGAGCACGGTGAACCAGACGGCGACGATCGCCATCCAGCCCAGCCAACGCATTCGACCCTGCCCTCGACGCACCGTGGCGCTCCCTTCGATTCGACCCTGGATAAGGGTCCAGGGATGATGTCACGCCCGGAGGCGAAAATACCGTGGCACGTTGTCGCTGTGCCTGCCACGACAGGCAATTCGGGGCGGCGTGGTCCTCACGTTTTCCTGTCGCGGCCTCGGTCATCGTGCGCTCCCCCACCGAGGACGCCCACATGCCCGATCTCCGCTACGACTCCGCCTCGCCCGTTCGCGAGGGTTCACCGTTTCCGCGCGGAGCGACCTGGGATGGCAACGGCACCAATTTCGCCCTGTTCACCGCCCACGGCACCCGCGTGGAAGTGTGCTTCTACGACGAGGCCGGCAACGAGACGGGCCGGATCGACCTGCCCGAGTACACCGACGAGGTGTGGCACGGTTACGTTCCCGGCGTCGGTCCGGGCCAGTTGTACGGTTACCGCGTGCACGGTCCGTACGAGCCGCAGAACGGCCACCGGTTCAATCCGAACAAGCTGCTGCTCGATCCGTACGCGAAGCACATCGTCGGCGAACTGACCTGGGCCGACGAACTCTACGGCTACACGGTAGGCCACCCCGACGGCGACCTCAGCTTCGACGAGCGCGACAGCGCCCCGTTCATGCCCAAGGCCATGGTAGTGGACACCTCGTACAAGTGGATCGAGCATGGCAAGCCGTCGGTGCCCTGGAACCGCACGGTGATCCAGGAGACCCATGTCCGCGGCTACACCATGGGCCACCCGGCCGTGCCGGAGAACCTTCGCGGCACGTTCGCCGGCCTGGCCACGCCCGAGGTGATCGACTACGTGCGTGGCCTCGGTGTCACCTCGGTCGAGTTGCTGCCCGTGCATGCTTACCTCGACGACCAGCACCTGCTCGAACAGGGGCTGCGCAACTACTGGGGCTACAACACCATCGGCTTCTTCGCGCTGAAGACGCGCTACATGTCCAGCGGCGACCCGCGCGAGTTCAAGGACATGGTGGCGGCGTATCACCGTGCCGGGCTGGAGGTGATCCTGGATGTGGTCTACAACCACACCGCCGAAGGCAACGAGATGGGGCCGACGCTGTCTTTCAAGGGCATCGACAACGCCAGCTACTATCGCCTGGCCGAAGACAAGCGCTATTACATCAACGACACCGGCACCGGTAACACGGTGAACCTCAGCCATGCGCGCGTGCTGCAGATGGTGACCGACTCGTTGCGCTACTGGACGACGGAGATGAACGTCGACGGCTTCCGTTTCGACCTGGCCACCATCCTTGGTCGCGAACCCTACGGTTTCGACGAGAACGGCGGGTTCCTCGACGCCTGCACGCAGGACCCGGTGCTCAACCAGACCAAGATGATTGCCGAGCCGTGGGATTGCGGCCCCGGGGGCTACCAGGTGGGCGAGTTCCCGCCGGGCTGGGTGGAGTGGAACGACAAGTTTCGCGATACGGTGCGGGCGTTCTGGATCGGCGAGGAAGGCAAGCTGACCGAATTCGCCCGCCGCTTTACCGGCTCGGCCGACCTGTTCGACAAGCGCGGCCGCCGCCCGTATGCGTCGCTCAACTTCATCACGGCGCACGACGGCTTCACGCTCCGCGATCTGCTCAGCTACAACGGCAAGCACAACGACGCCAACGGCGAAGACAACCGCGACGGCTCGGACAACAACCATTCGTACAACCACGGTGCCGAAGGCCCCACGGACGACGAGGGCATCCGCGCCACGCGCCAGCGGCAGTCGCGCAACCTGCTGGCCACGTTGCTGCTCGCCCAGGGCACCCCGATGCTGCTGTCCGGCGACGAGCGCGGCAACACGCAGGACGGCAACAACAACGTCTACGGCCAGGACAACCCGCTCAGCTGGATCGACTGGGAAAACGATCCCTCCGACGGTGGACTGGCGCAGTCGGTACGCGAGTTGCTGGCCCTGCGCGAGCGCTACCCCATCCTGCGCCGTGGCCGCTTCCTCAATGGACGCTACGACGAGGAATCGGGTATCCGCGACATCGTCTGGCTCAATCCCGGCGGTGGCGAAATGCAGCAGGAACACTGGGACGATCCGCGGGCCCGGTCCATCGGCGTGCTGCTGGACGGCCGTAGCCAGGCGTCCGGTGTGCGCGAGCACGCGGCTGACCAGACCGTGCTGATCCTGATCAACGCCTTCGATGGCGGCGTGGAATTCGCGCTGCCGGAGGGTCGCTGGAGCGTGGCCTTCTCCAGCGACGAGGATCTCGCCGTGGACACCGTGGCGCAGGACGGCAAGCTGATCGCGTCACCGCGCAGCTTCGTGGTACTGGCCGCGGGGTGAGGGCAACTATCCCCATGCAGCTCCGGTCGCTCCTCGCGCTGTGCCTCCTTGCCGGCCCTGGCCTGGCGTCGGCCGCCGACCTGACGGTATCGGCCGCGTCCAGCCTCACGGACGCGTTCCGGGCGGTCGGCACCGCGTACGAAACCGCCCATCCCGGCACCCACGTGGTGCTCAATGTCGCGGCATCCGATGTGCTGCTCAGGCAGATCGCCAACGGCGCGCCGGCGGATGTCTTCGCGTCGGCCGACCAGACGGCAATGGACAAGGCCGTCGCCGCCGGCGCCATCGATGTGGCCACGCGGCGGGACTTCGCCAGCAATCGCCTCGTGCTGATCGTTCCGAAGGATGCCAGCGTGCATGTCGGGTCGACGGCCGACCTGCGCCAGCCGGCGGTCAAGCGCGTGGCCTACGGCGATCCGGCTTCGGTGCCGGTGGGTCGTTACACCCAGGCCGCGCTGCAGCAGCAGGGCCTGTGGGAGGCGGTATCGGCCAAGGGCGTACTTGCCCAGAACGTGCGGCAAAGCCTCGATTACGTCGCACGGGGCGAAGTGGACGCGGGCTTCGTGTTCGCCACGGATGCCACCGTCATGAAGGATCGGGTGAACGTCGTTGCCACGGTGCCGACGCCGCGCCCCATCCGCTATCCCATCGCCGTGGTCGCGGGCACGGCGCATGCGGCCGACGCGGCGTCGTTCTCGGCGTTCGTGCAGTCGGCCGATGGTCGGCGCATCCTGGCGTCGTTCGGTTTCCAGGCGCCCTGAGGCACCGTGGGAGCCGCCTGGATTCCCCTGGCGCTGTCGCTCAAGGTGGCGCTCTGGGCCACCGCGATCAACCTCGTGCTCGGCGTCGCGGTAGCCTTCGGCCTGTCCCGCTGGCGTTCACCGGCACGCGATGTCGTGGACGCGGTGCTGACCCTGCCGCTGGTGTTGCCGCCCACGGTACTCGGCTATTACCTGCTGGTGCTTCTCGGCCGCCGCGGCCGCGTGGGGGCGTGGCTGCACGAACTGGGAATCGATCTGGTATTCACCTGGCAAGGTGCGGTGATCGCCGCCACGCTGGTTGCGTTCCCGCTGGTGCACAAGGCCGCCCGCGCCGCCTTCGAGGCGGTCGATCCGCAACTGGAAAGCGCCGCCCGCGTTCTCGGCCTGCGCGAGGCCGCGGTGTTCTTCCGCGTGTCGCTGCCGCTGGCCGCGCGCGGCATCACCGCCGGCGTGCTGCTCGCGTTCGCCCGCGCGCTGGGTGAGTTCGGGGCCACGCTGATGATCGCGGGCAACCTGCCGGGGCGTACGCAGACGCTTTCCGTCGCGATCTATACCGCCGTGCAGGCCGGCGACGATCGCTCTGCCGCCCTGATGGTGGCGGTGACGTCCGTGACCTGCGTGGCCGTGCTGCTGCTCGCCGGCCGGCTCGCGCCGGACCCTGTACGGCGGATGCGCCCGTGACGGTCGACGTGGCGCTGCGCACGACGCTGTGTGCCGACGAACGTCGCTTCACGCTGGATGTGGCGCTGCGCTCGGACCATCGCCGCATCGTGCTGTTCGGTCCTTCCGGTGCGGGCAAGAGCCTCACGCTGCGCGCCATGGCCGGCTTGATCGTGCCGGAGGCCGGTCATGTTCGTGTCGACGGCCGCACGCTGTTCGATGCCGGCACCCGCGTGAACCTGCCCCCGCGCCAGCGCGGCCTGGCTTACGTGTTCCAGGACTACGCGTTGTTTCCCCACCTGACCGTGGCACAGAACATCGGTTTCGGGCTGCGTGGCGGCTGGCTCAATCCGTCCCGCCGGGGCCGGGATGCGCGCGTGGAGCACTGGCTGGCTGCGTTCGAACTGGCCGGCGTGGCCGACAGCTACCCGGCGCGGATCTCCGGGGGCCAGCGCCAGCGCGTGGCCCTGGCCCGCGCGCTGGCGACGGAACCGAAGGGACTGCTGCTGGACGAGCCGTTCGCCGCCCTGGACCCCGCACTGCGGGGGCGCATGCGCGACGAATTGCTGGCCATGCAGGCCCGGCTGGACCTGCAACTGATCGTCATCACCCATGATCCGGCCGATGTGACGGCGCTGGAAGGGGATACCTTCGAACTGTGCGAGGGCAGGGTGGTCGGTCGGTCACGGCCATCGTCGCGGTCGTGGGATCATGGCGCCTTTCCCGGGCAGCGTCCCATGGCAGAGTAACGCGGTGACGCACACCCACAACGAACCACCCCCGAAGCACGCCACCCACCGCGCCGCCAAGTACCTGCTGGCGGCGGCGTTCGTGGGCGTGGCCGCCTTCCTGCTGCACCGCTACATCGCACGGATGTCGTGGCACGACATCCGTGCGGCCCTCGAGCGCATCCCGCGCTGGCATGTCGTGGCATCCATCGGCGCCACGCTGGTCAGCTGGGGCTGCCTCACCGCGTACGACGTGTTCGCCGTGGAGACGGTGGTGCCAGGCCGGGTGCCGATGCGGATGAAGCTCTTTTCCGGTGCCACCACGCACGCCATCTGCAATGCCCTGGGCTTCCATGCCATCACGGGGACGGCGCTGCGCTATCGCATGTTGTCCACACGCGGGGTGGGCGCGGCCGATGTGGCGCGCGTGGTCGGCCTGGTCGGCTTCGCGGTGGCCCTGGGCTTCGCCTCGGTCACCGCGATCGCGCTGCTGCTCGAACCGTCCATCGCGCACGGCTGGGGGCGCTGGCCGGGTGTCGCGCTGGTGATCCTTTTCGTCGTCCTGCTGCGCTGGCTGGCGGGCAAGCACGACGAGCTGACCCTGTGGAAGTTCTCCACCCCGGTGCCGTCCGCGCGCTCCGCCGGCGCGCAGATCGCCATCGGCACGCTGGAAATGATCGCCGCCATCGCCGCCATGTACCTGCTGCTGCCCGTCGATATCGCCGGCAGCTTCCTCGACTTCGCGCCGATCTACGTCGGCGCCATCCTCGCGGGCATCATCAGCAACACGCCCGGGGGCATCGGTGCCTTCGAGGCACTGACCCTGGCGGCGTTCCCGCAGGAACAACGCGCCACCGTGCTCGCGGCGCTGCTCGCTTACCGGGTCATCTACGGGCTGGGCCCGTTCGTCCTCGCCTCGCTGGCGCTGGGTGGCTTCGAGCTGCGTCGTCGTCGCACCCGGGGCATGGCGTGACCCGCTGCCTGCGGCGGGTCGGCCTGGGCGGGCTGTTGCTGGCCCTGGGGGCATGCGCCGTGCCGCATGCCCGCCGCACCGATGTGCTGTTCTGGAACCAGCCGCAGCGCGAAGCCGCCTTCCGGGCGATGGATACCCATTACGCAAGCAACGTCGTCCACCACGGCACACCGTATCCGCTGCCTGCCGGCACGCCGCTGCATCCGCGCTTCGCCGACGGCACGACGCTCGAGCGCTACATGGCCGACCACCACGTGGCCGGCATCATGGTGGTCCAGCACGGCAAGGTGCGCCTGGAGCGCTACGGCCTGGGTGCCGGGCCCGCCACGCGATGGACGTCGTTCTCGGTCGCCAAGTCGTTCACCGCCACGCTGGTCGGCGCGGCCCTGCACGACGGGGCCATCCACGGCCTGGACGACAAGGTCATCCGCTACATCCCGGAACTGGCCGCGGGTGCGTACCGCGACGTCACCGTGCGCCAGTTGCTGACCATGACCTCCGGCGTGCGCTGGAACGAGGACTACGCCGATCCCGCCTCGGATGTCGCGCGCATGTACGAAGGCACGCGCCAGCCCGGCGTGCCCCTGCTGGTCTCGTACATGGCCGCGCTGCCGCGCCAGTTCGCGCCCGGGCAGCAGTGGGTCTACAAGACCGGCGAAACCGATCTGGTCGGCATCCTGGTCACGCGTGCCACCGGCAGGACGCTGGCCGCGTACCTCGCCGAGAAGGTCTGGGAGCCGTATGGCATGGCCAGCGACGCGTTCTGGCTGAAGGACGATGTGGACGGGACGGAAGCCGGTGGCTCCGGCGTGTCGGCCACGCTGGGCGACTACGCGCGCTTCGGCCAGTTCCTCCTCGATGGCGGCAGGGCGGGTGGACGGCAGGTGCTGGACGACGGCTGGCTGGCGGACGCCACGGCGAAGCATGCCGACATCGGCGCACCCGGTCGGGGCTACGGCTACCAATGGTGGACCTACGACGACGGCGGCTATGCGGGCATCGGCATCTTCGGCCAGCTGCTCCATGTCGATCCGGCGCGGGAACTGGTCATCGTGCAGCTGGCCGCATGGCCCGTCGCGACCAGCGATGCGGAGGCGCTCGCGCGGGCGGCGTTCGTCAGGGCCGTGATCGCGGGGGCGGGCGACTGAGCCATGCCGGGGGCGTAAACTGTGCCGTCCCCCACCGATCGCAAGGCCCATCCCCATGGCCCTCACCTGGAACGACCTCATCTGCACGCCCGACAAGGATGCCATCGACGCACTGGCCGAATCCTGGGCGTGGCGCATCGGCGACGGCTATACCCCGCTGTTGTTCACCGCCCTGGGCGACCTGTTCTACGAGGCGGACGAGGGCGGCATCTTCTGGCTCAACACCGGCACCGCCGAACTCGAGCGTGTGGCCGAGAGCGTGCCGGGCTTCAACCAGTTGCTGCGCGAGGAGATCGCGGACGAATGGCTGCTGCCGTCGCTGGTCGAAGCGCTGCTGGAGGCCGGCAAGATACGCGCCGAAGGCGAGTGCTACACCTACGTCACGCTGCCCATCTTCGCCGAGGGCGAATACACCGTCGACAACCTCAACCCCGTGCCGGCCATCGAGCATTTCGAACTGACCGGCTCGGTCCTGCAACAGATGCAGGACCTGCCCGACGGCACGGCAGTCAAGATCGACATCACGCACTGAGCGCGGTGTCGAGCGCCCAGCGCACCCCATCCGCCTCGAAGCAGAGCGTGGAGCGATCGCCGGCCTCGCCACCGAGGCAGCGTTCGATGAAGCGGCTGCCGAAGCCGCGCCCGACGGGGACACTCACGGCCGGGCCGCCCCGTTCCTTCCAGACCAGCCGGAGGCGCTGGCCGCCGGCCTCCATGCATGTCCGCCAGGTGATCGCGACCCGGCCCGTGTCGTTGGACAGCGCGCCGTACTTGACCGCGTTGGTCAACAGCTCGTGCAGCGCCATCGTCAGGGTGACCGCCATCTCCGCGCTCACGACCAGGCAGGGCCCTTCCAGGCGGATGCGCCCGCCGCCGGGGTCGAGCGGGGCGCAGGTGGTGGCGACGAGGTCGCGCAGCGGAACCGTTTCCCAGGCGTTGGCGACCAGTTGGTCCTGCATCGAGGCCAGCGCGCGCAGGCGACCGCCGAAGCAGGCGATCGCGTCGGCCATCGGCCGATCCTCGCGGAAGGTCTGCTCGGCCATGGCCTGCACCACGGTGAGCGTGTTCTTCATGCGGTGGTTCAGATCGTTGATCAGCACGCGCTGGCTGTGCTGCGCATCACGATGCTCGGTGATGTCCGTGCCGCTGCTCCAGTAACCGGCGAACACGCCGTGGCGCGTGAAGCGCTCACCCCTCGCGGCGATCCAGCGATAGCTGCCGTCGCGCCGACGCAGCCGGTAGTCCAGTGCATACGGTTCGCGCGCGTCGAAGGCACGGGCAACAACGGCGGCGTGCCGGTCCCTGTCTTCCGGGTGGATGCCGTCGATCCATCCGCTGCCTGCTTCCTCGGCGATCGAGCGACCGGTGAAGTCGAGCCAGGTTCGATTGAACCAGTCGTCGTGGCGATCGGCGCCGGTGCGCCGGATCAGGATCGGGGCGACCTCCGCCAGTTCACGGAAATCCGGCTCGTCCGCGCAGCGGGCGCGGTCGAAGGGAAGGGTGGCGCGCTCGCTCATCGTTATTCACCGTCGCTGTCCGCGCGTCGCCTTGCTCCCCCGGCGCGGATTGTCCATGGCGGCCCGGCTGACATCCGTGCAGTCGCACCGTCCGCTCATGTGCGAGCGGACGGCGGCACCATAACGTAAGGCTTTTACGCACGATAGGAGCGCACGCGCTGGTCGTGAACATCGTCACGCCCGCACGAATGCGCTCGTTTTTTCAGAATTATCCTATTGCCACGTTGCCCGTGTTGGCATGTTGCCCGACAAACGCCCGAACGCAGGCGCCGTTATGCCAGAATCCGGTCGCGGCGGTGTCATCGGGCACGCGCAGGATGGATCAGGGATTACGTAGGACACCCGGCGCGCCGCCTTCGCGGCGCGCGGGCAGGGGCGTATCCGCCGTTACAGGCTGGGCTGCCGTCACTCATGCAAGGGATGGGAAGGGAACCATGGATCTGCTTCGTTTCATCGTGATGTTGCCCGTGCGCCTGGTGCGTGGCCTCTTCTGGCTGCTCGGCCGCCTGCTTCGCCCCGTGTTCGGCGACATGGCCTGGTCGGCACCGCGTTGGATTCCCGCCACCGGCCAGGCCGCGCGCAGCCGTCCGCTGGCGTTCACCGCCATCGTGGCCGCCGTGCTGGTGGTCGCGGCGGGGGGCTGGTTCGGCTGGCACTGGTGGGAAAACCGGCCGAAACCGGCCGAGCCCAACCGCATCACGTTCGAAGCGCCGGCGCCGGTCATCAGCGACTACGAGCATGTCCCCGCCACCATCCATCCGCTGACGGTGACCTTCTCCGGCTCGGCCGCACGACTGGAGTCGCTGGGCAAGCCGGTGACCGACGGCATCGCGATGGACCCGAAACTGCCTGGCCAGTGGAAGTGGGAAAGCGACCGCGTGCTGACCTTCACGCCCGCCGGCGACTGGCCCGTGGGCCGCAAGATCGAGGTCAGCTTCGACAAGGCCAGGGTGTTCGCGCCGCAGGCGGTACTGGCCGACGACCATTTCAGCGTGTCCACCGCGCCCTTCGCCGCGCGCGTCGTCCACAGCGAGTTCTACCAAGACCCGCAGGACCCCACGCGCAAGAAGACCATCGTACAACTGGGTTTCAATTATCCGGTGGACTCGGCCCAGCTCGAGAAACGCCTTTCCCTCGACCTGCGCGAGAAGAACCAGAAGCGCGGCAGCGACCTGAAGTTCTCGGTCACCTACGACGAGCACCGCCTCAACGCGTTCGTCCACTCGCAGCCGCTGCAACTGCCGCGGGACGACGGCTCCGTCGGCCTGACACTGGACGACGGCGCACGCAGCAGCCGTGGTGGCGACGGTACGCAGAAGGCACTGGAGACCTCGGTGCGCATCCCCGGGCTGTACAGCCTGAAGCTGGACGAGATGACGGCCACGCTGGTGGACAACGCCCGCTTCGAGCCCGAGCAGGTGGTGGTGATGAACTTCGGCGGCCCGGTGAGCGATGCCGAACTGGGCAAGCGCCTGCATGCCTGGCTGGTGCCCGACGACGACAAATACGGTGACGTGTCGCGTATCGGCGAGGCCGACCTGCGCGGTTTCACCGCGCTCAAGCCCGACATCGTGCCGACGGAGACCGACTGGTCGGCGACGCAGAGCTTCCGCTACCACGCCCAGCCCGGCCAGCGCATCTACGTGCGCGTGGACAAGGGCATGAGCGCGTTCGGCGGTTACCTCATGGCCGCACCGCAGGCGCAACTGCTGACCGTGCCCGATTACCCGCGCCTGCTGCGTTTCATGGCCGACGGCTCGCTGCTGTCGCTCAGCGGCGACAAGCGGATATCCGTGGTCTCGCGCAATATCCCCGGCATGCGCGTCGAGGTAGGCCGCGTGCTGCCCGACCAGTTGCAGCACCTGGTGTCGCTCAACCAGGGCAGCTACACCAAACCGGAGATGTACGGCTTCACGCCGGACGACATCGTCGAGCGTTTCGTCAGCAAGGTGTCCTTCCCGCAGGACGAACCGGGCAAGGCCCATTATGAAGGGGTCGACCTGGGCCAGTACCTCGCCGCCGGCAAGCGTGGCGTGTTCCTGCTCAAGTTGTCCGGCTACGACGAGAAGGCGGAGCGGGAAGCCCGCGAGCGCCGGGTGAAGGCGGCACGCGAAGCGGCCGCACGCGACGCCGGCGCCGATGCCGATGCGGCCGCCGCCGAAGCGGCCAGGGACGACGCCGCCAGCCACGCGCCCTACGACTGGCCGAAGGACGAGCGCCTGGTGGTCATCACCGACCTCGGCGTCATCGCCAAGAAGTCGATGGACGGCAGCCAGGACATCTTCGTGCAGTCCATTCGTAGCGGCGCGCCGGTCGGCGGCGCCTCGGTGGCGGTGATCGCGAGGAACGGCAGCACCTTGTTCACCCAGACCACCAGCGCGGATGGCCTGGCCCACTTCGCCAACCTCAAGGGCTTTACGCAGGAGAAGGCGCCGGCGATGTACGTGGTGCGCCAGGGCGAGGACCTGTCGTTCCTGCCGGTCAGCACGTATGACCGCACCCTGGATTTCTCGCGCTTCGACATCGGCGGCGAGCCCAACGCGCACAGCCAGGGCCAGCTGTCCGGTTATCTTTTCTCCGACCGCGGCATCTACCGTCCCGGCGATCTCTTCCACATCGGCATGATCGTGCGAGCCAACAGCTGGACGCGCAGCGTGGCCGGCATGCCGCTGATCGCCGAGGTGGTCGACCCGCGCGGCACCACCGTGGCGCAGCAGGCGGTGTCCATGGATGCGGCCGGCTTTGCCGAGCTGGACCACACCACGGCCGAGACCTCGCCCACCGGTAACTGGACGGTCAATCTCTACATCGCCAAGGACGGCAAGCCGTATTCGCAGATCGGCAGCACCACGGTGCAGGTGAAGGAATTCCAGCCGGACCGCATGAAGGTTTCGGCAAAGCTTTCCACCGCGGTGGCTGAGGGCTGGGTCAAGCCCTCGCAGCTGAAGGCGATGGTCGACGTGCAGAACCTGTTCGGCACGCCGGCGGCGGATCGTCGCGTCGAAGGCTCGCTGACCCTGCGCCCGGCTTATCCGTCCTTCCCCAGCTACAAGGATTACCACTTCTACGATATCCGCCGGGCCAAGGAGGGCTTCGAGGAAAAGCTGGCCGACGCCAAGACCGACGACAAGGGCCATGCCGAGTTCGCGCTGGACCTGTCGCGCTACGCCGATGCCACCTATCAGCTGTATTTCCTCGCCAAGGCCTATGAAGCGGAAGGCGGTCGCAGTGTCGCCGCCGCCACGCAGGGAATGGTGTCGTCCAACGACTGGCTGGTCGGCTACAAGGCCGTCGACAACCTGGATTACGTGAGCCGTGACGCCACGCGCACGGTCAACCTGGTGGCCATCGATCCCACGGCGAAGCGGATGGCCCTGAACGGGTTGAAGCAGGCGATCGTCGAGACCCGCTTCGTTTCGGTGTTGACGAAACAGGATTCCGGTGTCTTCAAGTACGAATCGAAGGCACGCGAGACGGTGATCTCCGAAACGCCGCTGGCGATTCCCGCCGCTGGGCTGGATGTTCCGCTGCCCACGGACAAGCCGGGCACCTTCGCGCTGGTGGTCAAGGATGCGCAGGGCAAGGAGGTCAACCGCGTGGGCTGGTCCGTGGCGGGCGAGGGCAACGTGTCGCGTTCGCTGGAGCGGAACGCGGAACTGCAGCTCACCCTGTCGAAGAAGGACTATGCGCCGGGTGAAGCGGTGGATATCGCCATCCGTGCGCCGTACGCGGGCAGTGGCCTGATCACCATCGAGCGCGACAAGGTGTACGCGCATGCGTGGTTCCATGCCGACGCCACCAGCAGCGTGCAGCACATCACCGTGCCGGCCGATTTCGAGGGCAACGGTTACATCAACGTGCAGTACGTGCGTGACCCGTCGTCCGACGAGATCTTCATGAGCCCGCTGTCATTCGGCGTGGTGCCCTTCTCGGTCAACATGGACGCACGGCGCAACGCCATCGCGGTGGAATCCCCGGCGCTGGTGAAACCGGGCGACACCGTGACCTTCCACGTCACCTCCCCCAGGCCCACGCGTGCGGTGGTGTTCGCCGTGGACGAAGGCATCCTGCAGGTGGCCCACTACAAGCTGGGCGATCCGCTGCAGTATTTCTTCCGCAAGCGCATGCTCGAGGTGTCCACCTCGCAGATCCTGGACCTGATCATCCCGGACTTCCAGAAGCTGATGACGATGGCGGCACCCGGCGGTGACGCGGACGGTGCCATCGGCCGCCAGCTCAACCCGTTCAAGCGCAAGCGCGACAAACCGGTGGCGTACTGGTCGGGCATCGTCGATGTGGACGGCGCGAAAGACCTGACCTACAAGGTGCCGGATTACTTCAACGGCAAGTTGCGCGTCATGGCGATCAGCGTGTCGCCGGAAACCATCGGCAGCGTCGAGGGCGCGACCACCGTCCGCGGTGACTTCGTCCTCTCGCCCAACGTCCCGACCACGCTGGCACCCGGCGACGAAGCCGAGATCAGCGTCGGCGTAGCCAACAACCTCACGGGCCTGGGCGGCAAGTCCGTGCCGGTGGCGGTCACCCTGAAGACGGGCCCGCAGCTGCAACTGGTCGGCGACGCCTCGAAGACGCTGAGCCTGGCCGAGATGCGCGAGGGCGTGGCGATCTTCCGCGTACGCGCCACCGACACGCTCGGCTCCGGCAACCTGACCTTCACCGCCGCGGCCAGCGGCAAGTCGGCGAAGCAGTCGGTGGATCTCTCGGTCAGGCCGGCGTCGGCCATGCGCACCGACCTCGCCTTCGGTCGCGTGGATGCGCACGGCCGTGCCGATGTGGCGCCGCTGCGCGACATGCACGCGGAATACGCGCGACGCGACGTGGCGTTCTCGTCGGTGCCGGTGGTGCTGGCCCGCGGTTTGGCGGCCTACCTGGTCGACTTTCCCCACTACTGCACCGAGCAGGTCATCAGCGCGGCGATGCCGGCGCTGATCCTCGGCAACCGTCCGGAGTTCGGCGACGTGAAGCCGGCCCGCATGCAGGGCGACACCGCGCCGCCGGCCGACCCGGTGGCTGCGTTGTTCGACGTGCTGCGCGCCCGCCAGAACGGGCAGGGTGGCTTCGGCCTGTGGACGGCCACGCCGGACACGCAGGCCTTCGTCACCGACTACGCCGTGCACTACCTGATCGAGGCGACCGACCGCGGCGTGGCCGTGCCGCGCGACATGCTGTCCGCCGCGGACAACGCGCTGCGGCAGATCGCGGCCGACGACAGCGGCGACACGCTGGCGCAGATGCGCCAGCGCGCCTACGCGGTCTACCTGCTCACGCGCCAGGGCAACGTCACCACCAACGACCTGGCCGCCGTGCAACGGCGCCTGGAAGAGGCGTATCCCAAGGTGTGGAAGGGCGACCTGGCCGCGGCGTGGCTGGCCGCGTCCTACCAGCTGCTGCACCAGGACCGGCTCGCCGCCGACCTGATGACCCAGCCGCGACGCTTGCTGGGCCGCAAGCCGGCCGACGAGGCGTACAGCTACGCGGACTATTACGACGCGCCGGTCCGCGACGCCACGGTGTTGTACCTGCTGGCCAAGCACTTCCCGGATCAGGCGAAGTCGCTGCCGCCGGAAACCCTCGACGCGCTGGTGCGGCCGCTGGCCAAGGGCCACTACAACACGCTGTCCTCCGGCATGATCATCCTGGCGCTCGATGCCTGGGCGAAGGAGACCGGTGGCGACGTCGGCAAGCTGTCGATCGGCTCGGTGGTCGCCAATGGCACCGTCACGCCGATCGGTACGCCGCGCGGCGTGCTGCTGGATGCGCACTGGCCGGCCGCGGCACAGCGCCTGCGCCTGGTCAACGACGGCGACAACGCCGCGTGGTACGGCGTGGCGCAGGGGGGCTTCGATCGCAAGCCGTCGACGGACACGCGCAAGGACGGCCTGGAGATCACCCGCAGCTACACCGACACCAAGGGCAAGGCGATCGACAGCCTGGCCACGGGCGATGAGATCGACGTTCATGTGCGCATCCGCTCCACCACCAACGCCTCGGTGTACGACGTCGCCATCGTGGACCTGCTGCCCGGCGGCTTCGAGCCGGTGCTGCAGACGGCGCCACCCGCCGATGCCGCAACGCCCGCGCCTTCGTCCGACGAGGACACGACGACCGCAGACAACGGCGACGCCACGGAGGCCACGGACGCCGACAGCGGCGACGGCCCGGCGGACGCCGAGGGCGAAGGCGACGGTGACGACACGCCAGCCTGGCGCTCGCCGATCGGTAACCCGGAATCCACCTGGAAGCCGGACTACGCCGACGTGCGCGAGGATCGCGTGGTGGTCTACGGCAGTGCCAGCACGGACGTGCAGGAGTTCGTCTATCGGATCAAGGCGACCAATGCTGGCCGGTTCACGATCCCGCCGGTGTTTGCCGAGTCGCTGTACGACCGCGGTACCCAAGGGCGGGCACCCGGCGGCGGTACGCTGACCGTTACGGCCAAACCGTGAGCGGTGCGCATGCGGTGCGCCGCTGCGTTCACTGAGCCGGCGCCCGCATGCGTCTGATGCACCGGCTGCGCCGGGTCGGCTGGCACAACGTCCTCGTGGCGTTGCTGCTGGTCGCGGCCGTGCCGGTCACCTGCCGTCTTTGGCCGCACGAGCCGCTGCGCGCGTGGTTGCCCTCGTCCACGGCGGTCTACGACGCCGACGGGCGGCTGTTGCGGCTGACCCTGGCCAGCGACGACCGCTATCGGCTATGGGTGCCGTTGCGGGACATCGCGCCGGAGCTGGTCGACGGCGTGCTGCTGCACGAGGACCGCTGGTTCCGCTGGCACCCGGGAGTGAGCGCATGGGGCATCGTGCGTGGCGCCTGGGTGACCTACGTACGTCGCGGCAGTCCGCAGGGCGGGTCCACGCTGACCATGCAGCTGGCGCGGCTGATCTGGCACCTGGACACGCGCCGCCCCGCCGGCAAGCTGGTGCAGGTGGCCCGCGCGTTGCAGCTGGAACTGCAATATTCCAAGCACGACATCCTCGAGGCGTATCTCAATGCGGCGCCCTACGGCCGCAACGTGGAAGGCGTCGGCGCCGCCAGCCTCGCCTACTTCGGCAAGCCACCCGCGCGCCTCACCCTGCCCGAGGCGCTGACACTGGCCGTGATTCCGCAGGAACCCTCGCGTGGCGTACCCGGCAGCGCCGGTGGCGCATCCGTCATCGACACCGCGCTGCGCCGATCGCGCGACCGGCTGTTTGCACGCTGGGTGACGACGCATCCGGCGGATGCCGCCATGCAGCCGCTGTTCGCGCTGCCGTTCGCCCTGCGCCCGCTCTCGCGCCTGCCGTTCGAGGCACCGCACTTCGTCGAGCAGGTGCTGGCGGAGCGCCGGCTCGACGGCGACGACGACATGCGCGTGGTAACCACGCTGGACCTTGGCCTGCAGCACAGCCTGGAGCGGCAGGTGCGCCAGTACGTGGCGCGCGGCGGCGAGCGTGGCATCCGCAACGCCGCGGCGCTGCTGGTCGATACGCGCGACATGGGGATCAAGGCCATGGTCGGCTCGGCCGACTACGCCGACGCGTCGATCCAGGGCCAGGTCAACGGTACGCAGGCCAAGCGCTCCCCGGGGTCCACGCTGAAGCCGTTCATCTACGCCCTGGGTTTCGACCAGGGGCTGCTGCATCCGGAGACGGTGCTGCGCGACGTGCCGTCCGCGTTCGGGCCGTACACGCCCGAGAACTTCGACGGCCATTTCCTGGGGCCGGTGACCGCCACGCAGGCGCTCATCCGCAGCCGCAACATCCCTGCCGTGCAGATCGCCGCGCGACTGGCCAGCCCTAACCTGTACCAGTTCCTGCACGACGCCGGCATCTCGCGCATGGCCAGCGAGAAACACTACGGGCTGGCGCTGGTGCTCGGTGGCGGAGAAGTGACCATGCAGGAGTTGTCCGGGCTCTACGCCATGCTGGCCAACCGCGGCCAGCTGCGGCCGTTGCGCACGCTGGCGGCGCAGCCACGGACCCAGGGCACCCGCGTGCTCAGCGAGGAAGCCAGCTTCATGGTGATGGACATGCTGCGGCAGAACCCGCGGCCGGACGATGCCGTGGCCGCGCAGCCTTCGCGCCTGCCGGTGTACTGGAAAACGGGCACGTCGTGGAGTTTCCGCGATGCCTGGACGGCCGGCAGTTTCGGGCCCTATGTCCTGGTGGTATGGATCGGCAACTTCGACGGCGCGGGCAATCCCGCCTTCATCGGCGTGGATGCCGCCGCGCCGCTGTTCTTCCGTATCGCCGACGCGCTGCGCGCCGAGCGTCCGCGCATGGTCGAGCCCGTGCGGCGCAATCCGCCCAACCTGCGCCGGGTGGCCGTCTGCCTGGCCAGCGGCGACCTGCCCAATGCCTGGTGTCCGCAGGTCGGCAGCACCTGGTTCATTCCCGGCAAATCACCCATCCGGCTCAGCACCGTGCACCGGCCCGTGGTTGTGGATACGGCGACGGGCAAGCCGGCGTGCCCTCCCTACGATCCGGCGCGCACACGCACCGACGTCTACGAATACTGGCCCTCCGACCTGGCCCGCGTGTTCGCCCAGGCCGGCATGCCGCGGCGAACACCGCCGGCGCTGCCGGACTGCCAGGGCGGTGGCCAGCTGGCGGGCGATCCGCCGAAGATCACCTCGCCGCTGAAAGGCAGCACCTACCAGATCCGGGTATCGCGACTGGGCAGCGAGCGGGTGGCCTTCACCGCCACCGCCGACGGCGCGTCACGCACGCTGTACTGGTTCGTGGACGATGCCTACCTGGGTAGTGTGCCGAGCGGCCAGAGCCTGATGTGGGCGCCGGAGCGCACCGGTCGCTTCCTGGTGCGCGTGGTCGACGACCGCGGCCGCGCCGACTCGCGCGAGCTGGGCATCGGTGTGGTGGAGTAAGCGTTCCGCGGAATCGCTGTGCGTTTCCGGCAGTGGGTGTTCAGCGGCCCCTCGCGATCGTCGATAAGGATGTTCGAGAGTTCACCAGGGGATAACGCCATCATGGCCATCGGTTTGTTCGCCGGCATGCGCCGGGTCGTCGGGGAGTCGCGCACGGGGTTGCGGGGCAAGCTGGACGCGCTGGACCGCACGCAGGCGGTGATCGAGTTCGCCCTGGACGGCACCATCCTCGATGCCAACCGCAACTTCGTCGAGGCCCTGGGTTACGCCGAGCCGGCGGACATCGTGGGCCGCCACCACCGCATCTTCGTCGAGGCCGAGGACGCCGCGTCGCCCGACTACGCCGCGTTCTGGGCCCGGCTGGCGGCCGGCAAGCCGGATGTCGGTCTCTATCGGCGCCGGGGCAGGGACGGCCGCGAGGTCTGGATACAGGCCAGCTACAACCCGGTGCTCAACGCCTTCGGCCGGCCGGTCAAGGTGGTGAAGTTCGCCACCGACGTGACCCAGCAGCGCCTGCGTGCCGCCGACATGGAAGGCCGTCTGGCGGCGATCGACAAGGCACAGGCCGTCATCAGCTTCACGCTGGATGGCACGATTCTCGAGGCCAACGACAACTTCCTCACCACGATGGGCTATACCCGCGACGAGGTGGTCGGCCAGCACCACCGCATGTTCGTCGATGCCGCCGATCGCGAAGGCGCCGATTACCTGGCCTTCTGGCAGAAACTGGGGCGCGGGGAATACGACTCGGCGTTGTACCGCCGCGTGGACCGGCACGGCCGCGAGGTATGGATACAGGGCAGCTACAACCCGATCTTCGACATGTCCGGGCGCCCGTTCAAGGTGGTCAAGTACGCCACCGACGTGACCGCACAGACGCGTGCCTCGCGCACCCTGCATGCCTCCCTGGCCGAGCTGGCCGATACCGTGCCGGCTATCGCGGCGCAGGCCCGCGCGACCAACAACCTGGCCAACGCAGCCAGCCGCTCGGCGGTGGACGGCGGCGCCATGGTGGACGCGGTCATCGCCACGATGTCGGCGATCCAGGCCGGTGCGCGCGACATCTCGGAAATCGTCGCGATGATCGACGACATCGCGTTTCAGACCAATATCCTCGCGCTTAACGCCTCCATCGAGGCGGCGCGTTCGGGTATCCACGGCAAGGGTTTCGCCGTGGTGGCGAACGAGGTGCGCATGCTTTCGCAGCGCAGCGCCGAGTCCGCACGCGACATCCGCGAACTCATCGACGGCACGCTGGAGCGGGTGCGTGAGGGCAGCGCCCGCAGTGGCGAGGCAGGCGCGGCCATGCGCGACATCCTGACCTCCGTGGGCACGCTGCTGGAGCGCGTGTCCGACGTGGCCGTGGCGACCACGCAGCAGGCCGGCGGTATCGACAACGTCCGTCGCGCGGTGGCCGAACTGGCCTGACGCATGCGACCAGGCGGCGTCAGTCGGGCGGGGTATCGCTCGGCGGGGGCGGGATATCGCTCGGCGTGGATGGGGTCTGCCAGCGCCGGCCGTGTTCGATCATGTGCAGGCGGATTTCGTCCTCGGCCAGGGCCGCCAGGGCACGCAGGCCGTCCGCCTGGATGATGCTCAGGCCCCGCGGTTCGTTGCCGAACACGCACAGGGTGCCCAGCACGTGACCGTCCGGACCGCGCAGGGGCTGCCCCGCGTAGAAGCGGATATGCGGTTCGCCCAGGACGAGGGGATTGCTGCGGAAGCGATCGTCCCGACGCGCGTCCTCGACCAGCAACAGCCCGTTGCCGAGCACCGCGTGGCTGCAGATCGCCCATCCGCGCGGGGTTTCGTCCAGTTCCAGGCCCTGGCGCGACTTGAACCACTGCCGGCGCGAGGTCAGCAAGGCGATGGCCGCCGTGGGCGCCCCCGCGATCCGTGACGCCAGCCAGGTGATGCGGTCGAAGGCCGGATCCTGCGCCGTGTCCAGCAGGCCGGAGCGGGCGAGCGCGCGCAATCGCCGGGCCTCGTCGGCGTGTACCGGGTAATCCGGATGACGCGCCGGGCGCAGTTCGTCCGGCAGCGTGGCGGGCGACTCGCCCGGGGGCGCCATGCGTTCTTCCAGTAACGCCAGCACGGCGCTGCGCCGCATCCGGCGATGGCCGCCGGGCGTCTTCCACGAGGGCAGCGCGCCCCCCTCGATCCACTTCTGAGCGGTGCTCACGGACACCCCCAGCAACTCGGCCGCATCGCGAGTCGTCACGGTGGGATCGTCGGGTGACTCGTTGGGAATTCGGTCGGTCAAGGTAGCCATCGCGCAGTCTTCACGGCCCAAACTAACACAGCCTGCATCGCACCTCGCATCGCATTGCACCTGGGGGGGCTGCTACTCGTCACGCCGGCCACGCGCGCAGCAGCGCACCTCAAAGCCACTTGTAATGAGAAATCTGATCAATCGAGGGCTTGATAGCTGAGAAGGGGGTAGGAAAAAACTCGGATTTTTGAGGTTTATTCCATATGGCTGGGCGGGGGATTCGTACAGAATTCTTGTTGCGCTCGCGTAGTCGAGCTCGGCTGCGTGATGCGCGGGGGTGACCCGTGTCTCCTCCTGCCGACGACCCTCCGGGGCCGTTTCTCAAGTCATACAAAGGGTTAATCGGATGAACCTCAAAGCTATCGCTTCCGCGCTGCTGATCGCCGGGCTTGCCGCGCCATCGGCTTTCGCCTCCACCGGCACCATCACCTTCACCGGCGCCATCACCAACGTCACCTGCACCGTCGACGGTGGTGCGCCGGGCAGCGGCCCCGACTTCACCGTGAACATCGGCTCGGTGAACGCGGCCGATTTCGGTGACGTGGGCACCACCACGGGCAACACCGGCTACCGCATCTACATCGGCAAGGCCGGCGAGACCACCTGCGCCAACGGCACCCGGGTGTGGGCCACCTACGACACGGGTTCCACGGTCGATCCCCTCACCGGCGCCCTGAAGACCAGCGGTGGCGCGTCGGGTGTGCAGGTCCGCCTGTTCGACAAGAACGGCAAGGCCATCGACATCTGGAGCGACACCCAGGACGGGGTGAAGGAAACCGTTTCCGACAACCAGGCCGTGCTGGCCTATTCGGCGTCCTACGAGCGCACAGGCACCGTCGTGGCCGGCGGCGCCAACAGTTCGGTGACCTACACGATCCGCTACGAACAGTAAGCAAGGAACTCGACCGCCGGGCACGCCCGGCGGTCGAACGGCTCACCCGAAGGAACGCCCGTCATGGAAGCAACGAAACGGAATGTCGCGGGGCTGGCGCGCGCGCTGCTGGCGCTGCTGCTGGTCGCCGCCGTACCCGCCTCCGCGGGGGTGGTCATGAATGCCACGCGCTATATCTACAACGCGGGCGATCGCGAGATATCGGTCCGGCTGACCAACAAGGGATCGCTGCCCGTGCTGACCCAGGCCTGGATCGACGACGGCGATGCGCGCTCGACGCCGGAACATGTCGACGTGCCCTTCAACCTCACGCCGCCCATCGCGCGCGTGGAATCCGGCCGGTCGCAGACGCTGCGCATCGCCTTCACCGACGGCACGCTGCCGGAGGGTCGTGAATCGCAGTTCTGGCTGAACGTGCTGGAGGTGCCGCCCAAGGCGGCCGACGGCAGCGAGGGCAACACCATGCAGCTGGCCTTTCGCTACCGGCTGAAACTCTTCTATCGACCGAAGGGCCTGAAGGGCTCGCCGGCACGCGCCGCCGAGGCACTGACCTGGACCCGGTCGCCCGAGGGCACGCTTGCCGTGAGCAATGCCAGTCCTTTTTACGTTGCCCTGAACGAGCTGCGCCTTACCACGCCAAGCGGTGAGGTCGAGGCCGAGCCGCTGTCCATCGCGCCGCATGCCTCGGTGACGCCGCCCTTGCCGAAGGCGCTCCCGCCGGGCCGACTCGATATCCACTACCAGAGCATCAACGATTACGGCGGTTTCGTCGCCCACAGCACGACGATCGACGCGCGATGAAACATGCCACCTGCCCTACCTGGCTGCCCCGGCGGCCGCTTGCGGTCGCCTTCGCACTGGCCGGCTGCGCCCATGCGGAGGGCGCGTCGCTGGACCCGGCGGTGCCGCAGGCCACCTTCAATCCCGAGTTCATCCACTCCGCCGCCGGCGCCATCGACCTGTCGCGCTTCGAGCGCGGTAACGTCACCCTGCCGGGCCTCTACCAGCCGCGCGTGCTGCTCAACGGCGACGCGGTGCCCGGCCCGTTCGAGGTGCCGTTCCGGGTGGTGGCAGGCAACGACGGAGCCACGCCATGCCTGGACCGAAGCCTGCTGCTGAGGCTGGGGCTCGACCCGCAAAAGCTCCAGCGGCATACGGGTGCGCCGGCCTCGGCGGCAACGGACACCGAAGACGCCTGCGCACCGCTGGAGCGGAGGATTCCTGGCGCCAAGGCGGATTTCGACGACGCGGACCAGGTGCTGCGCATCAGTCTGCCCCAGGCCTTCCTCGCCTCCCGCGCGCGGGGCTACGTCGCGCCCGACCTGTGGGACGCGGGTGAAAACGCCGCCATGCTCAACTACAACGCCAACCGCTACGACGTACGCGCCGCCGGCCGTCGCTCGACGGCCACGTATGTCGGCCTCCAGGCCGGTGTCAACCTGGGCGGCTGGCGCCTGCGCCAGAGCGGCGGCCTCGACATGGCGGACGGACGGTCGGCCTGGCGCAACACGCTGGTCCACGCGCAGCACGACCTGACGGACCTGCGCGCGCAACTCACCGTGGGCGAGACCTATACGCCGGGCGAGATCCTCGACAGCGTGCGCCTTCGCGGTATCGGCATCGCCAGCGACCCGCGCATGCTGCCTGCGTCCCAGCGGGGTTACGCGCCGGTGATCCGCGGCGTGGCCGAGGGCAACGCGCAGGTGACCGTGCGCCAGAACGGCTACATCATCCACAGCAGCACGGTGGCGCCGGGTCCGTTCGAGATCGACGACCTTTATCCCACCGGGTACGGCAGTGACCTGGAAGTCACTGTGACCGAGGCGGACGGTCGCACCCGCACCACGCTGGTGCCCTACACCGCCGTGCCGCAGATGCTGCGCGAAGGCTCCACGCGTTTCGCCGTGTGGGCGGGGCAGGTGGACGAAGCCTCCGTGCGGGATACACCCTTCGTCGCCCAGGGCTCGTTCCAGTACGGCGCCACGGTCAACAGCACCGTCTACACCGGCGGCACGGTCTCCAACAGCTATGCCTCGGGTCTGGTCGGCCTGGCCGTGAACCTGCCCGTCGGCGCAGTCGCCCTGGATGTAACGACGTCGCGCGCGGCCATGCGCCGCGAGCGCATCCGTCGCGGCACCAGCACGCGCCTGCGCTACAGCCGCACGCTCGGGGAAACCGGCACGAGCTTCGCCGTCGCGGCCTACCGTTTCTCCACCCGCGATTACCTCGGCGTCACCGACGCATCGCGCTGGCGCAGCCGGCTTCGGCATGGCACGGGCGAGGTGCTGCCTTCCGGCGAACGCGGGCGCCTGGATGCGAACCTCGGGCAGAACCTGGGCACCGGCCGCGTGTCGCTGACCGGCTCCATGGTGGACTACTGGGGACGATCCTCGCGGGACCTCGACTTCACCCTCGCCTATGCGGGCTCCCTGCGCGAGGCGTTCTACAACGTCTCGCTGCAACGCTCCCGCATCGGTTCGTCGCTGGCCGGGGCCTTCGATGCGCGTACGCGTACTCGCACCGACACCACGCTGTACGTGTCGTTCAACGTGCCGCTGGGCCACACGACCGGTGCACCTGCGCTGGGAGCGTCCTATACCGGAAGCGGCAGGCGCGAAAGCACGCTGACCGCCACGCTCAACGGTCAGCTGGCCGGCCACGACGACCTCACCTACGCCCTGGCGGCCACCCGTGCCGGGGCGGACGCCGGCATGTCGCGGCAGACCGGCAGCGCCAACCTGGCCTACCGCGGCCAGACGGGCGCCTATCGGGTCGGCCTCAGTCGGGCGGGCGGTGCCTACACCCAGTATTCCCTCGGCGCCACGGGCGCGGTCGTGGCGCACCGCGACGGCATCACCTTTACCCAGGAACTGGGCGAGACCAATGCGATCGTGCATGCCCCCGGCGCCGCCGGCGCGCGTATCGAAAGCCACGCCGGGGTGCGCCTGGATCGCCACGGCAACGCGGTGATCCGCGGCCTGCAGCCCTATCAGATCAACCAGGTGTCGATCGATCCGCGTGGCGCGTCGCACGACGTCCACCTGCACAACACCAGCGAGGTGGCGGTGCCGCGGGCCGGCGCGATGGCGCGCCTGAACTACCCGACGGAACAGGCGCGGGCCGTGCTGATCCACGCCAGCCTTCCCGACGGTGCGCCCCTGCCGTTCGGCGCATCGGTGCACGACGACGACGGCCGGGCGGTCGGCGTGGTCGGCCAGGGCAGCAAGGTGTTTACGCGCGGCGCGATGCCCGGCACCCGCCTGCGGGTCAGCTGGCCCGGCGGCAGTTGCCGCATCGTGTTGCCCTCGTCGTGGGACAGCCTGCCGCTGCATGGCCTGCATCGCGCCTGGCGCTCGGCCTGCGAGCAGGAGGACGACGTCGCCCACCACGACAAGGCCGCCTGATGGAACACGGACACAGCGGTGCCTCCTCTGCCGTCGTGCGTGCACGGGCACGCGAAAAGCTGCGGCGCGACCTGGGCGATGCCTTCCTGCACGCCTTCGGCGATCCGGACACGGTGGAGATCATGCTCAATGCGGATCATCGGCTCTGGCAGGAACGCCTGGGCGAAGGCATGCGTTGCGTCGGCAGCATGCGACCAAGCCAGTCGGAGGCGGTGATCAAGACGATCGCCGGCTACTACGGCAAGGAGATCACGCGCGCGCACCCGGTGCTCGAGTCCGAATTTCCGCTGGACGGCTCGCGCTTCGCCGCCCAGCTGCCGCCGATCGTGCGCGCGCCCACGTTCGCCCTGCGCAAGAAAGCGGTGTCGATCTTCGGCTTCGACGACTACGTGGCGGCCGGCACGATGACGTGCGCGCAGCGCGACCTGTTGCTGGACGCGATACGTCGGCATCGCAACATTTTGGTGATCGGTGGCACCGGCTCGGGCAAGACCACGCTGATCAACGCGGTGATCCGCGAGATGGTCAGGCTGGACGAGCGCGAACGTGTCTTCATCATCGAGGACACCGGCGAAATCCAGTGCATGGCGGAGAACTTCGTGCAGTACCGGACCTCGCCCGATATCGACATGACCCGGCTGCTGCGTACCTCGCTGCGCATGCGTCCGGATCGCATCCTGGTGGGCGAGGTGCGTGGCCCCGAGGCGCTGGACCTGCTGATGGCGTGGAACACCGGCCACGAGGGCGGCGCCGCCACGCTGCACGCCAACGATGCGAAAGCCGGGCTGTCGCGGCTGTCGCTGCTGATCAGCATGCATCGCGACGCGCCCCGACTCATCGAGCCGCTGATCGGCGAGGCGGTGCACCTGCTGGTCCATATCGCCCGCACCGTCGGCGGCCGTCGCGTCCAGGACATCGTGGCCGTGGACGGCTACGAGAACGGCCGCTACCTGTTGCGCACTCTTTGAAACGAAGGAAAACCCATGGACCTCTTCACCCCACGCCATCGCCCGTCGCCGTCGCTGATCGTTCCCGCATTGCTTCTCGTATTCCTGGCGGCGTTGCCGGAGCTTGCCCACGCCCTGGAGGCCAAGCCACTGCGCTACGAAGACGGCCTGGGCTCGCTCTACACCTCGCTGACCGGTCCGGTGCCCTTCATCATTTCGCTGGTGGGCATCGTGGCCTGCGGCGCCATGCTCATCTTCGGCGGCGAGATCAGCGGGTTCCTGCGCACCATGGTGTTCCTCGTGCTGGTGATCTCGGTGATCGTGCAGGCCACAGCCGTGGTGTCCATGTTCGGCGGCAACTGGAAAGGCCAGGCCGCCGGCACGATACAAACAGGTTCCGCGTTGGCGGCAGCGTACGCTCGCGGCATCGCCTGATGGCCGTCCGTACCGTGCCCATCCGGCGTGCCGGCAATCGCGACAACCTGTTCATGGGTGGCGATCGCGAACTCGTGCTGTTTTCGGGGTTGCTTGCGGCGGCGCTCGTCTTCTCGGCGCAGGAATGGAAGGCCGCCGTGTTCGGTGGCGCCCTGTGGATCGGTGCGGTGCAGGTGTTCCGCCTGATGGCCCGGGCCGACCCGAAGATGCGCAAGGTGTACCTGCGCCAGCGCCGCTACCGGGCCTACTATGCGGCGCGATCCACGCCGTTCCGTCGCAACGGCCCGGCCGAGGAGGCGCAGTACCGATGATGGCGTGGATCACCTCGGCCATGGCGTCGATCGTCGGCGTGCTCGTCATCCTGCTGCTGCACCGCATCCGCCGGCTGGATGCGGAGCCCAAGCTCAGCCACTACCGTCCGCACGGCCAGGGCGTGGCGGATTTGCTCAACTACGCGGCCGTGGTGGACGACGGCGTGGTGGTGGGCAAGAACGGCGCGTTGATGGCAGCGTGGATCTTCACCGGCGACGATGCGGCCAGCAGTACCGATGAACAGCGCGAGACGGCCTCCATGCGCGTGAACCAGGCGCTTGCGCGGCTGGGCAACGGCTGGATGCTGCACGTGGATGCGGTTCGGCGGCCCGCGCAGGATTACGCCGACGCGGCGTGCTCGGCGTTTCCCGATCCGGTCTCGGCTGCCATCGACGAGGAACGCCGACGGATGTTCAACAGCCTGGGCGCCACCTACGAGGGCTACCTGGTGATGACGCTGACCTGGTTTCCGCCGCAGGTGGCGCAGCGCCGCTTCGTCGAGATGATGTTCGACGACGACAGCGAGGTGGCCGGCAAGGCCGAGCGTACGTATGGCCTGCTGGCCGAGTTCCAGCGCGAGTGCCGTGGCTTCGAGGGCCGGTTGTCCGGCGTGTTCCGCATGGACCGGCTGAAGGGCCGGCGCCACGTCACCGAGGAAGGCCGCGAGCAGATCCACGACGACTTCCTGCGCTGGTTGCAGCTGTGCGTCACCGGGCTGGACCATCCGATCACGTTGCCGGCCAACCCGGTGTACGTGGACGCGCTGGTGGGCGGCCAGGAAATATGGGCGGGCGTGGCGCCGCGGATCGGCCGGCGTTTCGTGCAGGTGGTGGCCATCGAAGGGTTTCCGCTGGAGTCCTACCCCGGCATCCTGACCTCACTGGCCGAGCTGCCCAGTGCCTACCGCTGGTCCAACCGGTTCATCTTCATGGACGCGCACGAAGCCCTGCGGGAAATGGAGAAGTTCCGCAAGAAGTGGCGGCAGAAGGTGCGCGGCTTCTTCGACCAGGTGTTCCAGACCAGTTCGGGCTCGGTCAACTACGACGCGCTGTCGATGGTGCACGACGCGGAAGCCGCCATCGCGGAGATCAACAGTGGCCTGGTCGCCCAGGGTTACTACACCAGCGTGGTCGTGGTGTCCGACGAGGACCGCGCGCGGCTGGACCGCTCGGTACGCCAGATCGAGAAAGCGATCAACGCGCGCGGTTTCGCCGCCCGCGTGGAAACGGTCAACACCATGGACGCGCTGCTCGGCAGCCTGCCCGGGCACGGCGTGGAGAACGTGCGTCGCCCGCAGATCAATACGCTCAACCTCGCCGACCTGCTGCCGTCGTCCACCATCTGGACCGGGCAGGCCGAGGCGCCGTGTCCGATGTATCCGCCCGCGTCGCCGCCGCTCATGCAGTGCGTCACGCAGGGGGCGACGCCGTTCCGGCTCAACCTGCACGTGAACGACCTCGGCCACACGTTCCTGTTCGGGCCCACGGGTTCGGGCAAGTCGACCCACCTGGGCCTTATCGCGGCGCAGTTGCGGCGCTATCGCGGCATGTCGTTGTACTGCTTCGACAAGGGCCTGTCGCTGTTTCCGCTGGCCAAGGCCTGCGGTGGCCTGCATGTCGAGGTGGGCGGCGACAACGAGGCGCTGGCCTTCTGTCCGCTGCAGTTCCTGGCGTCGCGGGCGGACCGCGCCTGGGCGGTGGAATGGATCGACAGCATGCTGGCCCTGAACGGCGTGCAGACCACCCCCGCGCAGCGCAACGAGATCGGCAACGCCATCGTGTCCATGCAGCAATCCGGCGCGACGACCTTGTCGGAGTTCGTGCTGATGATCCAGGACGAATCGATCCGCGAGGCATTGCGTGTCTATACCGCGGACGGCGCCATGGGCCACCTGCTGGACGCGGCGCAGGACGGCCTGCGCCTGTCGGAGTTCGCGGTGTTCGAGATCGAGGACCTGCTCAACCTGGGCGACCGCTTCGTCCTGCCCGTGCTGCTGTATCTCTTCCGTCGTATCGAGGCGTCGCTGACCGGCCAGCCCGCGGCGATCATTCTCGACGAGGCCTGGCTGATGCTGGGCCACCCGGTGTTCCGCGCGAAGATCCGCGAGTGGCTCAAGGTGCTGCGCAAGTCCAACTGCATCGTCATCATGGCCACGCAAAGTCTTTCCGACGCCGCCCGCTCGGGCATCCTCGACGTGATCGTCGAATCCACCGCCACCCGGATCTTCCTGCCCAATCCGTTCGCCCGCGACGACGACGCCAGTGCGCTCTATCGGCGCATGGGCCTGAACACCCGGCAGATCGAGATCCTCGCCACCGCGGTGCAGAAACGCCACTACTACTACGTGTCGGAGCAGGGCAGGCGCCTCTACGAACTCGCGCTGGGTCCGCTGGCGCTCGCCTTCATCGGCCATACCGATCGCGAGTCCATCGCCACCATTCGTGCCCTGGAGGATCGCCACGGCGAGGCCTGGGTACATGCCTGGCTGCAGCTCAAGGGGCTGCGGCTGGAAGACTACGGAGCGCCCGCATGAGCACGCCCAGCAAGACGCCCCATCCACGCCCGATGTCCGGCAAGGGCCTGGCGCATCCCTACCTCAACGCGCGGCGCACCTGGAACTCCCACGTGGGCAGCCTGATCGCGTCGCGCACCCTGTGGCAGGCCGTGGCGCTGATCGCCCTGCTGATCGTGCTCGCCGCGGTCGGCGGGGTGGTCTACATCGGCAGCCAGTCCAAGTTCGTGCCCTATGTCATCGAGGTGAACAAGCTGGGCGAAGCGATGGCCGTGGCGCCGGCGGACAAGGCGGCACGGGTGGACCAGCGGGTCATCCGTGCCTCGGTGGCCGAGTTCATCGTCAACGCGCGCACCGTCACGCCGGATATCGCGATGCAGCGTCGCGCCATCTTCAAGGTCTACGCGCTGATGGACGCGGGCAGTGCGGCGGCACGGAAGATGACCGCGTGGCTGAACGGCTCGCCCGAGACCAATCCGTTCAAGCGGGCGCAGAAGCAGACGGTGAACGTCGAGATCGCCTCGGCGATCCCGCAGACGGCAAGCACCTGGCAGGTCGACTGGATCGAAACCCAGCGCTCGCGCCAGGGCGAGCTGCTGGGCAAGCCGTACCGCATGAGGGCCCTGCTCAATGTCGAGACCCGCTCCCCCGCGAGCGATATCGACGACGAGCAACTGCGGCTCAATCCGCTGGGTATCTACATCTCCGATTACTCCTGGTCCAAGCAGTTCTGACGGGCACGACATGAAAACAGCAGCTACCCTCGCCACGCTGGCGTGGCTCCTCCCCGCCGTCGCCACGGCGACCACCGAGACCGAGCTGGCCGACCAGTTCTTCTCGCGGGACAACCCGCGACTGACCGCCCAGGAAAAAGCCGGGCTCGATATCTCGCGCAAATGGATCGCCAGCACGGCCGCCTCGGTGAAGCCCGTGCCCGGGCCGGACGGCAGCATCCGCTTCCTGTTCGGGCAATCCCAGCCCAGCGTCGTGTGCGCCGTCATGCAGGTGTGCGACGTGGAACTGGAACCGGGCGAGCAGGTCAGCTCGGTCAACGTGGGCGACGCCGTGCGCTGGCTGGTGGAGCCCGCGCTGTCCGGTACGGGTGCCACCGCGGTGCAGCACATGGTCATCAAGCCGCTCGATGTCGGCCTGGAAACCTCGCTGATGGTTACGACGGACCGGCGTACCTATCACATGAGGCTGCGCTCGCATCGCACGGAATACATGCCCCGTGTCGCGTTTACCTATCCGGATGCGGTCGAGGCCAAATGGGCCGCGGTGAAACGTCAGGCGGCCGTGGCCCAGTCCACCCCACCGCCGGCGGAGAAAAAGCCGTACCTGGGCGACCTCGATTTCGGTTATCGGATCAGCGGCAACGCACCGTTCAAACCCGCGCGCGTCTACAACGACGGCGTGAAGACCGTGATCGAGATGCCGCCCACGTTCACCCAGGGCGAGGCACCCACGTTGCTGGTGATACGGGAGAGCGGCAGCTTCTTCCGGAAAGACGAAGAGGTGATGGTCAATTACCGCCTGCAGGACGGCCGTTACATCGTCGATACGTTGTTCCGTAAAGCCGTCCTCGTGGCCGGTGTCGGCGTGGCCCAGCGGCGCATCACCATCGAGCGGCGCCGGTGAACGAGGTGGTGGCTCGCCCGTCCGGCGTGCGCCGGGTGAACAACGTGCCGCTGCTGATCGTCGGTGGCGTCATGGCGGTATTCGTCGTGCTTGTGGCGCTGGTGGCGCTGCAACGTGGGCGCACAAGCGAGCCTGCGCCTACGCCGGTCGCGAGTGCGCTGCCCGAGAACAGCCGGTTGCTCGAGCAGATGCTGGCCGGCGGCGCTACCGCCGGCCTGGTCCCGGACCCCGACGAGCCGGCCGTGCCGTCGTTCCCGGTGGCACGCGTGGCCGATCCCGGGATGCCACCGCTGCCTGCGAGCCGCACGGAAGGCGCCCCGGGCATCGAGGACGATGCCGTGGCCCGGGAGCGCATGAAACTGTTCCAGGACGCGTTGCACGCGCGCACCGGCCTGGCCGCGGTCGCGACGCGCCCCGAGGCGCCGGCAGGCAAGGGGGTTGCCGTGGACGATGCCCGTACGAACGCCACGGAGACACCGGCGTCCGACGCCCGGCTGCCCGTGCACGCGGACGGCGACTACGCTGCGTTCGACGACGCGAGGGCGCGGGCGGCGGGTGCGGATCGCTGGCGGCTGGATACCCGCGTGGACGCCCCGCGCACCGCGTTCGAACTGCGCGCGGGCTCGGTGATCCCGGCCACGATGATCTCGGGCATCCACTCCGAGTTACCCGGCCAGATCATCGCCCAGGTCAGCCAGGACGTGTTCGACACGGCGACCGGACACCATCGGCTGATCCCGCAGGGCGCACGGCTCGTCGGGCGCTATAGCCACAACGTCATCGAAGGGCAGTCGCGCGTCCTGGTGGCCTGGCAGCGCATCGTGTTTCCCGACGGCAAGGCCCTCGACATCGGGGCCATGGAAGGCGTGGACGCGGCGGGTTACGCAGGCTTCCACGACAAGGTCAACCGCCACTACCTGCGCATGTTCGCCTCGGCCGTCCTGATGTCCGGGATCACCACCGGCCTGACGTCGTCCGGCATCCGTCCGTCGGACGATCCGTTCGGTACCTCCAGTCCCGTCATGCTGCGCGAAAACCTGGCCCGGCAGATCGGCGAGGTGGCGACGAAGATGATCGACAGGAACATGAGCTACGCGCCCGAACTCACCATCCGGCCCGGCTATCGCTTCAACGTCATGGCCGTGAAGGACCTGACCTTCAGGCAGCCCTACACGCCATTCGATTACTGATCCCAGGAGTACGCGTGCCATGAAAGCATGGAGCCGAGTGCCGCGGTCGCCCGCCGTCGTACTGGTGGCGATCATCGCCACCAGTACGACGTGCCGGGCAGCGGCGAGCGTCGCTGTCTTCGACATGATGAATTTTTTCTCGAACGTCGCCCAGAACGCGCAACTGGTGGCGATCAGGAAGTCGCTGACCGATCAGAGTGGTGGCTCGCTCAAGCAACACGCCGAGAACATCGACAAGGCCGCACAGCAAACCAATGCGTCCAGCGCGCATATCGCGGCGATGTCGAGCGAGATCAGCAGGAAGCTCGACACGAATGCGGCAATCGATGCGAACTTCACCTGGATCATCACCCGCGGCGCGCACGGCGACCGCATCGTCCCGATACCCCACGAGGTGAAGCAGCTGCTGCAGAAGGTTCACGCGCCGGGCGGCAGTGACGACTATGCCGCGCATTTCGAGGATGCTTCGGCGTACTACACCCGGCTGGGCGGCAACGCGGGCGATGCCGCCGGTGCCGATTTCGAAGGTTCGCGCGCGCGCAAGGCGGCCAACGACGCGCTGGTGAAGATCATCGATATGGAGCAGGGCCGCCTCGACGACGAAGCCGGCGGGCTGGAGGCATTGGCGACGGTCGGCAATGCGGTCGAGGGCCAGGGCCGTCAACTCCAGATCGCCAACGCCCTGGCGGGTTCGCAAGCCAACCAGCTGATCAAGATGCGTTCGATGATGCTGGCCTCGGAGTTCGCGCGTGCCGCCGAAGCGCAGGCGGCCGCGGACAAGGACGCGCGAGCCATCGCCACCGGCCGGCACCTGCGCGAAGGGCTGCAGTCGGCCATCGTCGCCTCTGAAACACCGTTGCCGTCCCTGTGAGCACGCCATGTCGCGCATGAACCGGTCGTCCGTCGCCCTCGGCCTCCCGCTGCTGTTGCTGGCCGTGGTCGCGCACGCCCAGAAGGTCACGCCTGACGCGGTGGTGACGGCCGCGGAAACGGCGATGACGAAAAGCCTGGCGATCGAGGGCATCCTGGACGCGGCGAAAACGCTGTTCTGGTCGCTCGCCGTGATCAGCCTGGTCTGGACGATGGGCATGCTGGTGCTGCGGCAGGACCTGGGCGAGGTGCTGCTGGAGCTGGTCCGGTTCGTGGTCGTCACCGGCACGTTCTACTGGTTGCTGGTGAACGCCAGCGACGGCCAAGGGGGCGACGGCTTCATCGCCGATATCGTCGACTCGTTCTTCGAACTGGGCGAAGGGATGGGCGACGGCATGGGCGCCTCGCGGTTCCGTACGCATGCCGACGCCTTCGTCGCGCGTGGCCTGCGCATCTATTTCACCACGCTGGACGCCACCCGGGCCGGCAGCGAGGCCGACCAGTTGCTGGCGGGTGGCATTGCCGTCCTCATCCTCGTACTGCTGACGATCGTCGCGGCGCAGTTTCTCGTCGCGCTGGTGACGGCCTGGCTGCTCGGCTATGCCGGCATCTTCCTGCTCGGCTTCGGCGGCGCACGCTGGACGTCCGCGCTGGCCATCAGCTACTACAAGCACGCCCTGGCGGTCGGTATCAGCGTGCTGATGCTGGGCGTGCTCGGTGCCGGCGGACACCGTGCGATCGAAGGCCTGTCCAGCGCCAGCATGAATGCGAGCGACCCGCGCTTCATGTGGCTCGGCATGATGCTGGCGGTATCGGTCCTGGTCCTGGTCCTGGCGATACGCATTCCGCAGTTCTTCTACACGCTGGTGACCGGCTCCCACCTGGGCGTGCTGGCCGGTTCGGCGGGCGTGATCGGAAGCGCCATCGCCATGGGCGGTGGCGCGGCATTCGCCGCCGCGACCGGGCGTGCGGGCGTGGCGGTGTATGGCGATCTGCCCGGCGGCCCACCCGGCGCGCGCACGACATCGGTGATGGACGCCGTGTAGCGATCCGCCTCGGTGGGGCGCGACGAGCCGTCGCCATGATCGACACCCTTCCGGACATCCCTCCGCCGCGCCAGGAGATGGTCGTGTGCTCACTCGGTGCCTCGCTGGCCTACGACGTACCCGCCAACATCCTGCTCGCCATCGCGGAGAAGGAGGCGGGCAAGCCGGGGCAGTGGGTGCGCAACGCCAACGGCACCTACGACGTCGGCCCGTTGCAGTTCAACACGGCGTACCTGCGCGGCCTGTCGCGGTTCGGTATCGCCCCTGCCGACGTGGCGGCGCCGGGTTGCTATGCCTTCCTGCTCGCGGCGTGGCGCATCCGTGGGCACCTGCGCGGCGACACCGGCGATGTCTGGACACGCGCTGCCAACTACCACTCGCGCACGCCGCGGTTCAACGCGCGCTATCGCGCCGACCTGATCCGCCGCGCGGTGCGCTGGTCGTCGTGGCTGGATCGCCACTTTCCCACCCACGACGCCATCGTGGACCACCCACCTTAAGGAACGAGGTTTCCATGCATCACCGAACGATCCGTCGCGCGTCGTGCGCGCTGCCGCTGCTGCTGTTCGCCATGCCGGCCATGGCGATATCCAGCGGGTGTTACTGGCAGGCCGAAGGCAACTACCAGCTAGGCCAGACCGCGCAGATCACGGTCAGCAACGCCATGGCGCCTGGTACCGTGGTCCGCGACGACGTGGCCTATGGCGACGGCAACCGGCTGGCGAAATGCGCAAAAGGCTACGCCACGCTGGAAGGCGATTACACCGTGGCCCGCGAAGGCGGCATGGTCCCCCTCACCGTAGGCGGCCAGCCGTCGGGCTTCGGCATCGAGGTGTACATCCATGACCTGCGCAACAGCCAGCACTACGAGTTCCCGCACCGATACCAGCGCTACTTCGGCCTGGGTGACGGGGTGATCGGCAACGACGCCGTGGTCGGTTATCGCGTCAAGCGCCTGGGCGGCCCGGTGCGCTTCGGTCGCGTCGACAGCCGGGTCATCGCCCAGCAGTGGTCCTACCAGCCCGGCAATGTCAGGACCCGGGCATTCCGCCACCTCGTGGTCTACGACCTCCAGTTCGTACGCCCCACCTGCAGCATCAGCGCGGAATCGCTGAACCAGGTTTTCGACGTGGGCACCTACCACGTCGGCAATTTCGCCACGCCGGAGCGTGCGACCCCGTGGCGGCCCTTTCACCTGGTGGTGCAGGAATGCGCCGAACCGGTCGGCCTGGTCGCCTCGTTCACGTTCGGAAGGGCCGCGGACGCGGACCCGACGGTGAGCGAGCTCTTCTCGCTCAGTGGCCCTCGCAACGTGGGCCTGGAACTGGCCAGCGACGACACCCGGACGACGATCCGGCCGGGCGTGCCGTTCCTGGCCAACGCGCTGGGTACGGGACGTTCCTACGACTTCAACGTGCGCCTGCGCGAAACTGGCCCGACCGTGCGCGGCGGTGCGTTCCGGCGCCCCATCGTGGTGCAGGTGGATTTCAACTGAGCCGGCGGGGTGGCAGCCCGCCGGCCCCGGTGCGGGTCTTCGGCGCTAGAATCGACGCCCCGCACGTACGAAACCACCGCCATGCGCAATCCGCTCCAGGAACAGCTACTCAAGGCCGGCCTCGTCAAGAAGGACAAGCTGGCCAAGGTCGCGCGCGAACAGGCCAAGGCGCGCCAGGGCAAGGCGCCGGCACCGGATACCGCCGACCAGGTGGACGTTCGCCGGCTCCAGGCCGAGCGTGCCGAGCGCGATCGGGCCCTCGCTGCCGAGCGCAACGCCGAGGCCCGCGCCAGGGAGATCCGCGCGCAGGTCCGGCAGATCATCGAGACGACCCGGGTCAAGCGCGAGGGCGATATCGCCTATCGCTTCAACGATGGCGAGAAGATCGCCAGCATCTTCGTCAACGAGGCGCTGCGTGCGCAGCTTGCCTCCGGCAGCCTGGTGATCGCGCGGGCCGGCGACGGCTACGAGCTCATCCCGCGCCTGCCCGCCGACAAGATCCATGCCCGTGCCACGGACATGATCGTGCTCGATCACGGCCGCAAGGAAGGCGATCCGCTGCCGACCAGCGACGATGACGACGACTACTACAAGCAGTTCGTCGTGCCGGACGATCTCATCTGGTGACCCCCACCACCTTCCGCTCATGCCGCAGCAGCCAGTCCTTCCGCCATAGCCCACCGCCGTAGCCGGTCAGCGAGCCATCGGCGCCGATCACCCGGTGGCACGGGATCACGATGGCGAGCTGGTTGGCCCCGTTGGCCCGGGCAACCGCACGCACGGCCGTATGGCGGCCCGCGGCGTGCGCGATGTCGCCATAGCTCCGGGTACTTCCGGGCGGAATCGCGACCAAGGCATCCCATACGGCCTTCGTGAAGGCGGAGCCGTGACGGGCCAGCGGCGTGTCGAAGGCCAGCCGCCGGCCCTCGAAGTAGTCCCTCAGTTCGGCTTCGATGCGGTCGATGACCGGGGTGCGCCCGAACGTGATCGAAGACCGGGTCGCCTCGCGCAGCTTCTTCAGTTCGGTGGGCAGCGCGGTACGGTCGAAAAACTCCAGCAGGTGCAGGGCGTGGGCGTCCGCCACCGCCAGCATCGTGCCGATCGGTGACTCGATCCAGTCGGCCCGGAGCAGCTCCCTGCCGCGCAGTGCCACCGGCACCTCGCCCAGCAGGCGCACGATGGCCTCGCGGAAGCCGCTGCCGGACCCGTAGCCGGCAGACTGCTGGGCGTCGATGACGCTGGCGCCGGTGGCGAGCCGGTCCATGCCCCGCCCGGCGCGCCGCAGGCGGGCCATGTCGAGGAAGGTGAGGCCGAGGTGGCGCTTGAATGCGCGGCGGACGGTCGAGGGGTCGTAGCCCAGTTCGACCAGATCGCCCTCGGCCCAGATCCGCTCGGGCTCGTCTTCCAGGCGCCTGAGCAGGGCCGAGACGATCGGCTCCCGTTGGCCCACCGGGTCCAGCGGCCGGCAGCGGAGGCACGGCCGGAAGCCCGCCTCGAAGCAGGCGGGTACCGAATCGTAGAAACTGGTGTTTTCGAGCAGTGGTTTGCGTGCCGGGCAGGTCAGCCGGCAGAACACGCCCGTGCTGGTGACCCCGACGAACACATGGCCGTCATAGGCGGGGTCGCGTTCCAGCAAGGCGCGGTAGAGGGTGTCGCGGTCGGGCAGGTCGAAGAGCATGCGACACAGGGTAAGCCACCCCGGCGGGCCCCGCCCACGCTAATCGGGCGGGGATTTCCTTCCTGTCAGGCCTTGTTGCGGTCGGTTTCCAGCGAGCGGTTGATGCGCAGCGCCAGCAACGTGCAGGCGGCACCGGACAGCAGGTAGACGCTGACCGCGGCCAGGCCGAAGCGCATCGACAGGCCCAGCGCCACCAGCGGGGCAAAAGCCGCACCGAACAACCAGGCGAAATCGGAAGTCAGGGCCGCGCCGGTATAGCGGAAGCGCTTGGCGAAGTTGGCGGTCACCGTACCCGCGGCCTGACCGTACGACAGACCCAGCAGGGCGAAGCCGATCAGGAGGAAGGCGTCCTGGGCCACCTTGCCGCCACCCAGCAGCCAGGGCGAGGCGATGGCGAACAGGCCGATCAGTACCGCCATGGTGCCCAGCGTATTGCGACGGCCGAACTTGTCGGCCAGCACGCCCGAGGCCACCGTGGCCAGCACGGCCAGGAAGGCGCCCACGATCTGCACGACCAGGACGTTGTTGATGTCCTGCGAGCGGTTCAGCGTGATCCACGACAGCGGGAAGATCGTCACGATGTGGAACAGGGCGTAGCTGGCCAGGGCGGCGAAGGCGCCGATGAACAGGTTGTAGCCCTGGGCCTGGAACATCTCGATGATGCCGATCGGCTCCAGCTGGCCCTCTTCGAGCAACTGGGTGTATTCCTCGGTGACCACTAGGCGCAGGCGGGCGAACAGGGCCACCACGTTGATGGCGAACGCCACGAAGAACGGGTAGCGCCAGCCCCAGCCGAGGAAATCCTCACGGGACAGCTGGGTGTGCAGGAACAGGAACAGCGAGCCCGCGATCAGGAAGCCGACCGGCGCGCCCAGCTGGCCCAGCATGGCGTACCACCCGCGTTTTTCCTTGGGTGCATTGAGCGACAGCAGGGACGGCAGGCCGTCCCACGAGCCGCCCAGCGCGATGCCCTGCAGGAACCGCAGCAGCGACAGGATCACGATGACCGTGTAGCCGCCGTTCGTATTGGCTGGCAGGAAGGCGATGCTGACCGTGGACGTGCCCAGCAGGAACAGTGCCACCGTGAGTTTGGTGCTGCGGCTCCAGGTGCGCTGGATGGCCATGAACAGCGTGGTGCCGATCGGCCGGGCGATAAAGGCGAATGAAAAAATCGTGAAGGCCAGCAGGATGCCGTCCAGCGGGCTCAGGAACGGAAAGAACACCGACGGGAACACGAGCACGGACGCGATGCCGTACGTGAAGAAGTCGAAGTATTCCGAGGCCCGGCCGATAACCACGCCGACCGCGATTTCGCCCGGGGCGACCGGGGCGTGGCTGGTCTGGTGCTGGCGGCGGACGTCCTGCTCGGCGCCCGCGGCGCCCTCGTGCGCATGCGAAATGGTGGTCATCCTGGCTCGGCCCGGGTGGATAGTTGGCTACAGCATAGCGAAGCGGAAGGTCAATGGCGCGTCGAACAGGCACCAGGGGACGGCGGACCGACGCCATGGGACAATGTGTCCTATGGCCTTGGCGGCCTGTTGAGCGTAAATTTTAATGTCCCCACGGTTGCTTCCCTCATGCGAATGTCCATGAAGATGTTGCGCGGATTGCTGATCCCCGCCCTTGCCCTGCTCCTGTCGGGCTGCGATGCCGTGCTGTTCAGCCCTTCGGGCGACGTCGCAAGGCAGCAGCGCGACCTGATCATGATTTCCGTGGTGCTGATGCTCATCATCATCATCCCCGTCATCGTGATGACCTTCCTGTTCGCCTGGAAGTACAGCGAGAAAAACAAGAACCACGGCGGCTACGATCCGGACTGGAACCACTCCACGGTGCTGGAGCTGCTGATCTGGTCCGCCCCGCTGCTGATCATCATCGCGCTGGGCGCCATCACCTGGACCAGCACGCACAAGCTCGACCCCTACCGTCCGCTCGACCAGATCGACGCCTCCCGCCCGGTCCCGGCCGGCATGAAGCCGCTGGTGGTCGAGGTGGTGGCCCTGGACTGGAAATGGCTGTTCCTCTACCCGGAGCAGGGCATCGCCACGGTCAACGAGATGGCCGCCCCCGTCGATCGCCCGATCGAGTTCCACATCACGGCGTCGTCGGTGATGAATGCCTTCTTCGTCCCGTCCATGGCCGGCATGATCTACGCCATGCCCGGCATGGAGACCAAGCTGCACGCGGTCATGAACAAGACGGGCGACTTCGAGGGCATTTCCGCCAACTACAGCGGTGCCGGTTTCTCGGACATGCGTTTCCGCTTCCACAGCCTGTCCGACGCCGATTTCGCCGCCTGGGTGGCGAAGGCCAAGGCCAGCGGCGACACGCTCAGCCGCGAGGACTACCTCAAGCTCGAGCAGCCCAGCGAGAAAGAGCCCGTGCATTTCTACGGCAGCGTGGCCCCCAGCCTCTATAACGCCATCCTCAACCGCTGCGTCGAGTCCAACCGCATGTGCCAGAGCGACATGATGGCGATCGACAAGCAGGGTGGCCAGGGCGTGGTGGGCACCTACAACGTGACCTCGCTGGATGCCGCCACCCGCGCGCGGGTGGGCCTGGATACCGCCGGTCCGCGCTACGTGGGCGCGCTGTGCGTCGGCACCGGCAGCGCCGGCCAGCCGATCTCCCCTGCCGGACGTCCGCTGTAACAGCGGCCGCCTGATTTCGATTCAAGCCTTAGCGAGTCCGGTAATGAACATGCCCGATCTAGCCAAACTGATCTTCGGACGCCTCACCATCGAGGCGGTCCCGTACCACGAGCCCATCCTCATCGCCACGTTCGCGGGCGTCGCCCTCGGCGGCCTCGTGGTGCTGGGCCTGATCACCAAGTACAAGCTGTGGGGCTACCTCTGGAAAGAGTGGTTCACCAGCATCGATCACAAGAAGATCGGCATCATGTACATGGTGCTGGGCATCGTCATGCTGCTGCGCGGTTTCGCGGACGCCCTGATGATGCGCGCCCAGCAGGCGATCGCCTTCGGCGACAACCCCGGTTTCCTCCCACCGCACCACTACGACCAGATCTTCACCGCCCACGGCGTGATCATGATCTTCTTCGTGGCGATGCCGCTGGTCACCGGCCTGATGAACTACGTGGTGCCGCTGCAGATCGGCGCGCGCGACGTCGCCTTCCCGTTCCTCAACAACTTCAGCTTCTGGATGACCGTGTCCGGCGCGCTGCTGGTCATGGCGTCCCTGTTCGTCGGCGAGTTCGCCCGCACCGGCTGGCTGGCCTACCCGCCGTTGTCCGGCCTTGCGGCCAGTCCCGACGTCGGGGTGGATTACTACATATGGTCGTTGCAGGTGGCCGGCGTGGGCACCACGCTGTCCGGCATCAACCTGATCGCCACCATCGTCAAGATGCGCGCACCCGGCATGTCCATGATGAAGATGCCCGTCTTCACCTGGACCTCGCTGTGCACCAACGTGCTGATCGTCGCCGCGTTCCCGGTGCTCACGGCCGTGCTGGTGCTGTTGTCGTTGGATCGCTACGTCGGCACCAACTTCTTCACGAACGACTTCGGCGGCAACGCCATGATGTACGTGAACCTGATCTGGATCTGGGGCCACCCCGAGGTCTACATCCTGATCCTGCCGGTGTTCGGCGTGTTCTCCGAGATCGTCTCCACCTTCAGTCGCAAGCGCCTGTTTGGTTACGCCTCGATGGTCTACGCCACCGTGGTCATCACCGTGCTGTCTTACCTGGTCTGGCTGCACCACTTCTTCACCATGGGCTCCGGCGCCAGCGTCAACTCGTTCTTCGGCATCACCACGATGATCATCTCGATCCCCACGGGCGCGAAGATCTTCAACTGGCTGTTCACGATGTACCGTGGCCGCATCCAGTTCGACGTGCCGATGCTCTGGACGATGGGCTTCATGGTCACCTTCGTCATCGGTGGCATGACCGGCGTCATGCTGGCGGTGCCCCCGGCGGACTTCCTGCTGCACAACAGCCTGTTCCTCATCGCGCATTTCCATAACGTGATCATCGGCGGCGTAGTGTTCGGCGTGTTCGCCGCCATCAACTACTGGTTCCCGAAGGCCTTCGGCTTCCGTCTCGACCCGTTCTGGGGCAAGTGCTCGTTCTGGTTCTGGCTGGTGGGCTTCTACTTCGCCTTCATGCCGCTGTACGTGCTGGGCTTTATGGGCGTCACCCGCCGCATGAACCACTTCGAGGACCCCTCGCTGGCGCTCTGGTTCCGCCTGGCCGCATTCGGCGCGGTGCTGATCGCCCTGGGTATCGGCTCGTTCCTCGTGCAGATCTTCGTCAGCATCCGCAACCGCGAGAAGCTGCGCGACGTCACCGGCGATCCGTGGCACGGCCGCACGCTGGAGTGGTCCACCTCGTCGCCGCCGCCGGATTACAACTTCGCGTTCACCCCGATCATCCACGAGCCGGATGCCTGGTGGGACATGAAGGAGCGCAACCACACGCGTCGCACGGAAGGCTACCTGCCCATCCACATGCCGAAGAACACCGGCGCGGGCATCATCATCGCGGGCTTCGCCTTCGTGCTGGGCTTCGCCATGATCTGGCACATGTTCCTGGTCGCCGGCCTGGCCTTCCTCGGCCTGCTGGTCACCGCGATCGGCCACACGTTCAACTACAAGCGCGACTACTACATCCCCGCCGACGAAGTGGCTCGTACCGAAGCCATCCGCACGGAAGAGCTTGCCGCCCATGTCTGATATGCACGCTACGCCCGCCACCGTCGCGGATGGCCAGGACCTCGAGTTCTGGATGAAGGAAGACCACCACCCGGCCAACGGCACGTTGCTCGGGTTCTGGATCTACCTGATGAGCGATTGCCTCATCTTCGCCACCCTGTTCGCCGTGTACGGCGTGCTCGGCCGCAGCTATGCGGGCGGCCCTTCGGGTGCCGACCTGTTCGAGCTGCCGCTGGTCGCGATCAACACGACGATGCTGCTGCTGTCTTCCATCACCTATGGCTTCGCCGTGCTGGAGATGCAGAAGAACCGCAAGGGCACGATGATGGCCTGGCTGGTCATCACCGGCCTGTTCGGCCTGGCGTTCCTCGGCATCGAGATGTACGAGTTCGCGCACCTCATCCACGAGGGTGCCGGTCCGCAGCGCAGCGCGTTCCTTTCTTCGTTCTTCACCCTGGTCGGCACCCACGGCCTGCACGTGACCTTCGGCATCATCTGGCTGGTCACGCTGCTGTTCCAGGTGGGCCGCCTCGGCCTCACCGCCGCCAACAAGCGTCGCATCATGTGCCTGTCGATGTTCTGGCACTTCCTCGATGTGGTGTGGATCGGCGTCTTCACCTTCGTTTACCTGATGGGAGTGCTGCCGTGAGCGCGCACATCGAATCGCACGACCACCACGACGATCACGACGACGGCGCCAGCCACAGCACGCTGAAGGGCTATATGACGGGGTTCTTCCTCGCCGTGTTCCTCACCGCGGTGCCGTTCTGGCTGGTGATGGGCAAGGTGATCCCGAACGCGCAGACGCTGGCGATCGTGGTGATGTTCTTCGCCGCCATCCAGATCGTGGTCCACATGATCTACTTCCTGCACATGAACACGAAGTCGGAAGGCGGCTGGAACATGCTGGCGCTGATCTTCACCCTCGTGCTGGTGGTGATCACGCTCACCGGCTCGATCTGGGTCATGTTCCACCTCAACTCGAACATGATGCCGGGCATGAGCCACGACATGACCGAGCAGCAGGTCAAGAACCTGCCTTGAGCGTGGATGTTCCAACCACGCCGAAGACGCCGCGCCGAACGCGCGGCGTCCTCGTTCTGGGGTTGCTGGCGCTGTGCGGCCTCGTGCTGTTCACCGGCTTCATGGCCCTGGGCACCTGGCAGGTGCATCGCCGGGCCTGGAAGCACGACCTCATCGCCCGCGTGGACCAGCGCGTGCATGCGCAGCCCGTCGCCGCTCCGGGCCGGCCCCAGTGGTCCACGATCACGACGGCCGACGACGAATACCGGCGGGTGACGATCACCGGCACGCTGTTGCAGGACAAGAGCGTGCGCGTGCGTGCCAGCACCGAGCTGGGCATGGGTTCGTGGTTGCTGACGCCGCTGCGCACGCCTGCCGGCGATGTGGTCCTCATCAACCGTGGCTTCGTCTCCACCACCTGGTGCGGCGGCAAGGCCAGCTGCATGCCAGGGCCCGTCGGTGAAACCACGATCACCGGCCTGCTGCGCATCAGCGAGCCGAAGGGCGCGTTCCTGCAGGACAACGACCCTGCGGGCGATCGCTGGTATTCCCGCGACGTGGCCGCCATTGCCCGGGCGAAGTCGCTTGGCGACACGGCGCCGTACTTCATCGATGCCGATGCCGCCTCGTCGCCCGGCCATGTCGATGGCAACGACGGTCCCGTGGGTGGGCTCACGGTCATCGCCTTCCCGGACAACCACCTCACCTACGCGATCACCTGGTACGGGCTGGCCCTGATGACCTTGCTCGGTGGCTGGGTGGTGTGGAAGGACGAGCGGAAAAGGCGCACTTCGCGCTAGCCCCCGGCCTGGGTGTACCCCACGGTCCATTCCCCACGCCACGGCGAGCGATTTCAATCCGGCGCCCGCCGAACGTCATGGGTAGATGCAGACGCACTACCCCCCGTCCCAGGCGATGCGCGATCTCACCCACGCCCGGGCCGGGTCGCGGCGGCCGAGGAGCGCGCTGGTGCTGGCCCTGGACCATCTTCGGCGACGTGCGGCGCTGCGCCGGCAGGGCGCGGCGCCCGAGCCGCGCCTGGCCTACCTGCTGCGCTCACTGGCGGCCTTCCGTCGGCAGACCGCCTGGCTGGACCTGATCGGCCGCTCGCGCACCCTGCGTGCCGCGGCGGCGCTGAATCCCCGGGTCTACGAGCGCTGGCAGCGGCACTACATCTCCCGTGACTTCCACCTCGCCACCTGTGCGCGGCTGGTGGAAGCGCATTACCGCTTCATCGCGCGGGAGTTTCCCGAGCGCCTGCGCGAACGGCTGGTGCGCGGACACGACGTGCGCCTGGCCACCCTGCCACTCGGCGACGGCAACGTGGCCTACCTGCATGCGCGCGCCCCCGAAGACGACGCCACGGGCGAACTGGGCCTGTTCCTGCTCAACGACGGCAAGGAGGTGATTTCGTCGTGCACGATCACCTTCGGTGGCGTCGAGGGGCTGCTGATCGGGGCCATGCGCGGCTCGTGGGCTTACCTCGGGCGCGAGGCCATAGGCCGGTTCACCCGGGCCACCGGTGGTCTGCGTCCGCGCGACCTCCTGCTGGCGCTGATCCGCTCACTGGCGGTCCATTACGGCATCGAGCGCGTGCGTGGCGTATCGCGCCAGGCCCATCCGCTGGGACGGCGTGACGGCGTGACGTTGGCGGCTTACGACCGATTCTGGCGGCGGCACGGTGGCGTGCCCGGCGCGGACGGTTGCCATGACATCCCTCTCAGGGAGCCTGCTGCCGTTGGCGAAGCGAGGGCGGCTTTCAGCCAGGACGCCTGCGCCGCGGCCTTGCAGGCGTTCACCCGGACGAGTGGCGCCTAGAAATCGTACGAACCGGTCAGCAGCACCACGCGGCCCTGGCGGATGGGGACGAAGGTCTCGTCGAAGTTCACCGCGTACAGCGTGCGGGCGAAGAGGTTCTTCACGCCCAGCGTCAGCTGCCAGTGCTCGCCGTAGCGCGACACGTTCGCTTCCACGCTGGCCTGCCCAGGAATGCCGAAATACTGGCCGTCGTTGCTGGTGCGGCCGATGCTGTGGCTTCGCGCCAGGATGCCCGCGGCGACGCCCCAGGGCTTGATGTCGCCCTTGCCGAAGCGGTAGCTGCTCCAGACGGCCGCCTGGTGACGTGGCGAGCCGGTGGGTCGCGTATCGTCGTTGTTGTGGATGCGTGCCTCGGTGACGCTGGCGATGACGTCCAGGCCGTCGGCGATGCGGCCGGACAGTTCCAGCTCCACGCCGCGATTGGTCTGGCCGGGGCCGGGCGTGGCGAAGAACGGCGCCTCCGGCGAGACCAGGTCCACGCTGTGGTCCACGCGGATGCGATACACCGCGGCGGTCAGGCGGGCGCGATGGTCGAACAGCTCGAACTTGCCGCCCGCCTCCAGCTGTCGGGAGGTGGCCACGGGCAGCGGCTGGCCGTCCTTGCCCAGCAGCGGATCCGGCTGGAAGCCGGTGGAGCTGTCCGCATACAGGGCCACCTCCGGCGACAGCTTGTAGACCACGCCCAGCTTCGGAATCCAGCGTGCCTTGCGCAGGGTGCGCGGGCTGCCGTCGGTCCAGTGCGTTTCCAGCCGGTAGGTGGTGCGCCGTAACGCGGCCAGCACGTTCCAGCGGTCGCCGATGACGATCTGGTCCTGCAGGTAGGCGCCGGCGTTGGTCTGCCACGATCCGCCCAGGGTCTGCACGGTGGTGCTCACGGGCGCCAGCAAGGCGTTGAACCGCGCGGAAAATGCCGTGCCGGTGCGCAGGTCGTAGGCCAGTGGCCGCGTGGCGACGAATGCCTCGCGGTCGCCGACCGTCTCGCTGTCGCTGCCATCGGTCTGGGTGGTGCTGCCGCTGCCGCCGTCACCCGCATGGGTGCGGGCCAGGTCGAAGCCCAGCAACACGGTGTGTGTCACGTCACCCTGCCCGAAGCGGCGGGTGAGGTCGTTCTGCCAGGTCCAGTAGGTGCCCGTGTAGCGGAAGGTGCGTGCCACCGGTGAGAGCACGGCATCGCGGGTGCCGAACTCACTCGACACGTACGACCAGCTGCTGCCGTTGCTGCGTTGGCGCACGTACTGGCCCTGGCTGTGCAGGGTCCAGTCGTCGAACGCATGGTCGAACTCGAACACCGCGCGGCCGGTGCGATACGTCGACGTGTCGCCCGGCGTGCCAGGGACGGAGCGGTAGGGCGACGCCGCGGACAACGACGGACCCAGCAGCACGGTGTGCTCCGGGCCCGGCACGCGGTTGTCGACGACCTCCACGCCGCCCATCACGCGGGTACGCTCGTCGGCCCATGCGAGCGACGGTGCGAGGTAGGCGCCGCGACCGCCACCGTCGCCACGCGGCGTGGTCTCGCCACGTTGTCCCGCGGCCACCACCCGATAGGTGACCGATCCATCGGCGGATGCGGCGCCGGCCAGGTCCACGCCGAGCCGGCCGCCGTCGTAGCGGCCCGCCGAGTAGGTGAGCGTGCGCACCGGTTCCGCCTGGGGCCGCTTCATCACCACGTTGATCGAGCCGCCGAAGTTGTTGTTCTGCGACGCGTCGCCCAGGATGGCCTCGGGTCCACGCAGCACTTCCACGCGCTCGATGCCGATCAGCGGCGGCAGGTCCTCCGTGCGCGCGATGCCGTTGGGCATGCCGTCGGTCATGCCGTGCCCCGCGTCGAAACCACGAATGAGGAACAGCGGCGCGCCGCCGTAGCCGTCCACGTATTGCACGCCGGCGACATAGCGCGCCACGTCGCCGATCCCCACCGCCTGCTGGGACGCGATCGCATCGCGGGTCACCACGGAAATCGACTGCGGCACGTCCATCAGGTGCGCGTCGTTACGCGTGGCGCTGCGGGTGGTGTCGGCCTTGAAGCCGACGTCCTGCACCAGGCCCTGCACGTCCACCGTGGCCAGCGGCACCACGGCGCCCGGATCGAACGCCACCGCCGGATCGGCGGGTGCCGGTGTCGCGTTGCCGGGTTGCTGGCGCTGGCGCACCACGACCGTGCTGGCATCGTAGGACTCGCGCTCGAGGTCGGTGCCCCGCAGCAGTTGGTCGAGAGCGGCATCCGGGGTGAGCATTCCCTGTGCGCCGGCGGAACGCCAGCTGGCGATCGAGCCGGAGGCGGTCAGCACCTGCACGTTGGCTTGCCTGCCCCACGCCAGCAGCGCCGTGGTCAGCGGCTGCGGCGCGATGGCGAACGGCAGCGTCGCTCCCGCGGACGCCCCGGCAGGCGCGCCGATGGCTTGCGTGGCACGGACGGCGAGCGTCAGCGCGAGCGCGCCGGTAAGCATGCGCCGGCGCCCGCGAAGCGAATACTGCAACACCTGCGGCCCCGGGCGAATGGTCAGCGCGGCTGCGTACCCCGCGTCATGGCGGTCTGACGGGTGAGTTCGAGCCGGTCGGCATAGGTATCGACACGCAGCGGAAACACGCGCGGCAGCGCCGATACCCAGCTGTCGATGGTATCGACCTGCACCGTGCCGGTAAACGTCAGCCTGCCCAGCGCCGGGTCCGCGATGTGGATGGGGCGTGCGCTGTAGCGGTTGATGTTGTCCACCACCGAGGACAGCGGCTCGTCGACGAACGCCAGGCGGTGCGCGCGCCAGGCGGTGGCCGTGGCCGGATCGACATCCACGATGCGCATGGCCTGGGTCGCGGGATCGAAAGAGACTTCGCGGCCGGCGCCCAGTTCCACGGTGCCATCGTCGCCCTGTGCCGCGGAAGGCGACACGCGGACGCGTCCCTCGGTGACCGCGACCGTCACCCGGTCGCCCGTGCGCCGCACGTTGAATGCCGTGCCCAGGTCGCGGATGCGCAGGGGGCCGGCGTTGACCACGAAGGGGCGTTCGGCGTGGGCCACCTGGAAGAAGGCTTCGCCGGCGTCGAGGTCGATGGCGCGCTCGTCGCGACCGTAGCGTGCCGTGACCGACGTGGCCCCGCCCATCTCGATACGGGAGCCGTCGGGCAGGGCGATGTCGCGGTGGCCGGCCCGCTCGCTGGCATAGTGCCCGGCCGACACGCCGGGCAGGGGCCGCCACAGGAGGAAGGCCCCGGCACCGAGCACGACCAGGGCGGCCAGGGCCGCCGCCACGCGGACAAGATGCGCACGTGGGGAGCGCGGCGTGGCCGCAACCGGTGCATACCGCTGGAGGAAGCGTTCCCGCATCGACGGCGGCATGCCGGCGGCCTCTTCGGCCAGCGCGGAGACGCGCGCGAAGGCCTCGGCGTGGCGGGGATCGGCCGCCAGCCAGTCGCTCCATGCCAGCAGGGTACGTTCCGGGAGATCGGCGGCGCGCAGGCGCACCCACCAGTCGGCGGCGCGGTGTTCGAGCGAGTGATCGGGGCTGGGTGTGGCGGTCATGAGGGGTTCTCCGCGCGATCGCGGCGTTCACGGCAATGCGCCAGGGCGTTGCCGACGTGGTAGCGCACCATGCGCTCGCTGAGTTTCATATCCCTGGCCACATCCGCGAATGCGCGCCCGTCGATCACGTGCATGACGAAGGCGCGGCGGGTCTTCGGCGGCAGTTCGTCGAGCGCCCGGCGCAGGTCTCGCCATTGCTCGAGCGCCGCGGCGTGCTGCTCGGGAATCGGCGTGACGTGCCAGTCGTCGGCGTCCGGGTCCACCGGCGCCAGCGCACGGACGTTGCGCATGCGCAGGCGGTCCACGGCCAGGTTGGCGGCCGCGCGGAACAGGAAGGCGCGGGGCGAATCGATCGTCGTGGCGGGGTCCAGCGCCAGCAGCTTCAGGTACACCTCCTGGGCCACTTCCTGGGCATCGGCCAGCGAATTCAGCCGGGCCCGCAGGAAGGCCACCAGGGCGGCATTGTGCTCGCGGAACAGGCCGACCACCTGCGCGGCACGCGTCCCGCCGGGTGAGGCGCCCGCCTCGGATCGATCCATGGGTTGTCTGACCGCATTCATGGGACGGGAATCTATGGTCGCACGGTGGGAAATCGACGCCCGTACGGGCAGGAACGAGCGCCGATTTCCGCACCGGCGAACACCCTAGACGTGCGGGCCGCAAAAAATTGAAATGCGACCCACCCCGCAGCGGTAAGCCATTCGTCAGCGCGGGCCGGGGAAGGTCGGCTACGATGGCCGCCGACTCCGGCCAGCCCGCGCTTTTCATGCACTCGAACGACGATCGATCACGCCGCGACTTCGCCTGGTTCATGCTCATCGCCCTGGCCGTGCTGGCGGCGGGCATCGGCCTTCGCGACCCCTGGCCGCCGGACGAACCGCGCTTCGCGCTGGTGGCCCGGCAAATGCTCGAATCCGGCCAGTGGCTGTTCCCTCACCGTGGCGCGGAGCTGTATTCCGACAAGCCGCCGATGCTGATGTGGACCGAAGCCGCGTGGATGTGGCTGACCGGCGGCTGGCGTGGGGCCTTCCTGCTGACCTCGCTGCTGTCCGGCCTGGGCACGCTGGCGCTGGTGGGGTATGCCGGGCGTCGCCTGTGGAACGGCCGCACCGGCCTGTATGCGGCGATCCTCGTGCTTGCAACGATGCAGTTCATCGACGTGATCCGGCACGCGCAGATCGACCCGCTGTCGTTGTTCTGGATCACCGCCGGCAACGTCGGCATCCTCGTGCACTGCCTGCGCGGCCCGGACTGGCGGATGTACTGGCTGGGCTGCTTCGCCGCCGGCCTGGGCGTCATCACCAAGGGCGTGGGCATCGTCGCCCTGTTGATGCTGCTTCCGTACGTGGTCATGCGCGTCCGCCAGTGGCCCGGCATCACCCGTACGCAGGGCGACGGCTGGCGCTGGGCAGGCGGTGCGTTGGCCTTCCTGCTGGCGATATCGCTGTGGCTCGCGCCGATGCTGGTGGCCGCCTACGGGCTGCGCACGCCCGAATACCTGGCCTATGTGCAGGACATCCTGTTCCGGCAGACCGCGGAGCGTTACGCCAATTCCTGGCAGCACGCCGAGGCGCCGTGGTTCTTCCTCGGCGTTATCGTGCAGGACTGGCTGCTGGTGTGGCTGCTGGTCCCGCTCATGCTGCCGCGCTGGCGCGAGGCGCTGCGCCTGCGCGAGCCGCGCGTGTGGATGCCGCTGGTGTCCTGCCTGCTGATCCTGGTGTTCTTTTCCATCCCCCGTGGCAAGCGGGCGATCTACATCCTGCCCGCGCTGCCGATGCTGGCGCTGGCCATGGCGCCCTACCTGCAGGACCTGCTCAAGGCGCGCTGGCTGCAACGGCTGGCGCTCGCTGTCACCGTCGCCTGCGGGCTGGTGTTCGGCGGCGTGGGCCTGTGGGCGCTGCTGGCCCATCCCCGTGCCGCGCAGAAAATGGCGGCGCGCTACGAACTGGCCGATGGCGGGCAGGTGCTGTGGATCGCGCTGGTCGTCATCGGCGCGCTGTTTTTCGTCTGCGCCGCCGTCGGGCGGTCGCGCCGGGGCGTGCTCGCCCTGCTGGCCGGCATGGCGGCCGGCTGGATCGCCTGGCCGCTGATGACCTACCCGGCGCTCAACGACAACGAATCGGCCCGGCAGGTGATGCAGCGGGCCGACCAGGCGATCGGCCCGGACGGCCAGCTGGGCCTGGTGCTTTGGCGCGAGGAAAACCTGTTGCAGGCCGTGCGCCCGGTGAAGGAGTTCGGGTTCAGTCGCAGCGCCCCCGCGCAGCTGGCCGACGCCCGTGCGTGGCAGGCGCAGGACCCGGCACACCGCTGGCTGCTGGCGACCGACGAGGCACTGGACGGCTGCGTGGTGAGCGGCCAGGCGCAACGGCTGGGCACGGCCAACCACCTGGATTATTTCCTGTTGCCGTCCTCGGCGTCCCGGCCGGGCTGCACGCCGCACCCTTAAGCAGGGGCGGCGCAGTACCTCGGCGGAGCGCGCGTGTCAGCGGGAAGGCGCCTCGGCGCGGGTGCGTTTCAGCATCCGCTCGTATTTCTTCGTGGTGCGCGAGGCGTTGTGCGCGCGGCTCATCGAGCAGTGAGGGATGATGTTCTTCTCGCCGAAGCCGTCGATCATCACCAGCCGCGGGCCACCACCGCGCGAATCCTCGCCGTAGACCACGTTCCAGGCGTGCAGGTCGGCGGCGATGACGTTGTGCGCGAGCAGGCGCGCGTGGAATGCCTCCAGCTCGGCCTGGGTGGTGGCGGTGAACCCTTCGGCCTTGACCCAGTCGTGCAGCGTGATGGCCAGGCCGCCATCGGGACCGCGCACCTTCTCGACCACCTGGCCCAGGCCGATGTCGGTCATCTCGAGGCCGACCACGCGGGCGATCGGCACGCTGTCGTAGCCGCCGGTATGGATGGCGGTGACGTACTCGCGGAACTCGCGCACGAAATCCTTGTACGGGCCGCTGCGGGCCCGCCGGCGATACCACGGGGCGGCGTCCCAGCGTTCCTTGATGGACGCTCCCGAGATCACCTTGATCAGCAGGTCGGGCCGGTCGGGATGCTGGTACACCTCGCGCACGTGCCCGGTGGCGATCGGCGTCGCCTCGGCCAGTCTGAACATCGCAAAGATCCTCGTGCGGCGGGCCGAAAGCCGGCCGTAAGTCGTTCGTCTGGCGCACAGTGTAAAGTCATGCGCCTGTAACCTGGCATTTTCACACGCGTGGCGACCCGCCGCGCCTGCTCCGGACCTCCATCGTGCGCAAGCTCACCTGGCGTTTCATCGCCGCCGTCCTCGTTTTCCTGACGCTTTCGCGCGTCGCGCTTTCCGCCTGGCAGTGGACCCGCGTCCACGATGCCGGTGGCCTGTGGCCCGTGCTGCTGGGCGGCTGGCGCATCGACCTCTCGCTGCTGGCGATGGTGGTGGCCCTGCCGGCGCTGCTCTCGCCATGGCTGGGCCATCGGCGCTGGCCCACGCGCATCGCGGCCTGGTGGCTGCGCCTGTGGTGGCTGCTCTATGCGCTGCTGGAAGTGTCCACGCCGCAGTTCATGGTCGAGTACGACACGCGGCCCAACCGGCTCTATTTCGAATACCTGACCAGCCCGCACGAAGTCGCGGCCATGCTGTGGAACGGCTACAAGCTGTCGGTGGGCCTGGGCCTGGTCGCCTTCGCGCTGATCGCCTGGATCGGCTTCCGCCTGTTGCCCACCCGCCAGCCCGACCGCCGGCCCGTACGCGGATGGATGCGCCCGGTGGCCACGGTGCTCACCTTCGCCGTGCTGTTCCTGGCCGCGCGCGGCACCTTGCAGCATCGTCCGCTGAACGCGTCGCAGGTGGCCTTCACCAACGACGCGATGGTCAACACGCTGCCGCTGAATTCGCTCTACAACGTGCTCAACGCCGCCCTGGCGCTGGGCAACGAACGTTCGGCGTCGGCCGTATACGGCAAGATGCCGGACGACGAGATGAATGCCATCGTGCGTCGTGCCGCCGGCCTGGACGGCGCGCCGCTCGATCCGCAGTACCCCAGCCTGCACCGCCAGGAACCGACGCGGCAGGGCGACAAGCCGCTCAACCTGGTGATCATCCTGGAGGAAAGCCTGGGCGCGCAGTTCGTCGGCAGTCTGGGCGGCGCGGGCTACACCCCGGAGCTGGACAAACTGTCCAACGAGGGCTGGTGGCTGGAGCGCACCTACGCCACCGGCACGCGCAGCGCGCGCGGCCTGGAGGCGGTCACCACGGGTTTCCTGCCGACGCCGGCCGAGGCGGTGCTGAAACTGCCGCGCAGCCAGCGCGACTTCTTCACCCTCGGCGCCTTGCTGGATACCTTCGGCTACCACACGCGCTTTCTCTACGGCGGTGAAGCCCACTTCGACAACATGCGCTCGTTCTTCTACGGCAACGGCTTCAACGAGGTGGTGGACAGCGCTACCTTCAAGACCAAGCCCGCGTTCGTCGGCTCGTGGGGCGCATCCGACGAGGATATGTTCAACGAACTGCACCAGCGGCTGCTCGACGACGGTGAAAAACCCACGTTGACCGTGGCCTTCTCCGTCTCCAACCACACGCCGTGGGAATACCCGTCGGGCCGCATCACGCCCGAGGGCGATCCGGCCAGCAACGCGAACGCGGTGCGTTACGCCGACTGGTCGATCGGGCGTTTCTTCGAGCGCGCCAAGCAGTCGCCGTACTGGAACCACACGGTGTTCCTGATCGTGGCCGACCACGATGCCCGCGTGTTCGGTGCCAGCCTGGTGCCGGTGCGTCATTTCCATATCCCGGCCCTGATCCTGGGCGCGGGCGTGCCGGTGAAGAAAGACGAGCACATCGTCAGCCAGGTGGACCTGGCGCCCACGCTGCTGTCGCTGATCGGCATCCGCAGCGAGCACCCCATGCTGGGTGCGGACCTGACACAGCGTTACCCGGATCGCGCGATCATGCAGTACGGCGACAACTACGGTTACCTCAAGGGCGACCAGCTGATCGTGCTGCGGCCCAACCAGGCGCCGACCCAGTATCACTACCTGCTCGACCATGAGTACTCGGCCGACGGCGAGACGCTGCAGCCGGAAGCGGTCGATCCGTCGCTAGAGAAGACGGCCCTTGCCCATGCGCTGTGGCCCAGCTGGGCCTACAGCAAGCAGCGTTACCGCCTGCCGCCGAAGGAAAAGTAGGGCGTGTGGCTGCCGCGGCGTTCAGGGCCGCGGCAGGGCCCGGGCCACCGTCTCGGTAAGCGCCGCGTACGTGAACGGCTTGGCCAGGCGGGGCAGGTCGTCGCCGGCACCGCCGGCGATGTCCGCATAGCCCGTGACCAGCACCACCGGCAGGGCCGGATCGTGTTCGCGCACGCGCTGGGCCAGCTGCGTGCCGGTCATCTGCGGCATGGCATGGTCGGTGACCACGAGATGGACCCGCGTGCGTTCGAGCAGCCGTAGGGCTTCGGCACCGGAGCGCGCCGCCAGCACGCGATAGCCCATCGCTTCCAGCATCTCGATCGTCGTCGCGCGCACCAGGTCGTCGTCGTCCACGGCGAGGATCACCCGTGTCTCGTCCGGAGCCGTCGCAGCGACTGCGGGCACCGGTTCGATCGCCAGGCCCGACGTGGCGGCAGGCGTCTGCGCATCCACCGCCGGCAGCCAGATTTCCGCCGTGGTGCCGACATCGGGCCGGCTGGACAGGATCAACGTGCCGCCCAGTTGCTCGGCCAGGCCGTGCACCATCGACAGGCCCAGCCCCGTTCCCTTGCCCACGCCCTTGGTGGTGAAGAACGGCTCGGTCGCCCGCTTCAGGGTCGCCTCGCTCATGCCCGAACCGGAGTCGGTCATGGAGAGGCGGACGTAACGCCCCGCCGCCAGCGCGCCATCGTCGGCGGGTACCTGCACCTCGTCGGTGGCGATGGTAATGGTGCCCACGCCATCCATGGCATCGCGTGCATTCACCGCCAGATTGAGCAGGGCCGATTCCAGCTGGTTCACGTCCGCCTCCACCACCGCCGGTTGCGCGCCGAAGCGCGTCTCGACGATCACGGTGCTGCCCAGGGCGCGTTGCATCAGTTCGGTCATGCCCTCGACCAGGTGGCGTACGTCGACGCGTTCGGAGGTCAGCTCCTGCCTCCTCGCGAAAGCCAGCATCCGTCGCGTCAGTACCGCGCCGCGTTCGGCACCGCTGCGCGCATTGTCGACCAGGCGCATCAGCAGGGGATCGGGCGGCATGCGTTCGCGCAGCAGCTCGAGGCTGCCCTGCACGGCCATCAGCAGGTTGTTGAAGTCGTGCGCGATGCCGCCGGTGAGGTTGCCCAGCGCCTCCATCTTCTGCGCCTGCATCAGGGCCTGTTCGGCCTGCATCAGCGCCGCGGTGCGTTCGCGCACCTTTTCCTCCAGCGATTCGCGGAAGCGCCGCTCGCCATCGCGCACGGCCGCCTCGGCGCGTACGCGCTCGATGTGCGCCCAGGAACGCTCCACCACTTCCGTCAGCAGGGCCAGGTCATCGGGCTGCCAGACCCGCGGCTCGCGCTGGTGGATCGCCATCAGCGCGGTCAACCGGCCGCCGCGTATCAGCGGCATGCACACCGTGGCCGCGGCACCGAGGGCGCCGAAGGCCTCGGCTTCCTCGGCCGACAGTTCGGCATGGCTGTCGTTGAGCACGAACGCCTCGCCCGCGGTGAGCCGCGTGACGGCCAGGCGCCCGAAATCGGTGAGCGTGTATCGCCCTACGATGCTTTGCGATCCCGGCGCGGCCCAGTCGCCACGGATGGTGAAGGCGTTCTCGTCGTCGTCCATATCGGCATAGGCGCAGATGGACACGCCGAGGTACTTGCCCAGCATGCGCGTCGTGGTGGCCAGCAGGGCATCCGCGTCCGTGTAGCGGGCCGTGGATTCGCGCAGCGTGTCCAGGAAGCGCAGGCGTGCCTCGTTCGCACGGATCGACTGTTCCGCCCGCACGCGCTCGGAGGTTTCCACCACGATGGCGATGACACCGGCCGGCTGGCCGGATTCATCGATCACCGGCGAGTAATCCAGGTTCATCCACACCGGCTCGGGTCGGCCGTGGCGGTGCAGCGTGAGCTCCTGGTCCTTGTAGGCCAGCGTGCCGCCGGCCAGGCCGACACGCATCACGTTGTCGTTGAACTCGGCGACTTCGCTCCAGCCCTCGCGCACCTCGGAGCCGAGCAGGTCGGGATGACGCTTGCCGGCGAACAGGGAGTAGGCATCGTTGTAGATCATGTAGCCCCGCTCGCCCCACAACAGCACGATGGGCACAGGCGAACGCAACAGCAGGCCAGTGGCCGTACGCAGGCTCTGCGGCCAGTCGGCGAGGGGTCCCAGCGCGGTGCGGGACCAGTCGAACGCCCGGATGAGCGCACCCGTTTCGCCGCCGTCGTCCAGCCAGGATCGATCGGGAAGCGAATCGGCGGGGTTACGGGACATGGACATCACATTCCGTCGGCGGGGCGGTCGGGGACCAGTCTAGGAAGGGCGATGTGATGGCGACCGCAAGGTCATGCGACGGCATGTCAGTGCACGCGACCACGGGCCTGGTCGAGCACCCGGCACAGCGTTTCCACGCCGGGCAAGATGGACGGCGACGGCAGGACGAGGGTGGGTGCATCCAGGGCGATCACGTTGCCGTGCTTCACGGCGGCGAGGAACGGCGTTTTCCGCCAGGCGGCCAGCGACTCCGTCGCCTCGGTGCCGGCGAGGATCACCTCGGGATCGCGGGCCAGCACGGCTTCGCGGCTCACGGTAGGCGCCGCCTGGGTCAGGTCGGCGAAGAGGTTGCGACCACCGCACAGGGTGATCGCATCGTCGACGATCTGGGCATGCCCGATCGTCATCAGGGGCCTGTCCCATACCTGGTAGAACACGCTGATCTTCGCCTTGCCGGCGTAGCTCGCGCGCAGGGCGGCCAGGCGGGCGTCGAAGGCATCCGCGTTGCGACCGGCCACCGCGGTCGTGCCGGCCAGCACGCCGAAGCGACGGGTGGCATCGGCCACGTCGGCCAGCCGTGTCGTCTCGGCGAAGAACACCGGAATGCCCAGGCGGGTCAGCTTGTCTACCTGCGCGGCCGGCGTGCCGCTGCGCCATACCACGATCAGGTCGGGCTTCAGCCCTACGATGCGTTCAAGGTCCAGCATCGTGGCATCGCCCACCACCGGGATGTGCTTCGCCGCCGCCGGGTGCTCGCTGAAGCGCGAGGTGCCGACCACGTAGTCCCCGGCGCCGGCGGCGAATAACGCGTCGGTGATGTTGGGCGCCAGGCTGACGATGCGATGCGCCGGCTGCGCCAGCGTCACGCGGTGGCCCGCGTCGTCGGTGACGCTCACCGAGGCGGCGGCGGGAAGCGCGAACAGCAGCGCCAGCAGGAGGCAGATACGGATCATGGGGCGTTACCGTCGAGGCGTTCGGCGCGGAAGAACAGCTCGTCGCCGAGCGTCACGCCATGGATCGGATGGTGGAAGGCGGCGGACAGGTGGGTGCTGGTGATGACCGCATCACGTGGCCCGGCCAGCGCGCCGCCGCGGCCGTCCAGCAGCACGGCGTGCGTGGCGTGCTGGTAGGCCAGGTTGATGTCGTGCACGGTGTAGACGACGGACGTGCCGTGCACGCGCGCCACGCGCATCAGTTCGTGCAAGGCCTTCATCTGGTGGTGAAGATCGAGCGACGACAGCGGTTCGTCCAGCAGCATGATGTCCACGTCCTGCGCGAACAGCGTGGCGATGTTCACCCGCTGGCGCTCGCCGCCGGACAGCGTGGTGACGTCGCGGTCGGCCAGCGGCTGCAGCGCGAACGTTTCCAGCGCCTGCCGCGCCGGCCCGGCGTCGTCGTCGCCCCAGGCCCAGAACGACAGCCGTGGGTGGCGCGCCGATACCACCGCCTCCATCACCGAGAGGGAAAAGGCATCCACCACGGCCTGGGGCAGGAAGCCGCGTCGGCGCGCGAGGTCCAGTGGCCGCCAGGCAGCGATGTCGCGATCGTCCAGCGACACGCGACCGCGATCCGCCGGGCGCAATCCCGCCAGCGTGCGCAGGAGGGTGGACTTGCCGGCGCCGTTGGGGCCGAGCACGCACCATACCTGGCCGGCATCGACGGTCATGTCGAGGGAGCCGACCAGTTCCCGCCCGCCCATGGTCAGGCCGAGGGCCGCGGCGACCAGGCGATGGCTCATCGGCGGCCCACCAGCAACACCATGAAGGTGGGCACGCCGATCACCGCCATCACCGCACCCACCGGCAACTGGATGGGCTCGGCAACGATGCGTGCCAGCACGTCCGCCACCACCACTACGATGCCGCCGCCCAGCGCGCAGGCGGGCATCAGTACGCGCTGGTCGTTGCCGACCAGGCGCCGCAGCGCGTGCGGCACCACCAGCCCGACGAAGCCGACGGTGCCCGCCGTGGTCACGGCCACGGCCGTGGCCAGCGAGGCGACGAGGAAGATCGCCGCCTTCACCAGCGGCGGCCGCACTCCCAGCGCGCTGGCGGATTCCTCGCCGCGCAGCAGCAGGTTCAGCGGCCGGCCCAGCGGTGCCATCAGCAGCACGCCGGCGAGCAGGCTGGCGATGGGCACCCACGGATCGGCCACGGCGCTCAGGTCGCCCATCATCCAGAACAGCATGCCGCGAAGGTTCCGGTCCGGCGCCAGCACCAGCATCATGCTGACCACGGCGCCGAACCCGGCGCCCAGCATCACGCCGATCAGGATCAGGTCGGTGGCGTCCTCCCGGTGCGCGGCGCGCTGTCGCGACAGCAGGTCGCGATGGGCCAGCACGAACACGGCGACACAGGCGACCAGCGCGCCGGCGGCGGCCCCCAGCGTCGTGACGACGGCACCCGCGCCGGCCAGCATCGCACCCAGCGCGCCGACGGACGCGCCGCCGGACAACCCCAGCGTGTACGGATCGGCCAGCGGATTGCGCACCAGGATCTGCATGAGGCAGCCGGACAGCGCCAGCAGCCCGCCCACGCCGTAAGCGGCAAGGGAGCGCGGAATGCGCAGCTCCCACACGATGGCGTGCATCGGTGTATCCACGTCGTGCCACAGCGCCTGCCACGAGGCGGCCACGGTGGACTCCGCCCCGCCCAGCAGCACGGAAACCAGAAGCACCGCCAGCGACGCCAGCAGCATGCCCGACCAGAGCCTCATGGCCGAGGCGAACGTGGCCGTGCGCGGCATCCGCGTTGTCCTGCCCTTGCTTGGCACCTGCACCCGGCTCCCGTAGCGGCTTGGCAGGATAAAGGATTCACGCACGCATGGCTTACCATTCCTCTTTTCGTACGTGAACCGGAGCCCCGTCATGCCCTACCAAGCCGCCGCCGATCGTTACGACGACCTCATGCCTTATCGCCGCTGCGGTCGCAGCGGCATCGACCTGCCGGCGATCTCGCTGGGCCTGTGGCAGAACTTCGGCGGTGCCGACGTGTTCGAGACCGGCCGTGCCATCCTGCGACGCGCGTTCGACCGCGGCGTCACCCATTTCGACCTGGCCAACAACTACGGCCCGCCGTACGGTTCGGCCGAAGAGAACTTCGGCCGCATCATGGCCAGCGACTTCGCGCCGTATCGCGACGAGCTGGTCATCTCGTCGAAGGCGGGCTGGGACATGTGGCCCGGCCCGTACGGTGGCATCGGCGGCAGCCGCAAATACCTCATTGCCAGCTGCGACCAGTCGCTGCGGCGCATGGGGCTGGATTACGTCGATATCTTCTACTCGCACCGCGTCGATGCCAGCACGCCGCTGGAGGAAACCATGGGCGCGCTGGCGCACCTGCACCGCCAGGGCAAGGCGCTGTACGTGGGTATCTCCAGCTATTCCCCGGAGCTGACGCGCAAGGCCGCCGCCATCCTGGCCGACGAGCGCGTGCCGCTGTTCATCCACCAGCCCAACTACTCGATGTTCAACCGCTGGATCGAGGATGGCCTGCTGGACACGCTGCACGACCTGGGCACCGGCTGCATCGCCTTCTCGCCGCTGGCGCAGGGCCTGCTCACCTCCAAGTACCTGGACGGCGTCCCCGCCGACGCACGCGCCACGCGCGAGGGCTCGCTCGGCAAGGAGCAACTCAACGCCACCAACCTGGAACGCATCCGCGCCCTGAACGTCATTGCCCAGGGTCGCGGCCAGACCCTGGCCCAGATGGCGATCGCCTGGACGCTGCGCGATCCGCGGGTCACCTCGTCGCTGATCGGCGCGCGCACGGTGGCGCAACTGGACAACTCGCTGGACGCCGTGAAGCGCCTGGACTTCAGCGACGCCGAGCTGGCCGAGATCGACCGGCACGCCAGCGACGGCGGCACCGACCTGTGGAAGGAATCGGCGCAGCTATAACCGGCCAGCGTGGTCGCCACGCTCAGTCAGGCGTGACGACCCACGCGGCATAGGCGGGCAAGCGTGCCCCCTCCAGCGTGGCCGTGGCCGGCAGGCATGCGTCGCTGCCGGCCAGCGTCCTGACCTTGCCCGGCATCAGGCCCTTCGCCAGCGGTTGCGCCTTGCCGCTGAAGTTGAGCATCACCAGCACCGGGCGGTCGCCGTCGCGGCGATAGACCAACACGTCGGGGTTGTCGGTATCGAGGAAGCGCATGGCGCCGTCGCGCAGCGCGGGGTTGTCACGACGCAGGGCGATCAGCTGGCGGTGCCAGCTGAGCAGTGAGTCCGGCCGTGCCGATTCGTCCGCCACGTTGATCGTGACGTGGTTGGGATTGACCGGCAGCCAGGTGTGCGGGTTGGTCGAAAATCCGGCTTGCGGCCCTGCCGTCCACTGCATCGGCGTGCGTTCGCCATCGCGGCCCTTGTCCTTCGGCCAGCCCGTGATGCCGACGGGGTCGCGCACGTCTTCCACGCGGGTGGGCGTGGCGGTGGTCATGCCGATGGGCGCGCCGTAATACGTGAGGGCCACGGCACGCGAGGTCAGCAAGGCGGCCGCCACCACCTTGGCGCGGGCGACATCGTGCTGGCCGTCGCCGAAGCGGTCGATGGAGCGCGGGTTGTCGTGGTTGTCCACCACCAGCAGCGGCTGCCCGTGCACCTGCTGCGATTCCTGCAGGCGCGTGCGGAACCAGCGCGCGTCGAAGCTGGCCTGCCAGCCGAAGCCCAGCTGCAGATTCATGGGCAGGTGCAGTTCGGGGGCGTCTTTCGTGCCGTACCACGCATCCAGCTGGGCGATGTCGGGCTCGTAGGTTTCCCCGATCAGCACACGCTGGCCGGGGTAGGCATCGACCATGGCGCGCAACCGGCGCATCACGCCGTGCACTTCGGGCAGCTTGTCGCTGTACAGCGATTGCAGGTTGGGCTCGCCCTGCGCATTGGTGCCGGAGCGGATGGGATCGTTGCGCAGGCGGGGATCTTCGAACAGCGTGGAGATCGCATCCAGCCGGAAGCCGTCCACGCCGCGATCCAGCCAGAACCGTATCGCGCCGAACATGGCTTTCTCCACCGCCGGGTTGCGCCAGTTGAGGTCCGGCTGCTGCACGTAGAAGCGGTGATAGTAGAACTGCTTGCGCGCGGGCACCCACTGCCAGGCCGAGCCGCCGAACACCGACTCCCAGTTGTTCGGCGGTGCCTTGCCGTCGTGGATGTTGCGTTTCTGCACGGCGGACAGCGTGGCGCCGGCGGCATCGATGCCGTCGTTCCATACGTACCAGTCGGCCTTGGGGTTGTCGCGCGACGCCGCCGAGGCCAGGAACCAGGCGTGTTTGTCCGAGGTGTGGTTCATCACCATATCGAGCACGACGTGGAGATGGCGCTTCTTCGCTTCCGCCTGCAGCCGGTCGAAGTCGGCCATGTTGCCGTACTGCGGGTCGATCGCTTCGTAATCGGCGATGTCGTAGCCGAAGTCCGCCTGTGGCGAGGGGTACATCGGCGCGATCCAGAGGGTATCGACGCCCAGCTTCTGCAGATCGTCGAGGTGGGCGGTGATGCCGTTCAGGTCGCCCACGCCATCGCCGTTGCTGTCGCCGAAGCTGCGCGGGTAGATCTCGTAGACCAGGGCATGTTGCCACCAGGGTGCGGCGGCGGTGCCGGTGCCGGGGGGCGCCGGGGCGGCGATCGCCGCGGAGCCGAGCCACACCACGCACGCCATGCCTGCCAGTCGGCGAACCATCCCCATCGACCCGTCCCCTCACTTGGAAGACCCCGGATGGTATCCCAGGGGGCGGCTTTTGCCGACGATCCATGGGTCGCCACCGTTCGCGTGTAAAATGGGCGTTTTTTCGCCAGCAGATACCGTGCAACGAGTACAGCGGACGAGCGTCCGTGGCCCCACGTTCATCCGCCTGCTGTCCCGTCTCACCGACGTCGACACCGCGCGTCCGAACATCGCCCTGCCGGACCGGCTGAGCCAGTGGCTCGACTGGACCCACGCGCTTGCCTTGTCCGCGACGCTGGACGGCCCGGCGGCTCCGTCGGCCGACGACCTCTCCCGGCCGCTGTCCGACGAGGTGGCGGAATGCGCGCGGGTGCGCCAGGCGCTGGGCGGCGCCATCGCCGGCGCCCGCGAACTGGTCGCCTCGGGCGACGACACGGGCGGCCTGGCCGACTTCGCCCCGTTCCGCCAGCGCTATCTCGTCCTGCAACGGTCCATGCAGGCGCAGACGGGCCAGCTGCGGGGTCGCCTGCGCGACAGCGTGGCGTCCGTGTCCGCCGATATGGCGCGCCTGGCCGGGGTCGATGCCGTCATGGAGGCGGCGCTCAGCCCGCGCGAGCAGGCGCTGCTGGGCCAGGTGCCGGGTGTGCTGGGACGGCACTTCGACCGGCTGCGCATCGCGGCCCAGGCCGAGGGCGTCGCAATCTGGCTGGATACCTTCCGCAAGGACATGCAGAGCGTGCTGCTGGCCGAACTCCACGTTCGCTTCCAACCGGTGGATGCGCTGCTCGCCGCGCTGCCCGCCCGATAACCGAGAAATCATGTCCCGAACTCCTCTTTACCTCGCCGTCTTCCTCGTGGGCCTGCTGGCCGTGTGCTGGATCGGCTTCGGCTACGTGGGCAGCAACCCGCTGGGTGCGGCCGTCGCGCTGCTGATCGGCCTGTGCTACCTGGCCGGTGCGCTGGAACTGCACCGTTACCGGCAGGCCACGTCCAGCCTGCGCCAGGCCGTGGACGACCTGACCGCCACGCCGCCCGGCCTGGGCGCCTGGCTGGAGCGCCTGCACCCCGGCCTGCGCACTGCGGTGCGCCTGCGTATCGAAGGCGAGCGCGTGGCCCTGCCCGCACCGTCGCTCACGCCCTATCTGGTCGGCCTGCTGGTGTTGCTGGGCATGCTCGGCACGCTGCTGGGCATGATGGCCACCCTGCGCGGTACCGGGCTGGCGCTGGAAAGCGCCACCGACCTGCAGGCGATCCGCGGCTCGCTGGCCGCGCCGGTGAAGGGGCTGGGCTTCGCCTTCGGCACGTCGATTGCCGGCGTGGCCAGCTCGGCCATGCTGGGACTGCTGTCCGCCTTGCTTCGCCGTGAGCGGCTGGAAGTGGTGCAGGCGCTGGATGCGAAGGCATCGACCACGCTGCGTGTGTTCTCGCAGGCGCACCGGCGTGACGAGACGTTCCGCCTGCTGCAGCAGCAGACCGAGGTGATGCCTGCGCTGGTCGATCGTTTGCAGGCGATGATGGCCAGCCTGGAGCAGCAGGGCGTGGCCGCGGGCGAGCGCCAGCTCGCCAGCCAGGAAGCCTTCCATGCCGCGACGGCCACGGTCTACACGGGATTGGCCGAGTCGGTTCGTGCGTCCCTGCAGGACAGCGTGGCCGAGAGCGCGCGTGCGGCCAGTGCCGCGTTCCAGCCGGTGATGGCAGCGACCATGGAGGGGCTGGCGCGCGAGACCTCGGCACTGCACGACACGGTGACCCACGCCGTAAAGGCACAGTTGGACGGCCTCGCCGCCGGCTTTGCGAAAAGCACCGCCGAGGTGGCGACGATCTGGCACGACGCCCTGGCCCGCCAGCAGGCCGGCAACGCCACCCTGGTGCAGCACCTGCAAGGCGCGCTGGACGACCACGGTGCCGCGCTGGCCACCCGCCACCACGAGGCGCTGGCCACGGCGGCGGCGACGTTCGACGCGCATACCGCCTCGCTGGTCCACGCGGTCAACCAGTCGCATGCGGAACTGCAGGACGTGCTCGCCTCGCGCGATGCCGCGCGCCTGGCCACGTGGAGCGACGCCCTGGCCGGGATGACCACCTCGTTGCAGGCCCAGTGGGAGGCCGCCGCCGCGGACGCGATCCGTCGCGAGCAGGCCATCTGCGACACGCTGGAGCGCACGGCCACGGCGGTGTCGGCCAGCACCGAGGCTCACGCCGGCGCAACCATCGCCGAGATGGCACGCCTGGTCGAGGCCGCGGCCGAGGCGCCCCGCGCGGCGGCCGAAGTGGTCGCGGAGCTGCGCCAGAAACTGTCCGACAGCATGCTGCGCGACACGGCCATGCTCGACGAGCGCAACCGTCTGCTGGCCACGCTGGAAACGCTGCTGGACGCCGTCAACCACGCGTCCACCGAACAGCGCACCGCCGTGGATGCGCTCGTCACCACGTCCGCCGACCTGCTCGAGCGTGTCGGCACGCGCTTCGGCGACCAGGTGGAGGCCGGCGCGCGCCAGCTCGACGCCGTCGCCGCGCAGCTCACCGGCAGCACCACCGAGGTGGCCGGCCTGGGCGAGGCCTTCGGCAGCGCCGTGCAGTTGTTTGGCCAGTCCAACGAGGCCCTGGCGGAGCGCCTGCAGCACATCGCCGGCGCACTGGACGGCGCGATGGCGCGCAGCGATGAGCAACTGGCGTACTACGTGGCGCAGGCCAGGGAGGTGGTCGACCTCAGCGTGTTGTCGCAGAAGCAGATCATCGAGGAAATGCAGCAGCTGGCGCGCCAGCGTGCGAGCGGGGCGGCCGACGCATGAGCGACGACGCCGAACTCGAAGGCGAAGCCGGCACGCCGATCTGGGCCGCGTTCGGCGACCTGATGTCGGTGCTGCTGGGCGCGTTCGTGCTGATCCTGGTCGGCGTCATCGGCATGCAGTTACAGCTCACCAGCAAGCTGGACGAAGCGGTGAAGCAGAAACAGGTGGAGCAGCAGCGCCGGCAGACGCTGGAGCAGGCCCTGGCCGCACCGATCGCCGCGGGAAGGGTCACGCTGGTCGATGGCCGCATCGGCATCCGGGGCAGCGTGCTGTTCGCGCTCAATTCCGACCAGTTGCAACCGGAGGGCCAGGAGGTGATGAAAAGCCTGGCCGGTCCGCTCACCGATTACCTGAAGACGCGCGACGACGTGCTGATGGTCAGCGGCTTCACCGACGACCAGCCCGTGCACGACGGCAACCGCCACTTCGTCGACAACTGGGAACTCTCGGCCCAGCGATCGCTCACGGTCACCCGCGCGCTGATCGCCGCGGGCGTGCCGGCATCGTCCGTGTTTGCCGCCGCCTTCGGGGCCGAGCAGCCGGTGGGCGCGAACACCAGTGAGGAAGGCCGGGCGAAGAACCGCCGCGTGGAGATCGCGCCGATGCCGCGGCCGTCCAAGCCGGCCGCCGGCGCGCCGTGAGCACTCCGCCGTCCTCGGTGCCTCGCGGCCCTCTCGGCCAGCTGGTCGACGCCCTCGCGGCCGAACGCGGCGGCACCTCGTCGTATCCGGAGCTGCCGCTGCTGGACGACTTCCAGCGCCTGTGGTCGCGGGTGCGTACCGAAAGCCAGCTGCGCCAGTCGCTGGCGCCGGTGCCCGAGAACGCCGGCCCGCTGAACTCGTCGGCCCTGGTGCATCGTGCCCTGGGCGTGATGCGCGACGTGTCACCCGGTTACCTGCAGCACTTCCTGGGCTACGTCGACGACCTGGCCTGGATGGAACGCGTGGGCGAGCGCGGCGGCCCGACACCCGACGGCGCGCCGCAACCGGCCACCATCGGCAAGCGCGCGCGGAAGAAACCGCGCAAATAATGCCCGCGGCGGATTACGCCACGGCCTTGGCCCATCTATAGTTCGCCGATGACGCCGACCGATCTTCCGAACGACACGCACGCAACCGACCACCACCCTGCCGGCCTGCGCATCATCGCGGTCTACAAGGCGGTCAAGACGATCGGTCTCATCATCATCGCCAGCGCCGCGTTCCACCTCGACCAGGAAGACCGCTTCCGGCACCTGGTCCACTGGCTGGAACACCTGCCGCTGACCGACAGCAACGACCTGCGCTGGAGCCTGGTGCACCTGCTCGAACAGATGGGGCCGGCCAAGGTCGAGGCGGTGGGCATCGTGGCGCTGGTGTATGCCGCCATTTTCGCCACCGAAGGCATCGGCCTGTGGATGCGCAAGCACTGGGCCGAGTGGTTCACCGTCATCGCCACCGGCTCGCTCGTGCCCGTGGAGATCTACGAATGCATCGTGCGTTTCGGCTGGCTGAAGGTTGCCGTGCTCGTCGCCAACGTGCTCATCGTGATCTATCTGGTTCGCCTCGCCATGCGACCGCGTGGTGGCGTGACGGACGCATCGGCGCTGCACGCGCGATAACGACAAGGGTGTGACCGATGGACGCACGGGCCTGCGCAACGCAGTGCCCGTGACGCGTGATGCCCGTGCATCCGTGCGGGCTTGCGCAGCGCGCGCCGGTTTGCGGCGCAGCTCACAAAAGGAGTGATGCGTGGCCTCCTTGCCGATTACGACGGGTCGCGTAACCCGGTTCGCGTGATACATCGTAACTGCACATTCCGAAGCCATCGTCGTGCGTCGTCCGTCCACACGTGGTTCGGCAGGTTTCGTTCGTGCGCTCCTCTTTTCTATTCACGCCCGGCATGCGCCCGGGCGCCAACGAGTTGCCTCATGAAACAGTCCTGGATATTCAAGCGTGTCTCCCTGAACCTGCATCGCCCCGATGGCGGCATCGACCTGCGACCGTGGCGTCCTGCCGCGGCCGTGCCGGAACCGGGCCAACCGGATATCGCCCGACGGCAGTTCCTTCGGGTCGGTGTTTCCGCGGCGGGTGGCGTCGGCCTGGCCAGCGTGGGCGGTAGCCTCGGGCTGTCCTGGTTGTTCGGCAGTACGGCCAACGCCGGCACGGTGGTCGCCGGCGGCATGCTGCCAGCCGCGAACGCCATTGCCGCGTCGGAAACCATCCTTCGCGCGCGCCGCGAACTGATCATGTTCCATGGCCAGTCCAACGCGGTCGGCACGGGTGGACGACCCGCGCTGACCTTGCAGCAGATCTACGCCAACGTGACCTTCAACGGCGGCGTGCGTCCGGGCACGGACGCCAGCGCCATGACCGGACTGGCGCCGCTCGTGGAATACGACGGCGGCCACGGTACCGGTGGCGAAGTCGGCACCAATGCCTGCGCGGACGGCCTGGTCGACTACACCGCCGCCCTTACCGGCGTGCCCGCGGCATCGCAGTACAGCCGCTATGCGGCCTTCACCAGCGGCGAGGGCGGTCGCCCGATCGGCTACTTCGCCAGCTTCCTCGACGACGACAAACTCGACGGCTACCAAGGCTGGAACAACAGCCGGTTGCGGCTTACCTCGATGCTGCGGCTGATGCGCGAAGAGGGCCAGCGCGACGGCAGCAACATCGCCTGGCTGGCCACCACCTGGCAACAGGGCGAAGCGGATTCCACGGGCCGTTCGGAAACGCGCGCCACCTACAAGAGCAAGCTGATCGCGCTGGAGCGCGCGCATTGGCAGAAGCTGTGCCAGGTGAACCTGCCGGAGCAGAGCTGGCGACCGCTGTGGCTGATCGGCCAGGTGTGCAGCCATAACAGCTACGGTGCCATGAGCCTGGCGTTCTGCAACCCGTTCATCGCGCTCGCGCAACGCGACGCCTGCCTGGCCAGTCCGTACCTGCGCATGGTGAACCCGCAGTACCTGTTCGACTACGCCGACGAAGCCGCTGTCGATCAGCCCATGCTGCACCTGACCAACGAAAGCCATCGGTGGCAGGGGCGTTACTTCGCGCGTGCGCTCTACCAGCTGATTCTCGATCGCTCGGCGGGCATCGCCCTGCGCAATCCCGCGCTCGACGTCGTGGCAGCGGTACGAGTCAGCGCCCGCACCATCAACCTGACCTTCAACGTGCCCTCCGGCGTGCTGACGCTGGATACGCGCTGGGTCGCGCCCACGCGCAACTACGGACTGGACGTGCGCGATGCCGACAACCGCATCGTGCCCGCCAGCCCCACCGACAACAACCTGATCGCGTCCGTCCGCGTGGTCTCGCGCGACACCCTGCAGATCACGCTGAAGACGGACCTGCCGTCCAGCGCCAGCAAGATCTCGCTGGGCTGGGGCGACCCCGCCGAGCCGGCGTCCATCGCCGGGCGCAACGGCGGGCCGCGCACCAACATCCGTGACAGCGCCGGCGACACCGACGTCTACGTGGCCAGCAACGGCACGACGCGTCCCATGCACAACTACGCGCTCGTCGCCGATGTCGCGCTGGGCTGGGTCAGGCGTGTGCAACCCACCGGTGAGTGGCACTTCAACGGCAACGCGCGCAGCGACGTGGTCGACCGGTCCGGCAGCGGCCGCGCGGCGCTCACGCTGATCGGCCGGCCCAGCTTCACCGCGTCCGGCACGCAGTCGGCCAACGGTACGCAGGGCTTCCAGACCGACATCGACGAGACCGCCAGCATGACGTTCGCGGCGGTGTTCTGCAGTCCCTACGGTGTCGGCCCCGGCAGCAACGCGGGGCGTGCGATCAGCACCTTCCAGGGATTCAGCCCGCGCATGGCGGGCCTGGCTCTGCAGCACTCGTACACGCTGGGCGCCACCGACGCGGAACTGACCAGCTTCCGGCTGGCGCTCACCGGTAGTGAGAAAGCCGTGACCACGGGCCCTGGCCAATCCACCGACACGCGCTACAAGCCGCGTTTCGCCATCGTGTCGGTGGATGCGGTGGCCGGCACCGTGCGCTTCCTCTGCCCCGCCTATGAAGACCAGCCGCGCGAGCAGGGCTATCCCGGCCTGCCGGCGCGGCCACTCAACGGCAAGGTACTGATCAACGCATGGAAGGACGGCGGCGACGCCGCGGGGCAGGGTGCGGTGCTGACCCGCTATGCCGCGGTATGGAACCGGGCGCTGAGCTTCGACGAGATGCTTGCGGAGTACGACTATGCACGGGGCCTGTTCGGCAGCGTGTGAATCATGGGGTCGCGCGCCCCGTGTGTACGCAATAAGGCGTAATCTTCGCTGGGTGGACCGCGCGTGCGCGGTCCACCCAGCGACGGCGATCCGCCGAAGCACTTATCGAGGAGACGCCGTGAGCAAGGGACTAGATTCGAAGAAGGGCGAGAAGAAGAAGCCCGCCAAGACCATGAAGGAAAAGAAAGCGGTCAAGGACGAAAAGAAGCGCAACCAGAAGTAACGGCGCGCTTCCCCCGACTCAGGCGTGGCTGGAGTAATCCATGCGCCTGAGGTCCTCCAGGAGGGTGGGGCCAGTGGGGTGCCAGTCCAGCGTCTCGCGGGTCCATGCGCTGGATGCGGCCATGTCCAGGCCGACGAACATCCCCAGCCAGCCGAAGTGATCGGCCGCCTTGTCGGCGTCGATCGATGCCACCGGCACACCCATGCCTTCCCCCAGCACCTGCGCGATATCGCGCGCGGGGATACCTTCCTCGGCCACCGCGTTGTAGCGCGCGCCCGGCGTACACCGCTCGATGGCCAGCCGGTACAGGCGCGCCACGTCCAGTACGTGCGCCGCGGGCCAGCGGTTCTGGCCATCGCCTACGTAACCCGACACGCGCTTCTCGCGCACCACGTCCAGCAAGGGGCTGATGAGGCCCTGCCTCACCGTATCGTGTACCTGCGGCAGCCGCACGACCGCCACGGCCACGCCCTGGGCCAGCAGTTCGTTGCCGGCCATCTCCGACGCGATGCGCGGGTTGGGATGCGCGGCGTCGAAGACATCCTCGGTGGCCAACCGGCCGGGTCCACGGCTGCCGATGCCGGTGCCCGAGGTGATCAGCAGGGGACGCCGCGTGCCGGCCAGTGCCGAGCCCAGCGCCTTGATCACCTGCCGGTCTTTCTCGCAGTTGGCCACGAACCGGCTGAAGTCGTGGTCGAACGCGGTGTGGATCACGGCATCGGCCTGCGCCGCGCCGGCACGCAGGCTGTCCAGGTCTTCCAGTTGGCCGTGGTGGACCTCGGCACCCGCCGCCCGCAGGGCCTCGGCCCCGGCGTCGGAGCGGGTCATGCCCAGCACCTGGTGCCCGGCCGCGAGCAGTTCGGGAACGATGCGCGAGCCGATGAAGCCGGTGGCGCCGGTAAGGAAGATACGCATGGGGATGCCTCAACTGGGGGTGTCGGGGTACGATGGTCCCGGCCCGGATACGGGTAAAGTAGTGACGTTATCGTGGTATAGAAACCAACAGGCTCGCCATGTCCGATCCCCTCGACAATCCGCTGGGCACCTTCCTGCGCGATCGCCGCACGCGGCTCGATCCGGCGAGCTTCGGCTTCGTCGGTGGCCGGCGGCGCACGAAGGGCCTGCGTCGCGAGGAAGTCGCCCAGCGCGCCAACATCAGCCCCACCTGGTACACCTGGCTGGAACAGGGGCGAGGTGGCGCACCGTCGGCCGAGGTACTCAACCGCATCGCCGTCGGCCTGCTGCTGACCGAGCCGGAGCGCGAGCACCTGTTCATGCTGGCGCTGGGGCGCCTGCCCGAGGTGCGTTACCGATCCTACGACGGCGTGACGCCACGCCTGCAACGCGTGCTGGATGCCCTGGGCAGCAGCCCGGCCTTCGTGCGCACCGCGCTGTGGGATGTCGTGGCCTGGAACGAGGCCGCTGCCGCGGTGTTCACCGACTACGGCCTGCTGCCGCCGGCCGAGCGCAACATCCTCCACCTCATGTTCGCCAACGCACGCGTGCGCGAGCACCAGGACGACTGGGAAAAGGTGGCCCGGTTCGTCGTGGGCGCGTTTCGCGCGGATGTCGCCCGTGCCGGCGCCACGGCGGAGATCGGCCAGTTCGTGGAAGACCTGGCCCGGGTCAGTCCGGAATTCGAGGCGATGTGGCTCGACAACGATGTGCGCGCGCACGGCGACGGCATCAAGCGGATCCATCATGCGGACCTCGGCGTGCTGGACCTGGAATATTCGGCGTTTGCCGTGGACGGCCGTCCGGACCTGCACGTCATCGTCTACAACGCGGTGTCCGCGGCGGATGCGGAACGCATTCGCGAGCGGGTCGAGGTTCGACGCGCGATGAACGGGCGAGCCGCCACGTGACCTTGTGCAGGCGCGTTCTTCATGGATGAAGCACGGTTCGCATCCCACCGCGTGATAGCGGGCGCGTTGCTGTTGCTCGTCGTGCTGTCCATCACGGTGCTGGTCGCGCCGCAGGCGCGGCAATCGTCGCCTGCAAAGGCGGCCAAGCCGGCGGTGCAGCCGATCATGCCGTCGGTGGATGTGTGGCTGAGCACGGCGGATCGCCGGCTCAAGCTGTCACCGCAGGACGCCGTCGCCATGAAGGCGCGCGATGGCACGACCGCCGACATCACGATCGACGCGGAAGTGGCGTACCAGAGCATGACCGGGTTCGGCGCCGCGATGACCGATGCCTCCGCCTGGCTGCTGCGCCACCGGTTGAACCCGCGCCAGCGCCACGCGCTGATGCGCGAGTTGTACGGTCCGCCGCCCGGCCTCGACTTCAACATGATGCGCCTGACCATCGGGGCATCCGATTTCTCTCGACACTTCTACACGCTGGACGATATTCCTTTCGGCGAGACCGATCCGGACCTGAAGCACTTCAACGTGGCCGAGAACCTGCCCGAAGTGATCCCGACGGTGCAGGAAGCGCTTGCCCTGCAGCCGGGCCTGCTTATCGTGGCCTCGCCCTGGAGCGCGCCGGCCTGGATGAAGTCCGAGGGCAACCTGATCGGCGGGCAACTGCTGGAGCAGTACGAGAGCGTGTATGCCGATTACCTGATCAGGTACCTCGATGCGTACCGTCACTTCGGTATTTCCATCTTCGCGCTCACCTTGCAGAACGAGCCGCACTTCTCGCCCATGACGTATCCCGGCATGCCGATGGATGCCGCCACGCGTGCCCGCATCATCGGCCAGTACCTGGGGCCGAAGCTTGCCGCACGGACGCCGCGCACGCGCATTCTCGACTGGGACCACAACTGGAGCCACCCGGAGGAACCGCTGGGCGTGCTGTCGAATCCCGACGTGGCCCGTTATGTCGACGGCGTCGCCTGGCATTGCTACGAGGGTAGCCAGCACGCACAGGGCACCGTGCACCGCGCGCATCCCGACAAGGACGCCTACATCACCGAGTGCTCGGGCGGCGACTGGGCGCTGAGCATGAACGGCGAACTGCTGTGGTTCACGCGCAACCTGCTGGTTACCGGCACGCGGCAATGGGCGCGTGGCGTCATCTACTGGAACCTGGCGCTCGACGAGGACCACGGCCCCCACTTCGGCGGATGCGCCGTGTGCAAGGGTGTGGTCACCATCGATTCGCAGACGGGCGAGGTGACCCGCAACGACGAGTATTACGCACTGGCCCATTTCAGTCGGTTCGTCGCCCCGGGGGCCGTGCGCATCAAGTCGAACGATACCGATGCCAGCATGGGTATCGCCAATGTCGCGTTCGCCAATCCGGTCGATGGATCGATCGTACTGGTGGCGGTAAACATCAAGACCGAGGCGCAGCAGCTGACGGTGGCGCAGGGGCGCAGCCAGTTCGCGTACACCTTGCCGGCGGAAAGCGTGGCCACGTTCGTCTGGCATCCGGACGTGCTGGGTACGTGGATACGACGTGTGCAGCGGTGGCTGGGCCCGGAGCGTGCGCCGCCGCGGGTGGAGTAGGGCGTTGCAGCGACATCCGCACGGTGAAGCGGTCAGGCCATGTCGCGTAACATCGGGGTGCGCTTTTCGTACTTCGCCGGAGTTGCTTCGTGCCCAAATACACCCTCAGCCCCATCGGTACGCCTGCCGCCGGAACGGCGCGAGTCGTCTCGAAAGGCCAGAAGACGTTCAACGAGCTGGTCCAGAAGATCGGCGAGCGTCGTGAGGCACTGGCCGACTGGGCCGCGTTCGACGCCGAGTTCCAGCGCAAGTACGGCAACGAGTTCGTCCCCCTGCTGCAGCAGTACAACGCGGTGCGTATCCAGCTGGTCACCCGCCTGGACCAGATGCACGGCAGCAAGGACCTGACGAAGACCGAGCGCCGGACCCTTGCCGACCTGCTGATCCGGGTCGTCGGTGATCTGGTGCAGAGCGTGGACGACCCGGGTGTCGCGGGTATCTATCGGCGCTACAACCCGGTGGATCCCAGGGCGGAGGCCGCCATGAACGAGATCAGCGATGCCCTGTCGGCGATGTTCGGGGACGAGAAGACAGATGGCGTGTTCGCGCAGCCCACCGACGAAGGGGTGCATGACGCCGAGCCCCTGGACGCGCACGAGGAGCGGGCGCGCGCGCATCGGCAGGCGCGTGACGAGTACCACGCCCGGCGAAAGAAGACGCCAAGGCAGAGCACCGCCGAAGATCGCGCGCGTGCGGAGCAGGACGAGGTCAACCTGTCGATCCGCGAGGTCTACCGCAAGCTGGCCAGCGCGCTGCATCCCGACCGCGAGCCCGATCCTGTCGAGCGGGAGCGCAAGGCCACCCTGATGCAGAAGGTCAACCTGGCTTACGGCAAGAAGAGCCTGCTGGACCTGCTGGAGTTGCAGCTGGAGCTGGAACACATCGACCAGGCGTCGCTCGACAACGTCGGCGAGGACAGGCTCAAGCGATGGAATGTCGTCCTCAAGGAACAACTCCACCAGCTCGACGAGGAGCTGGTAGACGTGCAGATGGGTTTCCTGATGCGCAGCGGCATGGCACCCACCAGGTCCGTTTCACCCAAGACCGTCAAGCGCAGCCTTACCTCGCAGATGACCGGCATGCGTCAGGATATCCGCGCCTTCGAGAAGGACCTTCGACTGTTCGATGATCCGTCACGGCTTAAGTCCTGGTTGAAAGAGGTCAGGAAGGAGTTGGCTGAGATGGACTATGACGACCAGATGTTCTGAGGTGCGATGCGGGGAGCCGAAGGCGAGCGCCCAGCTAATTTCTGGTTCGAACGGACCGGGCAATGCAGCCTGGATACCTTTATCTGCGTGCTTGAGTCATTGCAGTCTCTGAACGAATTGAGTGCCGTCCTTGCCCGTCTCAAGGACACACCCCTGACCTGAGGCATGTGGCTGATTCGGGGGGAAGGAAGCGCACCCATCGAAAGGCGGCGACAGTCCACTAGGACAAAGGCATCGGATTTCCCATTGGCGCGAGAGACGATGAAACAGGATTACATTTGGCACTAGATAAGGGTGTGGTTCGTTGCAATTCTTCCTGCTATGCAAAGGATTAGTTCCTTGCTTTCCGGTGCATCCACTTCAATCTGAGACAGGAACTGCTATGCGCAAGTTGACGGCACGAACAAGCCAATGCTTTGTATGTGCGATGGTCTTACTTTTCATGTGTGTTGGTGCATATGCCGCCAGGGCCAATGCCAACGCATCTGTCATTCCCTTTCAGGTTAGGGAAATCTCCGGCAAGCGGCCTGTCGTGCATGTGCAATTGAATGGGCATGGCTTCGATATGGTTGTGCATGCTAACGCAGCGTTTTTCATGCAGATAAATCATGCGGAAGCCAAGACGGTGAGAGTCGAAGGCGCGCAGCATGTGGGTTCATTCGGAATCGAGGCTCCCGGAAAGGTAAGTTCTCTCGGTCTTGATAGGGCCAGGTTGGGGCTTCTCAAGATTGGCGACAAACAATACAGAGATGTTCCGGTTTCGGTGTTCGAAACGCCTGGCAAGCAGCCGGGCATGCTGGGACTCGATTGGATTCGAGCAAGCCGCGCCGTGGTTGATTTTGGAAAATCCCAACTCCTGCTTGATCCCAGTACGACGCAAATAGCCGCATTGCGCCAGCATCTTCTGTCGAATGGCTATGTGGCCATACCTATACGAGAGGAGCCGGGTACTGGTAAATATGAAGTCGACGTGAGCATTGGCGATGCGACACGACGCATGATGATAAGCACCGTGGCTGCTTTGAATATAGACGAGGATTTTGCGCGTGCCGGCGGAGTTAAGTCAGGGAAAGTCATTGGACGAAACGCTGGCCCAAAGGGAGCCACTGAGAATGCCTACTCTACAGCTCAGTCGGTCACATTGCGGATAGGGCAATGGACGTCGGATCCGATAAACAATGCCGTGGTTGAAGATGTCTATACCTACGCGAGCAAAGAGCGGCCGCTCGAAAATCCCGAGGGAGGGCTGCTGGGTGCAGACTTCATGATCGCTTACCGTGCTGTTATAGACTTCGGCGGATCTGTGCTTTATCTCAAGAAACGGTAGCGTGCACGCGATGCTCGATTATTAAAAAAGAGGTGCATGGAGGTAGTTATGCCTTATCCGAAAGCCACCGACCTACGGCCGTTTGTCCCGGCCAAAGACTTCGCACTGTGCAAACGGTTCTACGCCGCCCTCGGCTGGGAAACCTTCGACGTTGGCTCCGGCCTGGCGCTGGTACGCCTGGCCGACGAGCAGCATTTCTACATCCAGGATTACTACGTCAAGGCGTTCGCCGAGAACAGCATGCTGCATGTGACAGTGGATGATGCGCAGGCCTGGTACGCACATGTCGCTTCGGTGCTGGATGGGGGCGCTTTCCCGGAGGCGCGCGTCCAGCCGCCGGCGAGGCAGGACTATGGCGCCATCGTGGTTTTCGTTCACGACCCGAGTGGGGTGTTGTTGCACCTTTGCCAGTGGATTCCGAATCGATAGCCTGTGCACGTCATGGCGCGTGTCGACGAGGCCTACGAGCGATCGGCCAGCCGACGTGACGGATCGTCCCAGCCGACGCAGCGGTAAGGGCCACAGCCGCATGGCAAGCTGTCCGCGCAGTTCGACCACACTTTTGCGGTGACGTGTCACGGTGTGCGGGTGCTGACGTTGCGCCCGGGTGAGGCGGCGCTGTGTGCGCTGGACCCAGCGCTAGACGCCATTCACGGATAGTCGCATAGGCGCTCCCGACACACCGGCGTCGTGGTTGCCGCCGCCGCGTCAATCCTCCGGGCTGGTGCAGGCGGCGTAACGGTCGCCCTCCACCTGTGTCACCTCGCCGCGGCCTTCCACCGTGACGCTGCCGGTGTAGTGCTTGGCGCTGTCGAAATCCACATGCGCCGAAGCTGGCGCGGCCGCCTTGCAGCTGAGCTTCCACGCCAGCGAGGTACTGCGGCGTTGCTGGTCCGTGGCAGTGCACTCGCCCTCCGCCTGCGTCCATGCGGCGAACGTGGTCCAGGGATCGGCACCTTCATCCACGCAATGCCACTGCACCTCGGGTGCACCGGCCTTGCCGTTGACCACGTGCCGCACCTTGATCCGCCACAGCCCGGGCATGGCGCCGAAGTCGCCGGGATCGGCGTGGACCGGTGTGGCCGTCGTCATGGCAAGGGCGCACGCGGCGGCAGCGGCCAGCGCGCTCAGGGTCATGGCTCCGACCCTCCATCTGGGCAGGTAGCGCTTCATCATCATCCGACTCCTTGCAAACATAAAAACCCTGCCCGCTTTCGCGGGCAGGGTCGGTATCAAGCGAACCTTGCGCGGTCAGTCATCGATCGCGGTGGTGTCGCTGACATCCTTCCGGGTGAAGTTGAACATGTCCATGAGGTTGCCGATGGCCGGTGCGTTCACCGGTACATACGGGTTCTCCTTGAACGACACCGGGTTCGGCAAATTGTCGCGGCTGCGGCTGGAAATCTGGTCCTTCAGGTTCCAGTTGGCCTCGACGAATTTGTCGAACGAGACATGGTCGTAGTACGTGTGCACGACCTTGCCACCGACGGAGTACTTCGACACCACCAGCAGCGGGATGCGCGTGCCGTCGCCGAAGAAATCGATCGGCTGGATGTAGCCCGAATCGTAGTAGCCACCACCTTCATCGAAGGTCACCATGATGACGGTGTCGTCCCACACCTTCGGGTTGGCTTCGGCCATTTCGACGATCTTGCGCACGTAGCCTTCGAACAGGTCCAGCTTCGACGAGGCCGGATGGCCATCGAGGATGCCGTCCGGCTTGGCAATGGAAACCGCCGGCAGCGTATCGTTCTGGATGTCGTTGTAAAGGTCGTTGAGGTCCTGATTCTTGGCGCGAAGTTCCGGGTTGGTCATCACCTGGGTGGAGTACAGGAACGGGTTGCAGATGTTGCAGAAGGTGCCGCCCTCGCCGTCTTCCTTGCCGCCACCGAAGCCTTCACCGTAGTACTTCCACGAAACCTTGTGCTTCTCCAGCAGCAACGCCAGGTTCTCCTGCGTGGTCGGCGGGATGGTGAACTGGTCGGCGCCCAGCGGAGCCGGCGTGCCGTCACCCAGGTAGCCCGGGTTGTAGTTGTTCACCAGGTAGTAGGCCTTGGGCTTGCAGTCCGTGCCCTTGAACGTAAGGTACGGCAGCGAGCGCAGGTAGTTCTTGATCTGTTTCACGCCCGGCTGGCTTTCGTCGGAGCAATTGACGTACGAACCACCGCTGTAACCGTCCTGCATCCACCAGTTGTTGGTGCCGTATTGCGAGTCCGGGTTCTCGATCTGGTTTTTTGGCGGGGTGGCCGGATCGCCGTTGGCGTCGGCGTAGTAGATCAAGGTGCCGTAGCCCAGCATGATGTGGTTGGCACCCGTGCCGCCCATCACCGACTGGTGGAAGTTGTCGCTCAGCGCATACTTCTGGGCCAGCTTCTTGAAGTACGGTGCATCACCCTGAGCCATGTTCAGGAACTGCATGGCGGTGGCGCCTTCACCGGTGCTCTCGTCGTTGAAGTTCGCCGGTAGCGGCTTGCCGTTGGTGCCCGCGCCGATGGTGGTTTCGACCCAGGGGAACAGGTCGTGGCGACAGCCGCTCGGGTTGGCGGCGGTGGAGGCCTTGGTGTCGCAATCGAGCTGTTGCCACATCTGGAAGAAGCGGTGCACAGGGCTGTTGGCGTAGGCGTCATAGCCGATCGACGCATGCATGTCGACCGGCGCGTTGGCAAGCTTGGCCGGGAAGCGGGTATCGACCACGCGGTTGGGCAGGCCCGTGCCACCGGCAGCGAGCATGTCGTAAGCGTCATCGGGCAGGGCCGGCTCGATGGCCTGTGCCTGCGTCGCGGAAGCGAAGGGTGCCGCGGTGGGTGCGCCACCGGTGTTCATCTGCGGAAGGGTCTTGTACTTGCCGGCCTTCTTGGGCGACATGTCGAACTTGCCGGTGCTCGAAGCCATGTACTGCGTGGCAAGGTCCACGTTCGGACCTGGCGTGCCGTCGGCATTGACGATGCCCTTGGACAGCAGGTTGTCTACCGACTGCCCCTTCGGCGGCGTGTAGGTGCCGTACACGTGGTCGAACGTGCGGTTTTCGCCGATCAGCAGGATCACGTGCTTGATCGGGGTGACCGTATTGTCGCTGTTGTCCTGGCCATGGTGCGGCTTGTGCATCAAGACGATGCCGCCGGGAAGACCGCCCGGGTTGTTGAAGGGAGCCACGGGCACATTCTGGCGGAACGGCGCATCGTGGTCGGGCGGCGTGGTGTCCTGCGCGCTGACGCCGCCGGCGAGGCCGGCGGAAAGCGCACCCATCAACAGCGGCAAGAGCCGTGTGCGGTGCAACCGTGTAAGCATTTTGAATCTCTCCCTACCTGAAGTCTTCCCCCTGATGCGTGTCGATAAGGTTGTGTGTGTGGCCTATCGACCGACCTGAGCATCTACCCCGCATGTGACCAATCGTTGGCACACACGCGACAATGCGTGAGTGCGTGATGACACTCCTGTGTCAATGCAAGATATTGCGAACAATCGTCGCCACCGCAATAAAAAACCGTGGGGGACTCAGATCAGTTCGTAGGGGCGCATCATTTCGTTGTCTTCGTGCTCGAGGTAATGGCAGTGCCAGACGTATTTGCCTGGCTCGCCGTCGAAGCGCGTGATGATGCGCGTGACCATCCCGGGGTCGCAGCGCACGGTGTCTTTCCAGCCGGCTTCGTGCGCTGCAGGTGGTATCGATGGCCCGGTGAATTTCAGTTCCTTGCGGGCGTTCCACGCGAAGAGGTCGAACGGACGGCGCTCCAGCACCTGGAAGCGCACAAGGTGCAGGTGGATGGGGTGCGCGTCGCCCGTCACGTTGACGAACGTCCAGGTTTCCACCGTGCCTTTCTTTGGTTTTTCGCTGATGGGATCGCTCCACATCTTTCCATCGAGCAGCATCGTCATCGGATTGCCGCCCGAATCGTCCTGCTCGCCCAAGGCAAGCACGCGGTCCTGCACCGCCGTGGAGGGATCGATGCGCTGCACCTGCCGCAGCGCGGCCGGTACCACCGAGGTATCGCGGCGACCCTTGGCGCGAACGCGGAATTCCACGATGCCATCGGCCTGGTGGCGTAGCTGCACCGATTGGCCGGCATACGCACTGAAGTCGACGATTACCTCGGCACGTTCGGCGGGGTAGAGTTCGATGCGCAGGCGATCTGTGGGCGCTGACAGCAGCCCCTGGTCACTACCGATCTGCTGGAACGGCTTGCCATGTGACAGCGACAGGTTGAAGAAGCTGGTATTGGCCACGTTGACCAGCCGCAGGCGGTAGCGGCGCGGCTCCACCTCGAGATACGGATACAGCTTGCCGTTGCACAGCACCGCATCGCCGCGGCATTCGGGCACCCAGGGCGCGTTGGGATCGTCCGACACCGGGTAGTAAAGCTTGCCGCTCCTGGCAAGCAGGCGGTCGTAGAGCATCAGCGGAATGTCGAACTCGCCCGAGGGCAGCCCCAAGGCCTGCTCGTCGTCGTCATGCACATGGAAGCTGCCGAACAGGCCCGCGTAGATGTTCAGGCGCGTGATGCCCATGGCGTGATCGTGGTACCACAAGGTGGTGGCGTCCTGGTCGCCGGGGTAGAGGGCGGTCGACGATTTACCCGGCACGTACCAGTCTTCCGGCCAACCGTCGTTCGGCGCGGAAACGCGCGCACCGTGCACATGGGTGACGGTGCGAACGTCGGGTTTGGCTTTCTCCGCGCCATGAATGTTGTGATCGATGGGCAGGAAATGCCGGGTGGGAAGCTCGTTGGCCCATTCCACGAGCACCGGCTCGCCACGGCGCGTCACGATCGTGGGGCCCGGCGTGCACCGTGCGTAACCCCATTGCGGTGTCGGCGGCAGATCCCGGTGCACCTTGGCACTGAAGGCGCGCATCGGCATGCGATAGAGCGGCAGCTGCTGGCCGCCGGCCGCGGGGTGAGCACGCTTGCCCGTGGGTACGGCGATCGGTGGCACGGGCAGGGCATCGACGAACCTTGCCATGGTCACCGGGTTTACCAGCGGCACGTTCGGCGCGGCCAGGGCCGGCATGGCCATGCGTTGCTTCATGGGCATGGTCATCGGCATGTCCATGGCCTGGGCCACGCGAAAGGTGTCGACGAGAACGCATGCACCGGCGAATCCGCCGGCGACGCCCAGGAAACGGCGTCGGGAGTTGTCCATGGGGATCATCGTTGATGGCTTGTCGAGCAAGCCACCGTAGGTCGGCTGAATGACAGGGGCATTTCAATCAAGGCCATCTGTCTTGCGTAACGTTTAACAAGTGCCTCAACGCACTTTTAGAACTGGTATGGGGCGGCTCGCTCGGGTCGACGAAGGTTGCAGATCAGACTATGTTTACACTCGAGCCGCTCGGCAATGAACTAGCGGCGGCGTAAGAATTCGCGGTTCCGGCGTTTTGGACTTGAAAGGTTGAGATATTCGCGAACGTGTTCCCGGACAGGAGGCAATGGGCGGAAGTGGGGGTCAAGATTATGCCCAGATCAAACGAATCGAAGCTGTTTCCAGAGATCGCGACATTCTGACCCCCGCAGACGATCCCACGAACAGCAGCTACAGAGGAAAGCGCGCGAAAAATGTTACCGGCGATCGCATGCCTACTCACCGCAGACCCTCCATTAGCCGGAACGATGTTTACACATGCCGCGCCGGGCGCGATATCTACAAAGGCCGTAGGCTGAAGGTAGAACACGTTGCCTGTGACGACGCATTCGGTGACATTGGATGTCGCGACGCAATTGTAGGTGCAATTAAAGTTGCATCCGACGACCTGCAACGCGGGCCTAGGCTCAGGACTTGTACCATTGTCGTGGAAGGCACCCGTGTGTGCTCCTCCGACGCCGCAGTTGATGATCTGCAAACCTTCTGTGCCCGCTACTTGCGTGCCGGAAGGAAGAGCCGTCCCCTCGTTCGAGTACATTCGGAAGCCATACGTGCAATAGTTCACTTGGCAGTTAGAGCAGGACACATTTACGGCGTAACGATCAGCCAAGATGCCTTGGAAGGCCGCGTGGTAGTTGAATTTCCCTAGTACCTCTACAGCCTCGATCCAGGCGTTGACTACATTGTTTAGATAAATTCCTGTATCCCAAAAATGCGAAAATCCATTTAAACCGCGGATCTCTACGTTCTGAATTACAGCCGTTAGATACGGCGATCCTTGCTGCGGAGAGCTCGGCACGTATCGGATCGCGCATCGGCCCGGGTCCGTTTGGGATCCGCCCACAGCGCTATTGTCTGTCAGTAGTGCTAGGTCTCTGACGCGTGCGCTCTGGTAAGTTGGAGATGCTCCGGAACTAGCTAGCGAGAAAATCAAGCCGTGTCCAGCGGAGCCGGGGAAACGTAGCTTCGTCTGATTGCTTCCGCCTCCTTGAATAGCTATGTCTCCATCGTTTCCCGAAAGAGATATCTGAAGCGACTGTGCCAAATAGTAGGTTCCGGGGGGAATATGTAGAACCCCTCCGCCGACAGTAGTCAGAGCCTCAATAGCGTCTGCAAAGGCGGGGCTATTGTTAGTCGGCGTCGCGCTGTCGCCGTCTGCGACGGCTCCAAAGTCGAGGACGCTGACCTCTCGAGAAGGTACGACAGCCTGACTGCGCGCGGCTGACTCTGCTAAGGCGGGGGCCGCGATGATGGCTGCAGCCATACCTTTGATAACTTGACGTCTTTGCACTGATTAACCCCAATAGTGGAACAATATTTATATGAAAGCCATTCCGACTGGGCTATCTAAGGGACCGAATGGCAATCGTGTACTGGTCTACGTAGATGAGCAAATATCTGCGTTAGGTATAGGTCGTACTAAGAACTTGGCATGTCTACCATGTATGAAGCGACGGCGGTCGTTCTCGGTACCTTTTACAAATTGTGACGTAGGCGATATTTGTAACGTGGGGTCGTCGATGCTGCCAACCCTGGACGAGATCATCGCGAAGGCGCCGTAGCCGGCGTCGTTCGGCGGGGATCAGGCCGGCCTGATATAGGCCGTCCCGCCAGCCACCCCGACGTTCTGCCGCTGGGGTCAAAACGACGCTTACGCTGCGTCACCTGGTCTTAAATCAGAAAACTGGCCAGCAGCAGGATTCCCATGGCGATTTCGCACAGCTTACCGGCGAGCGGTCAATTGAACGAGCCCTCGCGATTCAGGCGATAAACCTGCTCGAGAGTCACATTGAGCGCAGGCATGCCGATGAAGGCCAATCGCCAGGCAAGCACCAGGAACGCACCTCCTGCCAAAGCGCCTTTCAGATTTGGTTGCTGGTGATACGCCAGTAGGGCAATACCTAAAGTACCTATCGAAGCCGCTGCGGTCTTCCAACTACGCTGCGTTGTCATGGGCGCACTCTCATCCCGTATGACCCGACATCCTCATAATGTTCAACCATCGATGCGGCTACATTGCGGTGACCGCAACCGGTCTGGCAATACAGGATCTTATCAGTTGATTTTTTTGGCTGTATGCGGAAGAGTCATGCCATGAACAGTTACCGTTTCCGTTGCGCCAATCCCATTATCACCACCTGCACCTAGGTGGTGGGACTGCGCACGGTATGCCGAACCCCGCCTCAGAAGCGGGGTTTTTCATTCCTGATTCTGAGGCTCACCCAGGAGCACAGAAATGGACGCACTTACCCGAACTCTCAGAGAGACAATCGAGGCCGCTGATCGAGCCATCACAGCCGAAGACTTCGACGAACTGATGACGTTTTATGCGGATGACGCAAGTCTCGTGGTCAAACCAGGACTGACAGTCGCAGGCAAAGACAGCATCCGCCGAGCTTTTGTCGCCATTGCGGAGCATTTCAATAACAGCATCGTTGTCACACAGGGGGAGATGCAGGTTATACGAGGTGGCGATGTGGCTCTCGTTATCATGGAGACCCTGCTACAGGCCACGGACAAGGCCGGTGTGAAAACTGAGATTTCGCGCAGGGCGACCTACGTGTTTCGACAAATCTCGGAAAAGTGGCTATGCGTAGTGGATAATTCCTATGGGACGACACTACTGGATAGCGTCGTCGGATCGTAGGACATCAAAACGGGTGGTGCCTACCCTGTATGTAGGCTCCATCATCCACAAACGGAGCCAAGCGTACCGGCCACCCCGTATCGCATCGTGCGCGTCACGAGGGCCAGTGACGCGAATGGCCCTCGGCTCTACCGCATCGACGCTCGCGTCAGCCGCCCTCAACGATCACGGTCCTTAGCGGAGCGGACTCCATTTTGCGGAGCGTAGCGTTATTGCGGGATGCGCTTACGTTGCCCAGTCGACACATGTTGGCGCCCATTGCGCCTGGTCTCTGAGCGTGGCGGCCGTGCGAAGTGCGCCTACCTATACGGGACGGTTGGGGCTTGCCGCATGGTGCCGATAGCGCCCCGGGCTGAGGCCGGTTTCGCGCTTGAACGCCAGGCCGAATGCTGCGGCCGAGCCAAAGCCAATCTCGCTTGCCAAGGTTGCGATGGGCTGGCCTTGGCGTAGGGCCACGCGAGCCAGCAGCATGCGCCATTGCGTTAAGTAGGCGATGGGCGCCTGGCCCACCTTTTGCTGAAACCGCTCTGCCAGGGCCGATCTCGAGAGGCCGACGTGGTTAGCGAGTGTCTGCACGGTCCAGCGCATCTGCGGCTTTTGGTGCATGAGCGACAGGACTGCCGAAATCGCCGGATCAAGGCTGCCGCAAAGCCAACTAGGCCCGATATCGACGCGTGCCGCGTAGATACGAAGGATGCGCACCAGGATCAGGTTGGCAACGTTTGCCAACGCGAACGTCGCGCCTGGGGCTGCATGTTGCGTTTCCTCCTTAAGCATCGCCAGGAGGTTCGCCAGGCGCCCCTGGGTGTCCTCGCTTGCTCGAATGTGAATCAGTGCGGGAAGGAAGCGAAGCTGCCCAGCCATATCGTCATCCGAAAAGGTGAACCGTCCGCCGATCGCCATGCTCGATATAGCACCCGATCCGACCTCCAAGGCGCCGGAGGGGTCGCCTCCCATTGCGAAGGCAACCGCACCATCGACCAATGGCGTATCCGGCGCCGAAGCGACGTAGTAAGGACGTCCGTCGGTCAGAAGGTAAAAATCGCCCGCGTGCATACGTATGGGGATTTCTCCCTCCACACCGATCCAGCGTTCGCCTGCCAGAAGGCTGCCGAACTTCAAGTGTCGGTAGGCTGGATAGCGAGCGCCCCAGTCGCCACGCACCGTCACTTGGGCGGAAACGACGCTCTGGATGGTGACGGCACGGAAAAAGCCCGACAGGGGATCGGTCATGGACGATCGCTTATGAAATGGCGACGACGAAGGATAGACCGTCCGGTTGTTGCCGCGCCACCATGACATTCCCTTCAACGGATGTCTCGCCATGCACTACGCCACCTTGGGCGCCACTGGACTCTTTGTATCGCGCTTTTGTCTGGGCACCATGACTTTCGGTGGCGCGGACACCGCTGCCGGCAATGCCATTGGCCGCTTGGATGCCCGTGACGCCGATCGCATTCTCGGCGCGGCCATGGAAGCTGGCATCAATATGCTGGACACGGCCGATGTCTATGGCATGGGGGGCTCCGAAGAGATCTTGGGTGAGATCCTGGCCGGTCGCCGCCACGAGCTGGTGGTGGCCACGAAGGCGAGCGCCAGAACGGGGCCGGGCGTCAACGACCTGGGTCAGTCACGCCATCACATGATGGCCGCGCTGGACAGCAGCCTGAAACGGTTGAAGACGGACTACATCGACCTCTATCAGCTCCATAACTTTGACCCATTGACGCCGGCAGAGGTCGTGCTTCGGACGCTGGATGACATGGTGCGATCGGGCAAGGTGCGCCATGTAGGTTGCTCGAACTTTGCGGCCTGGCAGCTGATGAAAGCGCTGGGTCTCGCGGCGCGGCTCAACCTCGAGCCCTTTGTTTCGATCCAGGCGTACTACTCACTGGCCGGGCGCGATGTTGAGCGAGAGCTGCTCCCGCTCGCCCAGGACCAGGGGCTTGGCTTGCTCTGCTGGAGCCCTTTGGCCGGCGGTCTCTTGTCCGGCAAGTTCGACCGTTCCGGCACGAGCGACGCGACGGCGCGCCGTGCACGCATCGCATTCCCGCCAGTGGACGAGGAAATGGCCTACGACGTCATCGACGCGTTGCGTGCGGTCTCCGATCGCCACACGACAACACCGGCGCAGGTCGCGCTGGCATGGCTGCTTTCGCGCAAGGCGGTGACTAGCGTCATCATCGGCGTCAAGCGACCCGACCAGCTGCAAGCCAACCTGGGGGCTTTCGATCTGGCCTTGTCGGCGGGTGATCTGGCGCAGTTGGATGCCGCGAGTGCCCTGCCGGCGTGCTACCCCGGATGGATCCAGTCCTACAATGCCAGGTCGCGCGTCCCTGAGGGCCATCCTTGGGAGGGCAAGAGCTGGACGCTGGGCGAAGCTCCGGAGTAAGCGTCGCGGCCACGTCGGCACTATTCGTCGCAACATGGTGGGCCCACCAGGACTCGAACCTGGAACCAAGGGATTATGAGTCCCCTGCTCTAACCATTGAGCTATAGGCCCGCGAAGCACGGAAGTGTAACCGCTGGCCGGCGCCATCGAAACGCCCCGGCTCACCGCAGATGGCTCAGTTCGACATCAGCACCGCATCGATGTCCGGGTTCTGCGCTGCGAAGGACTGCCCGGCCACGGCGTCGCTCACGTGCGCGGCGATGTAGTCGCAGCCGTCCTTGACCGTCGTCTTCTTCATCGCCGTGGCCAGGTCCAGCAGGGATTGCCTCACCTTCTCTTCCAGCCTGCCTCGGTTGGCATCGGTGGCCGAGGCCATCTCCGCCGTCGAGAACCCCGACGCCACCATGATCTTGTCGGCCCGCTCGTACTCGGCATCGTGCTTGCGCTGGAACGCCTTCACGTAGGCCGTCAGATCGACGCCCTCGGCGCGGCACACATCACCGGTGGTGCGGCCGTTGATCGTGTAGAAGCCAAGGAACCGACCGGCGGCAAACCGTTTCTGGTCCGCCAGCGGAAGCGAGTTGAGATCCTTGGACGCGGCAGCGCCGGCTTCGGCACGTGCCGGCGCGGCAGGTGTCTGCGGGGCAGCGTGGCCGCAGGCAACGGCCAGGAGAAGCGATACGCTGGCGATCCGCGCGGTGGTGAGAAGCTGTGGCATGGTGATTTCCTGTAGCCGGGACAAGGCCTGAGGCCCATTAGAACGCGCCGGGCGCCGTAACGCACGCTGCTCATCCGACCACACGCCGGATGGCGTCAGGGCAAGCCCGTCAGCTGCCACGGATACGGCATCAAGTCGCGAAAGCTCATGGTTTCGATGACTTTCTGCTGTTTGTCGGCAACCTCGCGGCACCTGTCCGTCAAGGCATCGCCGCGGTGGAACAGCGATTCAGTGTCGATGAGTTTTTTGGTAAAGGCTGCACGGAAGGCCGGGTCCGAGCGCGCGGCTTCCCTGATCGGCCGCTCGCTGCCGCCGAGCTTCGCATAGGCCTGGCGCACCTGCTCGTGCTCGGTGTCATAGCGCTCCTTGAACGCGTCCGCGTAGCCGTCCAGGTCCACGCCCTTTTCGTGACATAGCGCCGGGATCATGAGGACATTGCCCCAGTAGTAGCCGAGATAGAGCGCAAGCACGGCAGGGCGTCGCTGCGCTTCCGGCAGTGCGTCCAGGGAAGCCGCCACGGCCTTCCGCGCTTCATGACGTTGGTAAGCAGCCGCTCCACTTCGGAAGACCGCCCAGGCAGCGTAAATGAGTACCGCAAACGCGATGACGCGGAAGATCCCTGTCATGGTGCTATTCCCTGATTCCCCAAGGCGCATTAGAGCGCAAGATCTTTCGAGGCGCCAGCCGCAGCCGCAAAAACGAAAACGCCCGCATAAGCGGGCGCTTCCGACGAAACCCTCAACCCCGATATCAGTCGATATCGAGGAACGAGCGCAGGGTTTCCGAACGGCTCGGGTGACGCAGCTTGCGCAAGGCCTTCGCTTCGATCTGACGAATACGCTCGCGGGTCACGTCGAACTGCTTGCCGACTTCTTCCAGCGTGTGATCCGTGTTCATGTCGATGCCGAAGCGCATGCGCAGCACCTTGGCTTCACGCGGGGTGAGGCCGGCCAGCACGTCACGCACGGTTTCCATGAGACCCGTTTCCGTCGCCGACTCGATGGGCGAGCTGGCGTTGGTGTCTTCGATGAAGTCGCCCAGGTGGGAGTCTTCGTCGTCGCCGATCGGAGTTTCCATGGAGATCGGTTCTTTCGCGATCTTCAGCACCTTGCGGATCTTGTCCTCCGGCATCTCCATTTCCTTGGCCAGCTCTTCCGGCGTCGGCTCGCGGCCGAACTGCTGGAGCATCTGGCGGGAGATGCGGTTCAACTTGTTGATCGTCTCGATCATGTGCACCGGGATACGGATGGTGCGGGCCTGATCGGCGATCGAACGCGTGATGGCCTGACGGATCCACCACGTGGCGTACGTGGAGAACTTGTAGCCGCGGCGGTATTCGAACTTGTCCACGGCCTTCATCAGGCCGATGTTGCCTTCCTGGATGAGGTCGAGGAACTGCAGGCCGCGGTTGGTGTACTTCTTGGCGATGGAGATGACCAGGCGCAGGTTGGCCTCGACCATTTCCTTCTTGGCGCGGCGGGCCTTGGCCTCACCGACGGACATCGCGCGGTTGATTTCCTTGATGTCGGTCAGCGGCAGGTACAGCGTGCGCTCGATGGCGGCCAGCTTTTCCTGCTCGCCGTCGATCACCTCGCGGAAGTTCTTGATGTTGGGCGACCACTTCTGGCGCTTGCGCGACAGCTCGGCGGCCCACTCCAGGTTGCCTTCGTTCGAGGGGAAGCTCTTGAGGAACTCCGCGCGCGGCATCTTCACCTGCTTGACGAAGATGTCCATCAGCACGCGCTCGTGGTGACGGATGTCGTTCACCACTTCGCGCAGCTTGCGCACGAAGCTGTCGATCAGCGCCGAGGGCAGCTTGAGGTTGAGGAACGCCTCCGACATCTGCTCGCGGATCTTCGCGACCTTCTTGTCGTTGATCTCGGCCTTGGGCGCGGTCTTCTGGAACTTGCCATGCAGCGAGCGCAGTTCTTCCATGCGGCGCTTCACTTCTTCCGGATCGGGACCGGTGGGACCGGCTTCCTCTTCCTCGGCGCCTTCCACCGCTTCCTCGTCGTCGTCGGATTCGACATCGCCCGCGGCCTCGGCGGCTTCCGCAGCCTCGGCCTTGGCCTGGTCGGCGGCTTCTTCCAGGTCGGCGAAGCCGGCCAGGATCTCGCTCAGGCGACGCTTGCCCTCGACGTGCTGGTCGTATTCCTCCAGCAGCAGCTGGATGGTCAGCGGGAAGCTGGCCAGCGCGGTCTGGACCTGGCTGAGGCCTTCCTCGATGCGCTTGGCGATGGCGATTTCGCCCTCGCGGGTGAGCAGTTCCACGGTGCCCATCTCACGCATGTACATGCGGACGGGGTCGGTGGTGCGGCCCACCTCGGCGTCGACAGCGGACAGCAGCGCTACGGCTTCTTCGGCGGCCGACTCGTCGTCGGTGCTGGTGCCGGGGGCGGCGCCGTCGGAAATCGTGTCGGTATCCGGCGCGGAGTCGTGCACTTCGATGCCGACGCCCTTGAGCACCGCCATGATGTCTTCGATCTGCTCCGGATCGACGATGTCGTCGGGCAGGTGATCGTTGATTTCCGCGTAGGTCAGGTAGCCCTGCTCCAGGCCCTTGGAGATGAGCTGTTTGATTTCAGACTGCTGCTCGTGAGCTTTGTTAGTCATGCCGACCGCCGCGGGTTACAGGAACCGATCAGTATAGTCATTTGATGATTTTTTGACCAGTTTTCAAGTGGATCGGACCCACCGATGCAACGCAAGAATCGCGCCAGATGGCCGTTGCCGGCCGGGCGACCGCGTCGCGGTGGGAGGGGAGACGGAAGCCGCAGCCCCCGTGCAGGGACGCCTCAGCGCACCTCCAGACGGAAGGTGACCGGGCCATCGTTGATCAGGTGAACTTTCATATGGGCGCCGAAGCGTCCGGTTTCCACCCCCGGCTGGGCGGCACGGGCCAGTTCGACCAGGCGGTCGAACCAGCGACGGGCGTCGTCGGGCGCGGCGGCGGTGGTGAAGCTGGGTCGCATGCCCTTGCGCGTGTCTGCGGCCAGGGTGAACTGGCTGACCAGCAACAGGCCGCCGCCGGTGTCGGCCAGCGCGAGGTTCATTTTCCCCTCCGCGTCGGAGAAGACGCGATAACCGCGCAGCCGTTCCAGCATGCGCGTGCACTGGGCTTCACCGTCGCCGGGTTCCACCGCGACCAGGGCGAGCAGGCCGGCGTCGATGGCGCCCACCGTCTGCCCGTCGACATCGACGCGTGCGGATTCGACACGTTGGATCAGTGCAATCATGGCGGGGTCAGCGGCGGCGGGTGGCCAAGCTTAAAGGGTGCACGGCCCGCTTTACAGGAGGCGGGGTCCCGACGCGTGGCTTACACTTCCGCGAATGCGCCCGGATATCTACGTTCTCTATCTCCTGCTGCGGCTGGTCAGCCTCTTCCCGTTGCGTACCGTCCATCGCGTCGGTGCGTGGATCGGTCGTCGTTCGTTGCGGTCCGGCTCGCGCAGCGCGCGTTACAGCGCGGTCAACCTGCGGCTCACCCGCCCCGCGCTCACCGAGGCGGAGCACCGGGCGCTGCTCGTGCGCACCATGGAGGAGTCCGGCAAGTCGGTGACCGAGGTCGCGGCCATCTGGGGCGCCGGCGCCGACCGTTCGCTGGGCCTCGTGCGGGAAGTGGTCGGCGGCGACCTGTTCGAGGCGGCGCTGGCGTCCGGCAAGGGCACCATCGTCGCCGCGCCGCACCTGGGCTGCTGGGAGTTGCTCAACTACTGGCTGTGCAGCCGGACACCCATGGCGATCCTCTACCGACCGCCGCGCATCGCCGCCATCGAGGCCCTGCTGCGCAAGGTGCGCGGCAAGCTGGCACCGGAGCAGGTGCGGGCGGAAGGCGCGGGCGTACGCACGCTGTTCAAGCGGCTGGCCGCGGGCGGCACCGTGGGCATCCTGCCGGACCAGAAACCGCGCGAGGGCGACGGCGAGTTCGCGCCGTTCTTCGGCGTGGAGGCATTGACGATGGTGCTGTTGCCGCGTCTGGCGGCACGCACGGGCGCCACGGTGCTCTTCAGCTTCGCCGAGCGCCTGCCGGACGGCCAGGGCTTCCGCATCCACATCCTGCCCGCACCGGAAGGCATTGACAGCACGGACCTGGGCGCGGCCTGCGCGGCATTGAACCGCGGGGTGGAACAATGCGTGGAGCGCGCCTACCCGCAGTACCAGTGGCACTACAAACGGTTCACCGCCCACGACCGGCCGGATCCCTACAAGGTCAGCCCTTCCGCGAAAGGCGGTTGAGGAACACCGTCATTTCCTTGCCGGCCTGGATATCGCCACGCCGCGTGGCGGCGGCGACGCCTTCGCGCCAGGCCTCGGCCGCGGCGCTTTCGTTGTCTTCCGCCAGCAGGGCCTTGCCCAGCAGTTTCCACGCCGCCGAGTAGTCCCGGTCGAACGTCAGCGCCTCGCGGAACGCGGCGGCGGCGTCGCGGTACATGCCGTCGCCCAGCAGGGCATTGCCGATCGAGAAGCGCAGCAGTGCGCCGTCGCGTGGGCCGCCCATTTGGGCGCGCAGGCGTTCGATCAGGGGATCCGGACTCATCGGAGTGCCGCCCGCGTGCGCCAGTAGTCCTGCGGATAGAGCATGGTCGGCTGCTTCGGCTCCGCGGGCACGCGGCCCGCCTGCAAGGCGGCCAGGGTGGGGGCGTCCCAGATCATCAGCCAGCCGGTGCGCGAGGGCTGGATCAGGCGGGCGTAGCGGAAGGCCTCCGTCGGCGGATGCTTGGCATAGGACACGATCACGCCGTCAGGGTGGTGATGCGCGAAGTCCTCCAGGCTGTCGCCGTTGTGTACGGCGGTGTCCTCGTCGTCTTCCACCGGTGTCGCCATGCCCGGCACCACGTTGATGCGCGCGATGGGATGCATCAGGCGACCGGCAAAGTGGTACTGCCCGTTGTACGACACGCCGAGGTTGCCGATCGGGTGCCCGGCGGCATCCGCCTGGGCGAGGTACTGCGATGCCGGCGCCAGGTCGTAGCGGTACCAGACGCCCAGCGTGAACAGCGCATTGAGCGACACCGTGCCGATCAGGCCGGCGAAGGCCAGCCGGCGCATCTCGCCCCGGCCGCGCAGCAACAGCAGCGCGCCCAGCACGATGAAGATCACACCGAAGAAGCGGGTATAGGGCGCCATGCCGGTCAGCCAGAGGTTGTCCGGGAAGCGCGAGGGCACCAGCGACGGCATGGCGAACAGCGCGAGGGCGAGTACGAAGGCGCCGACCGAAAGCGGCCACGTGCCCAGCACGTAGCGCGTGGCCAGGCCCGTATGCCGCTCGCGCAGGTCGGCGACCGACGCGGCCACCAGCATGGTGACGCCGGCCAGCTCGGGCAGCAGGTAGTACAACTGCTTGCCGGTGACCAGCGAGAACACCAGCAGCGACGGCAGCAGCCAGGCCAACAGGAAACGCAGCCCGGTTTCCAGCGGCTGGCGCATCAACGCGACGAACAGCGGCACCACCACCAGCACCACCAGCAGCTTTTCCAGCAGCGGCGGGAAGTGCGCGACCGCGGAAACCAGCGACAGCAGCAGCGCCACGACCGAGCAGGCGATGGCACCGCCGGTGCCCGCGCGCCACGGCCGGCGGAACAGCGCCATCGGCAGGGCCACGATGCCGCGCAGCCAGCCGCTCAGCGGAAACACGATGACCGGCAGGAACAGCAGGTAATACCAGGCGGGGCGGGCGTGGTTCTGCAGGTCGGCGGCATGCGTGTCGACCACGCGGCCGGCCGTCTGGGTGAAGAACAGCCGCTGGCGGTACGCCTCGCCGCCTGCCTCGCCGGCGGGCAGCGCCCAGGCCAGCAGGATGGCGAAGCCCAGCAGCAGGCCGAGCACGCCGAAGCCGTACCAGCGCGCCTTGTGCTGGCGCGCCCAGTCGCTCCACAGCGGGCCCAGCAGCAGCGGGAACAGCACGTGCAGCGCCATCACCGGGCCCTTGGTCAGCAGGCCGGCGCCGACGAACAGGCCGAACAGCCACCAGCGCGGCTCCGCACGCGTTGCCGTGGGCGTCAGGGCGAGCAGGGCCGCCAGCACCCACACCACCAGCAGCACCTCGTACATGATCTGCAGGCCGAACAGGAAGGCGTACGCCAGGCCCATCAGCAGCCACGGCGTGGCCTTGGCCACCCACGGGCGTGCCGGGAAAAGCCGGCTGGCCAGTACCGAGGCCAGCACCAGCTGCGTGCCGCCGAAGATCACCTCGAGCACGCGCGGCCAGACATCGTTGACGCCGAACACTGCCCAGCCGGCGTGGATCATCCAGAACAGCAGCGGCACCTTCTCGCTGTACGGCTCGCCGTTGATGTGCGGCACCAGCCAGTGGCCGTGCGCCCACATTTCCCAGGCGACCGCCAGGGTCCGCGTGGAAAACATCGGCATGGGGCCGTGGGAGAAGATCGCCAGCAACGCCATCGCGGCCCACAGCGGCAGCCAGGGCCAGAGGGCGCGAAGGTGTTCCGATCGGTTATAGGCGCTGTTGGACAAGGGCGTCGTCACCGCTGAAGGATCGGGAATTCTAAACGCTTCGGCGTGGTAGCAGCGTATCCAGCGCCCGGCCCAGGCGGGCGGGGAAGCCGGACTGGTTGGCTTCGTACCACGCCCGTGCCGCCCGGCCAAGGCTTTCGACCTCGGTATCGGGCATGCGGATGGCGCGCTCGACGCAGGTTTCCAGCGCCTTTTCGTCGAAGGCCCACAGCGTGGCCGCGTTGAGCGTGCCGTTTTCGTGCGCGGCCACCCGGAGCCCACGGGTGTCGTCCACCAGCTCGTTCATGGGGGCGCCGTCCGTGGCCAGCACCACGGCGCCGCAGCTCATGGCTTCCGCGATGTAATGGCCCCAGCCCTCGGCCTCGGACAGGCACAGGTGGAAACGGTGCGTGTTCTGCAGGCGATGGATGGCTTCGGCATCCGCCAGGTAGGTCACCTGGTGGTCGAGGTTGGCCGGCGCGGGCGGGCGCCCGGGCGCGGCCACCGAGGGCGACTGAAGCACGTGCAGCGTCGGCCACTCCGGATGCCGGCGCCAGACGTCCAGCAGTCGCTCGGTGCCCTTCATGCGGCTGCCTCCCGCCAGATGGAGGAACTCGCGGTCGCGCGGCAGGCCGTCCCGGCGGCAGTCCGCACTGAGGAAGCCGATGTGTGCGACGGGCAGTCCCATCGCGCCGAACGTGGCCATCGCGCTGTGGGTCTTGCACAGGATGGCGTCGAAGCGCGGCAGGTGGCGGCGATCCCGCTGGCTCATCCACTCCGGATTGGGGATGAGCGCGTTGCGGCGTGACATCGGCAGGTAGCCCGGATGCACGTGCTCGATCGTGATGCCCAGGTCGTAGCGTCGCGGGCCGCGCCCGGTCAGCCAGCGCGCGACCATGGCGGCTCGCTGCGCCCACGCGCGCCAGGGCCAGCCGCTGTTGCGCTGGGGCGCGCGCGTCACGGTCACCTGATGGCCGAGGCCGCGCAAGGCGTTTTCCACCAGCCGGATGTCGTGGGCAAGCCCGCGGCCGTTGTCCCAGGCGATGAGGTTGACGTGGGCCATGTCAGAGCGGCCCGGCGACCGCGCGCCGCCGCTCCCGCACGCGCGCCACGTGTACGGCGAGGCCCAGGGTCAGGAAGAAGAACAGCGAGTGCGGCATGGCCCGGTAGAACACGTTGTCGGTCAGCCCGCACAGCGCATACATGGCGGTGGTGGAAAACCCCGCACAGGCCGGCATCGCCACCGTGTTGTCGGGATTGAGCGCATGGCGCCCGAAGTACCCCAGCGAGCAGCCGAACAGCGCCACCAGGATGAGCAACCCGGGAATGCCGCCGGTCGCGGCCCATTCGAGGTATTCGCTATGCGGGTGGGTGTAGCGCTCCACGGACGGATTGACCTTCCCGTCGGCGATGCGCGCCCGGGTGAAGCTACCGAACTGGTTCATGCCCACGCCGGTCAGCGGATGCGCGATCACCGCCATGCGGGCGGCACGCCACATTTCCAGGCGCTCGCGCACGGCGCCGGTGGCGTCCTGTTCGCTGTAGGTGGCCACCTCGTCCTTGACCGCGGCCAGGCGTTCCACCATCTCGCCGTGCAGCGTGGTGGCCGCGAGGCCGGCCGCACCCACACCGATCACCAGGGCCAGCACGCTCTGCCGCCAGCGGCCGGTGCGCCGGCCCTGGATGAGCATCAGCGCGGCGAACACCGGCACGAAGGCCAGCAGCGGACCACGGCTCTGGGTCAGCAGGGCGCCGTAGAAAGCGAGTGCGGCGAACACGGCGTGCATCGCCCGTTCGCGCGGGCGCAGCTCGCCACGCAAGGCCTGCAGGATGGCGACGAGGGCCAGCGTCAGCATGAACATGCCGAACTCGATCGCGCCCCATTCGCCGTTGTTAAGGCCGTAGACGCGGTCGATGCCTTCGACGTAGTGCTGTTCGAGGCAGATCAGGCCGAGCACGCCGGCCGAGCTGCTGAAGCCGATGCGCACGACGGCGGTGCGCAGGGGCAGCGCGAACGTGCCGGCGATCACCATGAAGGCGAGCATGTGCGAGGTCACGTCGAACTCGCGCCAGTCCACGCCGTGGGCGCCGACGTTGACGCCCCAGAACACCAGCGCGATGGCGGCCGGTACGACCACCGGCGCGGCGCGGCGATACGCGCGCCTTACGTCCGGGCGTGCCGCGATGGCCCACAAGCCGGTGAGGAACAGGATCAGTGCGGGCAGCGCCTTGGCCTTGACCGGCACGGCGAAGGACAGGGGCATGATCGCGATAAGCAGCGAGACGATCCACGCGCGCCACGGATTCGGTTTTTCGAGCACTCGGCACCTGTCGGAATCGGAACGGTGCGGCGGCTTCGCCGGCACCGGCTCGTGCCGCCGGGGCGGCGCGAGGGCATGGTACTTTAACGGATCGCGGATGCCTCTCCGTGGGCATCCCGGTGAGCGGCGCCAATTCAGCTTCCGTAAGGACCTGCCCCGCGCATGAAGCTCCTGTTCACCAACTTCCATGCCGGCGACGGCGGCGGCCATACGACCTACCTCATCGCGCTGGCGCGCGGGCTGTGCGGGCGCCATGAGGTGCATGTGGCCGCCCCGCCGGGCAGCCGCCTCAACCGTGAAGCCCGGCGCCTGCCCGGCGTGCATGTGCTGGACCAGCCCTTCCCGAACGGCCTGGGCAAGCTGCCCGCGCGCCGTCGCGCGCGCCATCAGTTGGCCGCCTACCTGGCCGACCATCGTTTCGAGCTGGTCCACGTCAATGGCTCCGCCGACCACCGCCTGGTCATGGCGGCGGCTCGCGGGTTGCCGCGCCGGCCGCCCATCGTGCTGACCAAGCACAACTCCAAGCCGATGACCGGTATCGGCCATGCCTGGCGGGCGCGGGCCGGTACCGACGGCGTGATCGCCGTATGCGACTACGTGCGGCGCCAGGTCATGGCCTCGCCGTATGCCCGCTGCCGCGTCGCCACCGTGTTCAACGGCGTCGATATCGACCGTTTCGCCCCGCGCCCGGCCGACCCGGCCCTGCGCCAGGCCTGGCTGGCCCCGGACGGCGCGCCCGGCGCGCCGGTGCCGCTGCTGATCGGCAGCAATGCCGGTACGTCGCGCTACAAGGGCTGGATGGACCTGATCGAGGCGCTGGGGTCGCTGGCACCGGACTGGCGCGATCGCCTGCGCGTGGTGCTGGCCGGTGCGCTGCCCGACGAGGCGGACCGCGCCCGTATCCAGACCCTGGGGCTGGCCTCGCACGTGCACTTTGCCGGCCTGCTGGACGACGTGCGGCCACTGGTGGCGGCCCTCGACGCAGGTTTCGTGCTGTCCTGGGACGTGGAGACCATCTCCTTCGCCTGCCGAGAGATGATGGCGATGGAAAAACCGGTGCTGGTCAGCGATTACGCGGGCCTGCCCGAGAACGTCGATGAAGGCCGCGACGGCTGGGTCGTGCCGGCGCGGGATCGCCAGGCCATCGCCGCGGCGCTGCGCCGGCTGGTGGAGCAGCGCGACAGCCTGCCGGCGATGGGCTTCGCGGCGCGTGCCCATGCGGAAGCCGCGTTCGGCCTCGATCGCTTCATCGACGGCACCGAGGCGTTCTATCGCGAGGTCAGGCTGGCCAGCCTGCCGGGTGCGGCACCGGCCTGAGCCCGGCCGACCCGGTCAGCCGGTCTTGCGCAGCAGCGCGTAATACATGCCGTCCAGGTCGCCATCGCCCGGCAGGATCTGCCAGCCGATGGCGGCGGCCTGGCCCACCGGGAGGGTGAACGGCACCACGGTGGCGTCGGTGCGCTCGCCGAGGAACGCGCCGACCACGCCCTCGTTCTCGGCGCGCAGCAGCGAGCACGTGACGTAGAGCAGGGTGCCACCCGTGGCGAGCGTGTCCCAGCAGGCGGCCAGGATGCGCCGCTGCTGCGCCACCAGCGCGGGGATGTCCGCGGCGCGACGATGCAGCCGCACATCGGGCCGGCGGCGGATCACGCCGGTGGCCGAGCACGGGGCGTCGATCATCACGCGGTCGAACGGACGGCCGTCCCACCACGCGGCGGTGTCGCCGGCATCGCCCACCACTACCTCGGCGGTCAGGCCGAGCCGGTCGAGGTTCTGCCGGATGCGCGGTGCCCGGCGGCTTTCGGATTCCACGGCCAGCAGGGTGATGTCCGCCCGCTCCAGCGCATGGCAGGCCTTGCCGCCGGGTGCGGCGCAGGCGTCGAGGACGCGCTGGCCGTCCGCCAGGTCGAGCAGGTCGGCCGGCACCTGCGCGGCCCCGTCCTGCACGGCGAAATGGCCCGCGGCAAAGCCGGGCAGGCGGGTCACGTCGGTGCTGTGCGGCAGCACCAGGCCATCGGCCAGCCAGTCATGCGGCTGGATGTCCTGCCCGGCCTCGCGCAGCGTGGTCGCCAGGGCGTCGCGGTCGGTACGCCGGCGGTTCACGCGCAGCATCAGGGGCGGCTCGTGGTTGGCGGCGGCCATGATCTCGTCGGCGCGTCCGGGCCAGTCGTGCGCCAGGGCCGAGGCCAGCCAGGCAGGATGGGCGTGGCGCGTGGCCGGCGTGGCATCCAGCTCGGCCAGCAGGGCCTCGCGCTCGCGCAGCCAGCGCCTCAGCACGGCGTTGGCCATGCCCGCCAGGCGCGGGCGGCGCAGCTCGCGCACGGCTTCCACGGTGGCGGCCACGGCCGCGTAGCCCGGCATCTGCAATACCTCGAGCTGCACCAGCGCGGTAACCAGCAGCGCGTGGACGGCCGGCTCGTTGCGCCGGATGGGCTTTGCCAGCAGGCGATCCAGCGCCGCATCGAAGCGTGGCCACCAGCGCGCACCTTCGTGCAGCAGCGCGGTGAGCAGGGCGCGATCGCGCGGGTCGGCCAGCCGGGGCAGCGCGCGGTCGGCCACGTCGCGCAGCGAATGCCCGGCGAGGGCGATGCCGGCCAGCGACTCGGCGGCCAGGGCGCGAACCGAAATGGCCTGGCTCACGGACGCGCCTGCTTCAGTTCCGGGCGCGCGTTGAGGTAATCGGCGGCACCGATGCGGCGCCCACCGGCGCGCTGCACGGCCAGCAGGCGCAGTGCGCCCTGGGCACAGGCGATGTCGATGCCGTCGCGCGAGGCGCGAAGCACCTCACCGGGGGGACTCCCCGGGGTGCCGTCGATGGCGCGCGCGGACCAGATGCGCAGGCGCTCGCCGGCCACCTCGGCCTCGGCCACCGGCCAGGGGTCGAACGCCCGCACCTTGCGCTCCAGCGCGTCGGCCGGCTGCGTGAAATCCAGGCGGGCCTCGGCCTTGTCCAGCTTGTGCGCGTAGGCCACGCCTTCATCATCCTGGGCACGGGCCGAAAGGACCTCGCCGGCCATCGTGCGCCGCAGCCCTTCGGCCAGCGCCTCCGCGCCCAGGGCCGCGAGCCGGTCGTGCAGGCTGCCGCCGGTGTCGTCCGCCGCGATGGGGGTGCGGCGTTCGACCAGTACCGGACCGGTATCCAGGCCCGCCTCCATCTGCATCAGGTCGACGCCCGACTCGGTGTCGCCGGCCAGGATCGCCCGCTGGATGGGCGCCGCGCCGCGCCAACGGGGCAGCAGCGAGGCATGCACGTTCCAGCAGCCCAGCGCGGGGATGGCCAGCACCTTGCGGGGCAGGATGAGGCCATAGGCGACCACGACCATCAGGTCGGGCGCATAGGCGGAAAGCCGGTCGCGATCGGCCTGGGCCTTGAACGATTCGGGTTGCTCCACCGGCACGCCGGCCGCCAGCGCGGCTTCCTTGACCGGGCTGGCCGCCAGCTTGCGGCCGCGGCCGGCGGGGCGGTCGGGCTGCGTGTAGGCGGCCACGACCTCGGCACCCGATGCACGGCAGGCGTCGAAACAGGGCACGGCGAATTCGGGTGTTCCGGCGAACACCACGCGCAACGGAAGGATGGCCACGCTCAGGCGCTGGCCTTGCGCTGCTTTTCCATCCGCTTCAACAGCATGCCGCGCTTGAGCGGCGACAGGTAATCGACGAAGACCTTGCCGGCCAGATGGTCCATCTCGTGCTGGATACAGACCGCGAGCGGGCCTTCCACATCGACGAGAACGGCGTTGCCGTCGGCGTCATGGGCACGGACCTTCACGTGGAGGGCGCGGGTGACATCGGCGTAGATGCCCGGGAACGACAGGCAGCCTTCCTGGTAGACCTGCTGGCCGTCCTTCTCGACGATCTCGGGATTGATAAGCACCATCGGCTCGTTGCGATCGTCGCTCATGTCGGCCACCAGCACGCGCTGGTGCACGTTGACCTGCGTGGCAGCCAGGCCCACGCCGTTGGCGGAATACATGGTCTCGTACATGTCGGCCACGAACTGCTTCAGCTCGGCATCGAACACGGTGACCGGGGCCGCGACGGTGCGCAGGCGCGGGTCCGGGAACTCGAGGATGGTGAGGATCGACACGGTGTCACCTTGAACGTCTGCGCGGGCCACTGCGGCACCGGATAGCCGACACATTGCGGGCGGATCGGCGGAAACCAAGCAGGGGCAAAGGTAGGATGAGCCTGTATTCTACGCGCGCGCCGGGGACGGGGCGAGTCACGCCGAGTATTGTGCCCCTTAACGATTCAGTTACACTCGTGACAGCACCGGGGAAGGGGGAAATCCCGCATGATCAAGAAGTTCGCCATGCTGCTCGCCGGCATGTTCTTCACCGTGGCTGTCTACGCCGCGGCTGCCCAGCTACGCCCCGATCATCCGGACACCTACACGGTCCGCCGGGGCGACACGCTGTGGGATATTTCCGCGCGATTCCTGAGCAAACCGTGGCTGTGGCCCGAGATCTGGCAGGCCAACCCCCAGGTCCGCAATCCGCACCTAATCTATCCAGGCGATGTCCTGAACCTGTCGATGTCTGTCGGCAGCGGTCCGCGTCTGAGCATGGAGCCGCGCGTGCGCAGCGAGGGCGACGCCGTTCCCGCCATTCCACTCGCCGACCTGCGTATGTTCCTCAAGGAAATGCGGGTCATGGGCGCGGACGACGTGGATCGCCTGCCCTACCTGGTCGGCTTCGAGGAGTCGCACCTGCGCGCGTCGCCGGGTAACAAGATCTACGCCCGCGACCTGGATTCGGCCCAGCCGGGCCAGCGCTGGGCGATCGTCCGCCCATCCAACCGCTTCCGCGACCACGGCACGTATTCCGGCGACAAGGACATGCTCAACAACCCCAGCCACGGCGCCTTCGTGGCCGACGAGCTGGACAGCGACGCCTCGATGGCGCCCAGCCCGTGGCGCGAGGATTCCCGCCACGACACGCACACCGGCCGTGGCGTGGATCGCGGCGTGGAAGTGTCCGTCATCGGCACCGCCGAGGTGATCGCGGTGCAGCCCGAGCACAACGTGGCCAGCCTGGTCCTGGTCGACTCCACGCAGGAGATCCGCAAGGGCGACCGCCTGATGCAGGTGGACGACAAGCCGTACGATCCCTATTTCTACCCGCACGCGCCGAAGGGCCTGCCGCGGGACGGCCGGGTCATCGGCATCGCCGATGGCAATTTCGCCGGCAGCCGCCAGGTGGTGTCCATCTCCGCGGGCTCGGCCGATGGCGTGGACAACGGCACCACCTTCACCGTGATGGACCAGGGTGAGGTCATCCCCGATGAAGTGGGCGGCAACTACGAGCGCCGCGACACCTCCCGCAAGGTCAAGCTGCCGGATGAATTCGCCGGCCACCTCATGGTGTTCCGCACGTTCGACCACGTCAGCTACGCCCTTGTGATGGACGCCTACCGTCCGATCAGGAAGGGCCAGAAGCTGGTCATGCCGGAATAACGGCGACACCGACGGGTCGTTCGCCGATAGCCAGCCCGGCCGGAGTGTCTACACTGGCCGGATGACCGACACCGACGACCTCCGCGCCTGGCTGATCCTCCTGCGCACACCCGGCGTCAGCGCCCGACAGCTGCGCGAGGGCCTGCAGGCCCGCGGCAGCGCCCCCGCGCTGCTCGCCTGGCTGCTGCGACACACCGAGGCGCTCGACGCGGAAAGCCAGGCCTGGCTGGAGCGGCCTGACGAAACCGCCCTGGCCGGCGACCTCGCCTGGGTGAACGGCGGCGACGACCAGCGGCTGCTGCTGTGCACGGAGGAAGACTTCCCCCCACAGCTGGAAGCTATCCCCGACCCGCCGGCCGCACTGTTCGTCAAGGGCGATGCCACCTTGCTGCTGCGGCCGCAGGTCGCCATCGTGGGCGCGCGAAAGGCCCAGGCACCCGGCCTGGCCAATGCCCGCCGGTTCGCCGCCGGCCTGGCCGAAGGGGGCCTGGTGGTCACCAGCGGCATGGCCGACGGCATCGACGGCGCCGCCCACGAGGCCGCCCTGGATGCCGGCCAGCCGACCATCGCCGTCATCGGCACCGGCCCGGACCGGGTCTATCCGCCCAAGCACCACGCCCTGGCCCGGCGCATCGCCGCCCAGGGGGCCATCGTCAGCGAGTATTCGCCGGGCACCAACGGCGTGGCCTACCACTTTCCCCAGCGCAATCGCATCATCGCCGGGCTCAGCCTGGGTGTGGTGGTGGTCGAGGCCGGGCTGCGCTCGGGCTCGCTGATCACCGCCCGGGTCGCCGGTGAGCAGGGCAGGGACGTCTTCGCCCTGCCCGGTTCCATCCATAATCCGCTGGCCGAGGGCTGTCACGCGCTGATCGCCGATGGCGCCCGGCTGGTCCAGCGGCCGGACGAAGTGCTGGCCGCGCTGGCGCCGGCCGCCATGGAACTGGGCGCCCAGCTGCGCGAGCGGCTGGCCGCCGACCAGGCCGCCCCGGCCACCGCCCGGTCCAGGCGCGCTCCGTTCGACTGGCGGGCCGATGAGGAATATCGCCGCCTGCTGGACGTCATGGGGTACGATCCCGCTTCTCTGGACGCCCTGGTGGGCACGACGGGGCTCGCCGCCGGGCCGCTGTCGTCCATGCTGCTGATTCTCGAACTGGAAGGCGAGGTCGCCTGCCTCCCTGGAAACCGTTATCAGCGCGTGATGTAAGCACGTGCCGCTTGACAGGCATCCCGGCGTTATGGTCCCACTAAATATATACATACCCTGGGGCCCCCTGGCCCCGGCGGTTTTCGGAATCGGTTAACGCATGGCAAAGAACCTGCTCATCGTCGAGTCGCCCGCCAAGGCCAAGACGATCAACAAGTACCTCGGCACGGATTTCCAGGTGCTGGCGTCGTACGGCCACGTGCGCGATCTTCGGCCCAAGGAGGGCGCGGTCGATCCCGAGCACGGCTTCGCCATGGCCTACGAGGTGATCGAACGCAACGAGAAACACGTCGATGCCATCGCCAAGGCGGCCAAGGCCGCCAGCAGCATCTACCTCGCGACTGACTTGGATCGCGAAGGCGAGGCCATCTCCTGGCACATCAGCGAGATCCTCCGCGAGCGCGGCCTGCTCGAGGGCAAGGACGTGCAACGGGTGGTGTTCAGCGAGATCACCCCCAAGGCCATCAAGGAAGCCGTGGCCAACCCGCGCAAGCTCTCGCACGACCTGGTCGATGCCCAGCAGGCACGCCGCGCGCTGGATTACCTGGTCGGCTTCAACCTGTCGCCGGTGCTCTGGCGCAAGGTGCAGCGGGGCCTGTCGGCAGGGCGCGTGCAGTCGCCCGCGCTACGCATGATCGTCGAGCGCGAACTGGAAATCGAAGCCTTCCGGGCGCGGGAGTACTGGACCATCCAGGCCAACCTCACGCACAAGGACGGCGCCTTCGACGCCCGCCTGGTCCGCCTGGACGGCAAGAAGTTCGAGCAGTTCGACCTCACCAACGAGGCCGATGCGATGTCGGCGCGCACTGCGCTGGAACAAGCCGCGGCCGGCAATTTCACTGTCGGTGAGGTCACCAGCAAGGAGCGCAAGCGTCGCCCGGCGCCGCCGTTCACCACCTCCACGCTGCAGCAGGAGGCCGCGCGCAAGCTTGGTTTTTCCACCAGCCGCACCATGCGTATCGCGCAGGGCCTCTACGAAGGCGTCGGCCTGGGCAGCGAGGGCAACGTCGGCCTGATCACCTACATGCGTACCGACTCCGTGGCCCTGTCCAACGACGCCACGACCGAACTGCGCGAGCTGATCGCCAACGAATACGGCAGGAATGCCTTGCCCGATGCGGTGCAGGCCTACAAGTCCAAGTCGAAGAACGCGCAGGAAGCGCACGAGGCCATCCGCCCCACCTCCGCCATGCGCACGCCGCGCAGCGTCGGCTCGTTCCTCAACGACGACCAGCGCAAGCTCTACGAACTCATCTGGAAGCGCACGGTCGCCTGCCAGATGGTCCACGCCACGCTCAACACCGTCTCGGTGGAGTTCCCAGTGGCCGACTCCGCGTTCCGTGCCACCGGCACCACGGTGATCGATCCGGGCTTCCTCGCCGTGTACGAGGAAGGCAAGGACCAGAAGGGCGATGAAGACGACGACCAGCGCCGCCTGCCGCGCCTGACCCAGGGCGAGGTCGTGCCGGTCGCCGCCATCGCGGCCGACCAGCATTTCACCGAGCCGCCGCCGCGCTTCTCCGAAGCCAGCCTGGTCAAGACGCTCGAGGAATACGGCATCGGCCGTCCGTCCACCTACGCCAGCATCATCCAGGTGCTGCTCAGCCGCGAATACGTGCTCCTGGAAAGCCGCCGGTTCAAGCCGACCGATGTGGGTCGCGCCGTCAGCCAGTTCCTTTCCGGCCACTTCGCCCAATACGTCGATTACGACTTCACCGCCCGGCTCGAAGACGAACTGGACGCGGTCAGCCGTGGCGAAGAAGCCTGGGTGCCGCTCCTGGAGCGGTTCTGGCAGCCGTTCAAGACGCTGGTGGACGACAAGACCGAATCGGTCGACCGCAACGAGGCAACGGGCGCGCGCGAACTCGGCGACGATCCGAAATCCGGCAAGCCGGTGTCGGTGCGCCTGGGCCGCTATGGCGCGTACGCCCAGATCGGCAGCAAGGACGACGAGGCCAAGCCCACCTACGCCAGCCTGCGTCCCGGCCAGAGCATGCACACCATCACGCTGCCGGAGGCGATGGAACTGTTCAAGCTGCCGCGCAACCTGGGCCAGTCGGAGGCGGGCGACGAGGTCACCGTCGGCGTGGGCCGGTTCGGTCCCTTCGTGAAGCAGGGCAGCACCTATGCCTCGCTCAAGCCGGAGGACGACCCCTACACCATCGAGCTGCCGCGGGCTTTGCAGCTGGTGCAGGAAAAACTCGAGGCGATCGCCAACCGCATCATCCTGGACTTCGGCGATGGCGTGCAGGTGCTGAACGGTCGCTACGGCCCGTACATCACCGATGGCGAGAAGAACGCGCGCATCCCCAAGGACAAGGAGCCGAAGTCGCTGACCGAAGCCGAATGCCGTGAACTGCTGGCGGCCGCGCCGATCAAGAAGCCGCGCGGCGGCCGTGCGGCGAAGAAAACCGCGACGAAGAAGGCCGCTGCAAAGAAGGCGACCACGAAGAAGGCCGCGGCCACGGGCGACGCGCCGGCGAAGAAAACGGCTGTAAAGAAAGCGGCGGCGAAAAAGGCCGGCGCGAAGAAGTCCACGGCGAAGAAAACCGCCGCAAAGAAGACGGCTGCGAAGAAAGCGTCCGCAACGAAGAAGACGGCAACGAAGAAGGCCGCCGGCACTGCGGCGTCCAAGACGGCGTCGCCCGCCGCGGACTGACATGCGACGCATCGCTCTCGCCGATGTCGCCCTGGCCGCTGCCCGGCTTCGCGAGGGCGGCGTGCTCGCCTACCCGACCGAGGCCGTGTTCGGCCTCGGTTGCGACCCGCACGACCGGGCGGCCTTCGAGCGGATCTTCGCGCTCAAGGGGCGCCCCTCGTCGCTGGGCGTGCTGCTCATCGCCGCGGATTTCGATCAGGTTCGCCCCTACATCGACGTCGGCGCCGTGCCGGCGCAGGTCCTCGAGGATGTCCGTCAGTCGTGGCCCGGGCCGCACACCTGGGTGTTCCCGCGCAGTGGCGATGTGCCCGACTGGATCGCCGGTGGCCATGCCGGCATCGCGTTGCGCGTGACCGCGCATGCGCCCTCCGCCGCGCTGTGCCGGGCGTTCGGTGGGCCGCTGGTATCCACCAGCGCCAATCCGCACGGCCAGCCGCCCGCGCGCGACCTCGCCACGCTGGAACACTACTTCGGCGACCGCCTGGACGACGCCCTGGACGCCCCGCTGGGCGACCAGTCGCGTCCCACCACCATCCGCGACGCCTTGACCGGCGCTATCATCCGCGCCTGAAACAGGGGGAACCACCGTGTCGACCGCTTGCGAACTCTCCGGCCGTGAAAACGCGCCCAGCCTGCCGCTGCTGATCGGCGCACCCTCGCGCGTGGTCGCCTGGCGCGACGGTCGCCCCGTCACCGTGTCGACCTTCCTGGCCCATGTGCGCCAGGTGGCCGCGCTGCTTCCCGAGGCGGGCAGTGCCGTCAACCTCTGCGAGGACCGCTACGCGTTCCTCGTCGCCTTCGCGGCACTGATCGTGCGCGGCCAGACCAACCTGCTGCCACCCTCGCGCGCCACGCATGCCGTGGACGAAGTGATGGCCAGCCATGCCGGCTCGTACGCCATCGGCGAGCGGCTGCTGGATCCTTCGCCGGTCGGCTACGTGTGCATGCCCGTGCTGGACGATGCCGCATCGTCGTCCGATCCCGTGCCCGCGATCCCCGCCGATGCGGTGGTCGCGATCGGGTACACCTCCGGCTCCACCGGCAAGCCGAAGCCCAACGTGAAGACGTGGGGCAGCTTCGCCGCCAGCAACGCCGGTAACGCCGGCATGCTCGTGGGCACCATCGGTCGCGCCTTCGATGTGGTGGCCACGGTGCCCCCGCAGCACATGTACGGCATGGAGATGTCGGTGGTGATGCCGCTGCTGTCGGAAGTCAGCGTGCACTCGGGGCGTCCCTTCTTTCCCGCCGACGTCGCCACCGCCCTGGCCTCGATGCCCGAGCCCCGGGTGCTGGTGACCACGCCGGTGCACCTGCGCGCGCTGGTGGAGTCCGGCGTCACGTTGCCCGGCCTTGCCGCCTTCGTTTCCGCCACGGCGCCGATGCCGGTGGAGCTCGCCCGTGCCGCGGAGGCACGTTTCGGTGCGCCGTTGCACGAGGTGTTCGGCTCCACCGAGACCTGCGTCTTCGCCAGCCGCCGCACCGCGACCGACGATCACTGGTCGCTGTACCACGGCGTCACCCTGCACCCGCAGCCGGACGGCACGCTGGTCGATGCGCCGCAGCTGGCGGAGCCGATCGCCCTGGCGGACATCGTCTCGCTGCACGACGAGGGACGCCGCTTCCAGCTTCGCGGCCGCGACACCGATCTGCTGGAGATCGCGGGCAAGCGCGCCTCGCTGGGCGACCTCAACCGCCGGCTGCTCGACATCGACGGCGTCCAGGACGGCGTGCTGTTCCAGCTCGACGACGCGGACGCCTCGGGTATCCGCCGCATCGCCGGGTTGGTGGTCGCGCCGGGCATGACCGAGCAGGCCGTGATGGCGGCGCTGCGCCGCTCGATGGACCCGGTGTTCCTGCCGCGCCCGTTGCGCCTGGTGGATGCCTTGCCGCGCAACGAGACCGGCAAGCTGCCGCGGGGCCCGCTATTGCAGATGCTGGCGGCGCGCGGCTGATAGAATTCCGGGCTACTTGCCCGGAGAAACAGCATGAAGGTCCTCGTTATCGGCGGCGGTGGTCGCGAACACGCGCTGGCGTGGAAACTCGGCCAGTCCAACCGGGTGGACGAGGTGATCGTCGCGCCCGGCAACGCCGGCACCGCGCACGAGCCGGGCCTGCGCAACGTGCCCATCGCCGTGACCGATATCGATGCGCTCGTGGCGCTGGCCAGGGACGAAGGCGTCGGCCTGACCGTGGTCGGGCCGGAGGTGCCGCTGGTCGCCGGCGTCGTCGACCGCTTCACCGCCGCCGGGCTGCGCTGCTTCGGTCCGTCCGCCGGCGCGGCACAGCTGGAAGGCAGCAAGGCCTTCGCCAAGGCGTTCCTGGCCCGTCACGGCATCCCCACGGCGCACTATGCGGTGTTCACGCAGCTGGCGCCGGCCCTGGAGCACGTGCGCGGCACCGGGGCGCCCATCGTCATCAAGGCGGACGGCCTGGCCGCCGGCAAGGGCGTCGTGGTCGCCATGACGCTGGCCGAGGCGGAGGCGGCGCTGGAGGACATGCTCGGCCAGCAGGCCTTCGGTGACGCCTCGTCGCGTGTCGTCATCGAGGAATTCCTCGAGGGCGAGGAAGCCAGCTTCATCGTCATCGCCGACGGTCGCCATGCGCTGCCCATGGCCACCAGCCAGGACCACAAGCGTCGCGACGACGGCGACCTCGGCCCTAACACGGGCGGCATGGGCGCCTATTCGCCAGCACCGGTGGTCACCGACGAGGTCTCGGCGCGCGTCATGCGCGAGATCATCCAGCCCACGCTGGATGGCATGCGTGCGGATGGCGTGCCCTTCACCGGGTTTCTCTACGCGGGCCTGATGATCGACGCCACCGGCGCGGCCAAGGTCATCGAGTTCAACGTGCGTTTCGGCGATCCGGAAACCCAGCCGATCATGCTGCGCCTTCGCTCCGACCTGGTCGACCTGGTCGAGGCGGCGCTCGACGGGGCGATACGCGATGCCAGCGCCGACTGGGATCCGCGACCCGCGCTCGGCGTCGTTCTCGCCGCTGGAGGGTATCCGGGCAAGGTGCGCGCGGGGGACGCGATCACCGGTGCCGACGGCGATTTCGGTATCGACGTGAAGGTATTCCACGCCGGCACGGCCCAGGACGACCAGGGCCGACCGGTGACCGCCGGCGGTCGCGTGCTGACCGTCTGTGCGCTTGGCGACGACCTGGCACAGGCGCGTGGCCGGGCGTATGCGGCGGTGGAACGCGTCCACTTCGCGGATGCGTTCCACCGTCGCGACATCGCCCATCGGGCTTTCGATCGCTGATAAACGGTTCGATGTCGCGGCCCCAGCGGGCCGCATCGACGTCCTGGGTCCGGCAACGCTGCGATACACTGCGTCGACCTACCGAGGCGGCCATGGCATGTCCCAGTTTTCACTTCTTGCCAGGCGGCGGTTCGCGCCGTTCTTCTGGACGCAAGCCCTGGGCGCGTTCAACGACAACGCGTTCCGCAATGCGATGGTCATGCTGGTCGCCTTCCAGATGGCGCTGCCCGACGCCCAGGTCTCGCTGTATACGAACCTCGCGCCCGCACTGTTTATCCTGCCGTACTTCCTGTTCTCGGCGACGGCGGGTCAACTGGCGGAGAAGTTCGAGAAGACGCGGATCATCCGCTACGTGAAGTTGTTCGAGATCGCGGCGATGACCATCGCCGCCGTGGGCTTCTTTACCCACCACGTGTCCCTGCTGCTGGTGGTGCTGTTCCTCATGGGCGTGCATTCGACCGTGTTTGGCCCGATCAAGTACTCGATCCTGCCGCAGGCGCTGGAGCGGACCGAGCTGGTCGGCGGCAACGCGCTGGTGGAGACCGGCACGCAGCTGGCGATGCTGGTCGGGATGATCGTCGGCAACGCGTTGATGCTCATCGCAGGCTATGGCACGTTGGCCGCGTCGCTCACGACCATCGCGATCGCCGTCGTCGGCTACCTCGTCAGCCGGTCCATTCCGGAAGCCCCGGCGACCGCTCCCGGTCTCCGGTTCAACTGGAACCCGCTGAGCGAAACCTGGCGCGTGCTCAAGATCACCCATGCCGACCGCGCGGTGTTCAACGCGGTGCTCGGCATTTCATGGTTCTGGTTCTTCGGCACCGTGATGATCGCCCAGCTACCCAATTACACGCGCCACGTGCTTGCTGGCGACGGCTCGGTCAATACGCTCGTGCTTACGTTGTTCTCGCTCGGTACGGGGATCGGTTCGCTGCTGTGCGAACGGTTGTCGAACAAGCGCGTGGAGATCGGCCTGGTGCCGATCGGCGCCTTCGGCCTCACGGTGTTCGCGGTGGACCTGTTCTTCGCCCGGCCGGGCGTGACCCCGGGCCTGGCGCTGGGCTGGACGGCATTCCTCGCTGCACCGGGTGCATGGCGGGTGGCGTTCGACCTGACGATGATCGGCGCGTTCGCCGGCTTCTACGTGGTGCCGCTGTTCGCCTTCGTGCAGAGTCGCGCGCCGAGGGAGCGGCTTTCGCGGGTGATCGCGGGCAACAACATCGTCAACGCAGTGTTGATCTGCATCGCGTCGGGATTCGGCATCGGACTGACCGCACTGGGCCTCGACACGCCGACGATCTTCCTGGTCACCGGGCTGGTCAACATTGCGGTGGCCGCATACATCTTCACGCTCGTACCCGAATTCATGATGCGCTTCATCACCTGGGTGCTCGTGCACACGCTGTACCGCATTCGCGTGCAGGGGCTGGAAAACGTGCCCGACGAGGGCGCCGCCCTGGTCGTCTGCAACCATGTGAGCTTCATGGACCCGTTGATCCTGATGGCCAGCGTGCGACGGCCGATGCGCTTCGTCATGTATCACCGGATCTATGACCTGCCGGTTCTCCATTTCGTCTTCCGCACCGCCAGGGCGATCCCTATCGCCGGCCGCCACGAGGACGAGGCTTTGCTCGCCGCGGCCTTCGAGGCGATCGACCAGGCGCTGGCCGAAGGCGAGGTGGTCTGCATCTTTCCCGAAGGCGGGCTGACCAAGGATGGCTCGATCATGCCCTTCCGCCCCGGGGTGGAACACATCCTCGCCCGCCGCCCTGTGCCGGTGGTGCCGCTGGCGTTGCGGGGGCTGTGGGGAAGCATCTTCAGCCGGCGTGACACGGCGCTGGGCCGAACCCGCCTGCCACGTCGCTTCTGGTCCAGGATCGAACTCGTGGGCAGCGTGCCCACGCCGGCCGCGCAGGCGACCGCCGCGTCGCTGCACGCGCGGGTGGATGAACTTCGTGGTGACCGCGCCTGAAGCCGTCGGCGTCGAGACCTGCCGCAGTCTCCGGACCGGGGCATCAGGCGCGGGCGCGGTTTACTTGCGCACCAGGACGGGCTGCCAGCGCTCGTCCGCGCTCACCTCGCGATAGGCCAGGTAGCTTTCCGGGACCGGTGGTGAGACGGTAGCGAGCCGCGGAATCACGTCGCCGGGCGTCGGCTTGTTCGGGTAGGACGACCAGGGACGTAGCAGCGGATGGCTGTCGTTGGACACGATGACCTGATGCAGGGCGGGATCGAACTTGGCATTTGGACGTCCGCCGCGGACATGCAGGCGCCAGTGGTTGCCACCCGCATAGCGCGAGTGGATGCGATCGGCCGACCATGACCACTGCTTGTTGAGCGAGGGGCTGTCGCAGTCGGACACCACCACCTCGCCGCTGGTTTCCTCCGCGGTGAGGCATCGCTTGCTTGCCCGGTTGCGATATGTGCCGTCCAGCTCCAGCATCCACTGCTGCCCGCGATTGGCCTCGCCGCGGTCGCAGGCAGCCATCACGACGTCGGGCCGACCGGCATCCGGCTGGGTAAGGCAGGCGCCCGTGCCCGCCAGCGACTGCAACCGCACGACCGGCTGACGCGCCAGGAACGGCGAGTCCATCGATACGCGTGTCGTGAGCTCCATGACGGACTCCTCGTCGTCCTCGATAGCGGAATCGTTTTCCAGCGTGTCGTAGACGCGAGTGGTGACATCGGCGCGTGTGGTGACGACGAGGTCGCCATCGCGATCACCCTGGATGCGCCATGTCGAGGCCATTTCGAGCGTGGCGCTCTTCATCATCGGCGTGGCTTTCCTCTCGGAAAGCAGCGCGGCGTTATGGTTCTCGCCATCCTTGAAATAATCGATGTCGCTGGCAATATCGTTCGCCAGCGGGAATGCCCAGCTCACGGCACGTGACTGCCCGATCGTCACCGGGGCGACGTGCGTCGTGTAGTCCTTGAGTGTCATGGTGACCGACTGGGTCTCCATGCGTTCCTTGCCACTGGAGAGCGTCACGGGAAGTTTGCCCACCGACGGGGCCCCGACGCTGGCGAGGGCGGCGAGGACATCCGGCGTGGCGCTGAGGTTGCTCGATGCCTTGATGCTGAGCGAGTGGTTGACCGTGCGCTCCTTCACGCCATCGGAGATGGGGGCATATTCCTGCAGCGTCACCAGGGAGGCATCGTCGGCGAAGTTGAGCCCGGTCGTGACGCGATAGCGGTCGGGGATGAGCAGGTAATAAGACTTGCCGCCCGGATTGGGTGCGCCGTTCCACCAGGTGCCGCGGCGCGATGGGGCCTGGTTGACCTGTGTCTTGACGATGACCACCTTGTCGTCTCGGCTCGGGGTGACGTCGCGCATGACTTTGATGTCGTGGAAGATCCGGCGGCCATCGGCGAACGGCTTGTCCACCCACAGTTGCAGCGACGGGGTATAGCTTCCATCGTCCAGCTTGTCCGCGGCGTTCAATCCCTCGACCTGGCGCGCCAGACGTGCCGGTCTCGACCGAGCGTCCTTCGGCGAGGAACGGGCAAACCAGTCCGTCACGCGTGCGGTCGCATCTTCGACGGACATCGCATCGTCGATGACCATCACGTCCAGCACCCCGTCGGGAGAGCGTCGATAGACCGACATGCCGGACTGGCCGGCGAAACCGAACATCGCTCGTTCCGTGTCGCCCGTGTCGTTCCGGCTTACCAGTATCCCGTCGCCGAGCAGCAGCGCGTCCGCCACGAGTTCACGAACCTCCCGCGACGCCAGTTCGGTGCTGGTCAGCCAGAGCAGCCGCGCCTTTGTCTCCGCTCCGGCCAGGTGGGGAAACGAGAAGTGGGAGGCCGATGTGCGTTGTCCGTCGGCGGCTAGCGCTGTGCCGAGTTCGGAGAGCCGAAGATAGACGGGAGGAGCGGATGTTGATGCGGGCGACGCGACGGCATGACCGACGGTGCCCATGAGGGCGAGACTGAGACACAGGGAGAGGGGATGACGCATGCCAGTTCCTTGGCGGTGGGGGGAGCCCGCAGCATCGCAATGTCTAACCGGACTCTTCTGTAGGAAAACCCCGATAAGTGAGTATGTGTTCGCTGCAGTCTCAGGCCACCCATGCCGCCAGCACGATCACCGCGACCACGGCCATCCAGACCACCAGCACGCGTCGGATCACCCGGCGGGCGTCCTCCAGTTCGACCAGCGGATCGCTGACATCTTGCGCATAGCCGTCGCCGGCTTCGACATCGGCATCCACGCCGGCGCGGGCGACCGCGCCGAGGAAATCCGGCTCCAGCCGTGAGCGTGGACTGCCCGAGGTGTGGTGCCACTGTTTCCATGCACCGATGACCGCGTCGAAGTCGGACACCAGGGCCATGGCGAAGACCATGAGGTGGGCGGGCAGCCAGTCCAGCGCGTCGGCCAGGCGATGTGCCGACGTACGCGTGGCGCCGTCCAGCGACACCGAGGCGTCGCGTCCCAGCACCTGCGCCAGTCGATAGCCCAGCGCGCCGGCGGGGCCCAGCAGCAGGAACCACAGCAGGACGCCGAACCGGCGGCGCAGGGCGCCGTAGAACGCGGCCTCGACGAGGGCGGGCGCGTACCAGGGCAGGGTCGCTTCGTCATGGCGCAGTGCGTTCAGGGCCTCATCGCGGCGCAAGGGATCGGCGGCGCGCAACACGGCATCGATATCGGTTTCGATCTCGCGGGGGCCCAAGGCATAGGTGAGCACGACGATGGCGAAGACCAGCCAGGCCAGATCGAAGAAGGGCAGCGAATAAAGCAGTCCCGAGATGATCGCGGCCAGGGCGACGGGTACCAGCAGCAGCACCGCCACGCGGCCGGGGCCGGACAGGTCGCCCGTGCGCGCGGCCCAGCCGCGGAACCAGCGGTCGTCTCGCCAACGCGCGAGGCGGGGCACGCTCCAGACGACGACCAGGGCGATGAGGATGGCGAGGAGGCGTATGGCCATGGCGAGCGCAATCCGTAGATGGATGACTCGATTGTAGGCGAAGAACTCAGTGGCGCGGCGCGTCCGCCAGCAGCTGCTCGAGCGATACCTGCCGTTGCGCCAGCCAGTGCTCGATCAGCCGGTACGACACCGACAGCGGCGGTGGCACGCCCAGTTCGCCGGAGCGTATGCCGGCGGCGATATCGTCGGCGGTGAACCAGCGGGCGTCTTCCAGCTCATCGTCGCGGAGCACGATCTCGCGGGTTTTCGCGGTAGCGGTGAACCCGACCATCAGCGATGCGGGCATGGGCCAGGGCTGCGACGAGTGGTACGTGGCGTGCAACACCTCCACGCCCGATTCCTCGCGCACCTCGCGCTTCACGGCATCCTCCAGCGATTCACCCGGCTCGATGAAACCGGCCAGCGTGGAATAGCGACCCGCCGGCCACCCGCGTTGCCGGCCGAGCAGGCAGCGGTCGCCGTCCTCCACGATCACGATGATGGCCGCATCCGTGCGCGGAAAATGCATGTGCGGGCCATCGGGGTTGGTGCATTGCACGCGATGGCCCGACGCCACGACGAGGGTCGGTGCCCCGCAGAGGTTGCAGAACCGCATCTGCCGCTGCCAGTGCGCGATGCCCTTGGCGAAGGCGAACAGGCCCGCCTCGAAGGCCGGAAACACCAGCCCGGCCTCGCGCAGGGACATGCGTCGGGCGGCGGTCAGGTCGATGAACGTCGCGGCGTGTGCTTCGTCCAGTACCAGCGCGAACCACGCGTTGCCCTCGGCCAGGCCCAGCAGGGTGGACGGCACATCGCCGAAGCGCTCGGCGCGCATGGCGGGAGGCATCCACTCCGGCAGATCGGCCTGGGCGGCCACAAAGGCCTGGCCATCGCTGTCCAGCACGAGGAAACGGGAGTCGGGTGCGCGTTCGATCTCTTCGACCCAGACCCGATCCTCACGGCGCTCGGCCATGCGGTCGATCTGGAGCCCCGCAAAAACATTGCTCACGCGGTGGTGCCGCTCATGCGCTGAACGAGGAGCCGCAGCCGCAGGTCGTCTTCGCGTTCGGGTTGCGAATGACGAACTGCGAGCCGCTGAACGATTCCGCGTAGTCGATCTCGGCGCCCGTCAGGTATTGCAGCGACAGGGGATCGACCACCAGCGTCACCCCTTCGCGGGACACGGCAAGGTCGTCTTCGGCTTGTTCCTCGTCGAAGGTGAACCCGTACTGGAAACCCGAGCAGCCGCCACCGCTGATATAGACACGCAGCTTGAGCGACGGGTTGCCTTCTTCGTCGATCAGCTCGTGCACCTTGCGGGCCGCGGCCTCGGTGAAGATGAGGGGCGCACCCGCCGTGCGGTAATCCGGCGCGGATGCCGACGGAGCCATGGGGAAGGGGTTGTTCATGCCGTCCATAATGGCGCCGATCGGCGACAGGTCAAGCCTCGGATGCCACCGGCGCCGCGGCGATGGCCGCCTGGGCCAGCTGGCGGACCGTCACCGGGCCGCGGTGGATCATCTTGCCGTTCACCTGCGCGCCGGCCGCCATCTCCAGCACCTGGTAGTGCACATCCCCCTCGATGCGGGCCAGCGGCGCCAGTTCCAGGCGTTCGGCAGCGTCGATATCGCCGGTGACCGCGCCGTTGATGACCGCATGCGGTACCTCGATGCGCCCGACCACGCGGCCGGTCTCACTGATGGTGAGCACGCCGTCGCTGCCCGCCTCGGCGTGGACGGCGCCTTCCACGGTGCCATCCAGATGCAGGTTGCCGTTGAACGACACGTCGCCCCGGATGACTACGCCACGGGCGATCAGGCTCGTCGCCGCGGCATTGACCGCCGGCCCCTGCGTTTTCCCCTTAGTGCTGAACATCGCTAGCCTCGTCGTTGCGTGTGACATCGGTCCAGGACAGCGTGGCGGCGACCTCTTCCTGGCCGGCGCCCTTCGCCTGCAAGCGGAGCCGGGTCGGCTGGAAGCCGGTCGGCAGCGTGAAGCTGCCCTGGACCTGTTGAAAATACCGGAAGGCGAACGGCAGGCCCTCCCCGGAAACGGCCAGCCCGAGCGCGGGGCCTTCCAGCGTGCGCACCGTGTTGTCCTGGATACCCTCGACGGCAAGGCGCAGGTCGCCCTTGACCGGATCGCCGCCCCGGGCGCTGCGTGTGAGGGTGACCACCAGGTTCCACGCGTCCGCGCTGCCCCTGACCGCCGTGGCCCGGGCTCCCTGGATCTTCAGGCCGTCGCGCTGGCCGCCGTTGCCCACCAGTCGCGTGTAGAACGCCAGGTCGGCGCGAAGGCCGCTTATTTCCTCGTCGCGCTCGGCGAGGTTGCGCCGAAGTTCCCTGGCGGCAATCTCGGCGACCTGGCTGTCGCGCTGCCCATTGGCGACCTTCTGGCGCAGCGCCTCGCCCTCGGCATCGCCGCTCGCCGCCGTGGCCGTGGCCGATGCGTCAAGGCGATGCGGCTGCCGGGCGCTGACTGCCGCCCAAGTCACCAGTGCCACGGCCACCAGGCTGCCCAGCCAGGCGGCCAGCAGCAGGAGGCGCTTGCGCCGCGCCGCCGAGAGGTCCTCGAGGCGACGTACGACGAAGCGGGGTGGATGGCGTGACGCCATGGGCGGGTCCGTGGAGAATGCGTGAAGGCCGAATGGTATCGCCTTGGCGGCTCCGGGCGAAAAGTTCGTTGCGTATGGCCGTGGTGTTGGTGGGCTCGCCTTCGGCATCGCGTTTGGCTTTGGAGCCTTGGAGCCTGGAGCAAGAGCCGGCGGGTAGCCCCCTCGGGGCCACGCCTGCGGTGACCCGGATGAAAGGCCGCTGGCGCGGCCGTGTACCTGATTCGCGCACATCGTGCGCTCCTACCCGCGCCACATCCGGGTCGGGCTTCGAACGGGGATTTTCGATTCGCCATCCATGGCTCAGCGAAAATGGCCGGCCGTCCTGGCCGGCCCCCTTCGGGCCTTTTCCGTTCGAAGCCCTCGCCTGCGGCTACCGGCCCCGAGGGTGGCACCCGCCGGCTCTTGCTCCACGGCCCAAGGCCCAACGCGACGCCGAAGGCGAGCCCATTTCACCTCATAAAAGAACAAAAAAACCGCCTCTCGGCGGTTTCTTCTTCAATGCTTGTCGAGCGACCCCACCTTGCTGAGCATGTAGCGCTCCGGCCCGATGTCCGAGATGAGGCTGAACTGCGTCTCGAGCCAGTCGATGTGCTCTTCTTCCTGGCCAAGGATGAACTTGAAGAGGTCGCGGCTGACGAAGTCGTGGATACCTTCGCTGTAGGCAATGGCCTCGCGCAGGTCCTTCGTGGCGATCATTTCCAGGTCCAGGTCGCCCTGGAGCGCTTCGACCACGTTCTCGCCGATGCGCAGCTTGCCCAGGTGCTGCAGGTTGGGCAGGCCGTCGAGGAACAGGATGCGCTCGATCAGCTTGTCGGCGTGCTTCATTTCCTCGATGGACTCTTCGTACTCGTGCTTGGCGAGTTCGTTGTAGCCCCAGTCCTTGAACATCCTGTAATGAAGGAAGTACTGGTTGATCGCGGCCAGCTCGTTGTAGAGGACCTTGTTGAGGAATTCGATGACCTTCGCGTCGCCCTTCATGGGGTGTCTCCCTGGATATTCAGCCGCGACTATACGTGCCGCGGCCAGGGCGTGACGTAACGAGAATGAACACGGTTCGCGTCCGCAAGTGCGGACACGGCGGGCTCAGGCCGTAGTGGCCAGGAACGGGAGGGAGCGGCTCTCGCTGACTGCCTGGCGCAGGCACTGGCGGGCTTCCGGCTCGCACGCGCCGCAGCAGTCCGAGCAACCGGTGCGGGCCTGGAGTTCGGCGAACGACTCGACGCCATCGGCCGCGGCGCGGCGAATGGCGTGGTCGGTGACGGCATTGCACATGCATATGTACATGGGTCGGCATTCGAATACGAATGCGAACGATTGTCAACCGCACAAATGTGAAGGCGTGTGCCCGGCGGTCTTACTCGCCGCCGCGGGCCAGCCTTTCCAGTTCGGCCTGTTGGGGGCAGGTGCCCACGGTAACCGAGCACACCGTTTCCACCGTGGGCGCGAACTGGCGCAGCGCGCGTTCGTAGACCTGGCGCTTGAAATTCACGACATGGTTGGCGGGGTACCAGAAGTCCACCCAACGCCAGAGGTCGAACTCGGGCTTCTCGCAGGCATCCAGGCGGAACGCATCCTCGGTGCATTTCAGGCGCAGCAGGAACCACACCTGTTTCTGGCCGATGCAGGTGGGCCGCTGATGGTGGCGCACGAAGCGGCTGGGTAGCCGGTAGCGCAGCCAGCCACGGGTTTCGGCCAGCACTTCCACGTGCTGGGCCAGCAGGCCGGTTTCTTCCTCCAGTTCACGGTACATGGCTTCCAGCGGGGTTTCGTCGCTGCGCATGCCGCCCTGGGGGAACTGCCAGCCGTCGCGGTTGACCCGGCGCGCCCAGAACAGGCGCCCGTCGCCATTGAGGAGGACGATGCCCACATTCGGTCGATAGCCATCAGCGTCGATCATCCGCCCTCCGCGAAACATGCCGCTCCCGCTCGATTCAACCACAGCGCGAGAAGACGGGGCAAGGCGCTACTTGAACGGAAGGCCGCCGCCGATTAAACTGCCCGGCCTTCGTGAGCCTAGCTTGCGAACGACCAGGTTCCACGGCTAGGTAGCTCAGCTGGTCAGAGCGCGGCACTCATAATGCTGAGGTCGGCGGTTCGAGCCCGCCTCTAGCCACCAGAAAAACAAAAAGGCCGCACCCCCGGGTGCGGCCTTTTTTTGTCGATCGCGCCGGCGAGCGCCTTCAGGCCGCCACGGTTCCCGTATCCGCGGTGTCGCCGGTCGTCCGGCGCCTGGGCCGGGCTGGCGTCGCGGCTGGCGCCTCCAGTACTGCCTTCGCCAGTTCCACCACGTTGTGCACGCGTAGCTTGGCCATCAGGTTGGCGCGATGCAGTTCCACCGTCTTCGGGCTGATCCGCAGTTCGCCGGCGATGACCTTGTTCAGCTTGCCGCCCATGATGCCGTCCAGTACCTGCGACTCGCGGGGCGTCAGTCCCAGGTCCTTGCGTTGGCTGGCAAGGGGAGGCGACATCGGTGCGGCGGGCTCGGTGGCGGGCAGGGGTGTCAGGTACACCGCCTGGAACGCCCCGCCCGATGCCTCCACATGCTGGCGTGTCACCCGGTAGCGGCGGGATGAGCCCTGGGCATCGTTGAACACGAATTCGTCGACGCCCCCCGCCGGCTGCAGGTGCTCGGCGACCCAGCGGGGCCCGGCACGGCCGCGACCCGCGCCGAACTCGAGGCGGAATGCGGCATTGACCATCACCGCGCGGCCGCCTCCGTGGCGCCAGACGATGCAGGGCAGTGGAAGGGCGGCAAACACTTCCTCGGCAAGACCGCACGGGTGCGGCCGGTCGAGCGAATCACGACCAAGGCACATCGATGCCTCCTTGTGAACGCGAAAAATCCCCCCGACGGTTCCCCCCGAATCCGTCGCACCTGTTACGACTGCAACCTTTTCGCAGCCGAATGTCCACGAATCAAAGCAGGTGAGCGCTGAAAATGCGAACTGCGTCGTGAAGGCGACACGCGGAAATCGTGCACCGCCACGCTCCGCTACACTAGGCAGCCACCCGCGATCGACCACGCCATGCGCATCTTCAAGTCGTTTACCCTCGAGGCGGCCCACCGCCTGCCGAATGTGCCGGAAGGCCACAAGTGCGCGCGCCTGCACGGGCATTCGTTCCGCGTGGAGCTGCATGTCGAGGGACCGGTGGACCCCACGCTCGGCTGGGTCATGGACTTCGGCGATCTGAAGGCCCGGTTCATGCCGATTTACGATCGGCTGGATCATCACTACCTCAACGACATCGAAGGCCTGGAAAACCCAACCAGCGAAAACCTCGCGCGGTGGATCTTCCAGCAGCTGCACCCGTCGGTGCCCGGCCTGGCCAAGGTCGTGGTGCATGAAACCTGCACGTCCGGCGCCGAATACACCGGCGACTGAGCAAAAACCTGTCGTCGCAACCATTCGTGGTTGCTGCGTTGCCGCATGCGGGTCTACACTCCGGCACCTCCCCGTTCCGCCGGACGCATGCGATGCCCCACGTAAACGGTTACGCCGATCTTGCCCGCCTCGTCGAGCAGGCCACGTCCGCGCAGGCTGTCGCCTGGCGCGGCATGGAACGCGTGGCCGACCTGCATCTGCAGGCCATGGAAGGTCACGCCCGGGCGGCATCCGGCCTGATGGCCGACGCGATGATCGCCACGGATGCGGCGGCGCTGCGCGCCATTTTCCTCCGCGGAGGCGACCTGCAACGGGAAAGCGTCGAACGCGCGGCGTCCGCCGCGGGCGGCATATTCGATGTGGCCGTGGAGACGGCTACCTCGCTCGGCGCGCTGGCAGGTCAGCCCGCCAGGGCCTGATCCACGCCGCCTCCCTCGTAACGACGCGACGGACCGTCGCGCCGACGGGTGGTTATTGGACTTTCGTCGCTTGTCCCGTCGTTTACGGCGCTGGTATACTTTTCCAGATTAAACCGTGGCCCATAGAACCAAGGTGCCGCCTTCGAGCGAAACCACGGGAGCCTCGCGTTGCTCAACAGTCTTGCCGCCGGTCGTCATCTCGCCTTGCGCGTCGTTATCGCGCAGTTCGTGGTGGCCGTTGTCGCGGGACTCGTGTTTCTACTGCAGGGGCGTGCCGCCGGTATGGCCGCATTTGCAGGGGCCCTGATCGTCGCTATCGCTACCGCGCTGCTTGCCGCGCGAGCTTTCAGCGCGCTGGGCGGAGGCGGAGCGATGTATGCCAGGCTCCTGGCGGGAACGATCCTTCGCTGGATCGTCCTCATCGGTGGCATGGCGCTCATTCTGGTCCAGTGGAAACTGCCATTCTTGCCCGCCCTGGTGGGCCTGGTGGCCGGTTTCACGGTCAACGTATTTGCATTCAGATTCAAGGGTTGAGGCATGGCGAGCGAACCGCAAGGCGGTCTGACCGAGTACATCCAGCACCACCTGGGCCACTTGACGGTGAATTTCAGCGCCGATCATTTCTGGTTCTGGAACCTGCGCGTCGACTCCCTCGTGGTGTCGTTCGTGCTGGGTGCCATCTTCTGCCTGTGGTTCTGGCTTTTTGCCCGTAAGGCCACCTCCGGTGTGCCCTCGAAGGGTCAGGCGCTGGTCGAGCTGGCCATCGAGTTCGTCGACACGCAGGTGAAGGACACCTTCCACGGCGACCGTCGCACGGTCACGCCGCTGGCGCTGTCCATCTTCATGTGGGTGTTCCTGATGAACGCCATGGACCTGCTGCCGGTGGATCTGGCCGGTTGGCTGGTGCACCTGTTCGCAGGCGCGGAGGTCGCCGAAAAAGTTCATTTCCGTGGTGTGCCAACGGCAGACATCAACACCACCGTCGGCCTTTCCGTCGCCGTGCTGTTCATCGTCATCGGCCACGGCATCAAGGCCAAGGGCGGTTTCGGTTTCGGCAAGGAAATGCTCACCGCGCCGTTCCACGCCCACAACCCGGTCGTGAAGCTGGTGCTGGTCATCCCCAACCTGCTTCTCAACGTCGTCGAAACCCTGTCGAAGCCCGTGTCGCTCGCGATGCGACTCTTCGGCAACATGTACGGTGGCGAATTGGTGTTCATGCTGATCGCCGGCCTGATGGTGAGCTGGATCGGCTTCGTGCCCGGCGTCGTGTTCAACACGGCGTGGGCGATCTTCCACATCCTGATCATCGCCCTGCAGGCGTTCATCTTCATGATGCTGACGATCGTCTACATCGCCACGGCGCGTGAACACCACTAACTCACCGCACCGACGTTCGACCCAAGTCCCCTTTCGTTTTTCGTTTCCACCCATTCGTCTTTCTTAGATATCCCAGGAGAACACCATGGAACTCACCGCACTCTTCGCACACGTGCAGGGCATGACCGCCATCGCCATCGGCGTGATCATCGGCCTCGGCGCGCTCGGCGCCTGCCTCGGCATCGCGATCATGGGCTCGAAGTTCCTCGAGTCGGCCGCGCGTCAGCCGGAACTGGTTCCGCTGCTGCAGGGCCGCATGTTCCTGCTCGCCGGCCTGATCGACGCCGCGTTCATCATCGGCCTCGCCATCGCGCTGCTGCTCGCCTTCTCCAACCCGCTGATCGGCGTCCTGCGCACCGCTGCCGGCGGCTAAGCAACACGCTCGTCTTCGTCGCTGCGGCCTGAAGGGCCGCAGCGACCGTCAGTACCCCTGCGTTCGGAGTCTTTGGAGAGATCATGGAAATCAACATGACCTTCCTGGGCCAGATGATCTCTTTTGCGATCCTGGTCTGGTTCACCACCAAGTTCATCTGGCCCCAGCTCAACGGTGCCATCGAAGAACGCCAGAAGAAGGTGGCCGAAGGGCTCGCCGCGGCGGAGCGCGCCCGCGCCGAGCTGAAGGATGCCGACGCCAAGGTCGCCACCGAGATCAAGCAGGCCCGCGTGCAGTCGACGGACATCATCGACAAGGCTCAGCAGCAGGCCAACCAGATTCTCGAGAAGGCCCGCGCCGATGCGATCGAAGAGATCAACCGCCTGAAGGCTTCGGCCCAGGACGAGATCGCCTCGATGGCCCAGCGTGCCCGTGAACAGCTGCGCGAACAGGTCGGCGCCCTCGCCGTCCGCGGCGCGGAAAAAATCGTCCAGCGCGAAATCGATCCGGCGGCCCACAAGGCCCTGCTCGACCAGCTCGCTGCCGAGATCTGATCATGGCCCAGGCGCTCACCCTTGCCCGTCCCTACGCACGTGCCGCCTTCGAAGTGGCGCAGGCGTCAGGGTCGCTGGCCGATTGGTCGTCGGCACTGAACTTCGCGGCCCTGGTCGCGGCGGATCAGCGCGTCGCCGGCCTCGGCAACGATCCGCGCGTGTCGCCGGCCCAGCTGGTCGCGCTGCACCTGCCCGAGGGCATGGCGGCCGACACGCCGTTCGCGTCGTTCCTCGACGAACTGGCCGACAACCGCCGCATGGCGCTCCTGCCGGAAATCGCAGCGCTCTACGACGACTACAAGCGTGAGTCGGAGTCGACGTTGCGGGTCAAGGTCACGAGCGCGCTGGATCTCGACGCCGCCGAGGCGGACACGCTTCGCGCCTCGCTGAAGCGCCGCTTCAAGCGTGAGATCGAACTGGATACGCACGTCGATCCGGCGCTGCTCGGAGGTGTCGTCATCGACACCGGCGAGCAGGTCATCGACGGTTCGGCGCGCGGCCGCCTGCAGCGGCTGGCCAGCGCGCTGGCGCACTGATACGAGCTTCTCATACCACCGGGTGCCGCTCGTGCGGCGCAACCCAAGGAACCGACCATGTCCAGCACCACACTGAATCCGTCCGAGATCAGCGAGCTGATCAAGACCCGCATCGAGCAGTTCAAGCTCGGCGCCGAGGCACGCAACGAAGGCACGATCATCAGCGTGTCCGACGGTATCGTGCGCATCCACGGCCTGGCCGACGTGATGCAGGGCGAAATGATCGAACTGCCCAACGACACCTACGCCCTCGCGCTGAACCTCGAGCGCGACTCGGTCGGCGCCGTGGTGCTCGGTGAGTACCAGCACCTGCGCGAAGGCGATGCCGCCAAGACCACCGGCCGCATCCTCGAAGTGCCGGTCGGCCCGGGCCTGCTCGGCCGCGTCGTCGACGCGCTGGGCAACCCGATCGACGGCAAGGGCCCGATCGACGCCGTGGGCACCAGTCCGGTCGAGAAGGTCGCGCCGGGCGTCATCTGGCGCCAGTCGGTCGACCAGCCGATGCAGACGGGCTACAAGTCCATCGACTCGATGATCCCGATCGGCCGCGGCCAGCGCGAGCTGATCATCGGCGACCGCCAGACGGGCAAGACCGCCGTGGCCATCGACGCGATCATCAACCAGAAAGACTCGGGCATTAAGTGCATCTACGTCGCCATCGGCCAGAAGCGCAGCTCCATCGCCAACGTCGTGCGCAAGCTCGAGCAGAACGGCGCACTGGCCAACACCATCGTGGTGGTGGCTTCGGCGTCCGAAGCCGCCGCCCTGCAGTACGTCGCGCCGTACTCCGGCTGCGCCATGGGCGAGTACTTCCGTGACCGCGGCGAAGACGCGCTCATCGTGTACGACGACCTCTCCAAGCAGGCCGTGGCCTACCGTCAGATCTCGCTGCTGCTGAAGCGTCCGCCGGGTCGCGAAGCCTACCCCGGCGACGTCTTCTATCTCCACTCGCGCCTGCTCGAGCGCGCCTCGCGCGTCAGCGCCGAGTACGTGGAAAAGATGACCAACGGCGAAGTGACCGGCAAGACCGGCTCGCTCACCGCGCTGCCGATCATCGAGACCCAGGCCGGCGACGTCTCCGCGTTCGTTCCGACCAACGTCATCTCGATCACCGACGGCCAGATCTTCCTCGAGACCGATCTGTTCAACGCCGGTATCCGTCCGCCCGTCAACGCCGGTATCTCGGTGTCGCGCGTCGGTGGTGCCGCCCAGACCAAGATCATCAAGAAGCTGTCCGGCGGCGTGAAGCTGGCCCTCGCGCAGTACCGCGAGCTGGCTGCGTTCGCGCAGTTCGCCTCGGACCTGGACGCGGCGACCCGCGCCCAGCTCGATCGTGGCCAGCGCGTCACCGAGCTGATGAAGCAGGCGCAGTACTCGCCCCTGTCCATCGCCGAGCTCGGCGTGTCGGTCTACGCGGCCGAGAAGGGCTACCTCGACGACCTGCCGGTCAACAAGGTGCTGGCGTTCGAGAAGGGCCTGCATGCCTTCATGCGCCAGAACCACGGCGACCTGATGACGAAGATCGACGCCACCGGCGACTGGGACAAGGACATCGAGGCGACCTTCAAGTCGGCCGCCGACGAGTTCAAGAAGACCGGTAGCTGGTAATGGCGTAGGGCGCCCAGCGTAAAGCGTCAGTTGCATGATGTAACTGACGCTTGAGCCGGCAAGCCGGCGCTCGCTCGGCGCTTTACCCTCCTAAGTTTTCACGTTTAACGCAACGGCGAGTACCCATGGCTAGCGGCCGCGAAATCAAAACCAAGATCAAGAGCACGCAGAACATGCGCAAGGTGACGCGTGCGCTCGAAATGGTCTCGGCGTCGAAGATCCGCAAGGCGCAGGACCTGATGAAGGCCTCGCGTCCGTATGCGCGTCTCATGCGCAAGGTGATCGCGCACGTGGCCCAGGCCAGCACGGACTTCACCCATCCGTTCCTCACCGAGCGGGAAAAAGTCGCGCGCGTGGGCTTCATCGTGGTGTCGACCGATCGCGGCCTCGCGGGCGGCCTCAACTCCAACCTGTTCCGTCGCACGCTGACCTCGATCCGCGAGTGGCAGGACAAGGGTGCCGAGATCGACGTGGTGGCCATCGGCCAGAAGGCCGTGCAGTTCTTCCGTCGCATCAAGGGCGTGAACCTGATCGGCTCGGCAACCCATCTCGGTGAGAAGCCCAAGCTCGAAGACGTCATCGGCGTGATCAAGGTCGTGCTCGACGGCTACAGCGACAACAAGCTCGACCGTGTCTTCCTGGTCTACAACGACTTCGTGAACACCATCGTGCAGAAGCCGACCATCGAGGCACTGCTGCCGGTGTCGCTGGTCGCGAAGGAACTGGAAAGCGCCGAAGGCGATGCCGCCAAGGGCGTCAAGGTCGAGCAGACGCACGACTGGGATTACATCTACGAACCCGATGCGCGCACGGTGCTCGAGCACCTGATGACGCGTTACATCGAGTCGGTGGTGTACCAGGCCACGCTGGAGAACCTCGCCAGCGAACACGCCGCGCGCATGGTCGCCATGAAGGCTGCTTCGGACAACGCCAACAAGGTCATCGGCGAACTGACGCTGGTCTACAACAAGGCGCGCCAGGCAGCGATCACCCAGGAAATCTCGGAGATCGTCGGCGGCGCCGCCGCGGTCTGATCCCAACGCTACACGCGATGGCGACGCACGGTGCGGCGCCCGAACCGAAACCTACTTAGATTCATCCGGAGCATTCCATGAGCCAGGGTAAAGTTGTTCAGATCATCGGCGCCGTCGTCGACGTCGAATTCCCGCGCGACCAGGTGCCGCAGGTATACGACGCACTGAAGATCGACGGTACCGAGATCACCCTCGAAGTGCAGCAGCAGCTCGGCGACGGCATCGTGCGCACCATCGCGCTCGGTTCCACCGACGGCCTGCGCCGCAACCTCATCGCCCGCAACACCGGCGAAGGCATCAAGGTGCCGGTCGGCTCGGCCACGCTCGGCCGCATCATGGACGTGCTGGGCAACCCGATCGACGAAGCCGGCCCGATCGGCGAAAAGGAACAGTGGGTCATCCACCGCGAGGCCCCGTCGTACGACGAGCAGGCCGCTGCCAACGAACTGCTGGAAACCGGCATCAAGGTCATCGACCTGATGTGCCCGTTCGCCAAGGGCGGCAAGGTCGGCCTGTTCGGCGGCGCCGGCGTGGGCAAGACGGTCAACATGATGGAGCTCATCAACAACATCGCCAAGGCGCACTCGGGTCTTTCCGTGTTCGCCGGCGTGGGTGAGCGTACCCGTGAGGGCAACGACTTTTACCACGAGATGAAGGATTCCAACGTCCTGGACAAGGTCGCGATGGTCTACGGCCAGATGAACGAGCCGCCGGGCAACCGCCTGCGCGTCGCGCTCACCGGCCTCACCATGGCCGAGTACTTCCGCGACGAGAAGGACGAAACGGGCAAGGGCAAGGACGTGCTGCTGTTCGTCGACAACATCTATCGCTACACGCTGGCCGGTACCGAGGTGTCCGCGCTGCTCGGCCGCATGCCGTCGGCCGTGGGTTACCAGCCGACGCTGGCCGAGGAAATGGGCGTCCTGCAGGAGCGCATCACCTCGACCAAGACCGGCTCGATCACGTCGATCCAGGCCGTCTACGTGCCCGCGGATGACCTGACCGATCCGTCGCCGGCCACCACCTTCGCGCATCTGGACGCCACCGTGACGCTGAGCCGCGACATCGCCTCGCTCGGCATCTACCCGGCCGTCGATCCGCTGGCCTCCAGCAGCCGCCAGCTCGACGCCTCGGTGATCGGCCAGGAGCACTACGACATCGCCCGTCGCGTGCAGGGCACGCTGCAGCGCTACAAGGAGCTGAAGGACATCATCGCCATCCTGGGCATGGACGAGCTGTCGCCGGAAGACAAGGCGTCGGTGTCGCGCGCGCGCAAGATCGAGCGCTTCTTCTCGCAGCCGTTCCACGTGGCCGAGGTCTTCACCGGCTCGCCGGGCAAGTACGTCGCGCTGAAGGAAACCATCCGCGGCTTCAAGATGATCCTCGACGGCGACCTCGACCACCTGCCGGAGCAGGCGTTCTACATGGTCGGCGGCATCGACGAAGCCATCAAGAAGGGCGAGGACATGGGTGCGAAGAAGGCCGCGTAAGCGACCTTCTCCTCCCACTCCCGACCAACGGAAGACAAACCCATGACCCACACCATCCGCGTCGACATCGTCAGCGCCGAAGCCGAGATCTATTCCGGCGAAGCCACGCTCGTGGTCGCCACCGGTGAACTCGGCGAGCTGGGTATCGCGCCGCGTCACGCGCCGCTGATCACCCGCCTGAAGCCGGGCCACGTGGACGTGGTCGGCACCAACGGCGACCGCCAGCAGTTCTACGTGTCCGGTGGCATCCTGGAAGTGCAGCCGCAGGTCGTGACGATCCTCGCCGATACGGCGGCTCGCGCCGCCGACCTCGACGAGGCCGCCGCGCTGAAGGCGAAGGAAGAAGCCGAGGCTGCCCTGTCCCAGCGCGGCCCGCAGATGGACGTCGCCGAGGCCCAGGCCAAGCTGGCCGAGGCCCTGGCGCAGCTGCAGGCGCTGGAGCGCATGCGCAAGACGCTCAAGCACTGAGCGACGACGCCCGTCGACCAAAGACCCCTCTTCGGAGGGGTTTTTTTTGGTTTTTCACGCATGACCGGCCTGTCCCGAAGCCTAAGCCGAAGCCAGAGCCCGTCGCTCGTAAGGCACGGCGAGGAGGCGCCGGGTGGTCACACTCTGCGCTCGGGCAGCGGCCGCAAGCGGCCGAACTCGCTCAGAGCGTAACCGCCCGACGCCTCCGCCCCGCTAACGCGCGAAGAACCTTTCTTTGGCGTAATCACTGTCTTCATCCGGAACTAACCCGCGCGGCGCAACACTGTCACGTCATTTCAAGGTGATTGCCCCATGCGCACCCGCTACCGCCGAAGCTTCTGGATCATCGGAGTGGCCGCCGTCGTGTTGATCGCGGCCCGCATTGCCTTGCCCTATGTCGTGCTCAACTACCTCAATCACCGTCTGGCCCATATGGGCGCGTACAGCGGTCGCATCGCGGATATCGACATCCACTTGTGGCGCGGTGCGTATTCCATCGACGAGATGTCCATCACCAAGGTGGACGGCAAGGTGCCGGTGCCGCTGTTCAAGACAGCCCGGGCGGATATCTCGCTGACCTGGAAGGCGCTGGTGCAGGGACACTTCCGCGGCAAGATCGATTTCTTCGACCCGGTGGTCAACTTCGTCGACGGTAAGTCCGAAGGCGAGAAGCAGACCGGCCAGGGCGTAGACTGGCGGGAGCAACTGCACGCGCTGGCACCGTTCCGCTTCGACGAGATCAACGTCTCCAACGGCACCATCACGTTCAACAACTTCGTATCCAGTCCCAAGGTCGACCTGAAGATGACCGACGTCAACGGTCAGGTGACCAATCTCACCAACGTCAAGCGCGAAGGTGGCGACCGCGTGGCGCACATGCACGCCACGGCGAAGGTGCTGGGCGATGCGCCGCTGGAGACCAGCGCGGAGATCGATCCCGTGGAGCGCCTGGGCGATTTCCACTATTCGATCTCGATCCGCAACATCAAGCTGGTCAAGGCGAACAGCCTGGCGCGTGCGTATTCCGGCCTCGATTTCGCCGGTGGCGAAGGCGACTTCGTGATGGAACTGCAGGCCAAGGACCGCAAGCTCACCGGCTATGCCAAGCCGCTGTTCCACGGCCTCAAGCTCTTCAGCTGGAAGCAGGACGTGGAGCAGGACAAGAAGGGACCGCTGAAGCTGGCTTACGAAGCGGCTGCCGAGGGCGTGGCCAAGATCTTCAAGAACCATGCGAAGGACCAGTTCGCGACGCGCGTGTCCATCTCCGGCAACATCGACGACAAGAGCGTATCCACGTCCGATGCCATCGTCGGCATCCTGCGCAACGCCTTCGTCGAGGCCTACAAGCCCAACCTCGAGAACCTGTCCAAACGGCCGGACGACAACTAGCCGACTTGGCACGGCCGGCCAAACGCGCGACAGTGCGGCCCTTGTATCCAGGCAGGCAACATCGCTCATGACCGCTACGCCCCTTCACGTCCTTGTCCTTGCTGCCGGCGAGGGCAAGCGGATGAAGTCCGCTTCCGCCAAGGTGCTGATGCCGCTGGCCGGTCGCCCCCTGCTGGCGCATGTCGTCGCTGCCGCCCGTGCGCTGGATCCGTCGAGCATCCATGTCGTCTACGGCCATAACGGCCAGCAGGTGCGCGACGCGTTCGCCGCCGATACGGCGCTGGGCTGGATCGAGCAGCGTGAGCGCCTCGGTACCGGGCACGCGGTGCGAATCGCGCTGGAGCACCTGGACGCCGCGGGCATCCTTGCAGGGCGTGTGTTGGTGCTCTACGGCGACGTGCCCCTGGTCCGGTCGGAAACGCTCGCGGCGCTGGTCGGCGCGCCCGGCGCCCTGGCCATGCTGGCCACGCGCCTGACCGATCCGCACGGTTATGGCCGCGTGGTGCTCGACGCCGACGGCCGGGTCACCCAGGTGGTCGAGGAAAAGGATGCCGACACCGCGCAGCGCGCGATCGACCGCGTCAACACGGGCATCGTCGCCGGTGACGCCGCGCGCCTGCTCGGCTGGACGCAAAGCCTCGGCAACGCCAACGCCCAAGGCGAGTACTACCTCACCGATGTCTTCGCCATGGCAGCCCGTCTCGGCATGCCGGCGGCGTGCGTGCCCTGCGATCCCGTCGAGGCGTCCGGTGCCAACGATCCGTGGCAGCTGGCCGGCCTGGAAGCCCTGCATCGCGAACGCGCGGCGCGCGAGCTGGCCCTGGCTGGCGTGCGCCTGGCCGATCCCGCGAGGTTGGACGTGCGCGGCACGGTACGTGCTGGCCGCGACGTGGAGATCGACGTCAACGTGATCCTCGAAGGTGAGGTGGTGCTCGGCGACGACGTCCGCATCGGCCCGTTCACGCGGCTGCGCAACGTCACGCTGGCGGCGGGCACGGTGGTGCTGGCGCACGGCGATCTCGACGGCGTGGTGACGCACGGTCCGTGCACCATCGGTCCATTCGCGCGCCTGCGACCGGGCACGGACCTGGCGGCCGGGGTGCATATCGGCAACTTCGTGGAGACCAAGAACGCGAAGATCGGCACGGGCTCCAAGGCCAATCACCTCAGTTACCTTGGCGACACCGTCATCGGCAGCGGCGTGAATATCGGCGCGGGCACGATCACCTGCAACTACGACGGCGTGAACAAGAGCCGCACCACCATCGAGGACGGGGTGTTCGTCGGCTCCAACAGCGCCCTGGTGGCGCCGGTGACGCTGCACGCGGGAGCGACGATCGGCGCCGGTTCCGTGATCACGAAGGACGCGCCGGCGAACACCCTGACGATCTCCCGCGCGCGGCAGACGGCCATCGAAGGCTGGGCACGGCCCACCAAGCGGTCCTGAGCGAAGGGGCGGCGCCGCACGCCGCCCCTTCGTCATCAAGCGTGGCGGTAACGCCAGCCGTCGATCTCCACCAGCAGCTCGGCACGGCAGATATCGCCGTGCACCAGCAGCAGCGGTGCGCCGGGCAGGCGTCGCGCGGCGAAGGCGCGCACCGCTGCTTCGTCGGCCGGATGCCGCACGTAGACCTTCAGCGGTGCCGACGCGCCGAGACCGGCGGGCATGCCCGCCGAATCCAGCAGGGCGTCGAGGTTGCGCAAGGTCTCCGCCAGCTGGGCATCGAGGTCGCCCGCATGGGCCGAGGCGTGCCCTACGACGGCAGCCGTGCCGGAGATCGCCAGCACGTCGTCGGCGGGCAGCAGGGTGGCCCGGGCGAAGCTGGGCGGCGTGCGGCCGTACTGGCGCGGGTATTGCCACGCGCTGACCTGGCGAGGGTTTTCCACCCGCGTGCCGGGCCTGTCGGTGGCCAGCAGGTACACCTGGAGCAGGCCGGGATCGTCGTGATGACCGATGGCGGAGGCCGCCGGAAAGCCCTGCGAGAAGGCATCGCCCATGCCACGTATGCGGCCGGTGCAGAAATGCTTGTAGCGCTCGTCGTCGCCGCCGCCCTGGTTGATGGCGCCGAGGTAGTTCCAGATGCGCTGCACGTGGCACTCGTCCGCCTGCCCGACAAAGTCGGATAGCAGCCCATAGGCATAGGCTGCGGCGCCTTCGGGGCCGCCGTGGTCGTTCTCATGGCACTGCACCGCGGCATACAGCCAGCCGCCGCCACGCGACCAGCGCAGGTCGCCCTGGCGGCCGGCCTCCACCGGGACGTCCACCTCCCAGGCTTCCATCGGCGCATCGCCCAGGGGGCTGAGCGCGACCCGCAGCCAGCGCGGATCGTCGCTGTGGCCGGCGTCGGGCCCGAAGCCGAACAGCGCCAGGGTATGCGGGCCCGGCGCGACCGGACCGTGGCGGTAGTGCACCCGTGGCGAGGGTGCGGCCGCGAGCGCCGGGCGCTCGCGCATTTCAGTGCCTTGGGGCATCGGATATTCCATAGAACGCGTTTCAGCGCATCATATCGCCCCGCAACGGGCGCGGAACGTGAACGGACAGGCTTGGCGCCTCGAACTGGCGTCGGCGAACGGCCCAGGGCGCTGTGGTAAACTCCGCGACCGCTGCCATCCGGGGGGAGGCAGGCATATCCAGGATCTGGAAAGACCACATGGCAACGCAAACCGCAGCACAGCACGAACTCGCCGAACTGATCGTCACGAGCCTCAACCTCGAGTCGGTGCAGCCGGCCGACATCGATCCGGATGCGCCGCTGTTCGGTGGCGACCTGGGTCTGGACTCCATCGATGCGCTCGAAATCGCGCTGGCCGTGTCCAAGCAGTACGGCTTCCAGCTGAAGTCCGACAACCCGGACAACCGCACCATTTTCACCAGCCTGCGTACGCTGTCCGATCACATCGAACAGCACCGCGCCGCGGCCTGAGCGTCGTTCCAGTGCGCACGGGATGGGTCGATCCTGCCCCGGCCGCCCACCGGAGATGCCAATGAGCGATGCCGCCGATCCCGCGTCCTGCGTGCGCACCCTGCGCTTCGACGCCAGCCACCCCAGCTTCGCGGGTCACTTCCCGGGGCAGCCCATCGTGGCCGGCGTCCTGCTGATCGAGGCTGCCGCGTCGGCGCTGCTCGCGTGGCGGGGATTGCCCGTGCGCCAGGTGGTCGACGCCAAGTTCCTCGCGCCCCTGCGGCCGGACGAGACGGCTGAGTTGGAGCTTGTCGCGCTCGACAGCGGGCGCTTCCGATTCACGGTGCGTCGCGGCACCGACATCCTCGTGCGCGGCACGCTGGAAGGCGCTGCATGAGCCACTGGCAGCAGCGTGAAGGCGGCGGCGTGGTGGCGATCTGGCTGATCCGGACGGTCGCGCTGGGCTTCGGGCGGCGTGTCGCCCGCCTGCTGCTGTATCCGATCGCCCTGTATTTTTTCCTCCGGCGAGCCGACGAACGCGCCGCCTCGCGTGCCTACCTGACCCGTGTCCTGGGGCGTCCGGTGCGGTCCCGTGACGTGTTCCACCATATCCACCTGTTCGCGGGCACCTTGCTGGACCGCTTGTTCTTCCTCGCCCGTGGCGAGCGCGACTTCCAGGTGGAGACCGAGGGTCTGCAGCACCTCGATCGCTGGATCGACGTGGGCCGCGGCGTCCTGCTCATCGGTTCGCACCAGGGCAGCTTCGAGGCGCTGCGTGCGCTCGGCGCACGGCGTCCCGACGTGCCGTTGCGCGTCGTGCTCGACAAGCAGAAAACCCCGGCACTCACCACGGTGCTCGAAGCGCTGGCGCCCGACGTCGGCGCCGCCGTGATCGACGCATCGCGCGGGGGTGCCTCGGTCGCGCTGGCCATGGCCGAAGGTGCGGCGCAGGGCGCGATGGTGGCCTTGCTGGCCGACCGCGGGCACCGCGATGAAGCCACTCGCAGGGTGCCCTTCCTCGGCACGCCGGCACCGTTCCCGGTGGGTCCGTGGCTGCTGGCCGCGGCACTGAAGATTCCGGTGGTGCTGTGCATGGGCATCTACCTGGGTGGCAACCGCTACCGGCTGATCTTCGAGCCGTTCTCCGACGGCATTGCCGTTCCGCGTGCGCAACGTGCCGCGGCGCTGGACGACATCATCGAGCACTATGTCCGGCGTGTGGAGCATTACGCGCGCACCTACCCGTTCAACTGGTTCAACTTCTACGACTTCTGGCAGGAAGCCGATGCCGCCGCCGGTGCGTCGGTGGCCCACGCCTCCGACGATGCCGCTCCTGTCGCTCACATCGCCGTCGCAGATGAAGCCGCGCCCGTCGCCCACGCGCCGGCCGCGTCTGGCCACTCCGTCACCGAGCCTCTTCGATGACCGCCGTGCTCGACAGGGCCGACTTCATCGATCTCATCCCGCACGCAGGCGACATGTGCCTGCTCGATGGCGTGCTGGCGTGGGATGCTGCGTCCATCCATGCGGTAAGCACCCGCCACGACCTCGAGACGCATCCCTTGCGTGGTGAGCGCGGTCTGCACGCGGTGCACCTGGCCGAGTACGGGGCGCAGGCGATGGCCGTGCACGGCGCACTGCTGGCGAAGGCACAGGGTCAGACCGAACCCAAGCCCGGCATGCTGGTCAGCCTGCGCGGCGTGCGACTGGCCGTCGACCGCATCGACACCCTGGCCGGTGCCCTCGACGTGCATGCCACCTGCCTGATCGCCGACGGCGCGGGCGCGCAATACACGTTCCGTATCGCGCACGATGGCGTGGAGATCGCGTCGGGACGAGCGGCGGTGATTCACCCGGGCGGGTGAGTCGCGAATCGCGCACAGCGTGCGCTCCTACAGCGCGATGGTGTAACGCGCACGACGTCCACGATAACCGTGCCCCGTTGTAGGAGCGCACGATGTGCGCGACATCTTTTCGCGATGACCTGCATGCTCACGCACCAGCCCGCACGCACGGCCTCAACACATGTCGCGCACAGCGTGCGCTCCTACGCGGCTTCGACCAGGGTGGGGAACAGTTCGGTGCGGGGGCCGTCGAGGTCGTGCAGGTGCGCGGCATCGTCCAGCACGGACGGATGATCGGCGGCAGCACGTTCCACGATGGCCGCCCCGAGCAGCCGCATCATGTGCACGTTGTCGCGCAGGCGGGCCGTCAGCGCTTCCGTATCGAGGGTGTCGTGCAGCGTGGCGTTCATCTGTGCAAACCATGCCAGCTCGCGCTGGTCGAGCATGGTCCGCGGATTCCGTCGTTCCGATACCGCGTGCCAGCGTTGGAAGAAGGCCTGCATGTCCGTGTTGAGTTGCGATGCGGCGGCCAGTTCCGGCCCCAGCGTGGCGATGAGCGCACTGTCGGCAAGGCGCTTCTGGAACACCAGTTGGCAAAGCACGCCCCAGTAATAGGCGTAATCCCAGATCACCTTGATCGGCAGCACCTCGGGGTCGCCGAACAGGTTGTACTGGCCGCGGTACATCGACAGCGTGTTCTCGTAGAACGAGAAGAACAGACGTTCGTAGAGTCGCGCGTGCGGCGCGAGGGGTTCGCCGCGGCGATCGAGTCCAACCAGTGCGGTGATGTAGGTGTTGGAGATGGCGATGAAATCGCTGCCGGGCGAATAGAACGGATCGAGGAAGGCGCCGGCTTCCCCGGTGAGCGCCCAGCGATCGGAGGAATACATGCGCGAGCAGCTATAGGAGAAGTTCCGGAAGAAGGCGAAGTCGAGCAGCTTGTCGCGTCGCTTTTCCACCTCTCGCGCCACCAGCGGCTGGTGCTCGTGCATCCAGGCGAGCGCACGGTCGAAATCGCGCATGCCCTCGATCGGATGCATGGTGGCATCCGCTACGATGCCGACGGAATGCGCGCCGGACGACAGCGGGATCAACCACAGCCAGTAACCCGGACCGCACAAATGGTTGGTCGAGCGCCAGCGCTCCGCGGGATCGCAACGCGCCTGCCATTCGGCGTCGCCGCACCAGTCGTCGATGGCCAGGCGGTCGTCGATGCGGAACCAGACCGCGTTGGCGTGATGCCCGTTGTCGCGCGTGAGTTCCAGCTTGCGGCGGATCATGCCTGCGCGGCCCGAGGCATCGAGCAGCCAGCGGGCCTCCGCCACATGGTCTTCGTCCTGGTGCCGGAAGCGCACGGTGTGCGGCTCGTCGGACGGGCCGATCTCGAAGCCGCGCACGACGGCGCCCGCGAGGAACACGATGCCGCGTCGGGTCGCTTCCTCGGCGAGGAAGTTCTCCAGGATGCCGCGGTCGATCTGGTAGCTCGGCGTCGGCAACACGGCGCGAACGCCCAGTTCCACCACGTCGGCGAGGTCGTCGCGCCCCTCGGAGAAGAAGAAGCGGAAGCCGAACTTGCGAATGTGTTCGGATTCCAGGTGCTCACGCAGGCCCAGCGTTTCCGCGAAGTAGTGCGCGGCGATCTCCACCGTGGACTCGCCCACCTTGTGTGCCGCCACCGGCAACGGATGCACGTTGCGTTCGAGCACCACGATGCGCATGTCGGGGTATTCGCCCTTCAGTTGCAGGGCCAGCGTCAGGCCGGCAAGGCCTCCACCGAGGATGATTGCGTCATGTGTCGTGCGATCCATCGTGGTGGCCTCTCGAGCGATGCGGTGGTGCGGGGGATCAATGCGAAGGGTGCGCGGCGCTGCCGGCATCGACCACGACGGGGTGGGCGCGTGACGAGCGGTAGCAGGCCATGACATTGCCGTAGTGGAAGATGCGCCCGATCGTGTAGACCGTGATACGGGTGACGTCGCGTACGGGCTGGAAATGGCTGAGCCGGAACTCGCCTTCGTAACGCGAAGCGATCGGCACGGAGACGACGCCAATGCCGCGTTCGCGGCAGGCGGTGATCAGCAGCGCGGCCTCGAAGACGAAATGCTCCGCCGGCAGGTCAACCAGTTCGATGGCGGCACGTGGGTAGAGCCGCTGGCCGCTCTGCGTGTCGGCCACCGGTCGGCCGCAGGCCCACGAGATGCCCCAGTCGGCCACGGCATTGGCCCGGCGGCGACCCGGCGGTTGCTGGTCGCGCGCGAGCAGCCGCGCGCCGATCACGATGCTGCCCGGATAACGCCGGTTGGCCTCGAGGATCGCCGGAATGTCGGACGCGCGATGCTGCCCGTCGCCGTCCATCGTGATCACGTTGTCGATGCCCTGCCTGAGCGCTTCGCGAAACCCGGTACGCAACGCTTCGCCCTTGCCCCGCCGTGTGTCGTGGCGGAGCAGGGTGACCGGCAGCGCACCGACGATATCCGGGGTGCGATCGTCCGATCCGTCGTCGACGACGATGACAGGCAGGCCCAGTTCCAGGGCCTCGCCGACGACGCGAGCAATGGCGCGTTCCTCGTTGAGGCAGGGAATGAGGATGCAGAAGCGTTCACCAGCCGCGGTCATGCCGAGATCTCCAGATCGATATGCAGGTCAAGCCCCTGGGCGGCCGCCACTCGCAGGGCGGTGGGGCGGCCATGGGCCAGGGCGCGCAGCAGCGGCAGCGCCAGGGCGGAAGGATTGCTCGCCGCTACTGCATCCATCCATGGATCGCCCGAGGGCTCATGGGCGCTGTTGCCCACGGTGGGCATCAGGTCGAGCCGCATGGCGGAACGGTCTTCATGGGGCGACAGCACCAGTGCGCAGGCGAAGGGCCCGGTGCTGCTGGTCATCTCGCCTAGCGGCCCGGTGCCGGCGATGTCGTAGCTGGCGAGCAGCACGCTCCGGTCGTCCGCGACCGCCAGCGTGGCGGCTTCGAGCAGGCCGGCACCGAACGTAGCCTCACCGCCCGTTATCGCGCTGGAGCTGGCATGGCAGTGCGTGGCGATGGTCCAGTAACCGGCCGGGGCGTTGTGCACCGAGTTGTGGAATTTCGTCGGCGACAGTTCGGTCGGTGCGCTGGCCAGGGTGGTGCACATGTAGTCCGTGATGGCCTGGTCACCGTGCGCGGAAGCGAACACGCAGGGCAGCGAGGCGGCATCGTAGCCGCTCATCTGCACGGCCTGTCCGGCGGCGGCGGCGGCAAGCAGCACGCTTTCCGGCGCACGCCGGCGTTCGTTGGGCGGCAGGACGTCCGCCGTGGGACGCGTCGTGGCCGTTTCGGGCGCGGCACCGTCGTTGACGACGGCGAGGAAGCTCGTCCAGTTCGCCACGCCGGGTGCCCACAGGCCGACGCCCTTGACCCATACGGTCAGCGCCGCGCTCATGCCGGTTCTCCGGCGCGTGCGAATGCCAGGCATGCGTTGTTACCACCGAAGCCGAAGGAATTGCTCAGGGCGAAGCGGATATCGGCGGTCTCCCGCTGCCAGGCCATCTGCGGACCGCACAGCGGGTCCGGCACGCTCGCGCCGAGGTTGGCCGGCACGACGCCGTCGCGCATCGCGAGCAGGGTCAATGCGGCTTCGAGGATGCCGGCGGCACCCAGGGTGTGTCCGGTAAAGCCCTTGGTCGAACTGGCGCGCGTCGTGGCGGGGAAGCGGCGCGCTACCAGCGCGGCCTCGACTTCGTCGTTCTTCTGGCTGGCGGTGCCGTGCAGGTTGATGTAATCCACCTTCGTCGCCACGAGGCCGGCGCGGGTCAAGGCGTCGTCGAGGGCCAGTTCGGCGCCCAGGCCTTCGGGATGGGGCGTGGACATGTGGTGGGCATCGCTGGCCTCGCCGTAGCCGATCAACAGCGGCAGGTGCTCACCCTCCACGGCACGTTCCAGCAGGGCGAAGCCGGCGGCCTCGCCGATCGAGATGCCGGCGCGCTCCGCGTCGAACGGCTGGCACGGCGACGCCGAGACCAGTTCCAGCGAGTTGAAGCCGAACAACACGCTGTCGCATAGCGTGTCGGTACCGCCGACGACGGCGGCATCGATCAGGCCCAGCCGGATCATCCGCTCCGCGTTGGCGAACACCTTGGCGCTGGACGAGCAGGCGGTGGCGACGGTGAGGCAGGGACCCTCGAGCGCGAACGTGGTGGCGACGAAGCCGGCCAGCGAATGCGGGGTATGCAGCATGGGGCGTCGCAGGTCCGCGGGCATGCGCCCGTCGTCCAGGCGGCGGTACCCCTCTTCGGTCAGGCCGATGCTGGCGGTGGAGGTGCCCAGTAGCACGGCGACGCGGGAGGCGCCATAACGCTCGCGTGCCGCATGCACGGCACCGGCGAAACCATCCTGTTGCAGGGCCAGCCAGGCGAGCCGGTTGTTGCGGCAGTCCCACCCGGCCCATTCGGGTGGGAGGGGTTCGTCTTCGAGGCCGTCGACGCGCCCGATCCAGCACGGTAGCGGCGCGGAACTGAAGTCGTTCGGACGAAGGCCCCCTTGTGACGAGGCGATGGCGGCGGCGTGTGCGTCGAGACCGCGACCCAGCGCGGAGGTCGCCGTGTACGCGCGTATGGCGAGGGGGGGCATGGGATGAGGCATGTGAAGAGCCTATCCTTTTTAGCGCGCAGCGTCGCGTGAACGAGGGTCGCAGGGGTGCCATGTCGTTGCGTCGCGCGGCCCGAGTGGCCAGACTCCGCTGCCTATGGCCGGCTTACTCAAACCCCTCCGCCGCGGCGTCTGGCGCTACCTGAGCGATCGCGACATCCTGGTCGCGGCAGGGGTGACCCTCGTCGTCTTCGTCGGCAGCCTCGGCCTGGTCTACGTGGCGCATCTGGTCAACGTGTGGCGCATCGCATGGCGCAGTCCCGTTCTCGGCAACACGCGCCGCGCGCTGCTGATCTTCGGGCGCATGCTGGTCGAGGATCGGCCGGAGGCGGATTTCACCGGTCGCCTGGCACGGGGCCGGGACAACGTGCTGGCCGGCCGGGCCGACCGGGTCCTGCTGCTGGGCGGCAGCAGCGGCGGTTCGATCAGCGAAGCCGAGGCCGGCCGACGCTGGCTGGCCGCGGCCGGCGAGTGGCCCGCGGAGGTCGCCGTGACGCTGGAGCAGCTGTCGATCGATTCCCTCGAAAACCTGCGGCACGCGCGCGAACTCCTGCGCCCCGCTCAGGGGGCGCCGTTGCCTGCGGTCTGGCTGGTCACCAGCCGCTATCACCTGGCCCGCTGTCTGTACCTGGCGCGACGGCTCGGCTTCGATGCCGCGCCCATCGCGGCGGAGCCCCGTCTGGCGCTGTCCGGCCGCTATATCGTGCGGATGCTGATGGAAGCGGGTTACCTGATGTGGATCGACGTCGGCATGCGCTGGGCGTCGCTCACCGGCAATCGGCGGATGGCCGCGCGCATTTCCTGATGCGTCACCGTCGCGCGGCCGCGTGCCGCAGCAGGGGCGTCGCCGCGTCTTGCTAAGCTTCGGGGTATCCCTCGTAAAAGGCCCCCCGCACCATGTCCGAACAAGCCGACCTAGCCGAATCGTTCCTGCGCGGGCTGCAGGACCGCATCTGCGCCGCCGTGGAAGCCATCGACGGCACCGCGCGGTTCGAGGAAGACGCGTGGACGCGCCCCGCCGGCGGCGGTGGCCGCACCCGCGTGCTGCGCGACGGCGCGGTGTTCGAGCAGGCGGGAGTGAACTTCTCGCGCGTCTCCGGCTCGCAGCTGCCGCCCAGCGCGACGGCGCATCGGCCCGACCTGGTCGGTGGCAGTTTCGTCGCCACGGGCGTGTCGCTGGTGCTTCACCCGCGTAACCCGTATATCCCGACCACCCATGCCAACGTCCGCTATTTCGAGGCATCGAAGGAAGGCGCGGAGCCGGTCTGGTGGTTCGGCGGCGGTTTCGACCTCACGCCGTTCTACCCGTTCGACGACGACGTGCGTCACTGGCATCGCACGGCAAGGGACCTGTGCGCACCCTACGGCGACGATGTCTACGCGCGTTACAAACAATGGTGCGACGAGTATTTCTACCTGAAGCACCGGGGCGAGACGCGTGGCGTGGGCGGCCTGTTCTACGACGACGTCAACGAAGGCGGCTTTGCACGCTGCCTCGATTTCACGCGCGACGTCGGCCAGGGTTTCCTCGACGGCTACCTGCCCATCGTCGAACGCCGTCGCGACACGCCCTATGGCGAGCGCGAACGGGAGTTCCAACTCTATCGGCGCGGCCGCTACGTCGAGTTCAACCTGGTCTACGACCGCGGCACCTTGTTCGGCCTGCAATCCGGCGGGCGCACCGAGTCCATCCTGATGAGCCTGCCGCCGCGTGTCCGCTTCGAGTACGCCTACACCCCGGAAGCGGACACCGCCGAGGCCCGGCTGTCCGAATACCTCAAGCCGCGCGACTGGATCTGAGTCCGCGGTTCGGGTTACGGCGCGCTGCCCGAGAACGATTGCGGCGTCGCGCCCTCGATCTTGCCGACCTTGGCCGAGGAGCTGACATAGAGGTTGACCTCGTGCTCGAAGGTCAGCGGGCCCTGGACCACGGCATGGGGCCCGATCACGATCGTCGGGATCTTGTCGTTGCTGCTGTGCCAGCCCATCCTCGGCTTCTTCACCAGGATCCCGCCTTCGACCTTCGCGCCGCCGTCCAGCGTGATATCCGCATTGACGGTCTCGATGCCGCCGCCGACATGCGCGCCGTCGAGGGAGATCTCGCCGTTGACGTTGGACAGTTTGCCCTTGACGTCCGCGCCGCGCTCCAGCTGCACCCGGCCGTTCACGGTGTGCAGATCCTCGCTGACGCGGGTTTGCGGATGCAATGACACGGAACCGTTGACCGTGCTGACCTCCGTCGCCGTGGCGCCCTCGGCGAGGTCGATCGAGCCGTTGACCGTGCTGGCCTTTTCCACGGTGGCGCGCGCGCCGATCTTCACCGAGCCGTTCACCGTGTGCACGTCGCCAGCGGTCTGCCCGGCGTCGACCGAGGCGGTGCCATTGATCTTGCTGATGTCGTCGGCGGCCATCGCGGCGCCTGCGCCCGCCACGGAAAAGGCGATGAGGAGGGAAAGAAGGGTACGACGCATGGTGCGGCACTCCGGCAGTGGACTAGGACACCTGAGATGCGCGCGGGCGTCGTAAGGTTTAGCGTGACTTCCGACAGGGATGCCCCACGCGTGTCGAAGTTGACGCCTCGCGGGCGAGGTTCCACCATCGGATTTTTCTTCCCGACGTTGGATGCCATGTACAAGCTTGTCATGATCCGCCACGGCCAGTCGGCCTGGAACCTCGAAAACCGCTTCAGCGGCTGGGCCGATGTCGACCTGAGCGAGCAGGGCGTGGCCGAGGCCCGCGAGGCGGGTCGCCTCCTGAAGGAAGCCGGCTTCACCTTCGACGTGGCGCACACGTCCTATCTCAAGCGCGCCGTGCGCACCCTGTGGCATGCGCAGGACGCGATGGACCTGATGTGGATTCCGGTGGTTACCGACTGGCGCCTCAACGAGCGTCACTACGGTGCGCTGACCGGCCTCAACAAGGCCGAGACGGCGGCGAAGTACGGCAACGACCAGGTCCATGTCTGGCGCCGCAGCTACGACACGCCGCCCCCGGCGCTCGAGGCCGGTGCCATGGCCTTTGCCGACGATGCCCGCTACGAGGGCATCGACGTGCCGCTGACCGAGTGCCTGAAGGACACCGTGGCCCGCGTGCTGCCGTACTGGCACGAGGTGCTGGCCCCGGCGATCAGGGAGGGCCGGAACGTCCTCATGGCCGCCCACGGCAATTCCATGCGCGCTCTGGTGAAGTACTTCGACGGCATCTCCGACGACGATATCGCCGAGCTCAACATCCCCAACGGCATTCCGCTGGTGTACGAGTTCGATGCCGATCTGAAGGCCGTGAAGCACTACTACCTGGGCGACCAGGCCGACATCGAAGCCCGGATGGCCGCGGTGGCCAACCAGGGCAAGGCGAAGTAAGTCGCCCCTTACCTGACATACGTCACCTCGAAACCCTCACATCCGGCCCTGCCGTGGGGCCGGCCCCGGTCGTAAGGTGAGCCCACAGTCCACCCCTGCCGAGGCCATCCCATGCTTGCTCCCGCCGCTATCCCGTTCATCGTCGCCCCGTTGATGGCCTTCGCCGTCTACCGCCGGGTTCGTGGCAGCTTCGGGCGGCAGCCCATCCGGACGAAGCGCATGACCGCCCGCGTGGTCATTTTCGCCCTGGTCGCCTGCTTCGCGATGCTTTCGGGCCTGCAGGATATCCGGCTGGGGGAGGGGGCGTTGGGCGGCATCGTGCTGGGCAGCGCCCTGGCCCTGATCGGGCTGCGGCTGACCCGGTTCGAATCCACGCCGGACGGCGGCGACTTCTACGTCCCCAATCCCTGGATCGGTGCCGCATTGACCGCCTTGCTGGTGGGCCGCATGGCCTGGCGTTTCCTGGTGCTGGCCCCGGTCGTGGAGGGCGCGGTGCCGATGGCGGCCCACACGCCGCCGCCGGGGAACAGCCCGCTGACCATGCTGGTGGTAGGACTGACCCTGGGCTACTACGCGGCGTACTACGCCGGCATCCTGCTGCACCACCGCCGCTTCAAGCGGCTGGCTCCCGCCGTCTGATCGTCAACGACGCCGTCAGAGGGCGTCGTTGTCCAGTTCGCCGGTGCGGATACGCACCACCTGGTCGAGCTGGCTGACGAAGATCTTGCCGTCGCCGATCTTGCCCGTGCGGGCCGCGGCCTGGATCGCCTCGACCACGCGCTCGATCTGGTCGTCGGCCACGGCCACCTCCAGCTTGATCTTGGGCAGGAAGTCGACCACGTACTCGGCACCCCGGTAGAGCTCGGTATGGCCCTTCTGCCGGCCGAAACCCTTGACCTCCGTCACCGTGACGCCCTGGACACCGACCTCGGCGAGGGCCTCGCGGACGTCGTCCAGCTTGAACGGCTTGATGATGGCGACGACCAGCTTCATGTAACACTCCTGAAGGGCACGTCCGGCTACCGGCGCGCAGGCGGTCATTGTGCCATCCGCGATCGGTTATCGTCTGCCCGAGGCATTTTGTAGGGGAAACCCTACACGCCGTGTAGGCGTAGGCCTATAGCGCCTACAAATGAATCACCTAAACTTCTTTCCACGACATCGGGGTGCGCAAGATGGATGTGCAGGGTATCGATCAACTCGCACAGCGGTTGGCATCGTTGGTTCCGCCAGGGTTGGCGCAAGCGCGTGAGGATATGCACGCCAACTTCAAAGATATTCTGGCGCAGGGACTACGCCGCCTCGATCTCGTTACTCGTGAAGAATTCGATGTGCAGAGCCAGGTGCTGGCTCGTACGCGAGAAAAGCTCGACGCTCTGGAAAAGCGCCTCGCCGACCTGGAAGTCAGCGTAGCGCAGCACGGCCAGCCAGGAAGGCCGTAAGGCCCGGGACCGCCCCTGATCCGTCACCCTCACCCCGAGAGCGGTCGGGGGCGGTTATTTTTCCCACGCCGGGCACAAGGAGAGGCTAATGAGCGCCGGATCCCTACAGGATCGCAGACGTTCGCCTCCCACCGGTTTGCGTAACCGGTTACGATATCCCTTGTCATGAGCCTCGCCGTCACCTTATCGCGCGCGCAGGAAGGCGTTACCGCGCCACAGGTCATCGTCGAGGTGCACCTCTCCGGCGGGCTGCCGTCCACCTCCATCGTCGGGCTTCCCGAGGCCGCCGTACGGGAAGCGCGCGATCGCGTCCGCGTGGCCATCCAGAACACCGATTTCGAGTACCCCAGTCGCCGGGTCACCGTGAACCTGGCGCCCGCCGAACTGCCCAAGGACGGCGGCCGGTTCGACCTGGCCATCGCGCTGGGTATCCTCGCCGCGGGCTCGCAGGTGCCGCGGGAACGCCTGGACGACTGCGAGTTCCTGGGCGAGCTGGCGCTCTCCGGCGAGTTGCGGGCCGTGCCCGGCATCCTGCCGGCACTGATCCGCGCCCGGCGCAGCGGTCGTCGCATCGTGGTGCCGCTGGCCAATGCCGCCGAGGCGGCCCTCATCGGCGAGGGCGACGTGCTGCTCGCCGGCAGTCTTGCCGAGGTCTGTGCCTGGTTGCGCGGCCAGGTGGAGCTCGTCAGTCCGGCGGCCGCGGATTTCCACGACCAGCCCGCCTGCGGCCCGGATATGCGCGACCTCCGGGGCCAGTACCAGGCACGCCGGGCGCTGGAGATCGCCGCGGCTGGCGGCCACCACATCCTGCTGATCGGTCCGCCGGGCACGGGCAAGACCATGCTGGCCGAACGGCTGCCGGGCATCTTGCCGCCCATGACCGAATCGGAGGCGCTGGAAAGCTGTGCCATCCGTTCGCTGTCCGGCGAAGCCATCGATCCGGCCTGCTGGCGCCGGCGGCCTTTCCGGGCACCGCACCACACCGCCTCGGGCGTTGCCCTGGTCGGCGGCGGCTCCAGCCCGCGGCCGGGTGAAATCTCGCTGGCGCACAACGGCGTTCTGTTCCTCGACGAACTGCCCGAATTCAGCCGGCACGTCCTCGAAGTCCTGCGCGAACCGCTCGAGTCCGGACAGATCGTCATCTCGCGGGCGGCCCGTCAGTCCACGTTCCCCGCCGAGTTCCAGCTCGTCGCCGCCATGAACCCGTGCCCCTGCGGTTACTCCGGCGATCCGCTACACGCCTGCCGCTGCACGCCCGACCAGATCCATCGGTATCGCGGGCGCATCTCCGGTCCGTTGATGGATCGCATCGACCTCTGCGTGGAAGTACCCCGCGTGCCCATCGCCGAGTTCGCGGCCATGCGTGGTCCACGAGACGACGACAGCGCCACCGTGCGTGCGCGCGTGATCAACGCCCGCGAGAAAGCGCTTCTGCGCGCCGGGCAGGCCAACGCGGAATTGAGCGTGGTCAACCTGGAGCGCGACTGCGCCCTGCCATCGGCGGAGCGGGAATGGCTGCAGGAAACCCTGGACACGATGGGTGCGTCGGCGCGGGCGTACCACCGGATTCTGCGCGTGGCGCGGACCATCGCCGATATGGAGGGCGGGGCGGGGTGTGTGGAGCAGTCGCATCTGGCTGAGGCGCTGCATTACCGGCGGTTTTGAAAAAGTCGATCAGGCAGACAGCCATGTCTTATCCATGGCTGGTTTCGCTTATTCCCACGACGCAAGCAGGTATGCTCCGCCGCTTGCTTGCCCGTCGGCATGAGCCGTCGTATCTGATGCTCCAAGGAGAAAACATGCGTCGCATTCACTGGCTTGCCCTCGCCACCCTGGTCATGGTCTCACCGACGTGCTTTGCCGCCAGTTTCGACTGCGCGAAGGCCAGCACACCGACCGAGAAGACGATTTGTGCCGACAGCGCCCTGTCCAGCCTCGATACACGGCTTCAGCAAGCCTATAAGGACGCGATGGCCGCCGCCGCGCCTTCGAGCAAGCCAACGCTCGTCACCGAACAGCGTCACTGGAATCGGTACGTGCGCGACGTATGCACGGATGGCACATGCCTCACGCGTGCCTACGAGGCTCGTATCGCCATGCTGTCCACGAACGACAAGTACATCGCCGATACATCGAAGTGCGACATTCCCGAGGGGAAATCGTGCCGCAGCGTCATCACGATGCGCGATACGGGGGCTCGCGTGGATGCGTTCAACAAGTCGTTGGCGGAGAACAAGAAGCCCGGTCGGATCCTCGGGTGCGACAGGCTTATCGACCTGCCCAGCGGTACGTCCGGTGGCAATCACAGTTATGGTGCCCTCTGTACGCTGCAGACCGGTTCCGCGCGCCAGCGTGTGCGCATCTGCAATGACGAGATGGTCGGCCACTTTGCTCTGGAACCGTCGACCGACGACTCAGCAACAGCCTTGCGTGAGTTTACCAACAGTCAGTGTTTCGGAGGCTGACGAACCCGTTCCATCCACCGATTCATCGAGCATCAGGAGTTACGATCATGACGGACATGACCACCGACCAGCTGCGCACCATGCTGTTCTCCACTGAGAACGGCAATAACGCGTCGGCACTCAATACCTTCAGCTATGCAGGCGGCGACAAGAGTTCTTATTCGTTTGGCATGCTGCAGTTCGATGTACGCACCGACCATGGTGGCGTCCAGGATTTCCTGCGCGAAAACGGGTTTTCGCAGCAGCAGATTCAGGCCCTGTCGCAGCATGGTGGGCTCAGCCAGCAGGAGCTTTCCGGCCTGAACGCCCAGCTCCAGGCGATTCCGCAGGCAAGGCTCGATGCATTCACCAACTCGCAGCTCGATGTGGCCGCCAGTCGCGTCAGCGATGTCGTCGATCGAGTCCAGCAGAAGAACCCCGCCGTGGGTAACGCCATCGCGGCCGACCCGGCGTTGCAGCTGGCCCTTGCCGACTACGACAACCAGTTCACCATCAGCGGCATAGACAACGCAGCGGCGCCGAAGAATTCGATGCTCGCATACCTGGCAGGCAACCCGGTAACGCTTCCAGGCGGAACAGTGCAACTGCATGGCGACACGATCACGCGCGAAGACATCCAGACGTTCATCAACGCGACGCGCTATGGTGTGGACCATCCTACCTCGGTGGCCAATCGCGAAACGCGGCTTGAAAACGCATTGACGGCTATGCACCTCGGCACCGGCCAGAGTCAGCCGCTACCCGGTGCGCCTGCCGCCCCTGGTCCGTCATCGGCAGGGACCGTACGGGACGCTACCCTGCGCGAGGGCATGCACGATGACGCCGACGTCCGTGCCATGCAAACTGCGTTGAGCACGCTAGGCTACAAGGACGCCCAGGGCCGCCCACTGCATGCGGATGGCGACTTCGGGCCGGCAACGCGCCATGCCGTCGAAGCGTTCCAGCGCGATCACGCTCTGTCAGCCGACGGCGTTGCAGGCAAGGACACCCTGGGCGCCTTGGGCGCGGCCAGCGTGCTACGCAGCACGGTAGCGGGCAACGACATGCAGGCCGCCACCATGGACCAACCCGGCCACGCCGGCAACGCGATGTATACGCAGGCCCTGGCGGCGGTCCATCGCGTCGATGAAGCACACGGGCGCACCCCCGACCAGCAAAGTGCGAACTTTGCCGGCTCGCTCGTCGCGAAGGGTCAGGCGGAAGGCTTGAGTCGTATCGACCAGGTGGTTCTGAGTGAGGATGGCACCCGCGCATGGGCCATCCAGGGCGAGCTGAACTCGCCTTTCAGGCGTGTTGCGGAGGTGGAGACAGCGCAGGCAGTCAATACCCCGCTTGCCCGGAGCACACAGGCATTCGAGGAGGCGAATGCGAGGCAAGGCCAGGCGCCGGGGCTTGCCGCTCCGCAAGAGCAGACCGAACAGCAAGCGGTCCGCCAGCCGGCCGTTGCACCGGGCATGTAGGCTGCACCACCTTAAACTTATTTCATGTACTGACCAGTTGACGAATGCCGCGACCGCGCGGATAATTCTGTACCAGGCGGTTCTCTAATGAACTGCTTGCCCCGCTCCGGTGCTGGAACCCCTCCCTCCCCCCGCTCCAGCACCGGGGCCCGGCCTTTATCTTCACCAACGATTCCCTATGCTCTTCTTTAACGGCCCGCCTTCGGCGTTGGCCGTTTTTTCTTTCCAAGGCACAGGGAATCACATGGGACTCGAACTCGGCATCCTGCTGACATTGATGCTTGGCATCGGCTTCCTTTGCCAGTGGGTGGCCTGGCGGGTGCGCCTGCCGGCGATCCTCTTTCTGCTCCTGGCCGGCATCTTGGCCGGACCCGTGACTGGATTGCTCAAGCCGGACAAAGTCATGGGCGACCTTCTCTTCCCCGTGGTGTCGCTGGCGGTGGCCGTGATCCTCTTTGAGGGCAGCCTTACCCTGCGCTTTAGTGAATTGAAGGGCATCGGGAACGCCGTCCGCGGTCTGGTCACCTACGGCGCGGTTATCGCCCTGCTGCTGCTGGCTGCGGCGGCGCACTGGATCGGCGGGCTCAGCTGGGAGCTGGCGCTACTGTTCGGCGCGCTCACCTGCGTCACCGGGCCGACCGTCATCGCGCCCATGCTGCGCACGGTAAGGCCCAATGCGCGCATCGCCAATATCCTGCGGTGGGAGGGCATCGTCATCGACCCGATCGGCGCGCTGTTCGCCGTGCTGGTGTACGAGGCGATCGTGTCGCACCGCGAGGGCCACTCCATCCAGGTCTTCCTCGGCACCATCGCGTGCGGCGCGATCGTGGGTGGCTTGTCGGCGCTGATCCATGGCACGTTGCTGCGGCGCCACTGGATACCCGAGTACCTGCAGAACTTCGGCACACTGGCTGCCGTACTCGCGGCATTCACCCTGTCCAACACGTTCGCGCACGAATCGGGCCTGCTGGCGGTGACGATCATGGGCATCGCGTTGGGCAACATGCGTGATGTGCACATCGACGACATCATGGATTTCAAGGAGCACCTGACCACGCTGCTGGTCTCGATGCTGTTCATCCTGCTGGCGGCGCGACTCGACTGGCCGCTGCCCGACGGCGCGCTGCTGGGTGGCGTGCTGATCTTCTTCGTCGCGCAGCTTTTCATCCGGCCGTTCTCGGTGTTCCTGGCCAGCCTGGGCAGCGGATTGTCGTGGCGCGAACGGGCGCTGATCGCCTGGGTGGCGCCGCGGGGCATCGTCGCGGCGTCGGTGTCGGCTCTGTTCGCCATTCGCCTGGAGAAGGCAGGGATGGCCGGTGCGGACAAGATGGTGCCGCTGGTCTTCCTCATGATCATCGGCACGGTGGTGTTCCAGAGCGCCACCGCTCGTCCGCTGGCGCGCTGGCTGAAGGTCGCCGATCCGGAGCCGCGCGGCGTGCTGATCTACGGGTCCGACATCGTGGCCCTGGAGATCGCTCGCTCGCTTGCCGCCATCGAGGGGCTGCGCGTCGTGGTGGCCGACGATGACTGGAACGGCATTCGCACGGCGCGGATGGCGGGGCTGTCCACCTTCTTCGGTAATCCATCGTCGCAGGCGGCGGATCGCAACCTGGACCTCGCGGGCATCGGCCACCTGCTGGCGGTGTCGACGCATCGCGAGCTCAATTCGCTCGCCAGCGTGCACTACCGCGAGGAATTCGGCCGCGACAAGGTGTTCCGCTTGCGCAACCTGTCGATCGAGGAAAGCCATGGCCGCGCCTCCCTCGCCGGCAGCCTGGTGGCCACGGCGCTGTTTGCCGAAGACATGACCCACGCGCGGTTCGCCGAGTTGCTGCACGAGGGGTGGCGGATCAAGTCCACGCGCATGACCGAGACCTTCGACTGGCCGCACTTCATCGAGGAATACGGCTCGCGTACCGTGCCGCTGTTCGGCGTGGAAGAGAGGGGTGACCTGCGGATCGCGTCCGGCAAGCACTCGCTCGAGCCTCGCCCCGGCTGGACGGTGATCGCGCTGGTGCCGCCGCCGCGCTGACCCGTTGCTGGGCGCCCCCTCCTTTCTCAGGCGGCCGAGGCCGACGCCGGATGGAACTGGTGTTCCTCGGTGGACCCACTCAGCGCCGACAATGAACTGAGCGATCCCGCGATCACCTGGTTGACCGTGTCGAAGTAACCGGTGCCCACTTCCCGCTGATGGCGGGCAGCCGTATAGCCGTCCTTCTCGGCCGCGAACTCTGCCTCCTGCAGTTCGACGTAGGCGGCCATCTGGCGATCGCGATAGCCGCGCGCCAGCTGGAACATCGAGTGGTTGAGCGCATGGAAGCCCGCCAGGGTGATGAACTGGAACGCATAGCCCAGTTCCCCCAGCTTCTGCTGGAAGGTGGCGATGGTGTCCTCGTCGAGGTTCTTCTTCCAGTTGAAGCTGGGCGAGCAGTTATAGGCCAGCTTCTTGCCGGGGAACTTCGCGTGGATGGCTTCGGCAAAGCGCCGCGCCTCGTCCATGTCCGGCGTGGAAGTCTCGCACCAGAGCAGGTCGGCATAAGGCGCATACGCGAGCCCGCGGCTGATCGCCTGGTCGAGGCCCTGCCTGGCTTCGTAGAATCCCTCCACCGTGCGCTTGCCGGTCAGGAACGGCTTGTCGTGGTCGTCCACGTCCGACGTGACCAGCGCGGCACCCATCGCATCGGTGCGCGCCACGATCAGCGTGGGCACGCCGGCCACATCCGCGGCCAGTCGTGCGGCGATCAGTTTCTGTACGGCCTCCTGTGTCGGCACCAGCACCTTGCCACCCATGTGGCCGCACTTCTTGGCGCTGGCCAGCTGGTCCTCGAAGTGCACACCGGCCGCGCCGGCTTCGATCATATGGGTCATCAGCTCATAGGCGTTGAGCACGCCGCCGAAGCCCGCCTCGGCATCCGCCACGATCGGCACCAGCCAGTCGATGCCGTGCCTGCCTTCCGCGTGGTGGATCTGGTCCGCGCGTAACAGGGTCTTGTTGATCTTGCGCACCACGTTGGGCACCGAGTCCACCGGATACAGCGACTGGTCCGGATACATCGCGCCAGCCGTGTTGGCATCGGCCGCGACCTGCCAGCCGGACAGGTAGATCGCCTGCAGGCCGGCCTTGACCTGTTGCATGGCCTGGTTGCCCGTGAGCGCGCCCAGCGCGTTGACATAAGGCCGCTCGTGGAGTGCGCGCCACAGGCGTTCGGCACCGTGGCGCGCCAGCGTGTGTTCCACCTGGATCGTGCCGCGCAGCTTCACCACGTCGTCGGCGGTGTAGGGCCGTTGGATACCCTGCCAGCGATCGTTGTTCGTCCAGTCCAGGGTGATGTGCTCGGCGTTGTGCGTCTTCATCGTTCGGATTCCTTGGAGTTCGGTCAGGCAAGGTGGTCGTAGGCGGGCAGGGTGAGGAAGTCGCGCAAGGTGTCGGCATGGGTGAGTGCGCTTATCAGTGCAGCCGCATCGTCGGCACGCGAGGCACCGGGCAGCGTGCTGTCGCGCAAGCGATGGGCGTGCGCGGCCAGCGCATGGTCGAACAGGGCGACATCGATATGCGCATCGTCGCTGAAGGCCAGCGGGCCGTGATGCAGCCACTGCCACAACTGCGCCCGGGCAATTTCCGCCGTGGCGGCGTCTTCCATGAGGTGATGGATGGGCACGCAACCCTGGCCGTCCAGCCATGCCGCGGTATAGCGCAGGCACACTTCCACGTTGTTGTCGAAACCCGTGCGTGTCACGGTGCCGATCGCGGGTGCGATCAGCTGTTCCCTCGACACCGAGACATCATCGCGGGAGACATGCAGCTGGTTCGGCGTGGGCATATGCGCATCGAAGATCGCCTGCGCCACCGGCACGAGCGCCGGATGTGCCACCCAGGTGCCGTCGTGGCCGGCGGTCACCTCGCGAAGCTTGTCGGCACGCACCTTGGCCATGGCAGCTTCGTTGGCGTCGTCGTCACCCCGGATCGGAATCTGCGCGGCCATGCCGCCCATCGCGAAGGCGCCACGCCTGTGGCAGGTGCGGATCAGCAACTCCGAATAGGCCTTCAGGAACGGCACGGTCATGGTCACCTGGCCACGGTCCGGCAGCAGGCGGTCGGCATGCGCGCGGAAGGTCTTCAGGTAAGAAAATATGTAGTCCCAGCGGCCGCAGTTCAGTCCGACGATGCGGCTGCGCAAGGCATGCAGGATTTCGTCCATCTGGAAGGCGGCGGGTAGCGTCTCGATCAGCACGGTGGCCTTCATGGCGCCGTGCGGGAGCCCGAGGCGATCCTCGGCGTGGGCCATCACCGATTCCCACAGCGCGGCTTCCTCCATGCTTTGCAGCTTGGGCAGGTAGAAATACGGGCCGCGGTCGCTCTCGTGCAGTGTTCGGGCGTTGTGGAACGCGAACAGCCCGAAATCCACCAGCGCGCCGGAGACCACGTCGCCGTCGACCTCGGCGTGGCGCTCGGGCAGGTGCCAGCCGCGCGGCCTGACCATCAGCACGGCGGGATCGTTGCCCACGCGGTATACCTTGCCGTCGGCGCTGGTGAACGCGATGCTGCCGTCCACGGCGTCACGCAGGTTGCGCTGGCCATCCATCTGGTTGGTCCAGGTGGGCGCGCTCGAATCCTCGAAGTCCGCCATGAACACTTTCGCGCCAGAATTGAGCGCGTTGATGATCATCTTCCGTTCCACCGGGCCGGTGATCTCCACCCGGCGATCCTGCAGCACCGCCGGAATGGCCCCGATGCGCCAGTCCCCTTCGCGAATGGCGGCCGTGTCCGACCGGAAATCGGGCAGCTCGCCGGCGTCGTAGCGCTGCTGCCGTGCGCTGCGCTCGGCCAGCAGGGCCAGTCGCCTGCCGTCGAAGCGCCGGTGCAGGTCGGCGACGAAGGCGACGGCTTCCGGGGTCAGGATGTCGTCGTAGGCATTCGCGGCAGGGTCGAACCGTATGCCGCCTCGGCTATCGATCGCGCTTTCGGGAACAGCCATGGGTCGTGCCTCGGGATAGCGGGGGTGGAAGCCACGCTAGTCCTGCAGATACGATGTTGACAAAGCATATGTTTCAAATACATCTATTAACAAAGTTAATGACAAATTTAAGCTCATGGTTTGAAAGATAAAATATGACTAAGAAACCGCCGGTACGGTTTAGGAAGAGGAAGGGCAGCGCTCTGGAGGCAGCCTCTTCCCCAGGGATCGATACGCCTGCGCGCTTCTACTACAAGGGCAACCGACTCAAGCAGCTGCGTGCCTTCGTTTATACGATTCGCCTGGGAACGCTGAGTCGCGCCGCCGAGGCCCTGTTCCTCTCCCAGCCCTCGGTGAGCCTCCAGCTCAAGGCGCTGGAGCGCGAGCTCGGCATGCCCTTGCTGGAGCGCACACGTCGCCGCGTCACCCTCACCGACGCGGGGGAAGCGCTCTACGCCATGGCCCGGCCGCTCGTGGAGGGCTTTGAGAACCTCGATCGCGAGTTCCAGGCCAAGACGCGCATCACCCACAGCGGCAAGCTGACCGTGGCCGCAGGATCGTCCACCATCCAGTACCTGCTGCCCGAGCTGGTCAAGGCCTACCGCGAACGCTACCCCTCGGTGCATCTCCAACTGGCCAACGTGACGGGCAAGGACGGCCTGGCCCTGCTACGGGCGGACGAGGCGGATATCGCCATCGGCTCGATGCTGGACGTGCCCAACGACATCGCCTGGGCGCCCGTGTACCACTACGACCCCATGCTGATCATGCCGCCGGACCACCCGCTGGCAGCGAAGCAGGACATCCGACTGGAAGACCTCTCACCCTACGGCCTGATCCTGCCGCCGCAGCGCCTGACCACCTTCCGGTTGGTCGACATGGTGTTCCAGCAGCGCCACGTGCCTTACACGGTGGCGATCGAGGTGGGCGGCTGGGATGTGATCAAGCAGTACGTGGCGATGGGACTCGGTATCTCGATCGTCACCGGCATCTGCATCACCGAGGCGGATCGCGAAACGCTCGCCGTGCGCAACCTTCGCCAGTATTTCCCGCAGCGCAGTTATGGCGTGGTGATGCGCAAGGGCAAGTTCCTCAGCCCCGAGGCTCGCGCCTTCATCGATCTCATCCGGCCGGGCCTGCTGACGCACCGGGATTACGACGAATCGGGGCACTCCGGTCGGTGATCAGGCGTAAAGATCGACCAGGTGATTTCTTAGATAGTCCGTGAGTTCCGTCAGGCCTTGCGCCGCATCGATCCCCGCGTCGTACTGACGAATGGCGAGTGCATATTTCGCGTCATCCACACCACGTATCGTCCTGAGGGCCTCTTTAGCGAGGGCAGCGGGGTTGATGGGAGTCTTGTAGTCGAGTTGAAATTCGCCAAGTTGTGACCACGCGTCATGAGACAAATAGCCCTCGTGGTGAAGCATCCCCGACAGGCGGCTAAGCTCGAGCGGATTTATCGAGCGCATGTTGACGGCGGCTAGCTACCGCTTTAGCGAGACCGAAAGCTCTCTTGCAACATCTGCGGCCACCCCGCCCTCGATCGGCGCGTTCCGATAACCGAATTCATTGCGTCGCGACCGCTGTAGCTGCCAACCGGCACTAAATTTCGCAGGTGTCCTGACGGCGCTGTTCGTTCTCATAGGCACGCTGCCGACCGTTCGTTCCCTTGAGCATGCCATCGCGGCACCGAGAAAAATGCAGGTCCATCCACCGATATTAGGTCGGGGGACGCTGCTGTTTCGTGGGTAAAGACACCAGTCGTTGGCCTTACAAACAAAGGCGTGTTCGCTGACAGAACTCGCTACCGGCGAGTCAGTGATGTCACAGTTGGCACTAAGGCCCTTCTAGGCGCTAGCTCATGAAACACGTCGAACATCCTCAGACTTGTTGCGTCATCGGAGGTAGACCAGTCTTACTGGCGGCATGCACGCTGCCGCTGCATGCCGCGCGGTTTCGCTTGGCGGGCCCCGGCTGTCGCCGTAGGGTGCCCGTGTCATGGGAGACCATAACCTTGACATTGACCCTAACCCTCACCGGGCGTCGGTTCAGACGCCTGATCGCAAACGGGGCGTTACGCATTTATCTCGATCACCTCGCCGCCGGGATAGGTACGCCTTAGGGACCGCCAAGGTGATGACGAGCAATTCAAGCGCGAAGCTGGAAGCTGGTTCATCGGTGGGCTCGAGGCCACTGTTTCCGGACTCACAACTGCGCAAGTTGCGCCCTAAAGAAGCTCCGTTTCATCCTTCGTTCGGGCAATGCGGAGCTCTCCCCGACTGTGTGCCTCAACGCCGAAGGGCACAGACTGACCAGGCGCAGGCCCACGTTGCTGTATCCCATCTGAGAAGTGCCATGGAATGAGGTGGTGACTGGCAGTTGAAGCAGTGACTTGGCTTTCCGGAAGTCACGTTGGCGCCTGAGGCTTTAGTGGCGAGCGAGGTCATGTTGAGAATTGTGATCAGCGAGGATGGCGTTTTCGTCAAATCCGAAGAGTGAAGGCCGCCAGGGCTCGCGGAAAACGTGAGTAGTGATCCGGTTGCGTCCACCTAGGGCCCACTTCAAGCTAGACGGCCGGATTGAGCTCGCGGTAAGCACCAACTCGTTCGGCGAGGGCCATGAGGGATTCTTCAAGGTCGTCGTAGTCGCCCTGCGCAAACTCATGGAAGTGCAGATTGTAGGAAGCAGATTTACTTCGCTTCACAGCGTCCGGCGTTCCTGCGGCGCAAACGAAGTAATGCTTGTGGCTTGATGGAGCCGCAATGTTGGCATTCTCTAGCACCATCTGTATGTCTGGATCGTCCAGGTTATAGCCAATAAAAAGAATCGTGTGCGTGAGAAAGAGGGCATCCAGCGTCTTATAGAAATGCGCTGCGTCCTGGCGCGCCCTAAAGAAGTCGGTGCGTGTTAAGACCATTCGTTCCGGCGTCGTGATGCATCCATGCGCTTTTACTACACAGCGAATAGGGGATCTCAACTGCGATACGAGGTGAGTATCCGTGTACTTGAATACGTTATAGCCTTCTGCCGCGGCGCCGCTTCGGCAATAGGTATCATAGACCGTATCGAAATTCGTGGTGATAGCCACTTTGGGATCAATGGAAAGAATTGCTTCGTGAATTCTCGACTTCTCATAGCGCGGAAGCTCAAAGATCCTGCGCATCTCATCGTGGTAGTCCGCCTCATTAAGGCTGGACACGATGACTTCGGCAGCATCGAGATACCTTCGTTCGGCGATCAGTCCAGCGGCGACCGCTTTTGAATCCTCATCGCCGTTCCTCGCATTCAACATCTCGAGAAGCGCCTTCCAGTTGGGCGGTTTTACATTGGTATTTGGAGAAACGCAGCTAGCGGACGCGCCGGCGCCGAAGAAGATAATGACTCTCCTGGCGGCAAGCTCCTTTACGAGCGCATCACCCCAAGCAATCATACTGCTGCCTCGCCAATATTTCTGAGGAAGTTAGCGGCAATTGTTGAGACGATGGCCTGATAGTTCTCGACCATCTTGTATTGAGAACCGACGATGCCGTCCTTTGCGGCGAGCGTCATAATGGGCGAGGCCCTAGTTTGTGCTAGCGGGATCAGGCTATAGAGATGCGGAACGTCGCCCAGCTTTGCGTGCTCTCGTGTCAAGCCAATCGATCCATACTGATCAAGGAGGCCGTCAATCTCGGTCGGGACCTTCCGTATGATTTCTTCGTATCGCTCAGTCGGCACCTTCTCTCCGCCTTTTGACCGGCTTTGATACTGATTCAATGTGTAACCGGCGAAGCCGTTAGCGATACTGGGGCGCTTTGGAATGCCGTAACGTTCGAATCCACCGGGTGCTCTATGCTCGCAGCGTTCGATGCTGTGCTCGTAATCACGTATCGCTTCCCCAAGCCACTGAGCGATATTCCTGATCCCGAGGATGCTGAAGATATCCGTCCCCATCGGGGTGACAAAATTGTCGCAGCCGAGAAGAACGCTTCGATTGATCGCGCCTAGTGATGGTCCGACATCGAACAGAACGACATCGTAATCGCAGGCGAACCGTTGGCAGAGGCTACGAGCCCAATTAGTTTTTCGGTAGCCGCCAATATCTCCCGCAGTGACGTTCGTCCACGCCTCACTAAGCTTATCTTCTAGAAACGACATTGTCGGATGACCTGCGATGAGGTCTACCTTGAAGCGATTCCTGGTCTGAGGAATGGGTTCGAAGGCATCGGCTATATCTGAATCACCGTCTTTGATTGGGCCAAGTACATCTGCAATCGTTGTGAACTTATCAGGATGGGCATCGTCCCAGTAAAACGATGCCGCGTATGCCTCCCCCATGATTAGCTGAGTGGTATTGCATTGCGGATCGCAGTCCACAACGAGGACGCGCTTCTTCATCGCGATGGCAAGACAGGCGGCGAGATTACATAGGAGAGTCGTCTTGCCGACGCCCCCCTTGTTATTGAACATAGCTACAGATTTCATTCGCCCCCCAAGGCCGAAGTCCGTTCGGACGGCCACAGGCCGCTGATGCGAGTCTATTTCATTTCTTGCCCGGTATCGCGCCTAAGACCCGGCCGGATAGTGCACTTTTTCGGTACTCTTCAAAGGCAACCCGGCAGGCGAGCAGCCGAGGGGAGTGCCCAATAGACGACCGGCTCACCGTGATCGCCGCGGCGCCCTTGGACCCGGCGGCGTGATGCCTGAGCGTTAGAGACAATCGACTTGTGCGTTTGGCGTCAGGCATGAAGTCAATTTACTATGCTTGCGGCCAGCTCACCCATGAAGGTAAAGGAACTCTCCATGTTGGGGATCATGAACGGCTGGCCCTGTCGTTGGTCGTTAGCAGCAGTATCGTTGGCGCCTGCATCAAATGCAGGCAAACCATCATGACCCGGGACCATTCCGATACTTGGTGAATTCTTTCATCCGCGCGGTGAAAAGCGTTCCGCCGAAAGTCCACGATCTTCAGAAGCGCAAGGATGTCAGGACTCGCGTCAAACCGCCATTGGATGCTGTGTTTGTGAATGACCTCTTCCGCAAGTTCGCAAACGGAGGGATTTTATCGTTCACCACGAGCGCGTCTTGAAATGCTGTTAAGCGAAAGAACGAATAGACAAACTCCTTGTCGTCCGAGGTTGATGCAGGCGTTAGTCAATCGCGGGCCGGCCGAAGCAGCGGTGTAATAATGTCTCTAAACGCCCGTCCAGTGAGCAGGAAGATGACGCGATGCGTCGGTAGATGCGCTAAGGTTTTCGAGAGCTGGGTGCGGGTGCTCTGGCCATCGCGCCACCTCGCTCGGCGGAAATCGATATCGAAAACTCTCGCGGCACCGGCCTTTGCATCAACCTTGTGTCCAACATAGGCGGGCGGATAGTCCGTTTGTCGTAGCAATTGGCGCAGCATCGCCAAGAATACGTGCCTCATATCCTCGCCTCGGGCCCGGAAGCTATCAATCGCGGTGACGAACGATTTGGCACGGAGCATGTGTAATCCGTGCGTCATTCGCGCGGTCTGGGCTGACCTCAGGCCCCGCGGTGCTTCCCGCGATAACCCACGAACAGGCGGCGAATACTCGTCATGTCCGCCTCCATGTCCCCCGTGGCATGCACCAACGGACCAAGCGTGAAGCTCCGGCTCGGATAGTCGATGAAGATCGGCTGGATGGGCACGCCACTCGCGTGGGCAATGCGCAGGAAACCGGACTTCCACTGTGCCACCGGTTTGCGCGTGCCTTCCGGTGCGATAGCCACCCACATCGCGTCGTGGGTGGCGAATCGCCCGACGATCTGGTCGACCACGTTGGCGGCCGCGGAGCGGTCGATCGGAATCATGCCGAGGCGACGCACGATCGGTCCGAAGGGGCCATTGAGCACCTCACGCTTGATCATCACGCCGACATCCAGCCCCATGGCCGATTTGATCAGCAGGCCCCAGACGCCGTCCCAGTACGACGAATGCGGCGCGCCGATGACGATCAGCTTCGGCAGGTCGGGAAACTCACCGACCACGCGCCAGCCGCTGCGCGCGATCACCCAGCGGCAGAAACGCATCCAGCGGGACACCGGCAACGTGGGGACGTGGGGCCCCAGAACGGGGATGCCGTCCACGGGGCGCAGGCTCAATCGTGGCTCCAGTCTTTCGAGCGGCCCTTCTTCGTCTGGCTGCGCTGGGTCTTGCCCGCCAGCCGGCGCTCCTTCGAGGCACGTGTAGGGCGAGTCGCCACACGTTTCTTCGCGACCACGGTGGCCGCCCTCACGATCTCCGCCAGGCGGTCCCGCGCGTCGTCGCGGTTGCGTGCCTGCTCACGGAACCGGCGCGCCTGGATTACGAGCACGCCGGCATCCGTGATGCGCCGGTCGCCCCGCGCCAGCAGCCGCTCGCGCACCGCATCGGGCAACGACGGCGACGACGCGATATCGAAGCGGAGTTCGACCGCGCTTTCCGTCCGGTTGACATGCTGGCCTCCCGGGCCGTCGGCGCGCGTGAAGCGCTCGATCAGTTCGGCGTCGGGAATGGCGATGGATGACGTGACGATGAGCATGGTGGCTGCGGATTCTAGCAGCCGCCCGATCCATTCCCTTCGTGCACCGCGGCAGGCCAGGTGTAGGCGTCCTGCCAGCCGAAGCGCGCGATCAGGCGATGCCAGGTGTCGTCCAGGGGTGCCTCGATGCACATGGGTCGTACCGCCGTGGGGTGCACGAAGGCCAGCGAGGCGGCGTGCAGCAGCAGGCGATGCGAGGCGAAGTGCTGCCGGAACAGCCGGTTGTGGTCGCCACGCCCGTGCTGGCTGTCGCCGACCAGCGGGTGATGGATGTGCGCGAAATGCTTGCGGATCTGCCGGAACCTGCCGGTGCGCGGCTCCGCGAGCATCAGCGCATAGCGTTGCGCTTCATATCGTCCGAGGGGAATGGCCACCTCGGTCGTGGCCAGCCGGCGATACTCGGTGCTCGCTTCGCGCCGCGGCCCGGTATCGCGCGACCCCGGCAACGGATAATCGATGGTGCCTTCCTCGGGATCGGGCCAGCCACGCACCACGGCGAGGTATCGCTTGCGCACGCTGCGGCCCATGAACTGCTCGCCCAGTTGCGCGGCCACTTCGGAGGATCGCGCTACCAGCAGCACGCCCGAGGTGGCGCGATCCAGCCGGTGCGCCAGGTGCAGGCGGCCGTCCACCTGTTCGCGGAGCAGGTCGATCAGGAACGCATCGTCCGGCCCGACGAAGGTGGACCGGTGCACGGCAAGGTTGGCCGGCTTGTTGACGGCGACGATGTCGTCGTCCTGGTAGAGGATATCCAGCACGTCGCTCAGCGAACCCGTCGTGGCCAGCCCACGACGAACACCAGCACACCGACCGCCGCGGCGGCGATGCCGGGCCACACGCCGCGCGGCGCCAGCGTGCCGACCAGTGCGCCGCAGATCAGCAGGGTGGCGCCCAGCAGGCCGCAGGCGATCAGGCGGCGCAGGCGCCGTGCGTCGTCGCGTGCCACCGCGAGGGCCAGCGGGTCGGCGACGTCACGACGCTGCCCACTGGCGACCTGGAGCAAGGCGTCGCGCAGGAGTTCCGGCGCGCGCGGCGCGGTGCGGATCCAGTCGGGCAGGCGCCGACGCACGTCGCGCAGCGTGGCACGCACGCTGTAACGCTCGCGCAGGATGCGGCGCAACACGGGGTGCGCCACCGCCCAGATGTCGATGTCCGGGTCGAGCAGGCGACCCACGCCTTCGATGTTGAGCAGTGTTTTCTGCAGCAGGATCAACTGCGGCTGCAGCGTGAGCTCGAAACGCTGCGCGGTGCGGAACAGCTTCACCACCAGGTCGGCGATGGAGATCTGCGACAGCGGGCGGGTGAAGTAGGGCTCGCACACCGTGCGCACGGCGGCTTCCAGCTCGTCGACGCGAACATGGGAGGGCATCCAGCCGGCGGCGACGTGCAACTGCGCGATACGGGCGTAGTCGCGCTCGAACAGCGCGATGAAGTTCTCGGCGAGCCAGTACTGGTCGGCTTCCGGGAGGGAGCCCATGATGCCGAAGTCCAGCGCGATGAAGCGCGGCTCGTCCACACGCGTGGTGTCCACCCAGATGTTGCCCGGGTGCGCGTCGGCATGGAAGAAGTTGTCGCGGAACACCTGTTCGTAGAACAGGCGCACGCCTTTGGCGGCGAGCGCCTTGCGATCGAGGCCGGCGGCGTCGATCGCCACGATGTCGTCGGCGCTGACACCACGCACCCGCTCGAGCGTCAGCACGCCCTGCGTGCTGAAATCCCAGTGGACCTCCGGCACGTAGAGATCGACGCCGCTGGCGAAATTGCGCCGGAGCAGGCTGGCGCTGGCGCCTTCGCGCTGCAGGTCCAGCTCGTTCTCGAGCATCTTCTCGACCTCGGCCACCACCTCCATCGGGCGGATCTTGTCGGCCGCGGGATGCCATCGCTGGGCCAGCTCGCCCAGGGAACGCAGAAGGTCGATGTCGCGCGCGATGCGGCGGTCGATACCGGGACGCAGCACCTTCAGCACCACTTCCCGGCCGTCGTGCAGCGTCGCCGCATGCACCTGGGCGATGGATGCGGAGGCGAGGGCGGTTTCGTCGAAGGCGGCGAACAGCGTGGCCACCGGCGCACGCAACTCACGCTCGACGATGGCCCGCGCTTCCGCACCGGGGAAGGGCGGCACCTGGTCCTGGAGCAGCGCGAGGTCGTCCGCGATGTCCGGCGGCACCAGGTCGCGCCGCGTGGACAGGACCTGGCCGGCCTTGACGAAGATCGGACCCAGCTCGGTCAGCGCCAGCCGGAGGCGTACGCCGCGCGACAGGCCGCGGGTGTCTACCGCCGGACCGGGCAGCAACGGGGTCAGCAGCTTGAGTGGACGATAAAGGCGGGCGCCTTCGATCACTTCGTCCAGCTGGTATTTCAACAGCACGGCGACCACGCGGAACAGGCGCGGGGCAAGGCGGAAAGGCGTCATGCGCGCGACCCCCCGAGGGTCCGGGCGAGGCGGGCAAGCCGGGCCTCGGCGCGTTCCGTGCGTTCGCGGACGGCATCCACACCGTCGAGGAAGGTATCCATTTCGCCCGGGGCCACGGCTACGCGGCCTTCCTCGCGCAGCCAGTCGGCGGTGTCCTCGGTGAGGTGCGAGACGGACTCGCGCGCATGGGCCAGGCCCTCGCGCAGGGCGGTGGCCAGCGGAACGCCCAGCCGGTCGCCGAAGGTCTTCGCGAAAGCTTCCTCAACGTCCGGTGCGTACTGCCGGGCCAGGCGCTCCAGGCGTCGCGCCAGCTCGGCGTCGCCCGCGATGTCCACCTTCCCGGGCGCCACGCCATCGTCGTCGCGGCGCAGCGCCATGGCCAGCAGGCTACCCGGCGAAGCGGCGACGCGCAGGCTGCCGCCTTCCTCGGGCGGCCCCACGCGCAGGCGGCCCTTCTCCACGGTGATGCGGATGCCCAGTTCGGGCCCGGCGAGGTGCACCTGCACGCTGCGGCCGTCGAGCGCGTCGAGTCGGGCACGGGTGTCGGGATCGAGGTCGACCGCGCGGTTGAGCGCGGCCTCCATGGCACGGCCGGCCAGCACACGTAGCGGTCGGGGCAGGAAGCGACGAGGATCGGCGTCGGCCGGGGGACGTTCGGGAGTCATGTCCCGATTGTAGCTTGCGCGGGTCAGGCCGCGCCGTCGAAACCGGCCTGGCGCCACGCCTCGAACACGGCGACCGCCACGGCGTTGGAGAGGTTGAGGCTGCGGTTGCCCGGACGCATGGGCAGGCGCACGCGCTGCCCGGCGGGAAGGGCGTCCAGTACGTCGTCGGGCAGGCCGGCCGTCTCGCAACCGAACAGCAGGGCATCGCCTTCGGCGAAGGTCACCTCGGTATGGAGCTGCTGCCCGCGCGTGGAGAACGCGAATACACGCGGTCGGCCGAGGGCTTCGAGGCAGGCGTCCAGGGTGTCGTGCACCGCCACCCGTGCGAATTCGTGGTAGTCCAGGCCAGCGCGACGCAGGCGGGCGTCGTCGAGTTCGAAGCCGAGCGGCCGTACCAGGTGCAGCCCCGCGCCTGTATTGGCGCAGAGGCGAATCACGTTGCCCGTGTTGGGCGGTATTTCGGGTCGGAAGAGGATGACGTGGGGCATGCCCCCATTATGCGGCCGGCGACGCGCAGGTGGCATGCGCGATCGTCGCATCGCAGGTGACGGCTGGGGCGATCGTGGCCTGCCCGACGGCGGCCAGCTGGATCGGCGCACCCGTGTAGGTGAGCATGTTGCCGACGATCAGGCCGCAGACGAGCATGGAAGCGACGAGCAGGCTGCGCAGGATGAGAAGTTCGTGTTGCATGGGTGTATCTCCGACAGAAACAGTAGGGTGATCAGACCATCTGGAAGAGCGTGAACCCGCAGAGGAACATCGAGGTGACCAGCAGGCCGTTGAGCATCATCAGTTCGTATTTCATGTCGCGTTCCTTCGAGTAGCCGGGGCAGGAAGCCGCCCGGCGGGGCATGACTAGTAACGCAAGTGCCGTGCCAGCCTTTGAGTGTCGGCAATGAGTTGATTCGTATGAGGTTTGTCATGTGGCTTCCGACAGGTCGCTTGTCCGCGGACACCGACCACCCGCGACCGGACAACCTGCGGACGATCGGACACCACCGATTGCGCCCGACGGAGCGACCGGGCTAGCCTCCGTGCATCCGGGCCACGAGGGCCCTCTGGAGTCGTGCATGAAGAACCGCCTCGCCCTGCTTGCCGCCGGGCTGATCTCCTTCGTCGGGGCCGCCGCTGCGGCGTCGTCCGCGCCCGACACGATTCCGGACATCGCATACACGCGCTTCCAGTTGCCGAACGGCCTCACCGTCGTCGTGCATGAAGACCACAAGGCGCCCGTGGTCGCGGTCAGCATCTGGTACCACGTGGGCTCAGGCGACGAGCCGGCCGGCAAGACCGGCTTCGCCCACCTGTTCGAGCACCTGATGTTCTCGGGCTCGGAAAACCGCAAGGGCACCTATTTCCAGCCGTTCGAGCGCGCCGGCGCCACCGACATGAACGGCACCACGTGGTTCGACCGCACCAATTACTTCGAGACCGTGCCCACCACCGCCCTCGATATGGCGCTGTGGATGGAGTCCGACCGGATGGGCCACCTGCTCGGCGCCATCGGCCAGAAGGAGCTCGACACCCAGCGCGGGGTGGTGCAGAACGAGAAGCGCCAGGGCGAGAACCAGCCCTACGGCCGCGTGGACGAGAACGTCCTCGTCAATACCTACCCGGCCAATCACCCGTATCACCACGACACCATCGGTTCGATGGCCGACCTGGACGCGGCCTCGCTGGCCGACGTCAAGCAGTGGTTCCACGACTACTACGGGGCGGCCAACACCACGCTGGTATTGGCGGGCGATATCACCGTGGCCCAGGCCAAGGCGAAGGCCGAGAAGTACTTCGGCGACATCCCCGCAGGGCCGCCGGTGCCCCGGCAGCAGCCGTGGATCACTCCGCTGCAGGCCTCCACGCGCGGTATCCAGCACGACCAGGTCGCGCAGGCGCGCATCGTGCGGACGTGGATCGTGCCCCAGCTGGGCACGGACGATGCCGTGCAGCTCGATCTCGCCACTACGGTCCTCGGCGGCGGCAAGACATCGCGGCTCTACCAGCGTCTCGTCTATCAGGACAAGCTCGCCGACGATGTCAGCCTCGGCATCTCGCCCTTCGCCCTCGCCAGCCAGGTGCAGCTCACCGTCGACGTCAAGGCCGGGGTGGACCCCGCGAAGGTCGAAGCGGCCGTGGCATCCGTATGGAAGGATTACCTCGCCACCGGCCCCACGGCCGACGAGCTGGCGCGTGCCAAGGTCGCCAACCGCGCGGGATTCATCCGCGGCCTGGAGAAAGTGGGCGGCTCGGGCGGCAAGGCCGTAATCCTCGCCGAGGGACAGGTCTACCGTAACGATCCGGAGGCCTACAAGAAGGACCTGGAGCGGGCGCAGAACGCCACGACCGCCTCGGTGCTGGCCTCGTCGAAGAAGTGGCTTACCCAGGGCGACTACACCCTCACCGTCCTGCCGGCGCCACCGGGCTTCGACCCGGCCGCCGAGGACAAGGCGGTGACCGGCCTGGGCACCGCGCCTGGCCGCCCCACCGCCGTCACCCCGCCGGCGCGGTCCTACGCCGCCGGCGCGTCCCAGGTCGATCGCAGCAAGGGCGTGCCGTCGGTGGACACCTTCCCCGACCTGTCCTTCCCCACGCTCCAGCGGGGCAAGCTGAAGAACGGCATCGAGGTGGTGCTGGCCGAGCGCCACACGGTGCCGGTGACCCAGGTGCTGCTCCTGTTCAACGCGGGCTACGCAGCCGACCAGGGCCGCAAGCTGGGCACCGCCAGCTTCACCTCCGCGCTGCTGGAAGAAAGCACGCGCTCGCTCGACTCGGTGGAAGTGGCACGGCGCAAGGAGCGCCTGGGTGCCATCGTCTCGTCCAGTTGCTCGCTGGATACCTGCAGCGTCGGCCTGAACGCGCTCAACAGCGACCTCACGCCCTCGCTCGCGCTGTTCGCCGACATCACGCGCAACCCTGCGTTCAAGGCGGACGACATCGAGCGCGTACGTGGCCAGTGGATGGCCGGCATCGCGCAGGAAAAAACCGAACCCACCGGCCTCGCGCTGCGCACGTTGCCGCCGCTGCTCTACGGCGCCAACCATGCCTACGGCATCCCGTTCACGGGCAGCGGTACCGAAAAAGCCATCGCCTCGCTCACCGCCGCGGACCTCGCCACCTTCCAGCGCGACTACCTGCGGCCGGACAACGTGCGCATCGTGGTGGCCGGCGACACCACGCTCGCGGACATCCTGCCTCGGCTCGATGCGGTCTTCGGTGACTGGCAGGCCCCGGCCACGGCCGTGCCGGCGCGGAATATCGGGCAGGTGGCGGCCCAGCCGAAGCCGCGCGTCTTCCTGGTCAATCGCACGGACGCCCCGCAGTCGTTGATCCTGGCCGGCCTGCTGGCACCCTCCACCCGTGCGCCCGACGCTCTGGCCCTGGGCATCGCCAACGGTGCCTTCGGCGGCACGTTCACCTCGCGCCTCAACATGAACCTGCGCGAGGAAAAGCGCTGGGCGTACGGTGCGGGCAGCATGCTCTCCGATGCGCAGGGGCAGCGCCCGCTGCTGTTCTACGCGCCGGTGCAGACCGACAAGACGGCCGAATCGGCGGCCGAAATTCTCAAGGAGGCCAAGGCCGTCATCGGCCCGAAACCGCTCACCGCCGATGAAATCGGCAACATCCAGGCGCAGCGCATCCGCGCGTTGCCCGGTAGCTTCGAGACCACGTCCTCCGTGCTGGGCGCCATCAGTGGCATCCTCATCTACGGCCGCCCGGACGACTACGTGCAGACGTTGAAGTCGCGTATCGAAGGGGTCGACCGTGCCAAGGCCGAGGCCGCGCTCGCCGCCGTCATCCGTCCCGACGCCCTGACCTGGGTCATCGTCGGCGACCTGCGCAAGATCGAGGCCCCGGTGCGCGCGCTCAACCTCGGCGAAGTGCATGTGATCGATGCCGACGGCCAGCCGGCGAAGGACATCGCAGCGCCGGTGTCCGGACGCGCGGGCAAGGCCAAGGCGCCGCCCGCGACCACGGCAAGGTAATCCCCAGCGAAGGGCGCGGTCGATTCAGATCGCGCCCTTCGCGGCATTTGGCTAGCATGTCCCCCCAACGTTTTTCCGGAGCTCAATCCATGCGCAAGGTCCTCGTTCTCCTCGTCCCGCTCGCCCTCTCAGCGTGCTCGTGGGGCATCAAGCTCGACGACAGCGCGCGCAACGTCCGCACGGCCTGGAACGGCGATGTGTCCAGCTGCCGCGACCAGGGCAAGGTCACGGTGTCCGTGCAGAGCCGCGTCGGCCCCATCGATCGCGACGACCTGAAGGTCCGCGACGAACTTGAAGTGCTCGCGCGTAACGAGGCCGCGAAGATGGGTGCGGACACCATCAAGCCCCTCGGTGAGCCCAACGGTGGCTCGCAGGACTGGGGTGCGTACACCTGCGGTGCCCGTGGCGCGGCTCCGGTGCGAGGCGCTGCTCCGCCGGCATCGCAGCCGGCCCAGAACGCCGCGCCGCAGGGCGGTGGTTTCGAGACGGTTCCGCTCAAGCAGTAAGTGTGTCACTGCGACCCGACGGCCCGGTCTGCCCACGCGGATCGGGCCGTTGTCGTGTTTGTCTGGCCCTACAGCAGCGCGCACGCCTTCAAGGTCACCTGACCGGCGCTCTCGGACCCATCCCGGCATGACAGTCTCACCGTCGCGCCGGTCTTGAGGGTGGAGACGTCCGGCCAGGCATCGGCATCGAGGACGAATCGTGGATCCTTGAATCCCGCCCCGCCTCTCAACGTGAGCACGGGTACCCCATTCCCACCGGCTTCCAGGCTTCCCAGTTCGCCGGTGACTTCGACGACCTGACGGGTGAAGCGACCCACCGATGAGGCGCGATCGCTTGCAAAGTCCTGCGCCAAGGCCCGTGCGGAAATAACTTCGATCCTGGGCTTTTCCACGGGTGGCGAACCCTGCGCGCGCTGGACAACCGCGACGGCGGAGGCATGCGGCTGCGCGCCGTCCACGGTGGCGGGGCGCCGGCATCCACCCACGAGGACGATCGTCGCGAGCGCGAAAAGAAGGGCGAGGACGGATCGAGGCGTGTTCATGGTGTCTCCTGGCCGCAAGGATGGGGACGGCCAGAGGCTTTTCCAGAGGGCGACGATGAGCCGTTTATCCGGCACGACATGACCGGATCCGTTCACCGCACGCCGACGCCCACTCTCATCCAACAGCTTCAACTATTGATAATACACAAATGAACTATATACTTGTGAGGTATCCCGGCCACGGACCTCCCCATGAGCGATTTCGCCCGCACCGAAGCACGCCTCGACGTCACTCTGCGTAAATACCCGGGGTTCCCGCGCCAGCCGGCTGTGCTCGTCCGTCTGGTCAAGCACCTCTACAAGCAGGTGCACGACGAAGCCAACGCGGTGATGAAGCCCTACGGGCTGAACCACCCGGAATACAACATCCTGATGATGCTTTACGGCTCGCCGGACAACGCGATGAACCCGTCGCAGCTGGCCGAGGCGGCCGGCGAGAAGCTGGCCAACATCACCCGGCTCACTACCCAGTTATGCGAGAAGGGCTACGTGGCCCGCGCCGGCAGCGACGAGGATCGCCGCAAGGTCACCCTGACCCTGACGCCGGTCGGGCTGGACACGATCACCCAGTTCCTCCCCGATATCGTCACGTTGCTTCACCGCCAGACTCGTAACCTCGATGCCACCGAACAGACGCAACTGGAAGGCCTGCTCAAGAAGATGCTGGCCGGGTTCGGGGAGTAACCGGGGGCGTCATGTCTGCCATCGAACTACAAAACGCCGCGCCCACCACGCGCCAGGTCGTGGTCGAGACACTACGCGAGGAAGTCGACGTCTGGCTGTTCGTCGGCAAGACCCTGCTCGCGTTTTTCCTCACCGGGTGGCTGGCCATGCGGCTGGCCCTGCCGGCGCCGTCCACGGCGATGCTGACGACGATCATCGTCGCCAACCGCCAGTCCGGCATGGTGCTGGCCAAAAGTTTCTACCGTGCGATCGGCACGCTGACCGGCGCCGCGGCGGCCATCGTCATCGTGGCCGCCTTTCCGCAGACGCGCGACCTGTTCCTGCTGTCGTTGTCGGTGTGGATCGGCGTGTGTGCCGGTGGCGCCACGCTGTATCGCAACTTCAAGTCGTATGCCTTCGTGCTGGCGGGTTACACGGCGGCCATCGTCGCCATTCCCGTGATCGACAATCCGCCCGGCGTCTTCGATTCGTCGTGGGCGCGTATCAGTGAAGTGCTGCTCGGCCTCATGGTCAGCGGCGTGGTCAACGACGTGGTGTTCCCCAGCCGCATGCGCGACGTCTTGCGGCGCGCGGCGCGCGAGCAGTTCGCGCACTTCGTTGGCTTCGTGCGCGACAGCACGGCCGGGGCGATCGCCCGCGACACGATGGAGAACGCCCACCTGCGCTTCGTGCGCGCGGCGGTCACGCTGGAAGACCTGCGCAGCTCGGTCATTTTCGAAGACGCCGAAGCCCGCGCGCGCAGCAGCCACCTGCGCCTGTTCAACCAGCGCTTCATGGCGGCATCCACCAGCTTCCAGTCGCTGCACCACCTGATCAACCGGCTCAAGCGGGCGCGCCGCGATACGACCGCACAGGCGCTGATGCGCCTGTACATGCCGATCGGCGACGCTCTCGACGCACCCATCGAGGCCGGCGCGGCCGCGCGCGTGCTGTTGCCGCGCCTGTTGGCGGCGCGCGACACGATGCGGACGACTACCCCCGCACAACGCGCTGCGCTGGCCGATCCGCAGGACATTCGCGATTTCGACACCGGCGCGTCGCTGCTGGCCCGTTTCGTCGACGAGCTTTACGACTATGTCGATACGGCCGCCTCCCTCCAGGCGCCACGGGTGAGCGCGGGCGCCGCGGAGCGGGTGCGCTTCGATCGCGGAAACGACTTCCTCGGCGCCGGGCTGGCAACGTTCCGCACGACGCTCACCATGCTGGTGCTGGGGGCGTTCTGGGTGGCCAGCGCCTGGCCGCTGGGTTCCAGTGCCATGTTGCTCGCCACGGTGTTCGCTGGCTTGTTCGCCACCACACCCAACCCGACGCGGGTGACCTGGCAGGTCATGCTCGGCTACCTCTCGGGCATGGTGCTGGGCTTCATCTGCGAGTTCTTCGTCCTTACGCGCCTGGATGGCTACGGCCTGCTGGTGGTCGGCGTGGCGCCGTTCCTGGCCGTTGGCCTGGTGCTGATGATGACCCGACGCTTCGCATCCTACGGCCTGGGCTGGGCCATGGGCTTTGCCTACATCCTCACGCTGAAGAACGTGCAGGTGTACGACCCGGCGCATTTCATCAACGACGCCATCGCACAGGTCGTCGGGCTGGGCGCGGCGGCGGTGTCGTTCGTGGTCATTCCGCCTGCGATTGGCAGCGCCTGGTTGCGGCGGCGCCAGCTGACACGCCTGCGTGGGCAGGTCGCGCTCGCCGCGGAAGCCCCGTTGCCCGGCCTTCGCCACCGGTTCGAGAGCGTCAATCACGACCTGGTCAGCCAGGTGGTCGCCCAGACGGAGCCCGGCAGTGCCGACTCACGCACGCTGATCGCGTGGGCCCTGGCGGTGCACGAGACGGGACGGGCGTTGATCGAACTGCGTCACGACATCGCGCGTCGGTATGTCCCGGCAGCCCTGCATCCGTACCTGCAGGACACGCTGCGTACCCTGGCCCGTTTCTACGAGAAGCCCGACGCCGACGGCTATCTGCTGGCGCGGGACGCGGTCGCCACGGCCATTGCCGGCGTCAGTGAGCACGCGGGTACGCAGCACCTGCTGGCCCACCTGCACCTGGTGCGCATGGCCCTGCTCGACGGGGAATCCGTCCTGGCCGCTTACATGCCCGATATGCCGCTCAGCAAGGAGATCGCCCATGCCTCGTGAAATCGCCCTCGGTGATGCACTCGTACCGGGACTGCTCATCCTCTTCGTCGTCGCGCTGCTGGCGCTTTGGCTCTTCGACAGTATCGCTGGCCGCTTCGGGCTGTACCGCCTGGTCTGGCACCCACCGTTGTTCCGGCTCGCCGTGTTCGTCTGTGTCTTCGGCGCTTTTGCGCTGCTCCTGCTCTGAGTGAAGCCCCTATGAAACTCGCCACCGTCATCCGTTTTGCCGTGACCGCCGTCGTCGTCCTCGTCGCCGCTGTGATCGGGCACGCCCTGTGGAAGCACTACATGTATTCGCCGTGGACGCGCGACGGCCGCGTGCGCGCGGAGATCGTGCGCATCGCGCCGGACGTGGCGGGGCTGGTCACCGACGTCAAGGTGATCGACAACCAGACGGTGAAGAAGGGCGACCTGCTGTTCGTCGTCGACAAGGCGCGTTACGCGAACGCTGTGGCGCAGGCCGAAGCCAACCTCAACGCCGCCGAGGCCGCGGCACGCGCCGCGGGCGCCAGCATCAACGCGGCCCAGGCCGGTGCGTTGCAGAGCCGCTCCAACTTCGAGATGTACGCCGCCCAGTCCGAACGCCGGCAGAAGCTGATCAACAACGTGATCTCGGCGGAAGACAAGGCCAACGCGGTGGCCGCCGCCAACGCGGCCAAGGCGGGGTGGCAGCAGGCCCAGGCGAGTACGAAGCAGGCCAGCGCCTCCCAGCAGCAGGCCCTGGCGGCCGTGGCCCAGGCGCAGGTCGAACTGGCTTCCGCGCAACTCAATCTCGATCGCACGGAAGTGCGCGCCCCGGTGGATGGCTATGTCACCAACCTGGACGTACGCGTCGGCGATTACGCCAGTGCCGGCAGCGCACGCCTTGCCCTGATCGACAGCCACTCGTACTGGATCTACGGCTACTTCGAAGAGACCAAGCTGCCCGGCCTGCGTGTGGGCGATCCGGTCGACATCCGCCTGATGAGCGGTGGCGTGCGGCTGAAGGGCTCGGTTGAGAGCATCGCCCGCGGCATCACCGATGCCGATAACCCGACCGGCAGCGACCTGCTGGCCGACGTGAACCCGACCTTCAACTGGGTGCGGCTTGCGCAGCGCGTGCCGGTGCGTATCCGGATCGACACGGCGCACCTGCCGCCCGGTGTGGTGCTCTCGGCCGGCATGACCGCGACCCTGGTGGTGCACCCTTCGTCCCCGGAGGCGGTGGCGACGCGGTAGTTCAACTGCGCTGGGGTCGTGTCGCACCGGCAGCACCTGGGCGCAAGGGCTCAGGCGGCAGGCGGTGCCAGGCGATCCAACCGCAGCTGCAGCCATTGATCGACGTCGGGCCACTCGGTAGCCAGGATGCTGTAACACACCGTGTCACGCAGCGAGCCGTCGGGCCGACGCTTGTGGGCGCGCAGGATGCCCTCGCGCTTCGCGCCCAGTTTCTCGATGGCGCGCTGCGAATCCTGGTTGTAGGCGTCGGTGTGGAACTCGACGGCCACGGCGTCCCGATCCTGGAAGGCGTGGGACAACAGCAGGTGCTTGCAGGCCGTGTTGACGTGGCTGCGCTGCCAGCGCCGTGCGTACCAGGTATAGCCGATGGCCATGCGCCGCGGATCGTCGACGATGTCGTAGAAGCGCGTGGTGCCCACGATGTCGCCGGAGGCGTTCTCGCGCACCACCCAGGGTGACATCCGGCCTTCGTCCTGCCCGCGCAGGGCCGAAGCGATGTAGGCCTCCACGCGACCCGGCGCCGGCACGGAGGTGAACCACAGGTTCCAGAGGTCGCCATCGGCCGCCGCGCGTTCCAGCGGGCCGGCATGCACCGGTTGGAGCGGCTCCAGCGTCACGTGGCGGTTGGCCAGCCGGATGGGCGCCACTGCGGCCATTCAGGCGTCCAGGTCGGGGATGAGCCGGCTTTCGATCCGGGAAATGGTGTCCTTCAGCAGCAGCTTGCGCTTCTTCAGGCGGGTCAGCTGGAGCTCGTCACGGCCGATCGCGGCGGCCAGGTGGTCGATGGCGGCGTCGAGGTCGCGGTGCTCGACCTTGAGTTCGGCGAGGCGTTGCTGGAGCTCGTGAGGATCCTGGACCTGCATGGCGTTGGGCCGGGCGAGGAGGGGAAGTCCGATTGTAACCGCCGGCGAGGGGCTCCGCAGCGGCTACAATGGTCAGCCGACCCGTCCCGAACCGCCCAAACGCATGTCCGCCACGCCCGACGCCACCCGCAAGCAGAGCTACGAAGCCGGCAAACTGGCCAAACGCCTGCGTCGCCAGGTCGGCCAGGCCATCGCCGACTTCGGCATGGTAGAGGACGGCGACCGCATCATGGTCTGCCTTTCCGGTGGGAAGGATTCCTACACCCTGCTGGACATGCTGCTGTCACTGCAGGCCAAGGCGCCGGTGCGGTTCGACCTCATCGCGGTGAACCTGGACCAGAAACAGCCGGATTTCCCCGAGCACGTGCTGCCGGGTTACCTGACCGCGCTGGGCGTCCCGTTCCATGTCATCGAGCAAGACACCTACAGCGTCGTCACCCGGGTCATCCCCCAGGGCAAGACCCTGTGCAGCCTGTGCTCGCGCATGCGCCGCGGGGCGCTCTACCAGTGGGCCGCGGCCAACGGCATCACGAAGATCGCGCTGGGCCACCATCGCGACGACATCCTCGGCACGTTCTTCCTGAACATGTTCTACCAGGGCAGCCTGAAGGCCATGCCGCCCAAGCTGTTGTCCGACGACGGGCGCCATGTGGTCATCCGTCCGCTGGCCTATTGCAAGGAAGACGACATCGCGGCCTACGCGGCCAGCCGCGCTTTCCCCATCATTCCCTGCAACCTGTGCGGCTCGCAGGAGAACCTGCAGCGCAAGGTGGTCAAGCGCATGCTCGCCGAGTGGGAAAAATCCAACCCCGGCCGCAGCGAGACGATCTTCCGTGCCATGGGCAACATCGCGCCGTCGCAGCTGACGGATCGCCGCCTGTTCGACTTCGCGGCGCTTGGCGCACGCGAAGGCGCGGCGCGACCCGACGCCCACGCCTGGCTCGCCGGCGGCGACACCGTCGACGACAACGACTGATCCTTTCCTCTTCCCGCTTCGAGGCCTGCCGACCATGACCCTTTTCTCTTCCGTCGAACTCGCGCCGCGCGATCCGATCCTCGGCCTCAACGAAGCCTTCGGCGCCGATACCCGTGCCGACAAGGTCAATCTTGGCGTGGGCGTCTATTACGACGCCAACGGCCACGTGCCGCTGCTGCGCGCGGTGCGCGAGGCCGAGAAGGCCCGCCTGGAAGCCCAGCTTCCGCGTGGCTACCTGCCCATCGACGGTATCGCGCTGTACGACAGCGCAGTGCAGAAGCTGTTGTTCGGCGAGGCGTCGCCCCTGCTCGCCGAGCGCCGCGTGGTCACCGCGCAGGCCTTGGGCGGCACCGGTGCGCTGAAGGTCGGCGCCGACTTCCTCAAGCGCCTCGATCCCTCCGTGCCCGTGGCCATCAGCAACCCCAGCTGGGAAAACCACCGCGCCCTCTTCGAAGGCGCCGGGTTCGAGGTGGTCGATTACCCGTACTACGATGCCGTCACGCACGGCGTGGATGTGGATGCGATGCTCGCCGGCCTCGCATCGCTGCCGAAGGGCGCCATCGTGGTGCTGCATGCCTGCTGCCACAACCCGACGGGCGTGGACCTGACACCCGCCGACTGGACGCGCGTCATCGACACCGTGCAGGCGCAGGGCCTGGTGCCGTTCCTGGATATCGCCTACCAGGGCTTCGGCGACGGCATCGAGGCGGATGCCCTGGCCGTGCGCCTGTTCGCGGAGGCCGGTGTGGCGTTCTTCGTCGCCAGCTCGTTCTCGAAATCGTTCTCGCTGTACGGTGAGCGCGTGGGTGCCCTGTCCATCGTCACGGGCTCGCACGACGAAGCGCTCCGCGTGCAGTCCCAGGTAAAGCGCGTCATCCGCACCAACTACTCCAATCCGCCGACCCACGGCGCCGCGGTGGTCTCGGCCGTGCTCAATCACGACGCGCTGCGCGCGCAGTGGGAAGCCGAGCTGGGCGAGATGCGCGAGCGTATCCGGGCCATGCGCCGGGGCCTGGTCGAGCGCCTGGCCAGGCATGGCGATTTCGGTTTCATCGAAGCCCAGCGCGGCATGTTTTCCTACTCCGGGCTTTCCTCTGCCCAGGTGGATCGGCTGCGCACCGAGTTCGGCATCTATGCCGTCGGCACCGGCCGTATCTGCGTGGCGGCGCTCAACGAGGGCAACCTGGACCGCGTCGCCGCGGCGATCGCCCAGGTCGTCTGACCCGCTCCGCCGCTCCTTTCGTCGGCGGGCGCATGGCGCCCGTCGCGGTCCCTCATTCGCAAGAGAATCGCCGATCCATGTTCTATCGCAATCTCACCCTGTTCCGTTTCTCCGCTTCCGTCGCCGCCGATCTCGAGCGCCTTGACGAGGCGCTGCCCGAGCATCGCCTGCGTTCCGTCGGCCCCATGGAATTGTCCACGCGCGGTTTCATCTCGCCCCTGGGACGCCGGGAAGAAGCCCTCACGCATTCGGTGGCGTCCAACGTCATGGTCACCGTGGCCGGGGAGGACAAGCTGCTGCCCACGTCCGTGATCAACGACGAGCTGGCCAACCGCGTGCAGAAGATCGCCGAGGAAGAAGGTCGCAAGGTCAGCGGCCGTGAGCGCAAGCGGATGAAGGACGACGTCATGAACGAACTGCTGCCGCGGGCGTTCGTGCGCACGTCGCGCATGTCGGCTTTCGCGGACAAGAAAAACGGCTGGCTGATCATGGACACCTCCAGCCGCAAGTCCGCCGAGAACACCCTCAGCCAGATCCGCGAGGCCCTGGGCAGTTTCCCGGCCGTGCCGCTGGCCCCGGAGGAATCGCCCCGCCTGCTCATGACGCACTGGGTGTCCACGGGCGAGCTGCCGGCGGGCCTGGCCCTGGGCGACGAGTGCGAATTGCGCGATCCGGCCACGGCATCGGGGGCCATTGCGCGCTGCCGCCGCCAGGATCTCGACACGGAAGAGATCCGCGAGCATCTGCGCACCGGCAAGCAGGTGTTCCAGCTGGGGCTGGTGTTCGACGATCGCATCTCGTTCGTGCTGGGTGAGGATCTCATCCTGCGCAAGATCAAGTTCACCGACGTGGTGCTCGACGAGCAGGCAGACAGTCCCGAATCCGCCGCGGCGGAAATGGACGCCAATTTCGCCCTGATGGCCGGCGAATATGCGAGGCTGCTCGGCAAGCTGGAAGAATGGTTCAAGTTGCCGCGCCCCGAGTGACGAGGGCGCCGCGTCGCAGGAATTGACATGGCTTGGTGGGATGTTGGTCGGGATCGAAGCGAGACTCGCCACATGGCATCGGAAGAGAGCGACTGGCTGGAACTGTCCACGGCAACCGGCGGCACCATCCGGGTGCTCAAGGCAGCGCATCCGCGTGCCCGCCGCCTGCGGCTCACCGTCACCTCCCGGGGGGCGCGCCTTACCTATCCCCACGGCACGCACATGGCGCAGATGACGGCCTTCCTCCGTCATCACGCCGACTGGCTCGAGCAGAAGCTGGACGAGTTCCACCTCGATGCCACGCCGCTGCCAAGGCTGAAGGTGGGCGTACCCACCACCTTTCCGTTCCGGGGCGAGGACATCGCGCTGGACTGGGCAGAGGGCCCTTATCCTCGTGTCGAACAGCACGACGACGGCATCACCCTGGTGATACCGCGTCCGCACGCGCGGGCCCTCCTCATTGCGCGTGGCCTGCTGGCCACGCACTTCGAGGCGCAGATACGGCGTGATGTGTCACGCTGGTTGCCGGCCTACATTCCGATGATCAACGCGGCCCCCACGGCCCTGAAGATCCGTCCGCTGAAAAGCCTCTGGGGCAGCCTGGACACGCGGGACAGGATCAACCTCGATCTGGCCCTGGCGCTCGCTCCGCCCGTGGCCTTGCGTTATGTGCTGGTGCACGAGTTGTGTCATCTGAAGGTCCGCAACCACTCGCCGCGCTTCTGGCAATGGGTCGAGAGCATCTTCCCGGACTGGAAGGAGCAGCGGCATTGGCTTCGGGCGCACGGCAGCGGCCTGAAGATGCAGCTCGACCGGCTGGTTGCCGACATCGCCGATTAAGGCGCGGGCTCCGGCAGCTCCGGCACCAGCCGGAACTGCCCGGCTTCCAGCATGACCGGCCGTCCCGGAGACGTGCGCAGCACATAGTGCCTGCCCTGCGTACCGACGATGGACAGGAGGTCCAGGCTGTCCTGGCCGGCGGCTCGGGATTGCAGCAGGTCCCGCACCTTTATCTCGACGGCGAAGCCGCGTGTGCGGTCGAGTAGCCGTACGCCGCTACCGTCGACGATGGTATGCATGGGCGCATGCGGCGGCACGGCGCTCAGCCGCACGCCGAAGACGTCCCGTTCCTGCGCCTCGCTGCGTATCGCCCCCCACGTCATGCCGGGCCGCGCCGCGCCGAAGAACGCGCTTTGCTGGAGCGGATTCTCGTCGTAGAACCAGAGGCGCTCGGGCAGGTCGGCCTCGGCGACCTGCCGCAGGCGGCCCGGTAGTGAAGGGCCGACGTCGAACGAGGCGCGGATGGATTGCTCGGCGCGTATCAGCGCCTGGTGGAACCCGGCGCGCTGGCCGTCGGTCACGATACGGCGCGTGGGCAGGCCACGTATTTCGCGATACATCTGGTCCGACACCAGCTGTCGTTCGATCGCATCGGGAAAGCTCTGTTCGAGTTGATTGACGTATTCGCTGTAGAAGTCGCGCGCGGGCGTGGCATTCGTGGCCGGGCGGCCGACGGAGCGGCGATGTCCCGCGTGACGGTCGGCGTGCCAAAGCTCGCCCTGCAGCCGGATCACGGGCCCTGTTGCCTCGATGCCCGCAGGGGGCGCGGCACCGAGCCGGATGGTGCGGGTGGCTGCGTGGTAATTGGCTTCGTACAGCTTGCCTTCGATCGCCGCAAACAGCTTGCCGTCGATGCGATACATGCCCTGGGGGTCGGGTACGCCCGTCGCCGTGACGCCTTTGGCCAGGTAGCGCCGGTGGGTGCCGGGCGTGGGGCGCGCCAGGGCCCGGCTGACCAGTGCGCCTCCGATCGCGCGGAAGTGCACGGCGTAGGGTGCCGTGGTCGCGTGCAACGCCGAGATGCCCAGCGAATACGCCGCCAGTGCCATGACATAGCCTTCGGTGGCGTCGACGAAGCCATCACCGTAGCCGCCTGCCTTGATCGCGTCGTAGGCCCGCCAGGCGGCCGGAGCAACGCGGAATGGCGCGGTAACGGTGGCGATCAGGGTCTGCGCGGGAAGGACGTGAGCCGGATTGCGGTGCCACATGTCGAGCAGGAACTCGCGGTTGGCATCACGGGCGCTGCGTGTGAGCGATTGCACGTTGCGCAACGCGTGGTCGAGCGCGGTGTCGTAGAGCGCGTCGAACGGGTCGCCCGCGATGTCCTTGACGCCGGGAGCGATCGTGGCCTCGCCTTCCACCGCCGAGGTGTCCTGGCCAAGTATCCAGGCAAGGCTGCGATTCGCATTCAGGCGAAGGCTTTCCTCACCCGGCATGGTGTCGTGCGCCGCGGGAAGCCGGTCGAGCAGGTAGTCACGGAACGCGGCATGACGGAAGAACAGGCGATCGGCTTCGTCACGATCGCGGAATTCGCGGAAGGCCGCGCCATCCGGTGCGTCGGGGGTGTAATAGATCAGCGTCGCCGACGCCGCACCCCGTGCCCCCGTGTCGGGTGACTCGGCGATTTGCATCACGTCGCGCAGGGGCATGTCGCGAAACGTGACCTGTCGGACCAGGGCAGGCGACGGCCCTCCCTGGCCAAGCGCATCGAGCAGGGCGTCGACGCGTTCGCGCCCGCTGGCGGTGAGCCCGAGGTGGCGTGCCTCGCCGTATTCGTGGCGCATGCTGGCCACGCGCGCCTCGACGGCGGCGTGCCGCATCCGGGCCATGCGCGACTCACGAAAGCCGCGCCGTCGCAGTGCGGCCTGGGGCCCGTCGCGCAGCTCGCCGAGCAGCTGTGTCTGGTAATGGGTGTGGATGTCCAGCCGGTTGAGAACGGCACGAATGTAGGGATCGCTGAACGCCGGGATGAGGTGACCGTCCTTGCCGTGGGCACTGAACCGGTCCGCACCGATGGCAGGCACGTTGCTGTAGGCCGCGTCGATGAGCGAGGCATGCAAGGGCTCCGGGCCGTAGATCAACGCCGTCAGCGAAGCGAGGCGCGCGGCGGGATCCAGCGAGCGGTCGAGCGTCAGGGTGATGTCTCGGGGATGCTCCGTGACGCCCAGTGCCTTCAGGACGGGCTCCAGTTGCCCGATGGCGTAGTCAAGCAGTTCCGTCGGCGGGTCGATCCCGGCAAGGGCCTGCCGATCCGCCATGGCTTGCAGGGTGTCCATGTATTCCGCGCGGGAGCGTCGCCAGTCGACGGCGAGCGAGGGGGGCACGGTGAGCAGTCGCTCGGTTTCGAGGGCGATGCGCAGGCGCGCCTCACGCACCCCCAGGATGGCTTCGACATCGACAACGTCGGCCAGGTCGACGGCATCGCGCAGGCGATCGGCCAGCCGCTGGGCCCGTCCGGGCAGTGCGCGCTCGAGTTCGAATTCGATCCATGCCTGTTCGATCTTGTCGCGCTGCGTGGCGACGACGCGATCGACCACGGTGGCCAGGGCGGGCCCATTCAGGCGGTGTGACCCGACGCATGCCTCCGTGGCATGGACGTTGACCCTGGCACGCGCCAGGCCGGGGAGATCGACCCGCGCGGCCAGGACGGCCCGCACCTGCTTCTCCATGGCGGCATGTGCCTGCGCGAGGTCGGCATACCGATCCCATCCGCGCGTCGCGGTGAAGGCCATGACGATGCCTCCCGGGCGCGTGTCCACGACCAGCAGTGAACCGGCGTGCGGCGCATCGCCGATCGTCACCTCGCGCCACTCGATGTAGGGCGGGGGCACGGCATGCGGCACCAGCGCGGCGGCGACGAGCGCGCGGGCGTCGTCGTCCAGCGTGCGATCGAGGCCTTGCAGGACGGCCAGGTCGGACAGGGTCGTGCGCAGGGTGTCTTCCAGGGCGCCGCGCCGCGATCGCGTGCCGGCCGTGGCTTCGATCCCGCCCTCCCAGAAGGCCCCGACATCGGCCACGAAGGCGCTGAGCGTTTCGGCGGAGAACGTTTCGGGGAGGGCGGGCATCGCCGTCTGCTGCTCGATAAGCCAGCGCTCTGCGGCGATCAGCCTCTGGGCGGTGTCGATCGCCTCATGGTGGGTCTCGCGTACCTCGGCGGGCGGCGCGGAAGGGGGCATCGCATCCATGCGGAAACCTTGTGGGAAAGGAATCCGCAGGTTACGGATGGGGTGACCTCATCGTCTGTCGGTGAAAGACCGCTGCACAAAGGCGCAATGACGCAGCCATCGGCAGGGTGTCACGGACCCCGTGCCCGTCTTCAGTGAGCCAGGGCGAACCCCGTGAGGATGCGCGCCGTTTCGTCGGGTTTCTCGAGCATCGGCATGTGGTTGCAACCGTTCATGACGGTGGCACCGATGGACGGGGAGCTTTTCAGTCCGCCGCGCAGCGTGTCCAGCGCGGATGCGTCGATGATCTTGTCCTCGCGGCACCAGACGCCGAGCACCGGCATGGACAGGCTGCCGATAACGGGATCGAGCGAGTAGGCCTGCGCAGGCTCGCTCAGGCGGGCGAAGGTGCGCTCGATGAAGGCGCGATCCTTTTCGTTGCGCGCCAGCAGCGCGTCCTCGACCCGGCCGGGGATGTGCGGCGGATTGAGGAATATCCGCGCGAGCAGCGCCTCTAGGTCGGCACGGTCGTGGAAGATGAAGGGGTCCTTCCCCGCCTTGACGTCGCGCACGAAATCGTTGTCCTTGAAGGTGAGCCCCAGCGAACTCATCAGGACCAGGCTGGCCACCTGGTCGGGGTGTTCGCTCGCGTACACGCCGGCAATGGCGCCACCCATCGAATGGCCGACCAGCAGGAAGTGCCCGAGGCCCGTGGCGGCGGCGAATGCCTGAAGACGCGCCGCCTGGGCGGGGACACCGTAGTCGCCTCCATCGTTGCGCGACGACTCGCCCCAGCCGGGGAGGTCCGGCGCCACCACGTGGAAGTGATCGGTCAGGCCCTTGGCCATCTCCAGCCAGGTCTCCTTGTTGGCCGCGAAACCGTGCAGCAGGACGATGGTGGGGCCGGTGCCGCCCTCGTAGTACGACCAGGTGGTGTCGCCCGCGACCACCTGCTTCTTTTCCATGTGCGCAGCCATCGCCAGGCGGGCCGCGTCGGCCTTCAGCAGCAGCGAGGGTGCGAACAGATAGACACCGCCGGCGCCGACGCCCAGTACCAGGGCCACGACGACGAGGAACTTGAGCCGGCGGATCAGCAGGCGCTGCCAGAGCGGCCGGCTGGATGTCGGGGCGGGGAGCGGGGTCTTGGCCATGGGATCGGGAGCCTGAACAAAGGACGCCCCGCAAGATGCGGGGCGTCGTGACGGTATGCAAGCCTGGGGGCTTACTTCTTCGATGTGCCGGCGAGGATACGTTCCACCGCCTGCTGGGTCATCGGGTGATAGCCGCTCTTCGCCTTGGCGTACGTGGCCTTGGTATAGGCCAGGCCTTCCGGGGTGCGGGCGAAGGCGCGGTACACCGGTGTGGTCAGGTAGAGCCGGCCGATGCGTGTCATGTGCTCGGCTGCGGCGGTCCAGACGTCCTTGTCGCCGGCGGCGATGGCGTGCGCGTACCAGCGCATGCCGATCTCGGCGTTCGGCGTGCCGGTAAGGTGCCAGGCAGCATCCAGCGCCTTCATGCTCGCCAGCGGCGGCACGTCGGGGAGGCGGTCGAGGAAATACATCCACTCCTGGGTGTTCCAGCCCTTCGCATCGAGCCTGTCGGCGGCGAGGGTGCCGGCAAGGAATGCGGTGCGCTGCGCGTCGATGCTGTCGAAGCGCGGCGAGGCGGGCAGCGGCGCATCCTTCGGGATGCCCGGCTGCCATATCCATGCACGGGCCTCGGCCTCGCTCATCTTGCCGGGGTATTTATCGAGAAGGTTCGCCTTGAGGTAGGCGAACATCGTGTCCGTATCGATACTCTGGAAGGCGAAATGGGCGAAATAGCCCTTCAGGTACGCATCGAACGTGTCGCGGCCGAACCGTTGCTCCAACGTGCGCAGGAACCACGAGCCCTTGTCGTATGCCACGGAGGACAGTGAATCGTCCGCGCCCACGCCACGCGCGTCCGGCGTCAGCTTCTGCGTGTTGGCAGGCATCTGGCCGATCGTCTTCTGCAACTCGCGCGCGGACAACAAGGCTTCCTCGTCCGCCAGCGCCTTGCCGTACACCGCTTCGGTGATGCGGCCCTGGACATAGGTGGTAAAGCCCTCGTTGAGCCAGATATCGCGCCACGCGGCGCTGGTGACCAGGTTGCCCGACCATGAGTGGGCCAGCTCGTGCGAGACCAGCGAGACCAGGCTCTTGTCGCCGACCAGCACGGTCGGCGTGGCGAAGGTCATGTTCGGGTTTTCCATGCCGCCGAACGGGAACGACGGCGGTAGTACGAGGATGTCGTAGCGGCCCCATGCGTACGGGCCGTACAGCTGCTCGGTGGTGGCGATGAGCTTTTCGGTGTCCTCGAACTCGTGCGCGGCCTTGCCGACCACGCTGGGCTCGGCATAGACGGCGCTGCGCGGCCCGGTTTCCTTGACCGCCAGGTCACCGGCGGCGATCGCCAGCAGGTACGACGGAATGGGATGCGGCTGGTCGAAGGTGAAGTCGCCATCCAGCGGATGCTTCGCGTCGTTGATGGCGCTCATTACCACGCGGACATCCTTCGGCGCGTGGATATGCGCGTCGTAGGTAAAGCGGATCGCGGGGGAATCCTGCAGCGGTACCCACGAACGGGCGTGGATCGACTCCGATTGCGAGAACATGAAAGGCTGTTTCTTGTCCGCCGTCTGTGCCGGCGTCAGCCACTGCAGCCCGGAGGCTTCCGGTGCGGTGACGTAGACGATGCGCACGCTGCCCGGATGCGTGGGGGCCTGGATCGTCAGCTTCGCGCCGAGTTCCTTGTCGCGGGGCGCCAGGGCGAACTTCAACGCCGATGCCTTGCCGCCGGCGCCGAGGGCTTCCACGCGGACGATCGTCAGGTCGCGCGTATCCAGCACGAGGTCGCTGGCCCCGGGTGCCTTCCAGTCGAGCTTCAACGTGGCTTGGCCGGCCAGTTCGCGCTTGCCGAAGTCCAGCGTCAGGTCGAGGTCGAGGTGGGTGACCCGGACCGTATCGGGCTGGGCATAGGAGTGCGGATCGGCGGCAAGGGCCGCCGCCGGGAACGCGAGGGCGAGGACGAGGATGGATGGCAGGCGCATGGAGGCTTCCGGTGCAGGCAAGCCTCCAGTATGCCACCCGGTGCCGGAGGTCTTCCGGCACCGGGACGGATCAGGGGCGCGGTGCCGGTGGCGACGGCCACGTGCCGAGTTCGAATTCGCCCGCGGTGAGCCATACGTCACGTACAGCTGCCGGATCCCCGATGGATGGATGCGGCGTGATCACCATGCCGGTGTTGCCCGGTCCGCCGGTGCGGGACAACCGGAACAAAGGCAGGCCGTCGCTGCCGGGTCGTGTCCTTACGGCGCGCAGGTCGACCCGCACCCAGCCGCGTGCGACGGAACCGAGCGTGTCGCCTGCACCGACGCCAGCCACGACGGCACCCGGAATCTGGGCCAGCGGCGTCTCGGGGGGCAGCGTCAGGCCGGCGACGCCTCCCACGCGCCCCTGGGCGAGGATGCCCTGGGGGAGACGTATGTCGGTGGCACCGACGCGCGCGGCGATGTCCGCCTCCGAGAGGTAGATCCATACCGTGTCGGGCCATGCCGTCGGCGGCAACTCGACCAGGGGCGTCGCGGCCGGCCGGGTCAGTGCCAGGCCTGCCGGATGACGTACGGCGACGCCGCCGGAGTAACCCGCCCGTGGCTCTGCCGCGCCTGATGCCGACGCCGCGGGCGCGGCAGCCCGCGGCGGCGCGGAGAACGGTTCCACGCGCGCCGGGGCCGGGATACGCGGGATCCGGGATGCGTGCTCGAGGGCACGCTGGAAATAGCCCTGCTGCGCGGCGGAGAGGCCGCGCCCGCGTGCCGCGGGATCCGCGAGCCGCATGCTGGCATAGATCGACACGACCTCGGACTGACTGCCGGCGAGACGCTGCAATTCGATCAGCAGGCCCCTCCGCTGCGCGCGGCTGAGCATGGCCACGCGCGGCTGGGCGCGCTCGGTCCTGACGCGTCCGAGCAGCTTGCGTGCGCGATCCTCGCCACCCCCGCGCAACCCGACGTGCCGTGTCGTTCGCCACATGCCGGACGCACTGCGTTCGATCGCGGGGCCGGTGAACTGCGCGTCGAGCGCACCGGGGCGCGCGAGTCGCCATGTGCCGTTGCCGGCATCGAAGCGCACACCGTACAGATGGCCGTGCTGGCTGATGTAGTGGTTGCCGCGCAGCGTCAGCACCCCCGCATGTACCGACTCGGCACCGGCAGGGTCGATGCCCCGGGCGACGAAGCGCGATTCGAAGACGGCCTCCGGAGGCGCTATACGCTGGCGGCTGGACACGATGCTGGCCGAACGGTTGCCGGTGCGGATCAGGCTACCCGGAAAGCTGGCGCCGAGCACTGGTCGTACCCCGATGACGTTGAGCGACGAGTGGTACGCCTGGACCATGTCGAGGAAGGCCTGCGGGTGGTCGCCTGCCTTGATGTTTTCCTCCATGCGCCACAAGGCGGGCATGATCTGAGCCGTTTGTCGCAGGGTCTGTTCGAGAAGGTCGCCCGCGAGGGTGTGCACCGGGCTGGCGGCGGCTGTCGCGGATGCGAGCGCGTGCGCGGCCGACTGCCAGTCCGCCACCCCGGTGGAACGCGTCAACGTGGCGACATGGTCCTTCAGCAGGGACACCGAGGTAGCGTAGAGCGCGTCGATCAGGTGGCCGCCCACCACGCGATGGTCGAGATCTTCCTCCATGCGCGTGTACTGGCCCGTGTCCTGCTGCGCGAACACCCAATGGCTGCGTCGTGTGGCGTCGGACACCTTGAATCGCCGTGTGCCGTTGGGCGCGGTTTCCGCGAACGTGCCGGGAAGCCGGTCGAGCAACCAGCGTTCGTTCGCGGGATCGAGGAAGAAGCGGCGCGCCGCGTCCTCGCGCGTATGGAATTCACGGAACGCCACGCCGTCCGGTGCCCCTGGGGTGTAGAGCACCACGCGGGACGAACTGTTCTGCGAGCTGGCGCCTACCTCGAATACGTCGGCCAGGGGTACACCGGCATAGGTCACCTGGCGCGCCACGATCGTATAGCCGTCCACCGTGGGTCGCGAGGACGGCTCCGGCGCATCGATCACCGCCTTCATCCAGCGGTAGCCGATGTCCCGGTCGGCGTAGGCGAAGGCCCGCGGTACATCCTGCCGGTAGTAGGACAGGCGGCTTTCTTCCAGCTCGAAACGCATGCGGGCCTGCTGCAGGTCCCGGGCGATCGCGCGCGACGTCGCCGCCTCCGGGGACGACATCAGGCGCCGGTCGAGATAGGCGGCATAGGCGGTACCCGCGTCCACACGGCGTACGATGTCCCGGATCGCCCGTCCGTCCAGCGAAACCGACGGCGCCGCGCCATCCAGGCGCTCCAGACCCAGCGCGGCGGCGGAGAGGCGACCGATGTTCTGGTAAGCGAACTCCACCAGCCCGGCGCGTTGGGTCGATGCACCCTGGAAGACATGGGACAGCAGCCCCGGTACATCGCCGGGCACCGGGGTGATGCGCACGACGAGATCGGCCGGTGCGTCGGTAACGCCAAGCGCCGTGAGTTCACGTTTCAAGGCGTCTTCGACGAACTCGTCCAGTGGTGTGATGTCGGTCAGGCCGGCGGCCGCGCGTCGCTGGCTGGCAGTGGCAAGGGTATCGACGTAGGCGCGGCGGGCCCGTGTCCAGTCGGCACGTACGGAGGCGGGCAGATCGGCCAGTCGTGCTTCTTCCACGGCGGTGCCCAGGCGGATGTCGCGGCGCGCGAGCATCGCATGCACGTCGAGATGGTCGTTCAGGTCCAGTGCGTCGCGCACGCGATCGGTCAGTGCGCCCGCATCGACGAGGCCATCGGCGAAATCGCTCCAGGCCTCCGCGACGCGTTGTTCCTGTACGCGCGCGATGCGCGAGACCAGCACGTGGAAGGCGTCCGGACCCATGGCGCGTGACGAAACGAACGGCGCATCCAGCAGTGGCTCGATATCGTCGTGCACGATGCCGGGCAGTTCCTCGTCGATCAGCAGGGTTTCCCGGAAATGCTTTTCGGCGGCTTCGTGCAGGGCGTCCAGGTGCGGAAAAGCCTGCCAGCCGGCCTCCGGCAAGAACAGCAGCACGAGATCGCTTTCATCCGGTTTCTGCAGCAACAGGGCACCGGCGTAGGGCGTGTCGCCGATGAGCAGCTCGCTGGCGACAAAGCCCGGCGGTGTGCCGGCGGCAGAGCGCGCGAACGACGTGGCCCATGTCACCGCGCGCTCGTCCAACGTGCCGTCCAGCCCGAGCAGCAGGGCATCGTCGCGCATGGCGCCGGCCAGCTGCGCGGCAAGTGCGGAGGCACGGGAGAAAGGGGGCGCTCCCGGTGCCAGGGCGACGGGCGCGCGCCAGTACGCGGTCAGACCGTCGAGATAGGCCTCCTTTCCTTCTGCGGTCGGCGAGGCGGGCCATGCGGGGAGGGCGCTGCGCTGTTCGACGAGCCAGTGCTGTACATCTGCAAGGCGCTTGACGGTATCGAGCGCCTGCTGGTGCTCGCTCTGGGTTATCGCGGGCGGTGCCTGCGGCGGTGTGGTGTCCATATCGCGTCCTTTGCGTGGGGAATCTCCACGCAAAGGTTAGGCAGGCCGAGGGGATCGGTCTGTCCGTGTCGCACACTGACAACGTGTCGCCGTCTTACAGCACGGCTGTGAGGCAACCCCTCAGAGCTTATAAGCGCGATGGATCGCGACGATGCCGCCGGTGAGGTTGCGCACTTCCACATGGCCGAAACCAGCGGCCAGCATCATGCCCTTGAGTGTTTCCTGGTCGGGATGCTTGCGGATCGACTCGGCGAGGTACTGGTAGCTGTCGCCGTCGTTGGCGAACAGCCGGCCCAGGCGAGGCAGGATCTGGAAGGAATGCACGTCGTACAAGCGCGAAAGCACCGGGCTGTGCACCTTCGAGAACTCCAGCACCAGGGCGCGTCCACCGGGCTTGAGGATCCGGTGCATATCGGCCAGCGCCTTGTCCTTGTCGGTGACGTTGCGCAGGCCGAAGGCGATGGTGACGGCGTCGAAACTGTTGTCGGGAAACGGAAGCGTCTCCGCGTTCATCTGCGCCCAGCGCAGGCCCGAGACCAGGCCCCGATCGGTCAGGCGGTCACGGCCGACGCCGAGCATGGCGGCGTTGATGTCGCCCACCACCACTTCACCCTCGTCCCCAACCACCGGCTTGAGCAGGGCGGCGATGTCACCCGTGCCACCCGCCAGGTCGAGCACGCGGTCGCCGCGACGCACACCGCTGACCGCGACGAAATGGCGCTTCCACAGGCGATGGACGCCGAAGGACATCAGATCGTTCATGAGGTCGTAACTGCGTGCGACCGAGGTGAATACCTGGCCGACGAGTTTTTGTTTGTCTGCGACAGGTACGTCGCGGAAACCGAAATGAGTGGTGTCGTGCTTGTCCATCCATGGATGGTACCCCGTTGCCGATCCCCGGGCGAGCCGTTGCGCCGCGCGGGGATCGGCAGGGTGCGAGGGGCTAGGGGAGATTCAGGGCCGTGAAATCGCCGGCCTCCAGCCCGAGGAAGCTGAGCGGGAAACCGGCATCGGGCTGAAGCACATAGGTGGTGACGCCACCGTGCCGGTCCTCGATGACGCGGATCCCCGGACGATCGCCAGCCCCGAGCCGCGCGCGGTATCGATCCAGGCGGATGTGCAGCCAGTCGTGGCCGTCCGCGGGCAAGGGTGCATCACCTCGCGCCGGCAGCCCGCGCAGGCCCGATCGGGGTACCGATTGCAGCGGCACGACCAGCGAGCCATCCCGCCCCATGCCGAGCAGCGCATCGCCCGGGTGATGCGCGTGCCATACCGAAGCGGGCCATTCTTCCGGTGACAGGACACGCCACGTCGCGCCGGGCGGCGGCGCGGCGCCCGGAGGCAGCGGCTCGACCGGCGTGCTGCGTGCTTCGCGCAGGGCGTCGTTCCAGGCCGTTCGCTGGCGCAGCGTCACGAAGCGCGGCGTCGGTTGGGAGGTGGCTTCCCAGTAGAGCAGGTTGGCCTCACCCACATTGTGCAGGCGGCGTCGGAACGCGTGCTGGAACGTCCAGCGCTGGAACTCGGAAAGTCCCTGCAACTCCTGCCCCATGATGCCGCGCGTGTTGGGCTGCGGCATGGCCCCCGGTTCCACCCAGCCGCCACGCAGGCCGATATCCGTCCGGACCCGCCACGGGCCCGAAGGTCCGGGTTCGATGAGGGGGCCGGGGAAGGTCGCATCCAGGGCGTTGGGCCGCTTCAGCCGCCAGGCATCCAGCGCGGCGTCCTGGCGTATCTCGAAAACACGGCCTTGCTGACGGAGGTAGCGACGCCCATCCAGCCAGTGAATGCCGTTTGCATCCGGTCGCGTCCCGCTGAGATCGACGCCGTCGACGGCATACCGGGTGTCCAGCGCCGGATGGCGGTCCGGAAGACGCAGTGATGACGGCGCGCGCTTCCCGCCGCGACCTTGCGGCAAGGTCAGCACGGACCGGCGGCCAGCGGAAAGGCCACCATGCCAACCCACCAGGCTCAGGGACGCGGTGTACGCCTCGGTGAAATCCACGAAGGCCTGGCTGCCGTTACCGGCCTTGACGTTGTCGTAGAAACGCCACGTGGCCTGCAACGCCTGGCCGACGGCACTGATGGTCTCCATGATCGGTGCCGTCGGGCCGCGACTTCCCGACAAGGCCACCCGGAGAATTCCCCTGATCGAATCAGTATCGGCCTGTGCCGTGCTTCGCCCGGCCCAGGCCACGTCGCGGGCCTGTCGCACGATCTCCGCATCGAACAGGGCCGTGCGGACGTCGCCATCCACGACCCGTTCCTCGAAGGGGCCCTCCGTGAGCGTGCCACGGCCATCGCTGGGGGCGCTCAGCACCCAGTGCGCACGCGCCGTCGATGCGGACACGCGAAAGCGCCGTCCGCTGCCGTTGGGACGTGTCTCGCCGAATTCGGCGGGAAGCCGCCGCAGCAGGTATTCCTCGAACGCGGACGCATAAAGGAAGTGTCGTGCGGCCGTCGCCCGGTCGGCGAACTCGCGGAACGACAGGCCATCCGGCGCCCCGGGCGTGTAGAGCACCACGCGCGACGAGCTGCGCGGGTCCTGCACGCCGATGACCAGCACGTCGCTGACTACCTCGCCCTGATAGACCAGTTGTCGCACGCTGACGCGGTGGCCGCCCACGGTGCGCCGGGTGGCGGCGGCCGGGCTGTCGAGCACCGCTTCGACCATGCGGTATCCCCGGTCGTCGTTGTCGTCGAGGAAGACAGCGGGTTCGTCGGTGAGGTAAGACGCCATGCGTGCGTCGGCGGCTTCCAGGCGCATGCGCGCCTGCTGCAGGCGCATGGTGCTCGTACGATAAGGGCGTCCGCCGGGATCGCGCAGCTTTTCGCGCAGGTACGTGGCGAAGCGGGGTGCGAGGTTGAGCTCGCGAACGATGTCACGCAGTGCCTGCAAGGGTGGGGGCGTGCCTTTCGCGCTGATCACGCGCAACGATCGCGCATCGATGACGCCGGTGTTGCGCAGCGCGAATTCGGCGAGACTCATGCGTGTCGTGCCGGTCGATGAGGTTGAGCCCGGTAGGGTCAATGCTTCCGTGCCGGTGGTCTCGATCGCGATGTCGGCCGGATCGACGTCGATCCGGTGCCGCGACAGCGCAGCGACGAGTTCGCGCCGGCTCCACTGTGCAAGGTCGAGCGGGATGTGCGAGGGATGCCGCTGTGCGGAACCGACGGCCAGCATGCCGGCCATCCGATATTCCGCCACGGCGCGGCGCCAGCCCTGCGCCACCTCGGCGGGCACGCGCGCCAGGCGTGCCTCGCTTGCCGCTACCGCGAGGCGCATTTCGCGCGCGCTGACCAGGGCGAACACGTCGATCAGGTCGTGCAGGTCGTCGGCGGCCGCGATGTCGTCGGCGAATGGCGATGCATCTGCCGCGCCCGCTTCCGGCCATGCGTCCGCCACCTTCTGACGGTGCAGCTCGCCCATGCGGCGCGCGAGGACCTGGAATACATCGCCGTGCAGGGGCGCGGAATCGACGAAGCGTACCGCGGTGACGACCTGCTGTGCCTCGTCCGCGCGCACGCCCGGCAGCGTCTGGCGGTGGGCCATGACCTGGCGCAGGCGAACCTCCGTGCGCGCGTGCAACGCATCGAGCGTTTCGAAAGTCTCCCAGCCATGGTCCGGCGTAAAGAGCAGCGTGGGCGATCCTGGCGTTTCGCGGGTGACGATCACCGCGCCGGCGTAATCGACCTCGCCGATGCGCAGGCTGCGTACGTCGGTACCCGGCGGCAACGCACCGCCGTGCGAGCGAGCGAAACCGGTGGCCAGCGAAGCGGCGGCCTCGTCCAGGGTGCCGTCGATGCGTCGCACGATGGCTTCGTCGCGCATGGTGGCGGCAAGTCGTGCCGCCAGGGCGTCGATACGTGCCACGGAGGGCGTGCCGGGCGCACCATCGACCGACTGGCGCCACCAGGCATCCAGTCCGGCTAGATACGCCATGCGATCTTCGGCGTGGGGTGTGGCCGGCAGAGCGGGGAGCGCGGCTTGCTGCTCGGCCAGCCATGCCTGCACGTCCAGCAGTCGCCGAAGCCCGTCGATGGCCTCCTGTTGCGTACTGCTGACGATGGCAGGCGGTGCCTGCGGTGGAGTCATATCCATGCTGCATCCTTTGCTTGGGAAAGTCCGTCGCAAAGGTTAGGTGCGTGGCCCGCGCGTGTCTGTCCCCGGCCAGGCGCGTCCCGTGTCGGGTGATCCAAGGCAGCGGCGTGGGCAGCGCGTCGGTGTCGTCACTGCCCGGCCTTACACGCCCGGATGCTCCCGATGACGTATTTCCTCGTTGGCCACATGGCGCTCATGCAGCGACTCGGCGGTGGTTTCACCAGGATCGGCGGGCGGCCGCGCGTCCAGGTCGCGATCGTTGTCGCCGCCGGGGGTGATCTTCAGAATCGAGTGACGCACCTCGCGCGCGAGGATGACGCGTGCATCGCGCACCATGTCCTCCAGGGCGTCGCTGAAATCCAGCTTGCCCGCCTTGTCCGTCCAGACGATCTTCACCTCGCGCAGTTTCTGGATGAAGCCGCGGAACAGCGCCTTGTCGAAGAACTCCGGTGCCGACAGCTCGTTGAGCAGGCCCAGTCGCTGGGCCGTGAGCGTGCACGCGGTTTCCAGCTCGCCGGAACTCATGGTATGCGGGCCGTTCTTCACCAGCGCGGCGATGGCGATGTAGTACCGCTCGAAGGCCTGCAGCATGCTTCGTGCGATGACGCGGAGCTGGTACGCGCCGTCGTCCTGGCCCGGTCCGCGCTCGAGCACGCGACCGTCGGCGCTGGACTCGAGCAGGCCCCGGCGGACGAAGAACTCGATGGTGTCCTGCAACTGCGCCGCAAAGCCGTCCTGGTCCCAGGGCAGGAACAGTTCGCCCTGGATGAACGGGTAGATGACCCGGCCCAGCCGGATGACGGACGAGCGTGACATGCGGCGGTTGTTGAGGAAGCACGCCGCCACCCACGCCGCCGCCGCGTTGAGGTGCAGCACGTTGTTGCGGAAGTAGGACAGCAACACCGCCTGTTCGCCGTCCGTGACGAGCACGTCGCCCAGCGGATGGCGCACCCGGCGAATCCAACCCATCTGCTCGCCGTAGGCGACGATGCTTTGCGGGTTCATCGGCGTGATGGTGACCCGATCCGAGTAAGGCAGTTCGACGAACATCGACTTGGTCAGCTCGAGCTGGGCCAACAGGTCGTTTTCCGCCATCGCGTGCTTCGGCGTGGCCAGCACCACAAGCGCCAGCAGGTTGATCGGATTGACGTCTGCGGCGCGGTTGATGTTGATCTGGATGCGGTCGGCAAGATCGTCGACCACGCCGTTCATCCAGTCCGGGCGGGTATCGGCGTCCGCGGTGGTCGCGCGCCAGTCGGGGGCGACGGCATCGAGCATCGGCGTGAGCGCGATCGGCTCGCCGAAGTTCAGCGTCACATGGCCGTAGCGCTGGCGCAGCACCTTCAGGCCGCGGATCAGGCCGAGCAGGGATTCCTTTTCCTTCGGCTTGCCCGACAGTTCGCCGATGTAGGACTTACCTTCCATCAGTTTCTCGTAGCCGATGTACACCGGCTGGAACAGCACGGGGCGGCGCGGCGCACGCAGGAACGCGCGCAGCGTCATCACCAGCATGCCGGCGCGTGGCGCGAGCAGGCGCCCCGTGCGCGAGCGGCCGCCCTCGATGAAGTATTCCAGCGGCACGCCGCGGTCCACCAGCTGCGCGAGGTATTCGTTGAACACCACGGAGTACAGCGCGTTGCCCTTGAAGCTGCGGCGCAGGAAGAACGCACCGCCGCGGCGCAGGATCGGACCCACCACCGGCAGGTTGAGGTTGACGCCGGCAGCGATGTGCGGCGGCACCACGCCCGAGTGATGCAGCTGGTAGGACAGCAGCAGGTAATCGGTGTGGCTGCGGTGGCAGGGCACGTAGATCACTTCGTGGCCGGGAGCCGCGGCACGCGCCTTGTCGAAATGGTGCATCGCGATGCCGTCGTACAGCTTGTTCCAGAAGTTGGACAGCAGGAACGACGACGAGCGCACCACGGGATGCGAGTAATCCGCCGAGATCTCCAGCGCGAAATCGCGCGCGCGACGCTGCGCCTTGGCCAGCGTGATGTTTTCCTTGCTGGCGGTGGCGGCGATGGCGTCGCGGACCGGCTCGGTGGTGAGCACGGCATCGACCACGGTGCGGCGATGGGAAAGGTCGGGTCCGATCACCGCGGCGCGAACGCGACGGAAGTGGGTGCGCAGCACGCGGGCGATCTTGCGGGTCAGCCGCTCCGGCGTGAGGCTGTGCGATTCGCCCATGACATCGCGCAACGAGACCGGCGTGGAGAAATGGACCACGGTATCGCGACCGTTGAGCAACAGCGCCAGCATCCGGCGGAAGCGGCCCACCACCAGCCAGTTTTCCGCGAACAGCACGCTGAACCAGCCGCTTTCGCGGGCCGGTGCGCGGCCGACGTAGATCGACACCGGCACCACCTGGATGTCGCGCGTGGGATCGTCCTCGATCGCGCGGATCAGCTGGCCGAGCGGTTCCTTCGGGCCCCTGGCGTCCGTGCGCCCGAACAGCCAGCCGTGCCGGCGGCTCAGCGAGAACACGGACCGGCGCCGACGGCCAGGCAGCTCGAGCAGCTGCATCGGGCTGGGTAACCCGGCCTCGCGGCAGGCGCGCTCGAGGATCAGGGCATCCGACGTGCCGTCGCGCTCGATGGCATAGCAGACCGCCGCGCCGCTCCTGAGCAGCGTGGTCGGTTCGGCCGGATCGCGCTTGATCCGGACCCAGGGTTCGAGGACACGCCCCAGCAGCTTGAACCACCAGGGTGAACGGGCGACATGGACGTGCGGAACTGCACTCATCGGGATTTCGGACATGCGGCGATTGTACGGCCTCAGCGCGCCCGGGCGGCTGCGACGGGTGCGCCGGGCGGCTTGCCTGGCGTGGCGGCGGTGGCCGCCGGCGCGGGCGCGCTCGTGGCCGGGGCGGGCTGGGCAAGGCGTGTATGGTCGTCGCGGACGCGTTGAAGCAGGTCGCTGTCGTACCAGCGGCCGTCGAGCAGCACCAGGGTTGCGTCGGTCTGGATCGGCTTGTCGAGAAGGGTATAGGTGATCTTCACGTGCGCCGAGCCGCCGTTGTTTTCCAGCGTATCGATGCTCACCGAGTCGAAGCTCTTGTCCACGGACAGGCCGTAGACCGCCAGCAGGCGCTTGAAGCCGAGCCACCCCGTGGACCACGTAGCCATGGATTGCTCGAAGTTCATCGTGTGCAGGGCGTCGGGGGTGGAGAGGCCCGCCTTGCGCGCGGTATCCACGAGGATGCCGATCGCCTCCCGGGCGTGCCCCTGGTCGCCCCAGGCGACGGTCTGCGTCCAGGGGGCGACGATGTTCACCGCCTCGCGCAGCTGCCGTTTCTGCGGCACGGTAAGGTCCTTGGCCTGGTCGATCGCGGTGAGCGCCATCGATTGGCCGACACCCGCGATCAGCGGCATCTGGTCCTTGTAGTCGCGATCGAAGCGCAGCAGCGTGGGCCGCACGTCGGCGAACAGTTTCTTCTCGGCATCCGGCTCGGTCAGGCGTTTCACGCCCGCCTCGAACTTGGCGCGATCGGCCGGGTCCATCGGCGCCTCGGCCTCGTTGCGGCGCGGCCAGTCCGCGTGCAGGTTGGCAAAATCGGCCGGGGGCAGGGCATGGCGCCAGAACATGTCGAACTTGCCGTCGCGGATCAGCTCCAGCGAAGCGCGTGTGGCGTCCTCCGGCGAACCGCCGCCCGGTGTGCCCGGCGCTTCCACCTTTTTCTTGTCGCAGGCGGCGACGGACACGAGCAGGGCCAGGAGGACCGGTACCAGCAGGAGGGAGCGGCGCATGGGGGCTTCGACGTCTCGGCACGGCGGGGACGGGGAGCGTACAAGAAAAAACCCCGGAGACTCATCGTCTCACGGGGTTATCCAGCCCGAAGCCGGTAAGGGAAATGGCCTTGCCCGCCTTGCTTTGAAGCGCCACGGGTTTCGGCGACGGGGATGATAGTTGGATGACATTGTTAAAGCAATACATCATCTAGAACTATCTAAGTTACTGATTTAATTGATGCGTAGTGCGTCCAGTTTCTTCTGGCGCCGTTCCGGCCGCGACAGCTCGAAATCGTTGTCGAACAGCGCCGGCTCCCACGAACCGTACGTGGGGTTGGGCAGGACGAACCAGCGTTCGCCGATCCACGCCGTATACGGCGCCATGGCACGGCTACGGCCCTCGCGCGTGTTGCCCGGGACGCTGGTGAAGTCGCCCAGCTGGTCGCCGAACTGCATCAGGACCCGGTAGTGGGCGCCGATGCGTTGCCGCCGGCAGCTCTTTTCGCTGCCCGCCTGCTCGCAGCCCTCGACGACCGTACCCAGGCCGAGGAAGGCCTCCTTGCCTGCTACCGGGAACCCGGCGCTGCGCAGGTTGGCCAGCGTGGCCTCGTCCAGGTCGCGGGCGCGGTTGGAAATGTAGAACACGGCGATGCCGTGGTCCGCGGCAAAGCGGGTGAAGGCCAGGGCGCCGGGCAGGGGCCGGGCTGCCGCTTCCTTGCACCAGGCCGCCCATGCCGCCTCGTTGTATTCACCGCCCGAACGCACCAGGCGCGCCTGGTAGGGCGAGTTGTCCAGCACGGTCTCGTCGATATCGAGGATAACGGCCGGCTTCAGGCCCTTCAACGAGGGGTGCGCGGCACGGTCGTCCTTCGGCAACGCGTCCCACGTGGGGTCCTGCTTTGCCTTGAGGATTTTCTCCTGCGCATTGCGGAAGGTCTGCAGGTAGATCAGGTCGTGCTCGTCGGCGCGCTGCGACCAGGCCACCGCGTTGAGGTTGTCGTCGGCATCGGCGCCCGAGGCAGGTGCCGGGAGCGCTGCCGCGGCAGCAGGGGCCCCTGCTGGGGTCGCCGGGGCGGCAGCCCGCGGCGCATGGGCGCAACCGCCCGTGGTCAGGGCGAGGACGGCCGCCAGGGCGACCGGAGCGAACTTCATCATGGAAACCCCTTGTCGATCGGGTATCGGCACCCGAGGGGCGGCGATTCTGCGCGCAGTTTACGACAGCCTGACGACGGGGGCATGCCTCTGGCGCTGCCGCCCCACGTACTGACAGACTGCGGCCTTACCCACGACGAGATCGTCCATGGATGCTTCGCCCTCACGGACCCGCGCCGTGCGCATCGCCAGCTATGTCGCCGCGGGTAGCGGCTTGCTGCTGATCCTGTGGCTGCGCCTGCTGCCGGCCCTGCTCGCCGGCCTGCTCGTCTACGAGATGGTGGTTTCCACGGCGCCCCTGATGGGGCGCCGCCTGCCGAACGACCGCGCACGCGTGCTGGCCGTGGCGGTGATCGGGGTCGTGGTGGTCGGTCTGCTGACCTTGCTGATCCTGGGCGGCATCAGCTACTTCCGCAATGAGATCGGCAATCCGCAGGAGTTGTGGCAGGACCGCCTTATGCCGTTGGTGGAGCGTGCGCGGCAGCAACTGCCCCCCGCCATCGTCGATCGCCTGCCCGACAGCGTCGAGGCGCTCCGTTACACAGCGATGGACTGGGCCCGCTCGCACGCGGTGGACCTGCAACTGGCAGGCAAGGAGGCTGCGCGCGTGCTGGTGCATATCCTCATCGGCCTGATCCTCGGCGCCATCGTCGCCCTGAGCCGCACGCGGCCCAGCCACCAGGTGGGGCCGTTCGCCGCCGAGATGTCACTGCGTAGCGCGCGGCTCGCCGACGCGTTCCACAACATCGTCTTCGCCCAGATCAAAATCTCGATGGTCAATACCGCATTCACGGCCATTTACCTGCTCGGCATCCTGCCCCTGTTCGGCGTGCACCTGCCGCTGACCAAGACCCTGATCGTCGTGACGTTCCTCGTGGGACTGCTGCCCGTGATCGGCAACCTGCTGTCCAACACGGCCATCACCATCGTCGGGTTGTCCGTCTCGCTTTACGTGGGCCTGGGCGCGCTGGTGTTCCTGGTCGTGATCCACAAGCTGGAATACTTCCTCAACGCGCGCATCGTCGGCGTGCAGATCCGGGCTCGCGCCTGGGAGCTGCTGGTGGCCATGCTGATGTTCGAGGCGGCGTTCGGGCTGCCGGGGGTGGTCGCGGCGCCGATTTTCTACGCCTACCTCAAGTCTGAACTCGAGGCCGCGCGTTTGATCTGACGTTCATCGTCGTGATGCTGGAATCGCCGCCATTCAAGGAACCCGACATGATCAGCACGCCCGGATCTTCCCGCGCCATCCGCGTGGCCACCTATATCCTCGCGGCGCTGGCGCTGTGGGGCGTGCTGATGTTGCACCTCGTCTCCGCGCTGCTGGCGGGGCTGCTGGTCTACGAGGTGGTCGAGGCGCTGACGCCGCTGATCCGGCGCGTCATCCCGGGTGAACGGGCCCGCCTCATCGCGGTAGGCGTGGTCACGGTGATCGTGGTGGGCGCCATCGTGCTGCTGGTCTTCGCGGCCTTGAGCTTCTATCGCCGCGACGTCGGCGATCCGCAGCAGCTGTGGGATGCAAAGCTGGTGCCGCTGCTGGACAAGGCGCACGAGCAACTGCCTGCGTGGCTGACCTCGCGCCTGCCCGACAGCCTCAACGACTTCCGAACCCAGGGCATGGGCTGGGCCCACGAGCACGCGGGCGACCTGAAGCTGGTCGGCACCACGGCTGCCCGGGTGACGGCGCATATCCTGATCGGCCTGGTGCTGGGTGCCATCGTCGCCGTGTCGCACGGGGCGGGCGGTCGGCCGGCCAAGCCGCTCGCATTCGAGCTGTCGACCCGCTCGATGCGCCTCGCCGACGCGTTTCACAACATCATCTTCGCCCAGCTGAAGATATCGGCGATCAACACGACGCTGGCGGCGCTGTTCCTGCTGGTGGCGCTTCCGCTCTTGGGCGTGCACGTGCCGCTGGCGAAGACGCTGGTCATCGTCACCTTCGTCGTGGGGCTGCTGCCGGTGGCGGGTAACCTCATCTCCAACGTGCTGATCGTGGTGGCGGGGTTGTCCGTCGCGCTGTGGGTCGGTGTGGCGGCGCTGGTATTCCTGGTCGTGGTGCACAAGCTGGAATACTTCCTCAACGCGAAGATCGTCGGCGGGCAGATCCGTGCGCGCACGTGGGAACTGCTGATCGCGATGCTGGTGTTCGAGGCCGCGTTCGGCATCGCCGGGCTGGTGGCGGCGCCGATCTACTACGCGTACCTGAAGAGCGAGCTGGAAGCGGAAGGGCTTATCTGAGGCTTCAGCCGCCGCCCGCCAGCATCGCGCGGATGCGGGCAATGTGGGTGTCGGCGGCTTCCTTCTTCACCTCGGCGTCGGCGTCCGGGTCCTTGCCGTCCCAGTGCAGGTCGTCCTGCGGCAGTTCCTCGAGGAAGCGGCTCGGGTCGTTGGATAGCACCTCGCCGTACTTGCGCGAGCGGGCGGAGAAGGACAGGGTCAGCATCTCCTTCGCGCGCGTGATGCCGACGTACATCAGGCGGCGCTCCTCGTCGAGGCGGCCTTCGTCGATGGCGCCTTCGTGTGGCAGCGTGCCGTCCTCGCAGCCGACGATGAAGACGAAACGGAATTCCAGCCCCTTCGCCGAGTGCAGGGTCATCATCCGCAGGGCATTGCCCGGATCGTCGCGATCTGCATGGCTGAGCAGGGCGAGCTGGGCGGCGATGTCGCCGGTTCGGCCGCCGTCGCGGCCCATGGCGCGGAACCAGTCGACCAGTTCGCGCAGGTTGCCCAGGCGGCGCTCGCGCAGCACCTCGTCGGTGGTGGACGCCGCGATCTGCGCGCCGTAACCGGTTCTCTCGATCACGGTGTTGACCAGGTCGGCGGCGCTCTCATGCACGGCATGGCTGCGCAGTTCGTCCATCAATCGCGCGAAACCGGCCAGCGCCGAGGCGGCGCGCGGCGCGATGGTTTTCAGTGCGCTGTCGCTACGTGCGGCGTCCAGCAACGACGCGTTGCGGGACTGCGCCATCTGCCCGAGTTTTTCCAGTGACGTGGCACCGATCTCGCGCTTGGGTACGTTGACCACGCGCAGGAATGCCGCGTCGTCGGTCGGGTTGGTCAGCAGGCGCAGGTAGCAGAGGATGTCCTTCACTTCCGCGCGGTCGAGGAACGACAGCGCACCGCTGAGGTGATACGGCACCCGCGCGAGACGAAGCGCCTTCTCGATCACGCGTGCCTGGAAGTTGCCGCGGTAGAGGATGCAGAAGTCATCCCAGCGGATGCCTTTTTCCTTGTACTTCTCGTGCAGGCTGGCCGCGATGGAAGCGATGCGTTCCGCTTCGTGGTCATTGTCCTTGCATTCCAGCACGCGGATGGGCGGGCCTTCGGCATGATCGCTCCACAGGCGCTTCTCGTGCACGTGCGGGTTGTTGGCGATCAGATGGTTGGCCGCGCGCAGGATGCGCTTGGCGCAGCGGTAGTTCTGCTCCAGCTTGATCACGCGCAGGTTGGTGAAGTCGCGCCCGAGCTGGTCGATGTTCTCGGGGTTCGCGCCGCGCCAGGCGTAGATGCTCTGGTCGTCGTCGCCCACGCAGGTGAAGCGCGCCTTGGGACCGGCGATGGCCTTGAGCAGGCGGTACTGCGCGTCGTTGGTGTCCTGGTATTCGTCGACCAGCAGATAGCGCAGGCGCTCCTGCCAGACGGCACGCGCATCGTCGTCGGTTTCCAGGATGCGCAGCGGCAGCCGGATCAGGTCGTCGAAGTCCACCGCGTTGAACGCGGCGAGGCGCTGCTGGTACAGGTCGTAGATGGTGGCTGCTTCTATCTCGCGCGGGCTGCGCGCCGAGGCCATGGCTTCCTCCGGGGACAGGCCGCCGTTCTTGGCCTTGCCCACCAGGTTGCGGATGCCCTGGATCACTTCCGGCTTCACGCCCTTGGGTGACAGCTCCTTGATCATGTTGGCGCTGTCGTCGGCGTCCAGCACGGAGAACCCGCGACGCAGCTGCGCGCGGTCGTGCTCGATCTGCAGGAACTTCAGGCCGAGCGCGTGGAAAGTGCAGACCGTGAGCGCCTTGGCCGACTGCTCGGAAATGAGCTTGCCGACGCGCTCGCGCATTTCCTTCGCCGCCTTGTTGGTGAAGGTGATCGCGGCGATCTTCTCGGCGGCCAGGTGGCGGCGCGAGATCAGGTGCGAGATCTTTTCGGTGATGACGCGCGTCTTGCCCGAGCCGGCACCGGCCAGCACGAGGAGGGGACCGTCGCAGTACTCGACGGCCGCGTGTTGTTGCGGATTGAGCATCGGGATTCGGGCCGGAAAGGACAGGCGGACGAGACCGGGGATGGTATCAGGTGCCGGCCCGGGGAAAGGGAACGCGACCCTACTCTCAGCGACGGCGAGACTGCCGGCGACGACGCCAGGCGGTACCATGTGCGGTCACGCATCGGAACGACCGGCATGGCCAAGCTGTATTTCTACTATTCGGCAATGAATGCCGGCAAGACCACCACGCTGCTGCAGAGCGCGCACAACTACCACGAGCGCGGCATGCGCACGCTGATCCTCACCCCGGCGCTGGACAACCGCTACGGCGAAGGCGTGGTGGCGTCGCGCATCGGCCTGCAGGCCCGCGCGCTGCGCTTCGCCGGCGACGAGGACATCCTCGCCATCGTGGAGCGGGACATCGCCCGCCGCGGTCCGCTGCACTGCGTGCTGGTGGACGAGGCCCAGTTCATGAGCAAGGCCCAGGTCTGGCAGCTGTCCGACGTGGTGGACCGGCTGGGTATCCCGGTGCTGGCCTATGGCCTGCGCACCGATTTCCGCGGCGAACTGTTCGAGGGCAGCCGCTACCTGCTGGCCTGGGCGGACAACCTGGAAGAGATCAAGACGATCTGCCATTCGGGCCGGAAGGCCACGATGGTGGTTCGTGTGGATGAGCATGGCCGGGCGGTGACCCAGGGCCCGCAGGTTGAGATCGGCGGCAACGACCGCTATGTCTCGGTCAGCCGCGCGGAGTTCAAGAGCGTTACCGCCGGCGATGGCCGTATCGAGTTGCAGCAATCCGTGCTGCCGCTCGGCGAAACCGATTCCGATGAAGGACAGCCCGCGTGACCGAAACGACCCCTGCCGCCCCCTCGTGGCCGCGCCCGCACTGGCAACCCAGCGACGAACATGCCGTGCTGCTGTTTTTCGTCTTCGGCGCCTTTCCGGAAGACCTTGCCATCCCCGCGTCGCGTTACGGCAGCGCGGGGCTGCCCGAAGGCGTGGAGCTGCAACGCTTCCAGAACGCCGTGCTGTCCCGCTGGGAGGGCTATCCCCTGGCCGGCGCGCTGGGCGACCTGCTGCGCGAGGACAGTCCTGAAGCCTTCGCGGCAGCCAAGGCCGCGCCGCATGTCGTGGCCATCCGCGGACGGTTTGCCGACCGTGAGGCCCTGGATTACCTGCGTGACACGCTCGGTGTCGTGGCGGCCCTGACGGACATCGGCGGCAAGGCGGTGGTCGATCCGCAGATCCTCAGCCTGTTCGATGCTGCCAGCTGGCGTGAGCACTACCTGGTCAAGGGCGGCGCGCCCACGCGCCACCACGTGCTGATCCTGTGCAGCCCGGAAGAGACCAAGGGCCGTTCCTGGATCCGCACGCGCGGCATGCGCAAGTTCGGGCGTCCGGACATCAGCCTGACCAACGTGCCCGACCGCGAGATCGACCGCGCGGGTGCGCTGGCGGAGCGCTTCGTCGACCTGGGCGCCCTGGGTGCGCATTTCGAGGAAGGGCAGACGGTCGAGGTGGACGGCGTAGCGGGTGGACTGACCGTGGCCCTTTCAGGCGACGAGACCGACCCGCTGTTCAACAACTCGCACGCGGCGATGCGCTGGCCGGATTGATCAGGTCTGGCAGGACGGGCAGTAGAACGAGGCACGCTGCCCGAGCGTGACGACCCGGATCGGCGAGCCGCACTGCTTGCAGGGCTCGCCGCCCCGGCCGTAGACGAACAACTCCTGGAAGAAGTACCCGGGTGCCCCGTCGGGCGCGAGGAAATCGCGCAGCGTGGTGCCGCCCCGGGAAATCGCGTAGGCCAGGATGCGCTTGATCTCGGCGGCGAGCCGGGCATAGCGTTGCCGCGACACCTTGCCCGCGGCGCGACGGGGGTCGATGCCGGCGGCGAACAGTGCCTCGCTGGCGTAGATGTTGCCCACGCCGACCACGACGGCGTTGTCCATGATGAAGGTCTTGACCGCCGCGCTGCGTCCCTGTGCCAGGCGCCACAGCACGTCACCGTCAAAGGCGTCGGTCAGCGGCTCCGGCCCGATGCCATCCAGCAGGGCATGGGTTTCCCCCGGCATCTGCCACAGCAGTGCGCCGAACCGGCGCGGATCGGTCAGGCGCAGCACCTGGTCGGTTTCCAGCACGATGTCCACGTGGTCGTGCTTGCCCGGCGGCGTGTCTCGCGGCAGCACGCGCAACATGCCGGACATGCCCAGGTGGAGCAGGGCCGTGCCCGCCTGCGTTCGCAGCAGCAGGTACTTGGCGCGACGTTCCACCGCCTCGATCACCTGCCCGGGCAAGTGCGAGGTGATCTCCGGCGGAATGGGCCAGCGCAGGTCCGGGCGGCGGAGCACCACGCCGGTGACGCGGCGTCCTTCCAGGTGCGGAGCGATGCCGCGGCGGGTGGTTTCGACTTCGGGCAGTTCGGGCATGCGCGGAAGATGGGGCCTGTCGCGGCGGCTGGCAACTACCACGGAGCCCGCGGGATCAGGGTGGCACGCTGGTGTGCATCGGCAGTGCGGCGGTTCGTTCGGCCCGCGGGAGCGCCTGCGCGGGTATGAAAGCGATGCGATTTCCCACCCTCGCGTAGCGTTGCCTGCCGAGCGCGGCCAGGTCGCCGAAGTCCACGCGAACATCGTCGAGCACGAGCACCGCGACCGGGGGCGCCAGGCCGATCTTCGCTGGGTCGAACGCTGCGGACGGTTTCCAGTCGGCCACCGGTGTGGCCGCGAGCGCGGCCAGGTCGCCCGCCCGCCCCTGGTCCGCGGCGCCACCGCCGTCCTCGGCGATCCAGCGCCCGTCGCGTCGTTCGAAGCGCTGCGGAGTGCTTCCCTTGAGCGCGACCTCGATGCGCGTGATCGCGTCCGGGTCGAGCGGCGTGAGCGTATGCGCGCGGGCGTCACTTTCGTCCACGTGCCATTGCCATGCCACGGCACCGACCAGCAGCGCCAGCACCAGCAGTCCGATCAGCCGGCTTCGCATCTCAGCGTCTCCGGCGTCGCCACGCGATGCCCACGCCGATGCCCAGCAGCAGGAGGGGCAGGGCGACGAGGAAGCCGAAGGTGAGCGCATTGAGCCCGTCCTGCGACAACGCGATGATGCGGTCGGGCGCGCCACGCGCCGGCAGGTTTACCAGCACGTCGTCGCCGAGCAGCCAGTCGAGCACGCGCTCGCCCAGGGCCCGGTTGCCGCCGTTGCCGATATACGTGTTGGAAAGGAAGTCGCCATCGCCGATCACGACGGCGCGCTGTTCGTTGCGATCGGGGCGCGGCGACAGGCGGTTGAGCGCGAAGCCGAAATCCAGCGGACCCTTCAGCTCGCCGGCCTCGGGATGGAACGCCACGGTGGAGGCATGCGCGTTGTCGATGCCGCCGAACGCGGTCCAGCTACGCTCGCCCGAGCGCAGGAACGGCACCACGGCCCAGTCGTGATCGGACACCTGCGCCAGTGCCGATACCTGCGGAAACAAGGTGCTTTCGTGGAATCCCCGGGTGATGGCGTGGAAGGGGTAGTCCCCCGCGACGACCAGGCGAGGGTCGGCGACATTCAGGGTGCTGCCCTGGCCATCCACCAGCACGCCGGGCAGCACCCGCACGCCGAGCGCCTCGGCGAGCGGACCGGTGCCCAGGTCGTCGTTGCCCGGCTCGGTCAGCCACAACAGGTTGCCGCCGTCGCGCAGGTAGTCCACCAGTGCGGCGACGCTCGCCGCCGGCAAGGGCGCGCCGGGGCTGGCGAGCACGACCAGGTCGGTGTGCTCGGGAACGCCGCGTGTCTGGCTGAAGTTGAGCGGCACCGCGCGGATGCCGCGGCGTTCGATCTGGCCCATGAAGGTGCCCAGGTCGGCATTGGCATGGCCGTCGGCCTGTCGCTCGCCATCGCCGGTGACGAAGGCGACCACCCGCTCGCCACCGCGTGCCAGGCGTTCCAGCGCGTTGGACAGGTTGCGCTCGTTGATCGGGCTTTCCACGCGTTGTTCGCGGCCCTGGTAGCGCACCAGCAACGCGCCGTCGCCGGCGATGCCCAACTGGCGTGATGCCGCCGGGTCGAGGTCGGGATCGACGAAGGACAGGTGCAGATCCTTCTTCTGGCGCGTGTAGCGCTCCAGCACGGCGGCGATCTGCTCGCGCAGCGGGCCGGTCGGCGAGAGGTAGCCGATGACCTCGACGGGGCCGTGGAGCGCGTCCAGCACGGCCACGCTTTCCGGTGCCAGGCTGGCGCGGCCACCGCGTGTCCAGTCCGCCGTCCACACATGACGCGAGCTGAGGAAACCGAGGCAGCCGGTCGCCACCAGCAGGCCCAGCAGCACCAGCCAGCGATCGAGGCGGCGCATCACTGGCGCTCCCGGTCGGCGCCGAGGCGGCGGATGGCGAGTGTCAGCGACAGGGCGATCGCCAGCGCGAACCAGGCCAGGTCGGACGACATGACCAGTCCGCGGATCAGGTGCTGCAGGTGGGTCGCCATGGCCAGCCATTCGAGGAAGCCCCCGCTTACGCCGGCTGCCTGCGCGCCGCGGTCGATGGTCCAGAGGGCCAGCGTGACGATGAGCGACATCGCCGCCGCGATCGCGGGGAACGCCGTGGCGGCCGAGCAGGCAAGGCCGATGGCCGCCAGTGTCGCTAGGAACAGACTCGTGCCCAGCGTGGCCGCGGCGAGCTTGCCCCAGTCCGCAGTGGAGGCGGCGCCCACGCACAAGGGCATGGCCACCGTGGCCGCCAGCCAAAGGGCGAGCCAGCCCAGCACCGCGAGGTACTTGCCCAGCACGATGCGTGTCGGCGACAGGCCGGTCGATGCCAGCAGGGCCAGAGTGCCTGCGCGGCGCTCCCCGGCCAGCTGCGTCATGGTCATCAGCGGCACCACGAGGAAGGCGAGTTTGGCCAGTTCCGCCAGCAGCGGGATGGCGACCAGGTCGGTGAATCCCGGCGCGTCGGCGCTGCCGGCCAGCTTCACCTGGGCGCCGAGGAACTGGCCCAGGCCGAGTACGAACGTCCAGGCCAGCCAGGCGATGGTGAGTGCGGCAAGCGCCCAGGCCAACGGACGAACGAGGAGGCGGCGCCATTCCAGGCGAGCGACAGCGGCGACGGTCACGCGTGGCCTCCCGTGGCGATACCGAAAAACACGGCTTCGACATCGCCACGGCCGTCGGCGTCATGCAGGGGAGCGTCGTGCCGGAGCCGCCCCTCGTGGAGGATCGCCACCCGGTCGCAGACGGCCATCACTTCCCCCAGCACGTGGGTGGAGAGGATGACGGCGGCGCCCGCCGCGGCGCGTTCGCGGATCAGCCCACGCAGTTCGCCCACCTGGATCGGGTCCAGCGCGTTGGCCGGTTCGTCCAGGATCACGAGCACGGGCTGGTGGACCAGGGCGCACGCGAGCCCGAGGCGCTGGCGCTGGCCCTGCGACAACACGCCGGCAAGACGCCGCCGGAGGTCGCCCAGCTGCAGCCGGGCGACGATGGCATCGGTGGCTTGCCTGGCGTCCCTGGCGGTAGCACCCCGAAGTCGCGAAAACGCCAGCAGGTGTTCATCCACGGACAGCTCGGGCCACAGCGGCGCACCCTCGGGCAGCCAGCCGAGCTTTTTCCGGGCCAGGGAGGGCCGCGCGACGACGTCCTCGCCGTCGACCTCGATCCGGCCACTGTCCGGTCGGAGGGCGCCCGCGAGCATGGCGAGGGTGGTCGACTTGCCGGCCCCGTTCACCCCTAGCAGGCCGAGGACTTCACCACGGTTCAGGCTGAACGACACGTCGTCCACTGCCAGCCGTCCCACCCGGCGGCGGGAGATCCGTTCCACGTTCAGCAAAAGCGACATGGTCACGGCGCCAGGGGCGCGAATGACGCGTAACGACGGGCATCGTGCGCGCAAAATGCCGCAACGGATTGACCATGCTGAACGCGTAAGGGATCTGTCATCCCGCGATTGTGCGCAATGGAGTCCGGAAATCACAACAGCCGGCTTCACATCTGGCCATTTTCCAGGCTGGTGGGTATGGGATTGGCTCGCTAGACTGGCACCTGTACGACACCTTCACTCCCCGCGCGGTACCGACCTGATGTTCGACACCCTGCTCGATTTCCTGGCCAACGGCCTCACTCGCGCCAGCTGGGGCGAGATAGCCATCTATGTCCTCGTGGTCACCCAGCTCACCATCTTCACGGTGACGCTGTATTACCACCGCAGCGCTACGCACCGCGGCGTGGATTTCCATTGGACCCTCAACGGCTTCTTCCGTTTCTGGGGCTGGCTCACCACGGGCATGGTGGTGAAGGAATGGGTCGCCATTCATCGCAAGCACCACGCCAAGGTCGAGACCGAGGAAGATCCGCACAGCCCGCAGGTCTTCGGCATCAAAAAGGTGTTCCTCGACGGCGTATCGCTCTATCGCGAGGCCAGCTACAACAAGGCCGACATGGAGAAGTACGGCCGCGGCACCCCGGATGACTGGTTCGAGCGCAAGCTGTTCGGTGCGCACCCCTACTGGGGCCCGGTCCTGATGGCCTTCATCGACGTGGCGCTGTTCGGCGTGATCGGCATGGCCATCTGGGCCGTGCAGATGGCCTGGATTCCGTTCTGGGCTGCCGGTTTCGTCAACGGCATCGGCCACTGGTGGGGTTATCGAAACTTCGAAAGCTCCGACACCGCGACCAACATCTCGCCGTGGGGCTTCTGGATCGGCGGTGAAGAACTGCACAACAACCACCACGCGTTCCCCAGCTCGGCCAAGTTCGCCCTGCGCAAGTGGGAGTTCGACATCGGCTGGGCGGTGATCTGCAGCCTGCGTTTCTTCCGCCTCGCCAAGGTGCTGCGCGTGGCACCCACCCTGAACATCCGTCCGAACGTGCACCTGCCGGATTCGGAGACGCTCAAGGGTGTGCTGGCGCTGCGCTTCCAGGCCACCACCGACTACTACCGCAACGTCATCCTGCCGACCATGCGCGAGGAAATGACCCAGGCCGGCGACAGCCTGAAGGCCGTGCCGCGTCGCGTGCGTCGGGCACTGGCCGATGGTGGGCGCTGGCTCGACCACGATGCGCGCGAGCGCATGCATGCGGCGCTCGAAAATCGCCCGGCCCTGGCCACCGTGTGCGAGTTCCGCGCCCGTCTGGTCGCCCTGATGGAAGAGCGCGGCGCCGAGAAGGCGCTGAAGTCCCTGCAACAGTGGATTGCCGAGGCCGAGGAAAGCGGCATTCGCTCGCTCCAGCAGTTCGCCCAGCGCCTCAAGGGCTATTCGGCGATCGGCGCGTAAGCTCACCTGTGCCGTAGAACGAAAAGGCCCGCCATAGGCGGGCCTTTTTTTTGTTTGTATCGCCGCTTCGTAGCCGTGACATCCGATTCGATGTTTTTGCACGGCTTCAGTCGCCAGTGGCGGCGTTGAGGGTTCGCGCACAACGTGCGCTCCTACATCCGCGCGATCCGCGCGGGTAAAAAAAAGCCGCCTTTCGGCGGCTTTTTTTTACTTGATCTTGCCTTCCTTGTATTCCACATGCTTGCGGACGACAGGATCGTACTTCATGAACACCATCTTTTCGGGGGTGTTCTTCTTGTTCTTCGTGGTCGTGTAGAAGTGACCAGTGCCCGCGGTGGAAATCAGGCGGTGCTTATCGCGCTTGCTTGCCATGGTTGATCTCCTTAGATCTTTTCGCCGCGGGAACGGAGGTCGGCCAGCACGGCTTCGATGCCGTTCTTGTCGATGGTGCGCAGCGCGTGGTTGGAAACGCGAAGCTTCACCCAGCGGTTCTCGCTCGCAACCCAGAAGCGGCGCTCGTGCAGGTTCGGCAGCCAGCGGCGGCGGGTCTTGTTGTTTGCATGCGAGACATTGTTGCCGCTCTGCACGCCCTTGTTGGTGACTTGGCATCTACGGGCCATGATGACCTCCTTTAGATTCGTTGGACCGCCCTTTGGCCAGGGTGGCGACGGCCCAGCCACGGCCCGTGTTGCGGGACGCCATGTGATGGCTGGAGGGGGTGGAGCATCCCGTTCGACAAGGCCCGCATCACATGACGGACGTGCCCGACGTATCGGGTCGGCATAGGGAAGCCGGGCATTCTCTCAGAATCCCACCCCGCCACGCAAGCCGGACTGTGCGGCGCGCCGGGTTGTGTGAAACAATCCCGGCTTTCGTGCCAGCGGCACGTATCCCGCCCATACGACGCCTTCGAGGATTCAAGCAATGGCAGACATCACCGTCAACGGCCAGGCCGGCCAGCCGCAGCTCATGCTGCAAAAGATCTACGTCAAGGATGCCTCCTTCGAAGCGCCCAACGCGCCGCAGGTGTTCCAGGAAATGGGCGAGACGGAAACCCAGCCGCAGGTGCAGCTCAACCTCGGCCACAAGGCCGTCGACCTGGGCAACGACCTGTTCGAAGTGGTGCTCAGCCTCACGCTCACCTGCAACCTGGGCGAGCGCACCGCGTACCTGGCCGAAGTCCATCAGGCCGGTATCTTCGGTATCGGTGGCTTCACCGCGGAAGACCGTGACGGCATCCTGGGCTCCTATTGCCCGAACCTGCTGTTCCCCTACGCGCGCCAGATGGTCTCGGCCATGATCCAGGAAGGCGGCTTCCCGCCGTTCCTCCTGCAGCCGATCAACTTCGACGCCCTGTACGCCGAACAGCAGCGCCAGCAGGTCGAAGGCGCCGGTGCTCATCCGCTCAACAGCTGAGCGATGAACGCCGCTTCCCGACCCACCGTCGCCGTCCTCGGTGCCGGTTCCTGGGGCACGGCGTTGGCCGCGCTGCTGGCACGCAACGACGTCCCCACCCGGTTGTGGGGGCGCGATGCCGACGTGCTGGCGGCGATGGCCGCCTCGCGGCGCAACGTGCGTTACCTGCCCGACCTGGATCTGCCGCCGGAGCTCACCTACGACGCCGATCTGGCCAGCGTCCTGCGCGGGGCGGACATCGTGCTGCTGGTGGTGCCCAGTCACGCATTCGCCGCGCTGCTCGACCAGATCGTGCCGATGCTGGAGCCGGGCGTGCGTATCTCGTGGGCCACCAAGGGCTTCGAAACCGGCACCGGTCGTTTCCTGCACGAACTGGTCGGCGAGAAACTGCCCGGGCGCCCCGCCGCCGTGGTCACGGGGCCGTCCTTCGCGCGCGAGGTCACCGCTGGCCTGCCCAGCGCCGTGACCGTGCATGCGACGGACGACGCTTTCGGCAAGGAACTGGCCGTACTGCTGCACGCGCCCAATTTCCGGGCCTACACCGGTAACGACATCCTGGGCGCGGAGCTCGGTGGCGCGATGAAAAACGTGCTGGCCGTGGCCACGGGCGTCGCCGACGGCATGGAACTGGGGCTCAACGCCCGCGCGGGCCTGATCACCCGCGGCATGAACGAAATGCTTCGCCTCGGCGTCGCCTTGGGCGCACGGGCCGAAACCCTGATGGGCCTTGCAGGCCTGGGCGACCTGGTACTGACCTGCACAGGTGATCTGTCGCGCAACCGCCGTCTCGGCCTCGCGCTGGGCCGGGGCATTCCCCTGGCCGAGGCGATACGCCAGATCGGCCAGGTCGTGGAAAGCGTGGTCACGGCCGACGAGGTCGCCCGCCTCGCGGGGTTCCATGGCCTGGACCTGCCGATCTCCGCCGCCGTGCGCTCCGTGCTCCACGGCGAGGTCACGCCCGAGCAGGGGTTGCGCACCCTGATGGGCCGTGAGCAGAAGGCCGAATACCCCGTCGACCTCTTCCCGCACCGCGCACCGGCCGCGTGAGGCAACTCCCGGCTGGCTGAACCGGGACGGTCCGCGGGGTAAAAAGTCCTACGGGCACGCCGTGCCGCCTTTGCTAAGCTTCCTGTTTTGGTCGCGCCGAAAGGCTCGCATACGGATGCATCAACCGGACGACAAGCGCAGGCGTCACGCCATGGCCGACGGGTTACCCGTGGCATGGCAGCGCGCGCTCGTCGAGCCGGCGGCCCCCGAGCCATCGGCCGGTCGTATCGTTCTCGGCTTCTTCCTCGAGGGCGTCAACGACGACCACGAACCGGCCGCCCGCCTTGATGTCGCGCCGGTGCTGCTGACGCTCGGCGAGGAAGGGCGCTATTCGCGGCCCACACCGCTGGACAGCCGCCATCTTCCGGAGGCCGCGCTCACCGTGGCCGAGAAACGCCTGGCCTCGACAGTGCTCGGTCTGCCGCAAACCCTGCGCAAGAGCCGCAGCTACGCGCGCTTCGCCGGTGCACTGGGTGACCAGCTGTTATCCGAGGTGCTCGATGGCGCGCCATGCTTTTTCGGCGGCGTGGCGGGGCTGAAGCTGTCGCGTGGCCAGCCACATGCACTCAGCTGGCGCTGGAACCTGGAGAAGGACGGCAGCCAGAAACTCCAGCCGGCACTTCCCGCCAGCCAGCGGCTGTTCCGCGTCGGCTCGCTGTGGTTCCTCGACGCCGAGCATGCGGAAGTGGGGCCGCTGGAGGGTTCGGCCGACGAAGATACCTGGCTGGACCTGCCGCCCCTGCCGCCCGAAAGCACGGCCGCTTTCATGGCCGGTGTGGCGGGTACGCGCATGGGATCGCGCCTTCCCGCACCGCAGGTCTTCGGCGACATGCGCCGTGCCGAAGTGTCGCCACGGCCCGTGCTCGTGCTGCACGCGTTGACCCGGCACGCCCGGCTCGCCGCCGGCACGCCCCCGCTGGCGTATGGCCGGCTCGCCTTCGACTACGCCGGCGAGCGGCTTCCGGGCCGGGGCGGCGAGCCACTGGTGCGCCGCGTGCGTAACGGTGCCTTGCTGGAGATTGCGCGGCGCCGGGCGGAAGAACTGGCTTCCATGGAAACCCTGGAAGGTGCGGGCCTCAATCCGGCCGTCGATACCGAAGGCCTGCCCTGGGACATGGCCGATACACTGCCCGACGATGCCTGGCTGTTTCCCGGCAAGGGCTATGCCGGTGCGCTGGAAGTGAACACGCCCGCGCGCTGGCTCGCGTTGCGACCGCGACTCGAAGCTGACGGCTTCGTACTGGAATACGACCGCAGCTTCCCCTTCGAGGTGCTGGAAGGGCCGGTGCACTGGTACGGCCAGGCCCACGAGGACGACGCCGACCGCGCCTTCGACCTGGAAATCGGTATCGAGGTGGAAGGCAAGCGGGTCAACCTGCTGCCCGCCGTGGCCCACGCGCTGGCGGAACACCAGCTCAGCCTTAGCCCGACCCCGGGCGAGGCCGAGGATTCCGTCTGGTATGCGCCGGTGGACGAGCGTCGCCGCGTGCCGGTGCGCCTCAAGGAGCTGCGCGGCCTGCTGGCGCCGCTGGCGGAATACCTCGAAAAGCCGCGTCAGCAACTGCACCTGCCGCGCGTGCAGGCCGGCCGCCTGGAAGAACTGGTACAGGCGCTGCCCAGCGGCGGTTCGTTCGAGGCGCCCGAGCGCCTGCGTGGTTTCACCAAGCGCCTGCGCGAGGCGGCGGAGCGCGCCAGCGATGCCGTGCCCGAAGGCCTGCGTGCCGAACTGCGCGGCTACCAGCGCGATGGCCTGCGCTGGATGAACGCGCTGGCCGAAGCCGGCACGGGCGGCGTGCTCGCCGATGACATGGGGCTTGGCAAGACGCTGCAGCTCATCACCCACCTGCTGGCCCTGAAGGAAAGCGGCAACCTGGAATCGCCGGCCCTGGTCGTGGTGCCGACCAGCCTCGTGCCCAACTGGTCGTCCGAACTGGCGCGTTTCGCTCCTGGCCTGCGCGTGCTTGCGCTGCATGGCCCGCAGCGCGCCGAAACCTTCGCCCATATCGGCGAGCGCGATGTCATCCTGACCACGTACGCGCTGCTGCCACGCGATGTGGAAACGCTGAAGAAACAGGCGTTCTCGCTGGTGGTGCTGGACGAAGCGCAACAGGTGAAGAACCCCCGCACGCAGGCACGCCGGGCGCTGCTCGCCATGAACGTGCCACGCTGCCTTTGCCTCACCGGCACGCCACTGGAGAACCACCTCGGCGAACTGTGGTCGCAGGTGGACCTCGCCGTCCCCGGATTGCTCGGTGACGAGGGCGCGTTCCGCCGCCACTATCGCGCACCGATCGAGAAGCACCAGGACATCGAGTGCCAGGACCGGCTGAACCGGCGCATCGCGCCATTCATCCTGCGCCGCACCAAGGCGCAGGTGGCTTCCGAACTGCCTGCCAAGACCGAGATCACCCGCCGCGTGGTGATGGAATCCCGCCAGCGCGACCTTTATGAAAGCCTCCGCCTTTCACTGGCGGAGGAACTGCGCGAGGTGATCGCGCAGCGTGGCATCGCGCACAGCGGCATCGTGGTGCTCGACGCCTTGCTGAAACTGCGTCAGGTCTGCTGCGATCCGCGCCTGGTGAAGCTCGAGGCCGCGCGCGGCGTGCGCGACTCGGCCAAGTTCGAACTGCTGATGGACATGTTGCCCGCGTTGCTGGCCGAGGGGCGGCGGGTGTTGTTGTTCAGCCAGTTCACCGAGATGCTGAAGCTCATCGCGGCCGAGCTCGATCGGCGTCGTATCAGCTACGTCACGCTCACCGGCGAAACGCGCGACCGCGCGGAGCCCGTGCAGCGCTTCCAGGAAGGCGACGTACCGCTGTTCCTGCTTTCGTTGAAGGCGGGCGGCGTGGGCCTGAACCTCACCAGCGCCGACACCGTCATCCACTACGACCCCTGGTGGAACCCCGCCGCCGAAGCGCAGGCCAGCGATCGCGCGCACCGCATCGGTCAGGACAAACCGGTGTTCGTCTACCGCCTGATTACCGCGGGCACGGTCGAGGAGCGCATCGAGGAACTGAAGGCGCGCAAGGCGGACCTGGCCGATGCCGTCCTCGAAGGCGGCGGCAGCCGGGAGCGGCTGAGTTTCGACGAGAGCGACCTGGACGCCCTGCTGGCGCCTCCCCTCTGATCGGAAAGACTGTTTCGGCGGATCAGCTTTTTCCTGCGTAACCGATCGTCCCGATACTTGTAATCCATAGGTCACATGTCGTAACTTATGAGTTACGGTGCGCGGCATGTACGAGATTGCCGAAAGTGAAACGTTCCGCCGCTGGTTGTCGTCGCTCCGCGATCGGTCAGCCGTCACGCGCATCGATGTCCGGCTCCGCAGGCTCTCGCTCGGCTATCTCGATGACGTCAAGCATGTGGGCGAGGGCGTCCGCGAGACACGCATCGATCACGGTCCGGGCTACCGGGTCTATTTCATCCAGCGTTCGGGCGTGCTGATCGTCCTGCTCTGCGGTGGAGACAAGACTTCGCAGCAACGTGACATCAGGAAGGCCACGGCACTTGCCGGCTCATGGGACAAGCAAGCATGCAAGAGAAATTCACTCGCTGGGATCCGGTCGAGCGCCTCGTCACCGAGGCGGATCACATGGCTTATCTCAACGCCAGCCTGGACGACGATCCGGGTGATGGCAGCCTCATTCGTGCCGCGCTGGGCGATATCGCCCGGGCGCGTGGCATGAGCCGCGTTTCACGCGCTGCGGGCATGTCGCGCGAGGGGCTGTATCGCGCCCTCTCGGCGGAGGGCAATCCGGAATTCGCGACGGTCATGCGCGTCATGCGCGCGCTGGGTCTCCAGCTGCGCGCGGCATGACGCCTTCCGGACGTTGCGCCGGCGTCAGCGGCGCAGCGGGGTGCCGCCGGCTTCCACGATGGCCAGCGCCGCGCCACCGATGAGGCCCGGCTCAGGGTTCATGATCGCCTGCGTCGGCACCTGTTCCATCGTGTCGCGGAAGCGACCCTTCGCCTCGAAGCGCTCGCGGAACTTGCCCTTCTGGATCCACGGCAGGAGGATCGGGGTCATGCCACCGGTGAGGTACACGCCGTCCCAGGCGCCCAGGGTCAGCACGAGGTCGCCCGCCACGCTGCCGAAGATGCCGGCGAAGGTCTCCACGGCGCGATCGCACATGGCGCAGCTCTTGTCCGTGGCCAGCTTGGTGATTTCTTCGGGCGTGATGTCCGCGCGCGGCTTCTGGCCGGAGATCTCGCAGATCGCCTCGTAGAGGTTCACCAGGCCCTGCCCGCAGATCAGGCGCTCGTTGGAGACGCGGCCGTAACGCAGATTCAGCACCTTGAGGATCTCGATGTCCTCGGCGCTGTGCGCGGCGAAGCCGGCGTGGCCGCCTTCGGTCTGCAGCACGCTGACCTTCTCGCCACGAATGAGCAGGCCGCCCACGCCCAGGCCGGTGCCCGGGCCCACCACCACGAAGGTCTGCTCGTCCTTGGCACCGATCTTCGGCACCGGGACGGTACCCACCTCCACCAGGTCCTGGTGGCCGCTGGCATCCTTCGCGGAGCTCATCAGCATGACGGCCATGGACTGCGCGGCAAAATCGTTGACCAGGTGCACCCATTCCAGATCGAGCTCGGCCGCGAGGTTTTTCGCCGAGATCGCCCACGGGTTATTGGTGACCTTGACCGTCTCGCCGTTGTCGATGCGGCCGGCCGCGGCAATGATGGCGCGCTGCGCCTCGTGGCCGGTTTCCTTGAAATACTGCTTGGCGGCATCACCCAGGGAGGCGTAGTCCTTGACGTGGTAACGCCGGATACTTTCCTGGATAAGTGGTTGATCCGCTTCCGGATGCGCGATGCCGAAGCGCACATTGGTGCCGCCGAGATCGGCCAGCAGGGTAGGCGCCGCGGCGCTCACGTTGGGCATGTTTTTTCAGACCTGTCAGATCACGGAAGTCCGCAAGGTTGCCTCGCGCGGGCGCTGGCGTCCAGTGACGGTTTGCTCCACGCCCCGTTGACATGCGTGGGGCATTCAAAAACGGTGGCTCGCGACCGACACTTTGACGTAAACGTTTACGCGGGCAGAATACCGCATCGCCCGGGTCCATGGCGGGGCATCTGCCCCCCGGACGCGGGTCAACGGGAGAGTACGTGATGGCAGCAGTCCGCCTCGACAAGGTGCGCAAGGTTTATCCGAACGGGCATGTGGCCCTGAAGGAGGCGAGCTTCGACATCGCCGACGGCGAGTTGCTGGTACTGGTCGGGCCTTCGGGGTGCGGCAAGACCACGTTGTTGCGCATGATCGCCGGGTTGGAGTCGATCTCCGGCGGCACGTTGAGCATCGGCGACCGCGTGGTCAACGATGTGCCGCCGAAAGACCGCGACATCGCCATGGTGTTCCAGAACTACGCGCTTTATCCGCACATGACGGTGCGCGAGAACCTCGGCTTCGGCCTGCGCCTGCGCGGCGTGGACAAGGCGGAGATCGATCGCCGCGTCGCGGGTGCCTCCGACATGCTGGGGCTGGACGAGCGCCTGGATCATCGTCCCGCGGCCCTCTCCGGCGGGCAGCGGCAACGCGTGGCGCTGGGCCGCGCGATGGTGCGCGACCCGTCGGTCTTCCTGCTCGACGAGCCGCTGTCCAATCTCGATGCCAAGCTTCGCCTTTCCACCCGTGTCGAGATCGCGCGCATCCATCGCCGCGTGGGCGCCACGATGGTGTACGTCACGCACGACCAGATCGAGGCGATGACGCTCGGCCAGCGCATCGTGGTGCTCAACGGCGGCGTCATCCAGCAGCTGGATACGCCGATGAATCTCTACAACAAGCCGGTGAACCTGTTCGTCGCGGGTTTCCTCGGCAGCCCGGCGATGAATCTGTTCCACGGCACGCTGCGCCGCGAAGACGGACTGCGCCTGGTGATGAAGGAAGGCACGCTGGCGCTCGGTGCGGAAAGCGATGCGCTGGCCGCCTATCTGGACAAGCCGCTCATCGTCGGTATCCGCCCGGAAGACCTGCTTACTGTCGACGATCATCCCGGTGTCGAAGCTCGGCTGCGAGCCCATGTCGACGTGGTCGAGCCTGTCGGCAACGAAGTGTTCCTCAACATGCGCCATGGCGGGGATGAGCTCGTATCCCGCGTGCCGCCGCACTCCACGGTCCGGCCGGACAGCGAGGTGGCCCTCGGTTTCCACCGTGAGCGGGTGCACTTCTTCGATCCGCAGACCACGAATCGTATCGACGCCTGATCCACAGGCAGCCGGTCGGGTGGTTGTTAATGCGAAGCATTCGCATTAACATGGCGCAGCATCGCACCTCCGGGTGCGGCTCCCCTTGACCGGCGCCAGCCGGAGGCAGGACGCCTCCTTCGCAAGCTCCCGAACCGTGCCCCAGCGGCACGACCTTGCGAAGGACCCTGCACGTGTTACCAAAGCATGCCCTCGCCGCGCTGATCGGCGCGGCACTCTCCTGTTCGCCCCTTGCCCACGCCGATGGTCGCGACGCCGCCGACGCGGTGGCCGCCACGACCACCGACGAGCTGCCGCGCATCACCGTGACCGCGATCGGCTCGGCGTTCCGCTTCGATGTGCCGGCCACCGTGTCGGTCATCGATCGCCAGGCCATGGATCGCCACCTCGTCGTCGATATCCGCGACCTGGTGAAGTACGAACCCGGCGTCTCGGCCGTGGGTACGGCGGGCCGTTGGGGTCTGGACAGTTTCAACATCCGCGGCCTGGATGGAAACCGCGTCGCCATCCTGACCGACGGCGTGTCGGCGTCCAGTGCCTTCGGTTTCTCGACCACCGGCATGCGTGCCGGACGCAGCTTCGTCGATCCGGACACGCTGAAGAGTGTCGAGATCGTCCGGGGCCCTGCATCCGCCCTGGACCCTTCGGACGCCCTCGGCGGCACCGTGCGGTACACCACCAAGGACCCCGCCGACTACTTGCGCGATGGCAAGGATGTCTACGTCTCGGTGAAGGAGCGCTACGGCAGCGCCGATCGTTCGCTGGGAACCTCACTGACGCTGGCGGGCGGCACGCCGAGGAACGGCATCGTCTTCGTCGCCGATCATCGCGAAGCGAACCAGCTCGGCAACACCGGCGATGTCGACACGGCCAACTACTTGCGCACGCGCCCCGATCCGTTGACGCAGAACACCACCAGCGTGTTGGGCAAGTACGTGCATGTTGGCGCGTCCGGACGCGAGGACCGCGTCACGGTCGACATGTACCGTAACCGCGTCGATACCGACGTGCTCAGCGCGCTCGGCCAGGCCGGTACCACGCGGCTCCTGGCGGACGTCGCCGCCGACCGTGCCACGCGCACCCGTGTCTCGGTGGGACAACGGTACGCCGGCATGGACCTGGGCATCGCCGATCGTGTCGAGTGGGATGTGTGGTGGCAGAAGTCGGACACCGAATCGAGCACGCGTACCCTGGCCAATGTGCCCTCACGCACCGCGACCTACGATCGCCTCTACCTGAGCGATCTTAGCGAAAGGTTGTGGGGCGGCAAGCTCACGCTTTTCCGTTCGCTTGATGGCGGCGACGTCGAACAGCGCATCGCCTACGGCGTCGAGGCCTCGCGTACCACGCCGTCGGGCGAGCTGAACGGTCAGGGTAGAAACGTGGCTACCGGTGTCGTGTCGAGTCGTTCGCCCTACATGCCGGAGAACTACCCGCTGCGCTTCTTCCCGCGCAACGATACCGATCGCTATGCGGTCTTCGCGCAGGACGATGTCTCGCTGTTCGACGGTCGGATGCATGTCACCCCGGGGGTTCGCTGGGACCGTTATGCCTTCAGGCCCGATCGGAACGATCCTTACTACGACGGCGCGTTCGTCCAGAACGGGCTCGGCAACGTCACGAAGAGCCGGTTCTCGCCGAAGCTCGGCGCCACCTATGCGGTCGCGGAGAACGTCGAGCTCTACGCGAACTACGCGCAGGGTTTCCGCCCACCGCTTTACAGCGAAATGGCGGTGGCATGGGGCACGCCACGTCTCTACGGCATCGTCCCCAATCCGACGTTGAAGCCCGAGACCAGCAAGGGCGTCGAGATCGGCGTGCGCGGCAATGGCGAGTTGGGCTATTTCTCGGCCAGCACGTACTACAACCGCTATCGCAATTTCATCTATGGCGGATACACGCTGGATCGCAGCCAGTGGCCGCAATGGGCACTCAACCAGAACCTGCTGATCGTCATGCAGGCGGTGAACTTTCCCCGGGCCACCATCAAGGGGGCCGAAGCCTCCGGTGGCCTGATGCTTGGCGCGTTGAGCGACGCGCTGCGTGGCTGGCGCATCCAGGGCAGTTTGTCCGCCGCCCGCGGCGACAAGCAGGTCTACGGTGCCAGCGGCACGTCGCCCCTGAACAGCGTCGATCCCCTGTCCGCCGTCGTCGGCGTGTCCTACGACGCGTCGACATGGGGCGCCGAGTTGATCGGCAAGGGCGTGCGTCGCAAGTCGCGTCTGGACGCCGCCGACACGTATCGCGCGCCGGGCTACGCGACGATCGACCTCTACGCGCACTGGAAACCCATCGCTGCGCTGGAACTGATGGCCGGCGTCACCAACCTGGCCGATCGCAGGTACTGGGACTGGGGATCGTTGCACGGCGGCGTGCTGACCAACGTGGCCACCGGCGGCGGCGTGGACGACGCCCAGCTGCGCAACGCACAGATCGAACGCCTGACCATGCCGGGGCGTGCCGTCTCGGTATCGGCCCGTTACACCTTCTGAGGACGCGACCATGCAGCAGATTCCCGTGCCGCCGGCATTACGCCTGGACATTCCCACGCTGGTCGACGGCTGGCGACGGCTACGCGATGCCGAACCCGGTCTGCGTGCCCTCGATGCGGCGCATCGCCTGGGCGTAAGCGAGGGCGAGCTCGTCGCCAGCCGTGTCGGCGACGGCGTCACGCGCCTGGAGGGGGAATTGCCGGCCCTGATCCGCGAGCTCCCCTCCCTGGGGCGCGTGATGGCACTCACCCGCAACGCGTACTGCGTACATGAAAAGAAAGGCTGTTACGAGAACATCGATATCGGCGGCACCATGGGCATCGTGCTCGCGGAGGATATCGACCTCCGCCTGTTCCTCACCCACTGGCGTTACGGATTCGCGGTTCGTGAGTCGACGCGCGGACGCACGCTGGAAAGCCTGCAGTTCTTCGACGGCGACGGCAAGGCGGTGCACAAGGTGTACCTCACCGACCAGAGCGATCGCCCGGCCTGGCGCTCATTGGTGCATCGCTACACGGCGGCGGTGCAGTCACCGCTGATCGATTGCGCGGCGGTGGCCGACCCGCTGCCCTTACAGCAAGCGGACGAGGAGGTTGCCGTCGACGCGCTGCGCGACGGGTGGCGCGCACTGCGCGATCCGCACGATTTCTTCGCCTTGCTCAGAAAACACCGGGTGACGCGTGCGCAGGCGTTGCGGCTGGTGGGGGCGGAGTTCGCCACCCGTGTGGACGATGGCGCGTTGCGTCGGGTGCTCGAAGGCGCGGCCGCCGGTGGCGAGCCGCTGATGGTCTTCGTCGGCTCGCCGGGCGTGGTGCAGATCCACACCGGGCCCGTGCGGAAAGTGGCCATGGCCGGCCCATGGCTGAACGTGCTGGACGACGACTTCAATCTGCACCTTCGCGCCGACGCCATCGCCGATAGCTGGATCGTGCGCAAGCCGGTACCCGAAGGCACGGTCACGTCGCTCGAGCTGTATGCGGAGGACGGTACGCAGATCGTGCAGGTGTTCGGCCGACGCAAACCGGGCGTGCCGGAGCGTGACGACTGGCGGGCATTGCTGGCGACGGCCGGAGCGGCGGCATGAAGACCTGTGTCCGTCAACTCGCGCTCGCCGTCCTGCTCTCGTGCGTGTCCCTCGCAGCGAATGCCGCGTCGCGCATCGTCGCCCTGGGCGGCGACGTCACCGAGACCCTCTACGCCATCCACGCCGAGGGCAACCTGGTCGCGGTGGACAGCACCAGCACCTGGCCCGTGGCGGCCACGTTACTGCCGCAGGTGGGCTACGTGCGGCAGCTGAGCGCCGAAGGTGTGCTCGCGTTGCGCCCCGACCTGATCGTGGCGACCCACGATGCCGGCCCACCCACGGCCATGGCGCAGCTGCGCGAGGCGGGTGTGCGCATCGCCTCGTTGCCGGCATCACGCACGCCGGAGGACATCGTCGCGAAAATCCGCGGCGTGGGTGCGCTCACCGGCCACGCGGCGGAAGCGGAGGCACTGGCGCGCAGTGTCACGCGCACGTTCGCCACACTCTCGGCGGCAGTGGATGCGATGCCCCAACATCCCCGCGCGGTGTTCCTCATGTCGACGGGGCAGGGCAGCCCCATGGCGGCCGGCGCGGAGACGGCCGCGGACCGTGCGCTGGTCCTGGCAGGCGCACGCAACGTTGCCACGGGCATCGACGGCTACAAGGCGGTGTCGCCCGAAGCACTAGTGGCCATGGCGCCCGACGTCATCGTGCTCATGCAGGAGCGCGAAGCGGCGGTGGGTGGCATCGCGGGGGTATTGGCCCTGCCGGGTGTCGCCGATACGCCGGCTGGCAAGGCCCGGCGGGTGTACTTCGTGCCGGGCCAGGCGCTGCTCGGTTTCGGCCCGCGCACCGCCGGCGAGGCCCTCGCGCTGCAGCGGCGCCTGGCTTCCCTCGCACCATGAGCACCGTGGCGACCCTGGTGCCGGCCATCGCGTGGCGACGCCTCGCGCTACCGGCGCTCGTGCTGCTGCTGGTCGCGGTGGCGCTGTGGAGCCTGTGCCATGGTGCCATCGACATCCCGCCGCGCGAGGTGCTTGCATCCCTGCTGCGCGCGGCGGACGGCGCCCCGGCACGCGGCGATGACACCGTGGTGCTCGGCCTGCGTCTGCCGAGGATAGCGCTTGCGATCCTGGTCGGCTCGGCGCTGGCCAGCGGCGGGGCGACGATGCAGGGCCTGTTCCGCAACCCGCTGGCCGATCCCGGCCTGATCGGGGTGTCCGCCGGCGCGGCCCTCGGCGCCGTCGGCGCGATCGTGCTCGGCGGCCAGTCCGGCTCGTGGCGGGTCGCCGCTGCGGCGTTCGTGGGTGGCCTCGGCGCGACCTCCTTCGTCTACATGCTGGGCCGCCATCGTGGCGGCGTAAGCCATCTCCTGCTCGCCGGCGTCGCGGTGAACGCCATCGCCATGGCCGGGGTCGGCCTGCTGACCTACCTGGCCGACGAAAACCAGCTGCGTGACCTGACCTTCTGGTCGCTCGGCAGCCTGGGTGGCGCGAGCTGGTCGCGGCTGGCCACGGTGGCCCCGTGGATACTGCTTCCGCTGCTGTGCCTGCCCGCCGCCGCGGCGGGGCTCAACGCCCTGTTGCTGGGCGAGAACGAAGCGACGCTGCTCGGCTACCGTCCCGAGCGCCTGCAGCCCTTCCTCGTCGGGCTGGTCGCGCTGGCCGTCGGTGCCTCGGTGGCCTTTACCGGCGTGATCGGTTTCGTCGGCCTGATCGTCCCGCACCTGCTGCGCATGGGCTTCGGCCCCGACCATCGCTTCCTCCTGCCGGCCTCCGCGGTGGGTGGTGCCACGCTGCTGGTGGCGGCCGATGCGCTGGCGCGCACGGTCGTCGCGCCCGGCGAACTGCCGATCGGCGTGCTCACCGCGCTCGTGGGCGGGCCCTTCTTCCTGTGGCTGCTGCTGCGCGGTCGCGGCCATGGCGGCGGGCGATGAGGACGATGCCCGGGTGGCTGGCCACCCACCATGTCGACCTGGTTCGCCAGGGCCGGCCCATCCTGCACGACGTGTCGCTGGCCGCGGCGCCGGGACGGCTGCTGGTGTTGATCGGCCCCAATGGCGCGGGCAAGAGCAGCCTGCTGAAGGTGCTTGCCGGCCTGACGCACGCGACGACAGGCATCGCGACGCTTGACGACCGCGCGCTGCCGACATGGCACCCGCGCGACCTGGCCCGGCGACGCGCCATGCTTTCGCAGCGCGTGGACCTCGACTTCGGGTTCCTCGCGGAGGAAGTGGTGGCGCTGGGCCGCGGCCCCCATCCGACCGACCGGGAGCGCGATGCCGGCATCGTCACCGCGGCGCTGCACGCGGCCCATGCCTGGGCGCTGCGTGGGCGCCGTTACACGGTGTTGTCCGGCGGCGAGCGGCAACGCGTGCAGCTGGCCCGCGTGCTCGCTCAGGTGTGGGAAGGGGCCAGCCACGGCGCGTGGTTGCTCCTGGACGAGCCCGAGGCCGGCCTCGACATCGCCCATCAGCACTTCATCCTGCGCCGGGCCCGCGCCCTTGCGACACAAGGCTTCGGCGTGGTCGCCGTGCTGCACGACCTGGCACTGGCCGCCCGCTACGCCGACGAGGTCGCGTTGATGGCCGGCGGTCGCCTGCTGCGGCAGGGTTCGCCAGGGGTGACACTGGATCCGGCACTGCTCTCGGAGGTCTACGGCATCGCGCTGGTCCGCGGCGCGGCGGGCGGTATCGAGGTGGCCTGAGGCCTGCGACCCCGTGCCGCCACCGCGATCGCGGCCGAGGCGTAAAATGGTGGTCTTGCCCACCCACAGGCCACCCTCCATGACTTTTCCCGCCGTCCGCATGCGCCGCATGCGCCGCGATGCCTTCTCCCGGGCCCTCATGCGCGAGACGGTGCTCACCGTATCCGACCTCATCATGGTCGCCTTCGTCGTCGATGGCGAAGGTGTACGACAGCCGGTCGCCTCCATGCCGGGCGTGGAACGTCTCTCGATCGACCAGCTGTTGAAGCTCGGCGAGGAATGCGTGGCGCTGGGTATCCCGGCACTGGCCCTGTTTCCGTCGGTGGGCAACGAGGTGAAGAGCGAAGACGCCGCGGAGGCCTGGAATGCGCAGGCGTTGTTCCAGCGTGCGACGCGCGCCCTCAAGGAACGTTTTCCCGAACTGGGGCTGATCGGCGACGTGGCCCTGGACCCCTACACCACGCATGGCCAGGATGGCCTGATCGACGCCGACGGCTATGTGATGAACGACGCCACGGTGCAGGCGCTGATCCGGATGTCGCTGGCGCAGGCGGAAGCCGGCATGGATTTCATCGCACCGTCCGACATGATGGACGGGCGCATCGGTGCCATCCGCGACGCCCTGGAAGAGGCCGGCCATATCCACACGCGCATCCTGGCGTATTCGGCGAAGTACGCATCCAGCTTTTACGGCCCGTTCCGCGACGCCGTGGGTTCGTCGGGCAACCTGGGCAAGGGCAACAAGCACACCTACCAGATGGACGTCGGCAACAGCGACGAGGCCCTGCGCGAGGTGGAACTCGACCTCGCCGAGGGTGCGGACGCGGTGATGGTGAAGCCCGGCCTGCCTTACCTGGATATCGTCCGCCGGGTCAAGGACACCTTCGGCGCGCCCACCTTCGTCTACCAGGTCAGCGGCGAGTACGCGATGATCAAGGCCGCCGCGCAGAACGGCTGGCTGGACGAAAAGGCCGTGGTCATGGAATCCCTGCTGGCGATGAAGCGTGCAGGCGCGGACGCGATCCTGACGTATTTCGCGGTGGACGTGGCGCGCTGGCTGAAGGGCTGAGGCGTCGCACCGCCAGCCGATCGTGCAGGGCCTGCCCGCTCGCGTGACATAATCCGGAACGATCTTCCGGGAGTCGCAGGATGGATGGACATCACTTTCTCGAGACGGCCGTCGTCTTCCTGCTGGCGACGGTCGTGGCCGTGCCCCTCACGAAGCGCTTCCGCCTGGGCGCCGTGCTCGGCTACCTGCTGGCGGGGGTGGTCATCGGGCCTTCGGTCCTCGGGCTGGTAAACGACACCGAGGGCGTCGCGACGATCTCCGATTTCGGCGTCGTGCTGATGCTGTTCGTCATCGGGCTGGAACTGTCGCCGTCGCGCCTGTGGGTGATGCGACGCGCGGTGTTCGGCAGCGGCAGCCTGCAGGTCATCACCTGCGCGCTGGCGCTCGGCGCCATCGGCTATTTCCTGTTCGGCCTCACCTGGAAAGCCGGCGTCATCGTCGGCGGAAGTCTGGCTCTTTCCTCCACGGCCTTCGGCCTGCAGATCCTGGCCGAGCGCAAGGAGGCCGGTTCGGCGTACGGTCGCCAGGCCTTCGCCATCTTGCTGTTCCAGGACCTGGCCGCCATTCCGCTGATCGCCGCGGTGCCCCTGCTGGGTAGCGCCGTGGCCCACGATGCGCACGGACCGGACATGGCCAGCGTGCTGCGCGTGGTCGGCACCATCTTCGGGGTGATCCTGGGCGGCCGCCTGCTGTTGCGCCACGTGTTCCGCTTCGTCGCCCGCGCCAAGAGCACCGAGGTGTTCACGGCAACGGCCCTGCTCGTGGTCATGGGCACGGCATGGCTGATGGAACTGGCCGGCATCTCGGTCACGCTCGGTGCCTTCCTGGCCGGCCTGCTGCTGGCAGATTCGGAATACCGGCACGAACTGGAATCCAACATCGAGCCGTTCAAGGGGCTGCTGCTGGGGCTGTTCTTCGTCAGCGTGGGCATGTCGGTCGACCTCGCGCTGCTGGTGGCCAAGCCGCTCCTGGTGCTGGGCATGGTGGCCTTGCTGCTGGCCGTCAAGGCGATGCTGATCGTGCCGCTGGGCCGGCTGATCGGTGCACTGACCACCGCGGATTCCGTGCGGCTTGCCGCCGTGCTGGCCAGCGGCGGCGAGTTCGCGTTCGTCATCCTCAACCTCGCCCAGCAGAACCGCCTGATCGACGATAGCCAGCGCGGGTTGATGGTCATGGCCATCTCGCTGTCCATGGCGCTGACACCGCTGCTGGTGCTGGCAGCCTCCCGGCTGGTCCACGAGCGTGTGCATACGCCCGACCGCGCCTTCGACACCATCGAGTCCGATACGCCGCGGGTCATCATCGCGGGCTTCGGCCGCATGGGCCAGATCGTCGCGCGCATGCTGCGCGCACAGGACATCCCGTTCGTCGCCCTGGAAAGCTCGGTGGAGCAGGTGGATACCTCGCGGCGGTTCGGTGGCACGTCGCTGTTCTTCGGTGACCCCGCGCGTCCGGAAATGCTGCGGGCGGCGCAGGCCGACAAGGCCGAGGTGTTCGTCATCGCCACCGACGATCCCGAGGCGAACATCCGCACCGCCCGGCTGGTCAGGCGACAGTACCCGCACCTGAAGATCATCGCCCGTGCGCGTAACCGCCAGCATGCCTTCCGTCTGATGGATATCGGCATCGAAGAACCCGTGCGCGAGACGTTCTACTCCAGCCTGGAAATGACACGCCACGTGCTCCAGTCGCTGGACATGCCGGCGGAGGTCGTCGACAGCCGCATCGCCCGTTTCCGCAAGCACGACGAGCAGGTGCTGCGCGCGCAGTACCTCGTCTACGACGACGACGCGGCCCTCATCCAGTCCTCGAAGGAAGCCCTGCACGACCTGCAGCAGCTGTTCGAAGCCGACGCCGTTGACGAGCGCGAGCGCGATAGTTGAGCCACGTCGATCTCGCGTCACACGACAAGCACGGCATGCATGACATGCGCGACATGCATCTGTAGGAGCGCGCGATGCGCGCGACATCTTTTTGCGATAACCCGGCAGCTGGCGCGCCAGCATGAAAGGCGCCGCGAGAAGATGTCGCGCGCATCGCGCGCTCCTACAGGGTCATCGCGCCGGCAAGCGGTGTCACCGTGCCGACATGTCGGCGGCGAAGCAAAGTCGGCGGCGCAGCAAAGGGGTCAATCGGGCTGGGCGGGCTGCCGGAGTGTCTGGCGTACGCTGGGTACGGTGCCGACCCGGCTGCCCAGTTCATGCGCGATGTCCACATAGCCCAGGTGTCGTGCGACATCGCCGGCGGTCCGGCCGAAGCCATCGGCGGCGTTGCGGTTGGCGCCGCGCTGCAGCAGCACGCGCGCCGGCCCGAGCAGGGCATGCATCGCGCTGGCGTGCAGCGCGCTGACGCCGCGGTGGTCGGCATGCTCGATCCGGGCGCCGGCATCCAGCAGCACCGGTACCAGGGCGCCGAGGTGAGTGGCATCGGCAGGGGCGCCCGGGCGCAGGTTCGCACCCAGCAACATCAGTAGCGGGGTCACGCCGTCCTTGTCGGCCTTGTTCGCATCGGCGCCCTTGCCGATCACGGTGTCTAGCAGGCGCCGCGCACGCAGGCTGTCGCTACTGCCGAAGCAGTACTGCGCGGCGGCGTGCAGGGCGGTGTGGCCGTGGGCGTCCTCGGCTTTCGCATCGGCACCGGCACGCAGCAGCATGTCGGCGATCTCCGGATAGCCCAGCGCGGCGGCGATCATCAGCGCCGTGGTCTCGCCCGGCAACCGCTGGTCGGCCGACACGCCATGCGCGAGCAGGGCCTCGACAATCGTGTCGCGTCGCGCGTTGACGGCTGCCGCCAGCGGCGTGATGCCGGAGGCGGCGGCGAGGGTCGGATCGGCGCCGGCCTGGAGCAGGTGGTCGACGACGTGACGCTGTCCGGCGCCGGACGCGCGAAGCAGGCCGGTCGCGCCCTGGTGGTCGCGTGTGTCGACGGGGAAGCCCAGTTCGATCAGCCGGTCCACGGCTTGCACATCGCCCGCGGCGGCGGCGGCGGGAAGATCGTCGGCACGCAGGGGGCGACGCGGCAGAGGCCACGCTGTCCAGCTGAGCCAGCGCTCCACATCGCCGTGTCCGATGCCCAGTCCGTAGGGTGTCTCGCCATTGACGTCGGCCGCCTCGGGATCCGCGCCGTGGGCGACCAGCAGGCGTACCAGCGGCAGGCTTTCGCCACCTTGCTCGAGCGCCGCGTGCAGCGGCGTGCGTCCGCCTGCGTCGCGAACGTTCGGGTTCATGCCGCGGGCGAGCAGGGCACCCAGCAGCGCGGTACGGCCCGTGGAGGCGGCCATGTGCAGGGGCGTGCGTCCGCGGGCGTCGGCACCGAACGGATCGGCGCCGGCCTCGAGCATCGCCAGGGTCAGGCGTTCGTCGGCGCCGTCGAGGCGGCAGATCGCCTGGCCGAGCAGACCCGCGCCGGCCGGGCTGGCGCCGGCCCGCATCAGTTGCAGCAGGGCGTCGGCCGACTGCGGCAGCTGGGGTAGCAGTGCATCGAACAGGCGGCGTCCGGCCTGGGGCGCGTCGCCGGGTGCACCCAGCCGTGCCTCGGCATGCAGGCCGTGGTCGAGCAGCCATGCGCGTGCTGCCTCGAAACCGGGACCCGCAAGGTCGACGTAGAGGGCCGACAGTTCCTCCACGGGCCAGGCGCGCACCTTGGTGGTGAACGTGGAAGCCACGGCCCAGTGGCCGAAGCGCAGGGCATCGTAGAGGTGCAGGGGCGAATCGGCGCCAGCCTCCGGCACGACCGACTCGCTGAGCGATGTCGGCAGCGGTGTTTCCGGATCGAGCAGCGCCACGAAATCCCAGCGTCCGGCCCCGGCCGCGTGGTCGAGCGCGCTCCGGCCGTCCGCGCCGGGCTCTTTCGGCTGGGCGCCGAGCGCCAGCAGCGCCCGCACCGTGGCGGCCTGGGCCCGGGGCGACTGGCAGGCGAGGGTCAGTGCGTCGCGGCCGTGGCCGTCGCGCGGCGAGGCGTCCGCGTGGGCGTCGGCCAGCAGCTGGACGATGCCCTGCGCGCCGGCGCGCGCGGCTTCCATCAACGCCGTCGTGCCGTGGCGATCGGCGAGGTTGGGTTGCGCGTGCGCCTGCAACAGCGCGCGGGCGATCTGTTCGTGCCCTTCGGCGGCCGCGGCCATGAGCGCTGAGCGGCCGTGGGCGTCGGTGGCGTTCACCGCCGCCTTGTAACGCAGCAGTACCTTCACGCCCTCTGCGTCGTCGTCGGCAATGCCGGCTGCCGCGACCAGTGCGGGTTCGCCGCCCACGGGCGAGGCCTTGGCGCCGTGTTCCAGGAGAAACCTCACCAGCGCCCAGTTGGCTGCGCGGCAGGCGATCGCCAGGGGCGTGTCACCTGCCGCGTTCACCGCATCCACCGGTGCGCCGGCGTCCAGCAGCATGGCCGCCACGGTCGGTTCGGCACTCAGTACCGCGCCATGCAGTGGCGTGTTGCCCTCGTTGTCGACGGCGGCCGCATTCGCGCCATTGGTGAGCAGGGTAAGTACGGCGTCCGGCCGGCCGTGCCAGCTGTCGCGCGTGGCGGCGTGCAATGCGGTGACGCCCTGGTGGGCGCGATCGACCTTCGCGCCCCGCGCGATCAGCGCACGCAGCAGGCGTGAATCGGGTGACAGTGCCGCCAGTGTCAGCACCGGCCGCTGGTCGCGGTCGCCGGGCTCGGCGCCGGTGTCCGGTTCGGCACCGGCCTCGACCAGCGCAACGGCGCGCGCGATATCACCCTCGCGGGTGGCGAGCAGCAGGGCACGCTCGCGGACGCCAGGCTGGCTTTCTTCCGTGCTGAGCACGGGAATGGGTGCCGGCGGGATGTCTGCCGGGCGCTCCGCGTCCTGCCCGACGTCTTCACGCGACGGGATGCCGCCCCGTTTCGCACCGAGGCGTACGCGGCGATCCGGGAGCAGCGCGCGCAAGGTGCGATTGGCGATCACCATGCCTGCCACTGGCAACAGGACCACGCCGTAGAGCGCCAGCGACGCGAGGCGCATTTCCGCAGGCAGCACGCCGTACAGGCCGGACAACGCCACGGCGCAGAACGCCAGCACCAACAGGCTGAGCGCCGCCGGGAGGAAATGGGAGAAGAAGCGCTCCTCGGCGGACAGGTGGCGGCCGAAACTCACCGAGCGCGCCAGCGCCGTGAAAATCCACGAGGCCGTTCCGCTGTCTTCGGGGTACGCGTCGTCCCAGAGGAAGATCAGGCCGAAGGCGGGCCAGGTCCGCCATAGCGCGGCAAGCGCCACGACCAGGGTGGCAGCCAGCAGGAGCGCCGCGCCCAGGCTGGGGGCCTGGGTCAGCTTGAGCAGGGGCCAGGCCACCAGCACGAAGACCACGAACGTATACGCCGTGAAAATCACCACGTAGGCCGAGCCCCGGCGCAAGGCCGTGCGCAGGTAGCTGGTTTCGGGGTCGAAGCCGATGGCATGGCACACCGCGCCCATGACCAGCGCATTCGCCAGCAGCAGCGGAATCAGCGCCAGCGGTGACGCCGTGAGGCCGGCGCAGGCGACCGCAGCAAGGACGGGAATGAACCAGGGCAGCGCTTTGAGCAGCGACGGTCGACGACGTTTGGGATTGGCCATGCGCGGGAGTATACGGACGCGCATGGCCGTACGCGGTAACGCGGCGTTAACCCTGGTAACGCACCGCGCGCCCGGCGCGGTTTCGCCTGCTCAGGCCCTGACGAGCATCTGGTCGGGGTCGATCTCGCGATTGTGGTTCGGCTGGTTGCACACGGTGAGCGTTTCGCCCGGAGGCGTCTGCAGGTGCCAGCCGCATCCGGCGAGGTTGATGAGCACTTGCTCAGTGTCGTTATGCGGCAGCTTGCGCTGGGGCGTCAGTTCCACCTCGAGCACGAAGCGCAGTTCGCCCAGCAGGAGCACCAGCGGTTCGGGAAGCATGTCGAGGCCATCCCGGCGGGTCATCCAGACGTAGGTATCGGGCTTGCGAAGGCTTGCGTAGACATAGCAGTGCATGACGGCGGTCTCGCTGGCGGTTCGAGTACCTAAGGTAGCAAAAGGCCGGCGCCCGCGGGCGCGTGCGGACCACATTCCTGCAGATTTGTTGCACCGGCACTTGCAAATTATTCGTCAAGTCGTCCAGAGTTCCCCCGCAGATTGTTAAACGCGCGTATGAAAACAAGAACGTTTCCGTTGCGCGACTGTGACATCGACCCAGACAGAACAAGCAGGAGCCCCACCATGCAGACGTTGATCCGTACCCGCCCGTTGGCCGTCGCCGCCCTTTCGCTGGCCATCGCCGGCGCGCTCGTGGCTCCGCAGGCCGCCCACGCCAGTGCCTTCCAGCTGAAGGAAAACAGTGCCGCCGCGCTCGGCCGCGCTTTCGCCGGCTCCACCGCGGCAGGTGACGATGCGTCCGTCATCGTGAACAACCCGGCCGCCATGAGCATGCTCAAGGGCACCACGTTCCAGGCCGACGTCACCGGCATCAACTTCAGCACCAAGTTCCACGGCACCGCCACCGACGCGCAGGGTCGTCCCATCTCCGGCGGCAACGGCGGCGACGCGGGCACCACCATCCCGGTGCCGGCCTTCTACGTGGCCACCCAGGTCAGCGACCGCTGGCACGTCGGCTTCGGCCTGACCGCGCCGTTCGGCTTCAAGACCGAATACGACGGCGACTGGAAGGGTCGTTACAACGCTATCAAGTCCGACTTCAAGTCGTATGACGCCACCCTGTCGGCCTCGTTCGACGTCACCGACAACTTCGCCCTGGGCGTCAGCGCCATCGCGCAGAAGACCACGGCCGAACTGACCAGCGGCATCAACTACAACACCGTGGGCCTGGGCCTGATCCAGCGCGCCGCCGCGGCCGGCCAGCTCTCACCCGCCGTGGCCCGTGCCCTGGCCGCCCAGTACGCGGCCGTGGTGCCGCCGGGCAGCGATGGCGTGGCCAAGATCAAGGGCGACGACTGGGCCTACGGCTGGCAGGTCGGTGGTCTGTGGAAGCTCACCCCGAACGACCGCATCGCGCTGAACTACCGCAGCAAGATCAAGCACACGCTGGAAGGCACGGGTAACTTCACGATGCCGAGCAACGTCTCGGCCGTGCTGTCCAACCCGACCGTCGGTGCCCTGCTCGGCAGCGGCCAGCCGCCCTTCACCCACACCAACGGCACCGCGGGCTTCACCACGCCGGTCGTGGCCACCGCCAGCTTCTGGCACCAGGACGTCAAGTTCGGCCTGGGCTTCGACCTGTCGTGGACCAAGTGGGACGAGTTCAAGGACCTGACGGTCGACTACTCGAACCCGAACCAGCCGTCCACCAGCGAGAACTACAGCTGGCGCAACAGCTACTTCCTCTCGGCTGGTGGTGAGTACTACCCGACCGACAAGCTGACGCTGCGTGCCGGTATCGCCGTGGACAGCACCCCGACCTACGACGACACCCGTTCGCCGCGCGTGCCCGACTCCACCCGCAAGTGGCTCGCGTTCGGCGTCGGCTACAAGGCCACGGAGAACTTCGAGCTCAACGCGGGCTATGCGCACATCTTCGTCAACAAGGCGCACATCGCGGGCGTCACCGATGCGACGGGCGACCGCCTGGTCGGCCAGAACGACGACAAGGGCAACCTGCTCAGCGTGTCGGCCAAGTACCAGTTCTGATCGCTTCGTCGATCGGCTGAGGCCTGATACAAAAAAACCTCCCCGGCAACGGGGAGGTTTTTTTATGGGCGGATCAACCGCCCGCGCCGCAGCACTTCTTGTATTTCTTCCCGCTGCCGCACGTGCAGCTGTCGTTGCGTCCGACCTTGGCGTCCTCGCGACGCGACGGGCGCCCGTGTTCCGGGTGACGCCGGCGATACAGCGCCGCCAGCTGGAACGGAATCTCGTTGAGCAGTGTCATCCGCTCCTCGAAGGTGGGTAGCGGCACCTCCGGGGTACCGGGCTCCGGATCGACCTGGTCGGCGGTGAGCGTGAGCAACATGCCGACGAGGGGATAGGTGGACTCGTCGAGCCACTCGGACCATTCCTCTTCCCACGCGTTGATGGCGAAGCGGAAGCCGAGCGCCCAGTCGCTGGCGAGCGGGAAGTCACCGTCGTACGTGCTGACGTCCTCGAGTTCGTCGAATGCCTCGGGAGAGTCGACGAAGGGCAGCGACTCGTCCGCCATGATCTTCGGATCGCCCGAGACACGCGCCTCGATCACCGCCCAGAACTCCTTGAGCAGTTCGGCAACCTCGGCATGCACCGCCTCGGATTCCCACGGTATCGCCTCGCCCGCGTCGAAGATGGCCATGCAGTCGTCGATGTCGACCTCGGCCGGCCCGACGATGGCTGCGGAAAACAGACCGTCCAGCGTTTCCAGCGAATAGCGGTTGGTCGAGATCAGGAGGTCGTCGAGTCGGCCTAGCCGCGTTTCATTCATCTGCATGGTGGTTGCTCAGTAAGCGTAGTCGCGGAAGACGGGATCGACGCTGCCGTTCCATGGGCCGTGGAATAGCTCGAGCTTGGTATCGGCCTGGGTCTTGCCGGACAGGGCGATCTCCTCCAGCGGCTCGAGGTACACCGACTCGTCCACGCCGCGGTGGCCCAGGCGGTTTCGCCGCTTCAGGCCCTCACGGGCGATCTTCACCGCTTCCAGCGAGAGTTCGCGCACGCTGTGATCGCGGAAACGCAGGGCAAGCGCCTCTTTCGGCACGCCGTCGCGCAAGGCATGACGCTCGGCCTTCGTGAAGTCCTTCACGAGATCCCATGCGGCATCCAGTGCAGTGTCGTCGTACAGCAGACCCACCCAGAAGGCCGGCAGGGCACACAGCGAATTCCACGTGCTGGTGTCGGCGCCGCGCATCTCCAGGTATTGCTTGAGGCGTACTTCGGGGAAGGCGGTGGTCAGGTGATCGGCCCAGTCCTTCATGTCGGCCCGTACACCAGGCAACGCCGGCAACTCGCCGCGCATGAACTTTTTGAAGTCCTGTCCGGCCAGGTCGACATACTTGCCGTCGCGGTAGCTGAAGTACATCGGTACATCGAGGATGTAATCGACATAGCGCTCGTAGCCGAAGCCGTCCTCGAACACGAAGTCGAGCATGCCGGTACGGTCGGCATCGGTGTCCGTCCATACATGCGAGCGGAACGACTTGTAGCCGTTGGGCTTGCCCTCGGTGAAGGGCGAGTTGGCGAACAGCGCGGTGGCGATGGGTTGCAGCGCGAGCGCGACGCGGAACTTCTTCACCATGTCCGCCTCGCTGGAGAAGTCGAGGTTGACCTGGACGGTGCAGGTGCGGGTCATCATGTCCAGGCCGAGCGAGCCCACCTTGGGCATGTACTCGCGCATGATCTTGTAACGCCCCTTGGGCATCCAGGGCATCTGGTCGCGGCGCCATTTCGGCTGGAAGCCCATGCCGAGGAAGCCGATGCCGAGTTCTTCCGCCACCGAGCGCACCTCGCGCAGGTGGTCGGTCACTTCGTCGCAGGTGTCGTGGATCGTTTCCAGGGGCGCACCGGAAAGCTCCAGCTGCCCGGCGGGCTCGAGCGTGATGTTGGCCATGCCCTTGGTCAGCGCCACGGGAATGTCGCCTTCACGGGCGACGTCCCAGCCGAAGCGCGTGGCCAGCGTTTCCATCAGCTGACGAATGCCGGGGCGGTCGCCGTCGAACGGGGGCGGGGTCAGGTCGTCGCTGTAGAAGCCGAACTTCTCGTGCTCCGTGCCGATCCGCCAGGCCTCGCGCGGCTTCTCGCCCTTGGCGAGGTACGCCACCAGGTCGTTACGGTCGCCGATGGGCGTGCTCTTGGCGGCGCTGGGGATGGACACAGGGGCTTTCCTTGAAGAGGGGGGCTTTAGGCCGGATGCAGCCCACATGGGGGCGCGCGCCCGACGGAAAAAGGTGCCATGCGGCCGCGCAGGGTAACAAAAGGCAGGGCGTCCTGCCGCCACGAAAGCGGCGCCGGTCGGTCGTTCATGACCGCCGAACGGCCAAAGAAAAGCCCCGGCGCTTGCGCCAGGGCTTAGGGACCGCCATGAGGCGTCGCCGTGAGTCGCGGGACGCCCCCGCCTCGCGGGGGCATCGATCGATCATGCGGCGGAGATGACGATGCTTTCCCCGTCGGTGAACCGAACTTCTTCTTCACTCCCCTCCTCGAGCCTGTCTTCGGAAAGCGCCTTGCCTTTCGCATCCATCACCCGAACCATGATCGGACCGGTATCGCCTGGTTCGTCATTGACGATCGTGACCTTTAAATGCTTCATGCCGTGTTCTCCATGGGTTTGGCTAGATAGTCCATCACGATCACGCGACGCACCAGCGCCGTGGCGTCGCGTCACGGCGGCCGACAAAGAGAGGCTGGAGTGCCTTGCATTTTACGTTGCCCAATTCGCTTACGGGTAAGCGCCGAGCGAGGTATCGCGATCAGCGCTTCATCGACGTTTCGTGAGCGCCCAGGGTGACCAGGCCGTCCCCTGCCTGGGTTCGCGGTAGCGTCCACAAAAAAGGCCGCCCACGGGCGGCCTTTTTTCCTGTGCGATGGATCGCGGTCAGCGCTTCATCGAATTGAAGAACTCGTCGTTTGACTTCGTGTTCTTCATCTTGTCGAGCATGAACTCCATCGCCGCCAGCTCGTCCATCGGGTGGAGGAGCTTGCGCAGGATCCAGATCTTGGCGAGCAGGTCCGGATCGATCAGCAGGTCTTCGCGGCGCGTGCCGGAGCGGTTGATATCGATGGCGGGATAGACGCGCTTCTCGGAGATGCGCCGGGACAGGTGCACTTCCATGTTGCCGGTACCCTTGAACTCCTCGTAGATCACCTCGTCCATCTTCGAGCCCGTATCGGTCAGCGCCGTGGCGATGATCGTCAGGCTGCCGCCTTCCTCGACGTTGCGTGCCGCGCCGAAGAACCGCTTCGGACGCTGCAGGGCGTTGGCGTCGACACCGCCGGTGAGCACCTTGCCGGAGCTCGGCACCACCGTGTTGTAGGCGCGGGCGAGGCGGGTGATCGAGTCGAGCAGGATCACCACGTCCTTCTTGTGCTCGACCAGGCGCTTGGCCCGCTCGATCACCATCTCGGCCACCTGCACGTGGCGCACCGCGGGTTCGTCGAAGGTGGAGCTGATCACTTCGGCGCGAACCGTGCGGGCGATTTCCGTGACTTCCTCGGGGCGCTCATCGATCAACAGCATGATCAGATGGACGTCCGGGTGGTTGTACTGGATGGCCTGCGCGACGTTCTGCAGCATCATCGTCTTGCCGGATTTGGGCTGGGAGACGATGAGGCCACGCTGGCCCCGACCGATGGGCGCCACCAGGTCGAGGATGCGGCCGGTGATGTCCTCGGTGGAGCCGTTGCCGCGCTCGAGCTTGAACGACTTGCGCGGGAACAGCGGCGTGAGGTTTTCGAACAACAGCTTGTTCTTCGACGCCTCCGGCGGATCGCCGTTGATGTCGTCCACCTTGAGCATCGCGAAGTAGCGCTCGCCTTCCTTGGGATGGCGGACGCGTCCGGTGATGTAGTCGCCGGTGCGCAGGTTGAAGCGACGGATCTGGCTGGGCGAGACGTAGATGTCGTCCGGGCCGGCCAGGTACGACTCGTCGGCCGAGCGCAGGAAGCCGAAGCCGTCCTGCAGGATTTCCAGCACGCCTTCCGCCCAGATGCCGCCGCCCGACCGGGCGTGGGCCTTCAGGATGTTGAACACCACATCCTGCTTGCGCTGGCGGGCCACGCCTTCGCGCACGCCGAGCGACTCGGCGAACTCGAGCAACTGGATGGCGTTCTTGCGCTTGAGCTCGGTCAGGTTGATCAGGCGATCGTTGCTGCCGGCATCGGCGTTCTCGTCGTCGTCGACGGGGTAGCCGTTGTTATTGTTGTTGCGCGGATGCTGATAATTGCCACCGCCGCCATTGCCGTTGCCCGGATTGCCGCCACCACCACCGCCACCGCCGCCCGGACGGGGCGGGTTGCGCTCGTTGCGGCGACGACGGCCGCGGCCTTCGCGCTCGGCATTGTTGGCGTTGTTGGGGCCACCGTTGGGGTTGGCGCCACCGTTGGGATTGCGGTCGTTACGGTTCTGCTGCGGGTTGGGGTTGTCGCCCCGGCCCTGCGGCTGGCCGTTCTGACCGCCCTGGCCGCCGCCCTGGGGCGGGTTGGCCTGGCCACCGTCGCGGGACTCGCCTTGCGGCGAAGCCGGTCGGGCATCCGCGGGCGGCGCCGAGGTGTTACCCAACTGCAGTTCCGCCTGGGGGGCGGGCGCGGGCATCGGTGCGGGCACGGGTGGCAACGGCGGCGGGGCCTTGACCGGAGCCGGTGCGGGAGCACTCGTCTCTACCGCCTGCGTTTCGGCAGGCGGCGCCTTGCGGCGCGTACGGGGACGCGGTTCGGTCGCAGGCGTGTCGCCGGCGCCCTTGGCGTCGTTGGAGTCTTTGGTTTCGATATCGGACACGGGCAAACCTCACGGGGCGCCGTTAAAAGAAGAAGGGAGAGGGTTCGCGACTGGGGGGACAAGCGGTGTCCCGGCGAACCCCTAGAGCCTAGCATCGCGTGAGGCGCGACGTAAAGCGCCTCACGCGGTGGCTCGGGTCATGCGATGAACCGGATCAGAGGGCGCCGTCGATGAACTTGGCCAGCTGGCCCTTGCCCACGGCACCGATCTGGGTGCCTGCCACCTTGCCGTCCTTGAACAGCATGAGGGTGGGAATGCCGCGCACGCCGAACTGACGCGGCGTCTGCTGGTTCTCGTCGATGTTGATCTTGACGATCTTCAGCTTGCCCTCGTATTCGCCGGCCAGTTCGTCGAGCAACGGCGCGATGGACTTGCAGGGGCCGCACCATTCCGCCCAGAAGTCGAGCAGGACGGGGGTGTCGGAATCGAGGACTTCCTGCTGGAACGCAGCGTCGCTCGTATGGGTGATCTTGTCGCTCACCGTTATCTCCAAAAAGGGGTGACTGGGGGGCTTGACGACCGTAACGCTCACATCGGCTACACTAAGGCGCCTCATGTCGCGGGTCGCACCGGAAGCGAAGGTCCTGGCCATTGCAGCCTCGAGCCCTCCTTCCAACGCAACTAGGGGCGCGCTTCAAGCGTTTCAAGGGCGCCGACGGGATGGTTTCCGTTGACATAGGTGAGAAGGTTACCCGTTTTCCAGCCTTTTCACCTATGCCAGCGGAAGCCGTCGGGTCGCGCGCCGCCGCCTCCGGCCATCGTGCGCCGGGCGCGTCGTAAGGCCGCCGGTGGTAACCGGCCGCCCCCGACTCTCCCGTGACGCCGGTCGGATCACCCACCGTCCCCCGACCCTACGGTCGCCGGGGATGCCGCCGCGCATGTGCGTGGCGCGACGCAGGCCATTCCTACCTATGTCCGAAACCGTTCTCACCGACGTCTTCTACGAAAACCTCGACCTCCATCCGTTGCTCCACCAAGGTCTGGCCACCGCGGGCATCACCCGCTGCACGCCCATCCAGGCACTGACCCTGCCGGTCGCCCTGCTGGGACGCGACGTCGCCGGCCAGGCGCAGACGGGCACGGGCAAGACCTTCGCCTTCCTGGTCGCCCTGATGGACCGCCTGCTCAAGCACCCGGCCGCGGCGGACCGCAAGGATGCCGATCCGCGTGCCCTGATCATCGCGCCCACCCGCGAGCTGGCCATCCAGATCGAGAAGGATTTCCAGACGATCGGCAAGGCCACCGGCCTGCGCAGTGCGCTGATCTACGGCGGGGTGGACTACGACAAGCAGCGCCAGCAGCTGCGCGACGGCTGCGACATCATCATCGCCACGCCCGGCCGCCTGCTCGACTACTACAAGCAGGATGTGTTCGGTTTCGGCGCGGTCGAGGTCATGGTCATCGACGAAGCCGACCGCATGTTCGACCTCGGCTTCATCAAGGACGTGCGCTTCATCTTCCGCCGCCTGCCGGCCCGCGAGAAGCGCCAGGTGCTGCTGTTCTCCGCCACGCTCAGCCACCGCGTGCTGGAGCTGGCCTACGAACACATGCACGAGGCCGAGAAACTGGTGGTGGAGACGGAGAACGTCACCGCCGACCGGGTCCGCCAGGTCGTCTACTTCCCCTCCAAGGAAGAGAAGATGCCCCTTCTGCTCAACCTGCTCGAAGAGAGCAAGACCGAGCGCAGCATCATCTTCGTCAACACCAAGGCCGCCGCCGAACGCATCACCGATCGCTTGAAGCGGCACAACTTCCGCGTCGGCGCCATCTCCGGCGACGTGCCGCAGGTCAAGCGCCAGAAGCTGCTCCAGCGCTTCCAGGATGGCCAGATCGACCTGCTCGTGGCCACCGACGTTGCCGCGCGCGGCCTGCACATCCCGGCGGTCAGCCACGTCTTCAACTACGACCTTCCGCAGGACGCCGAAGACTACGTGCATCGCATCGGCCGTACCGCCCGCCTGGGTGCGGAGGGCGACGCGGTCAGCTTCGCCTGCGACCTGTATGCGATGGGCCTGCCGGACATCGAGACCTACATCAACCAGAAGATCCCCACCGCCTCCATCGAGGCGAAGATGCTGGTGATGCCGGCACCGCGTCCGCGCGCCGACGGCGTGCAGGACGAAGTGGACGATCCGAACGACACCGGCGGCCACATCCCGACCCGCGGCGCGCCGCCGGAGAAGGGTGGCCGTGCCGGCCGCGACGGTCGTGGCGGGCCGTCCCGTTCCGGCGAGCGTCCGGCCAGCCGTGAGCGCCGCCCGCGTCCGCCGCGCGAGGACCAGCCCGTGGGCGGTTTCACCGCGGCATCCACCGAAATACCGATGACGACGGTCGTGGTCGCGGAGTCGGTCGAGCAACTGCCGGCTGCCGCCGAGGCCATGGCCGCCGACGGCGCGGTGAAGAAGCGTCGCCGCCGTCGCGGTGGTCGCGGTCGTGGCGCACGGGAGGGCCTCGACGTGGCGACCGACGGCCAGCAGGTGGTCGAGGCGGCGGCCACGGCCGATCGCCCGGCGTCGCCGCCGGGCGCGCGCCATAAGGACGAGGGTCCGGCCGAGTCGAACCCGGGGCGTCGTCCGTCACGCCAGGTGGCGGCGAACCGTCCCGCCGGCACGCCGGCTCCCGCGGAAAAGACGCACGAGAAAAAAGTCGGCTTCTTCCGCCGCATCGGTCGCCTCTTCGGCAGCCGCTGAGGTGCCTGCGGGCCGCCTGCATGCAGGCGGCCCGCAAAACCGTCACGACATCCCTTATCCTCTGAGGCTGAACAGCCAACGGGTGACGCGGTGATCGGTTTCGATCTGGTGAGCAAACGATACGAGGGCGATCACCAGGCCCTTACCGACGTCTCGTTCCAGGTCGCGGCGGGCGAGATGGCCTTCGTGACCGGCCATTCCGGCGCGGGCAAGAGCACGCTGCTCAAGCTGCTGGCCATGATCGAGCGCCCGACCAACGGCGTCGTCACCCTCGACGGCCAGAAGCTCAACACCGTCCGCTCGGCGGACATTCCCCGCATCCGCCGCAAGCTGGGCATGGTTTTCCAGGACCACCGGCTACTGATGGATCGCAGCGTGTTCGCCAATGTCGAACTGCCGCTGGTCATCGCCGGCATCGCGCCCGCGGATCGTTCGCGCCGGGTGCGCGCGGCGCTCGAGAAGGTCGGCCTGCTCAGCTACGAGAAGCAGTTGCCCGATGCCCTCTCCACGGGCGAACAGCAGCGGGTGGGCATCGCGCGCGCCATCGTCGCCAAACCGGCCGTGCTGATCGCCGACGAGCCCACCGGTAACCTCGACCCCCAGCTGGCGATGGAAATCATGACCCTGTTCGCCGAATTCCAGCAGGTGGGCACGGCCGTGCTCGTCGCCAGCCACGATCTCATGCTCATCAAGCGCATGAAGAAGCGCGTGGTCGTGCTGGACCACGGCAAGCTGGTGGCCGATGTGCCTGCCACGGAGGTGGTATGAACGCCGCTCGCGACACCCGCCGCCCTGCCGAACCCGCCAAGACCCAGCGCAGCGAAGCGCGCCGGATGGGGGCCTGGCGCGAACACCACGCGTGGAGCCTCTCGATCAGCCTGCGGCGCCTGGCCGCGCGTCCGCTGAGCACGCTGCTCACGGTGGCGGTCATGGGCGTGGCGCTGGCGTTGCCGCTGGCGTTCTACCTGCTGCTGGGCAATGTCGAGCGCATGGGTGACGCCCTCGGCCGCAACCAGTCCATCAGCGCCTTCATGAAGCCGGGCCAGAACGGCGCCATGGCCGAGACCGCGGCCTCCGCGTTGCGTGGGCGTCCCGAAGTGGCCGACGTGGTCGTGCGCACGCCCAAGGACGGCCTGGACGAGCTGGCCGAGGTCCAGGGCTTTTCCGGGTCGCTGCAGTCGCTGGACGTGAACCCGTTGCCCTACGTGCTTTCGGTGCAGCCGCGCAGCGGGCTGTCCGCCGAGGATGCCGGACGCCTGGTCGAGGCGATGAAGGCCACCCCCGGGGTCGACATGGTGCAGGACACCGGTGCGTGGCGACAGCGACTGGACGCCCTGCTCGGCGTCGGTACGCGCGCCGTGAGCCTGCTCGCCACGCTGCTCGGCATTGCCGCGCTGCTGGTCGTGGGCAACACCATCCGGGTCGATATCCAGAGCCGGAGCGCGGAGATCGGTGTGCTGCTGCTGGTGGGCGCCAGCCGGCCCTTCGTGCGTCGGCCCTATCTTTACGCGGGCCTCTGGCTCGGCTTCCTCGCCGGCGTGCTGGCGGTGGTGCTGGCCGTGACGCTGGAGCTGGCCATGGCCGGGCCAGTCGGGCGGCTCGCCGCGGCGTACGATGGCAGCGTCAGTTTCGGTGGCCTGCCGGCGTGGTTGCTGCTTTCGGTCCCGTTCGCCGCGGCCCTGCTCGGCTGGCTGGGTGCGCGGCTGGTCAGCGCGCGGCAGATCCGCCGCGCCGCGGCGGTCTGACAGGAGGGCACCCGGGTGGCGACTCACATCGGTTCGGGCGTGGCCGGCACGGCCCCGCGGATGCTCCTGGTCGACGGCTCCCGGGTCGTTCGCCAGCTCATTTCCCGGGTCGTCACCGCGGAAGTGCCTGGCGTGGAGATCGTGGGCGTGTCCACCGGCGCGGAGGCCCAGGTCGAGCTGCAGCGCGGCGTGTTCGATTTCGTCACCGTGGCGTTGCGCCTGCCCGATATGGATGGCCTGGACGTGGCCCGCTTCGTGCGCGAATCCGCGCCGCAGATCTACATGCCCATCGTGGTCGTTTCGGGCGACGTCGAGGAACGCCTCCATCGGCGTGAACTGGGCGAGTTCGTCACCGACTATTTCGACAAGTCGCTGGGCTTCGAGGCCCTGGCCGAATTCATCCGCGGCTATGTCCGACCGGAAGGGGGCGCCGAAGGCGAGGTGCTCTATGTCGAGGACAGCCGGGTGGTCGCGCTGGCCACGCGGCGCATGATGGAAAAATACGGCCTGACCGTGCATCACGTGATCAGCGCGGAAGACGCCCTGGTCCACCTGCATGAGGCGAAATCCCAGGGGCGGATGGGGGCTGACATCGTGCTGACCGATGTCAGCCTGAAAGGCGAGCTCACGGGCGGCGACCTGGTCGAGCGCATCCGCAACGAGTTTGGTTACGGCAAGGGTCGGTTGCCGACGCTCATCATGACCGGTGACGAAAACCCCGCCAACCAGGCCGCGCTGCTCCGCGCGGGGGCCAACGACCTGGTCGAGAAGCCCGTCGAGGAAAAACTGCTCATCACCAAGCTGCTGTTCCAGCTGCGAGTGGCGCTTCACCTGCGCGAAAGGACACGGGATTGAACGACCGCATCAAGCTGGAGCCGTCCTGGAAGGAACGGATCGGCCCTTACCTCGACCGGCCGGACATGCTGGCCCTGTCGCACTTCCTTCGGGAAGAGAAGGCGGCAGGCAAGGCGATCTTCCCGCCGGGCCCGGAGATCTTCAACGCCTTCGCGCACACGCCGTTCGACCGCGTCCGCGTGGTCATCCTGGGCCAGGATCCCTACCACGGCCCCGGTCAGGCGCACGGGCTGAGCTTCTCGGTGCGCCCCGGCGTGCGGGTGCCGCCGTCGCTGCAGAACATGTTCAAGGAGATTGAAGGCAGCCTCGGCATTCCGCGGCCCGACCACGGCTGCCTCACCCCCTGGGCCGACCAGGGCGTGCTGCTGCTCAACGCGGTGCTGACGGTGGAAGCGGGGCAGGCCGCATCGCACCAGGGCAAGGGCTGGGAAGGCTTCACGGACGCCGCCATCGACGCGCTGAATCGCGAGCGCGAAGGCCTGGTGTTTCTCCTGTGGGGAAGCCACGCCCAGAAGAAGGGCCAGCTGATCGACGGCAAGCGCCACCTGATCCTGCGCAGCGTGCATCCCTCGCCGCTGTCCGCGCACCGGGGTTTCATGGGGTGCGGGCACTTCGCCAAGACAAACGCGTACCTGGCGTCCCGGGGCGAGGCGCCGATCGACTGGTCGCTTCCGCCGGCCGCGGCTCTTTAAAGCCCGCCTCGCGGCCCAATGAGGGTGGGTGCGACGGGCGCGTCACGTCTCCCGTGTCACCGTGCTGCCTTGGCCGGGTGGCAGGGTATCCGTCTGCCTCCTGAATACCCCGGTGGGTCCATCTGGACAGGCTTGGGGTATTTCTGTACCATTCCGTACAGTTAACCGATGAACTTCGGGCTGACTTAGCACTCTCACTGCGGGACTGCTAATCTGCATACAGACTTTTTGGAGGTTCCACACATGTCCCAAGCTCTCGTTACCCGTAACTACGGGCTCCCGAGCGTCGTCGGCAGTCTGGATTCCTACATCTCGGCAGTCCATCGCATCCCGGTGCTCAGCCTAGACGAGGAGCAGTCGCTGGCGCGTCGCTTCCGTGACGACGCCGATCTGGACGCCGCCAAGCAGCTGGTCATGTCCCACCTGCGCTTCGTGGTCCACGTGGCCCGCGGCTACAACGGCTACGGCCTGCAGCTGTCGGACCTGATCCAGGAAGGCAACATCGGCCTGATGAAGGCGGTCAAGCGCTTTGACCCGGACCAGGGCGTTCGCCTGGTCAGTTTCGCGGTGCACTGGATTCGCGCCGAGATGCACGAGTTCATTCTGCGCAACTGGCGCATCGTCAAGGTGGCCACCACCAAGGCGCAGCGCAAGCTGTTCTTCAACCTGCGCAAGAGCAAGAAGCGCCTGGGCTGGATGAACGCGGAAGAAGTGCGCGTGGTCGCCCACGACCTGGGTGTTCCCGAGGCCACGGTGCGCGAGATGGAATCGCGTCTTTCCGGCCGCGATGTGGGCTTCGAGGCTCCGGCCGATGCCGATGACGACGACAAGCCGGCTCCCGCCGCGTTCCTCGTCGACGAAGGTGCCGATCCGTACGAAAATCTCGCCGAGGAAGATGCGAGCAACAACCAAATGGGCGCGCTGTCGTCGGCGCTCGGCAACCTGGATGCCCGCTCGCGCGACATCATCCAGCGTCGCTGGCTGGCCGAGGACAACAAGGCCACGCTGCAGGATCTTGCGGACGAGTACGGCGTTTCCGCCGAGCGTATCCGCCAGATCGAAGCGAACGCGATGAAGAAGATGCGCGTCGCCATCGCCGCCTGAGTGCCGCGTTGGGCGTAAGATCCGGAACGGCCCCTCGGGGCCGTTTTCCGTTGTTCCTTTTCGTTTTGTCGGAGTCGCTGCGGATGCCGAAGGCCCTGGTCATCGAGGACGATGAAGTCACCGCGCGCGACATCGTCGCGGAGCTGGCCGCGCACGGCCTCAGCGCCGACTGGGTGGCCAATGGCCGCGACGGCCTCGCCCGCGCGCTGGCCGACGGCTACGACATCATCACGCTCGATCGCATGCTGCCCGGCATGGACGGCATCGACATCGTGTCCGCGTTGCGCCAGCGCCGCATCGATACTCCCGTGCTGATGATCAGTGCCTTGTCCGACGTGGACGAGCGTGTCCGTGGACTACGCGCCGGCGGCGACGATTACCTCACCAAGCCGTTCTCGCCGGACGAACTGGCCGCGCGTGCCGAAGTGCTGTTGCGCCGACGACGGCCGAGCGCGAACGAGACCCGGCTGCACGTGGCCGACCTGGAACTCGACCTGGTCAAGCACAACGCCCTGCGTAACGGCCAGCCGCTCACCCTGCTGCCCACGGAGTTCCGCCTGCTCGAATTCCTCATGCGGAATGCGGGGCAGGTGGTGACGCGGCAGATGATCTTCGAGCATGTCTGGGGGTTCCATTTCGATCCGGGTACCAATGTCATCGATGTCCATATCGGACGCCTTCGCCGCAAGATCGACGGCAGCGGCCAGCCGCCGCTGATCCGCACCGTGCGCGGATCGGGATACCTGCTTGCGCCCGCTGACTGACGCCTGGCGTTCCGCCACCTCGCGACTGATCCTCATCTACGGGGCGCTTTTCGCGATCTGGTGCGTGGTGTTGCTGGGCGTGGTGCAGTGGGAAACCTCGCGCTACCTGACCGGCGTGGTCGACCAGATGCTGGCCGCGCGCATCCATTACCTGGAAACCACCGATCCGCATCGCCTGCCGGAAACCGTGGAAGCGGCCAGCGCCGTCGACGTGCAGGGCTTCATGTGGGTGGGGCTGTTCGCGGCCGACGGCCGGCGTATCGCGGGCAATATCGCGCACGTGCCGGCCGAGCTGACCGAAGACGGCGTGGTGACCTCGGTGCAGGCCAACGTCCTCGCCTCCGCACGCCGCTCACCGCTGCGCGCCCGCGGTGTCACCCGCCTGTTGCCCGGTGGCCAGCGCCTTGTGGTGGCCAAGGACAGCACGACCATCGATGGCCTGGGCGCGATCATCCGCCGCGGCCTGCTGTGGGGACTGTCGCTCACGCTGATCCCCGGCGTGTTGGGTGGCGTGCTGATCGCGCGTGGCCCCGCGCGGCGCATCCGTGCCATCCAGCAGGCGATGGCGCCCATTCGCGAGGGTGACCTCAGTGTCCGCCTGCCGGTGACGCGTGGCGGCGACGAGGTCGACCTGCTGGCCGCCACCGTCAACACGGCCCTGGGCGAGATCGAACGACTGCTCGGCGAGGTCAAGGGCGTGACCGACAACATCGCCCACGACCTGCGGACACCGCTCACGCGTGTCCGCACGCGGCTCTATCGGCTGCAACAGCAGTTTGCCGCGTTGCCCGAAGGCGACGCGCTGGAGGCGTGCGTGGCCGACATCGACACCGTGCTGGGGCGCTTCCGCGCACTGCTGCGCGTGTCGGAGCTGGAGGATCGCCAGCGCAGTGCGTGCTTCGAGCCGCTCGACATCGGTGCCGTGCTGCGCAACGTGCACGAGTTCTACGCCCCGCTGGCGGAGGACCGCGGCCAGGATTTCCGCCTGGAAGTGGGTGCGCTGCCGCCGCTACGCGGCGATCCCCAGCTCATGTTCGAGGCGTTCGCCAACCTCGTCGGCAACGCCATCAAGTTCACCCCGGACCACGGTACGGTGTGCATGGTGGCCTTGACGGACGCCTCCGGCGAGGCGCGCATCGACATCGCCGACACGGGCCCGGGCATTCCCGAGGGTGAGCGCGAAGCGGTATTCCGGCGCTTCTATCGTGCCGACGAAACCCGCGCCAAGCCAGGGTGCGGCCTGGGGCTGGCGATCGTCAGCGCCATCGTGAGGCTGCATGGCTATTCGCTCGCGGTCGGCGGTGACGAGCGCGGCGCCGTGTTCTCCGTGACATGCCCCGCCGTGCCAGCCTAAACAAATCTTAACTACGGCCTGCGGGCCCGTGGGGGCAAACTTCGCCGCGACGCAGCATTCGCGCACGGAATCCTTTCCCATGATCGGCATCGTCCGGATCGCACTCACGCGACCGTATACCTTCATCGTCCTCGCGTTGTTGATCCTCATCGTGGGTCCGCTGGCGGCGCTGCGCACGCCGACGGATATCTTTCCCGACATTCGCATTCCGGTGATCGCGGTGGTGTGGCAGTACACCGGCCTGCCGCCCGACCAGATGGCCGGCCGCGTGACCTCGCCGTTCGAGCGGGTGCTCACCACGACCGTGAACGACGTGGAGCACATCGAAGCCAATTCGATCCAGGGCTTCGGCATCGTCAAGATCTTCTTCCAGCCGACGGTGGACATCCGCACGGCGAATGCGCAGGTCACCGCCGTCGCGCAGACCCTGCTGAAACAGCTGCCCCCGGGCATCACGCCGCCGCTCATCCTCAACTACAGCGCCTCCACGGTGCCGATCATCCAGCTGGCGCTGTCCGGCAAGGGCCTGACCGAGCAGAACCTGGGCGACCTGGGCCTCAACGTCATCCGCCCGCAGTTGACGTCCGTGCCGGGCGCGGCCATTCCGTACCCCTTCGGCGGCAAGACGCGCCAGGTGCAGATCGACATCGATCCCGGTGCGCTGCAGGCGCGCGGGCTGTCCGCGCAGGATGTGGCCAACGCGCTGGCCGCGCAGAACCTGATCACGCCAGTGGGCACGCAGAAGATCGGCCGGTTCGAGTACACGCTGCAACTCAACAACGCGCCCTCGGTGATCGACGAACTGGGCAACCTGCCCGTGAAGACCGTGGACGGCGCTACCGTGTATATCCGCGACGTGGCCCACGTGCGCGACGGCTCACCGCCGCAGACCAATATCGTGCACGTCGACGGTAACCGCTCGGTGCTGATGACGGTGCTGAAGAACGGCTCCGCCTCCACGCTGGCGATCATCCAGGGCATCAAGGACCGCGTTGCCGGGTTGAAGGAATCCGTGCCTCCCTCGCTGGAGATCAAGCCGATCGGCGACCAGTCGCTGTTCGTCAGCGGTGCCATCGAGGGAGTGGCGCGCGAGGGCGTGATCGCCGCCGCGCTGACCAGCCTGATGATCCTGCTCTTCCTCGGCAGCTGGCGCTCCACCGTCATCATCGCCACGTCGATCCCGCTGTCGATCCTGGGCTCGATCGCCGGACTATCGGCGTTCGGCGAGACCATGAACATCATGACGCTGGGTGGCCTGGCGCTGGCGGTGGGCATCCTGGTCGACGACGCCACCGTGACCATCGAGAACATCAACTGGCACCTGGAGCAGGGCAAGGACGTCGAGACGGCGATCCTCGACGGCGCCGCGCAGATCGTCACCCCGGCCTTCGTGTCGCTGCTGTGCATCTGCATCGTGTTCGTGCCCATGTTCTTCCTCAACGGCGTGGCGCGCTTCCTGTTCGTGCCGATGGCCGAGGCGGTGATGTTCGCGATGATCGCGTCGTTCATCCTCTCGCGCACGCTCGTGCCGACGATGGCGAAGTACCTGCTGCATCCACATACGCACGACGATCCGCATGGCGAGGGCAAGGCGCCGTCGCGCAATCCGCTGGTGCGCTTCCAGCGGGGTTTCGAGTCACGCTTCGAGGCGGTTCGCGAGCGCTACCACGGGCTGCTCGGCATGGCGCTCGCCCATCGCAAGGTGTTCGTGATCGTCTTCATGGCGTTCGTGGTGCTGTCGTTCGGGCTGGTGCCGATGCTGGGGCGTAACTTCTTCCCGTCGGTGGATTCCGGCCAGATCCTCATGCATGTGCGGGCGCCGGTCGGTTCGCGCGTGGAGGAAAGCGCGCGCATCTTTGCCCAGGTAAGCAACGCCGTGCGCCGCATCATCCCGCGGGAAGAACTGGGGACGCTGGTGGATAACATCGGCCTGTCCAACTCGGGTATCAACAATGCGTACAACAACACCGGCACCATCGGTGCGCAGGACGGCGACATCCAGATTGCATTGAACGAGGGGCACGCGCCCACGGCCGATTACATCCGCACGCTGCGCGAGAAACTTCCGCGGGAATTTCCGGGTACGACGTTCTCGTTTCCGCCCGCGGACATCATCAGCCAGATCCTGAACTTCGGCTCGCCGGCACCGATCGACCTGCAGGTGCGCGGCCCCAACCTGTCGGCCAACTTCGCCTACGCCGATCGCCTGTTGCGTGACATCCGCCGCGTGCCCGGCGTAGCCGATGCGCGGATCCAGCAATCGCAGGCCAACCCCACGCTGAACGTGAACATGGACCGCAGCCAGGCCCAGCAGGTCGGCATCACCGCGCGCGACGTCACCAGCAGCCTGGGCGTGAACCTGGCCGGCTCCAGCCAGATCGCGCCTACCTACTGGCTCAATCCGCAGAACGGCGTGTCGTATCCCATCGTGATGCAGACGCCGCAATACGCCATGGACTCGCTGGCCGACCTGCAGAACGTGCCGGTCACGCCCAGCAGCGGCACGGCGGGTTCCCAGATCCTCGGTGGCTTCGCCACCATCGAGCGGACGGCCACCAACGCGGTGGTCAGCCAGTACAACATCCAGTCGATGGTGGAGATCTACGCCACTACGCAGGATCGCGACCTGGGCGCCGTGGCCGCGGACATCCAGCGCATCATCGACGCGCACAAAAAGGACCTGCCCAAGGCGTCGAGCGTGGCCCTGCTCGGCCAGGTGCAGACGATGAACAACGCGTTCTCCGGGCTGATCTTCGGCCTGCTCGGCGCCATCGTGCTCATCTACCTGCTGATCGTGGTCAACTTCCAGTCGTGGAGCGACCCGTTCGTGATCGTCACGGCGTTGCCCGCAGCCATCGCCGGCATCGTCTGGATGCTGTTCGCCACGCACACCACGCTGTCGGTACCCGCGTTGACCGGCGCGATCATGTGCATGGGCGTGGCCACCGCCAACTCCATCCTGGTGGTCAGCTTCTGTCGCGAGCGCCTGGCCGAACTCGGCGATGCCACCGCCGCAGCGCTCGAGGGCGGCTTCGTCCGCTTCCGTCCGGTGCTGATGACCGCACTGGCGATGATCATCGGCATGGGCCCGATGGCGCTGGGCCTGGGCGAGGGCGGTGAGCAGAACGCGCCGCTCGGCCGCGCGGTGATCGGTGGCCTGATCTTCGCCACGATCGCCACGCTGCTCTTCGTCCCCGTCGTTTTCAGCATCATCCACGGCCGTCGCGGCCATGCGTCCCCCACACCACCGGCGAAGCCCTCCGGAGAGCCTGTCCATGTCGCCTGATACGTTGCATACCCCACCGCCGCGTCGTCTGCGCATCGTCGGCATCATCGCCGTCATCGTGGTGCTGGCGATCGTCGTCGCCGGCATCGCCACGCGCGCCAACGACTCGCACAAGCTGCGCGCCTGGACGGACGAGCAGGCCGTGCCCACGGTGAATGTGGTCGAGCCGCAGGGCGGGCAGGGTGGCGGCGAGCTCAATCTTCCCGGCCGGTTGCAGGCCTATGCCCGCGCGCCGATCTACGCGCGCACCAGCGGCTACCTCAAGTACTGGAAAGCGGACATCGGCCAGAAGGTGAAGGCCGGCGACGTGCTGGCCGAGATCGAAACGCCGGATCTCGACCAGCAGCTGCTGCAGGCGCGGGCCGACCTGGCCAGTGCGCGCGCCAACGAGGCGCTGGCGCAGACCACGGCGAAGCGTTGGAAATCCATGAGCGATTCCGATTCCGTCTCCCGGCAGGAAGTGGATGAGAAAACGGGCGACTACGAGGCCAAGCATGCGCTCGCCACCGCGGCGCAGGCCAACCTGGAACGTATCCAGGCGCTGAAGGGGTTTGCCCGGCTCACCGCGCCGTTCGACGGCACCGTGACGGCGCGCGAGACGGATGTGGGTGCGCTGATCAATGCGGGTGGAGGGGGCCAGGAGCTGTTCGTCGTCTCGGACACGCGCAAGCTGCGCATGTACGTCAACGTGCCGCAGAACGACGCGCCGTCGATCAAGCGGGGCTCGACCGTGAAGCTCACCGTGCCGGAATACCCGGGGCGTACCTTCACGGGTATCGTGGAATCCTCGTCGTCCGCCATCAATGCGGCCACGGGCACCACGCTGGTCCAGGTGTCCGTCGACAACGCCGAAGGCGCGCTGCTGCCCGGTGCCTACGCCAGTGTGACTTTCGACCTGCCCGGTAACGCCGCGTTGTTCAGTGTTCCTGCCAGCGCGCTGGTATTCGACGACCGGGGGCTGCGCGTCGCGGTGCTCGATGCGCACGACAAGGTGAGCTTCCGCACCGTTACCGTCGCGCGTGACATGGGCAAGACCGTGCAGCTGTCCTCCGGGATCGCCCGCGGCGATCGTCTCATCGAGAGCCCGCCGGACGGGCTGGCAGATGGCGACACCGTGCGGGTGAACGCGCCGAAGAAGGCGGAGGGTGATCATGCGCCGGCCTGAGCGGGTAGCGCTGGTGGCCCTCGTCGCCGTCGGCATGACGGCCTGTTCGCTGGCGCCGCCGTACCGGGCCCCCGAGGTGCCCGTGGCACCGCAGTACGCCAATGCAGTCTCGCCGTGGACGGAGGCGAAGCCCGCCGATCGCCTGGCGCGCGATAGCTGGTGGACCCTCTATGGGGATGCCCGACTCGATGCGCTGCAAGTGAAGCTGCTGGCCAACAACGCGTCCCTCGCCGCCGCGCTGGCGCATTACGAACAGTCCGAAGCCGTTCTGCGCCAGGTGCGCGCAGGCCTGTTCCCGCAGATCGGCCTGAATGCCAACGGCACGCGCAACCGCGAGTCGGACACCCGGCCTTTGCGCGGTGCCACGTCGCCGTCGTACTACAACGCGTACACGATCGGTGCGCAGCTGGATTATGAGGTGGACCTGTGGGGGCGCGTGCGCGATACCGTCACCGCGGGCAAGGCCGAGCAGGTAGCCGCCGCGGACGATCTTGCCGCCGCGCGCCTCAGCCTGCAGGCGCAGCTTGCCGACAGCTACCTGCAACTCAACGGGTTCGACCGGCAGGTCACCGTGTTGAAGCAGAGCATCGACGCGTTCGCCCGGGCATTGAAGCTGACGCAGTCCCGGCATGACGGCGGCATCGCCTCCGGCCTGGACGTGGCGCGCGCACAGACCCAGCTATCCAGCGCGAAATCGCAGCTGACCCAGGCGCAGGCACAACGCAGCCTGGTGCTGCATGCGATCGCCGTGCTGGTGGGCGATACGGCCTCGAACTTCCAGCTCGCGGCCGACGACGGGCAGGTCAAGGTGCCGACCCTTCCGCTGGAGGTGCCGTCGCTCATTCTCCAGCGTCGCCCGGACATCGCGGCGGCAGAGCGACGCACGGCCGCCGCCAACGCGCGCATCGGCGTGGCGAAATCCGCGTTCTACCCGCAGCTGACGCTGGACGGGCAGGGTGGCTGGCAGAGTTCGTCGTGGGGCAGCATCGCCACGGCGCCCAACCGTTTCTGGGCGATCGGGCCGACGCTGGCGCTCAACCTGTTCGACGGCGGTCGCCGCAAGGCCGTGGTCGCACAGGCGCAGGCCGCCACCGACGAAGCCGGCGCGCGCTACCGCGACGTAGTGCTCAATGCCTTCGCCCAGGTCGAGGACAACCTCACGCTGCTGCGCGACCTGGGTGCGGCACTCGTCGACCAGCGCGCCGCCGCCGATGCGGCCCAGCGATCGGTCGACCTGTCGATGAACCGCTACCGGGAAGGCGCGGTGGGCTACCTGGACGTGGTGCAGGCGCAGACGACCGCGCTGGATGCCCGCCGCAACGTCATCGACCTGGAAACCCGCCAGCTGCGCGCCAGCGTGCAGCTGATCCGCGCCCTGGGTGGTGGCTGGTCTGCGTCCGCCACCTGATCACGCATCCGGGCTTACACTGGCCGGATGCAGAACATTCTCGACCGCCAGAAAGCCGCCCAGCTCGCCGAAGGCCCGCCTTCGGCAGAGACGCGCATCGACCGCCTCGATCGTGCCATCGGCCTGCTGGTCGATCACGCGGACGCCATCACCCAGGCGCTGAGCGAGGACTTCGGCCACCGCAGCGTGGATGCCTCGCTGTTCACCGATGTGGCGGCGTCCATAGAACCGTTGAAGCACGCAAAGCGCCATGTGCGGGCGTGGATGCGCCGCGAGCGCCGCGCGGTGTCGCCCGCGCCGCTCGCGTTGCTGGGTGCACGGGCGTGGGTGGACTACCTGCCCAAGGGGACGGTGGGCGTTATCTCGCCGTGGAACTTCCCGTTCAACCTCACCTTTGCGCCATTGGCGGGGGTGCTCGCGGCCGGCAACCGCGCGATGATCAAGCCGTCCGAACTCACGCCGCGTTGTTCGGCGCTGATGCAGCAGATGATCGGCACCGCGTTCGCCGACACCGAGATCGCGGTGGTGACCGGCGGTCCGGACGTGGGCGAGGCGTTTTCCCGGCTTCCCTTCGACCATTTGCTGTTCACCGGTGCCACCTCGGTGGCGAAGCACATCGTACGTGCGGCGGCGGAGCACCTCGTGCCGGTGACGCTGGAGCTGGGCGGCAAGTCGCCGGCCATCGTCGGTCGCGATGCCGATCTGGACCTCGCAGCGCGACGATTGATGTTCGGCAAGACGCTCAATGCGGGGCAGATGTGCGTGGCGCCGGATTATGCGCTGGTACAGCGCGATCGTGTCGAGGCGTTCGTCGCTGCGCTCTCGCGTGCGGCGGGGGTGATGTTTCCGAGGTGGTGGGACAGTCCGGACTACACATCGATCGTTAATGATCGGCATCATGCGCGATTGATGGGTTACCTAGACAATGCGCGTGCTGGCGGTGCGACTGTGCGCATGCTTGTTCCCACCGACACGGAGCTTGCCGTGCCCGTCGACGTTGACGTTAGCGCGGTCGCTGCCAGCGCAGATCGCCGCATCCCGCCGATGGTGGTGCTCAACGCCAACGACACGATGGACGTCATGCGCGACGAGATCTTCGGGCCGATTTTGCCGGTGTTGCCCTACGACGGTATCGACGACGCCATCGCGTACGTCAACCGGCACGAACGGCCGCTCAGTCTTTATTATTTCGGCAACGATGTGGCGGAGCAGGAGCGCGTGCTGTCGCGCACGGTGGTCGGTGGCGTCACGATCAACGATACGGTGATGCACCTGGCGATGGACGATTTGCCGTTCGGCGGTATCGGTGCGTCGGGGTCGGGTGCGTATCACGGCAAGACGGGGTTTCTTACTTTCAGTCATGCGCGGCCGGTCTACAGCCAGGCACGTTTCGATGTAACTGCGATGCTTAGGCCGCCGTATGGTTCGACTATAAAGCGACTGATGCGCCTCAAGCTCCGCCGCTGAAACTTTGCCGTGGCATGTGCTTGCATGTGTAGGAGCGGACGATGTCCGCGAAACCCTCAACGCGCCTATAACGACCGATGCCTTTCATTACAACAGGCGTCGCGGTTGTAGGAGCGCACGATGTCGCGAATTCATTTCGTTTTGCGTTCGGAAACGCCGGCAGGGGTGTGGGGGTGCGGCTTCGTTTGTAATAGGGAGTGTTTAGGGTTCGCGGACATCGTCCGCTCCTACATTCATTGTGCGCTGGCGGGCGCATGAAAAAGGGGCCGACGTGGGTCGGCCCCTTTTATGGTCCAGCGGTGAGCGAGGTTTACAGCTTCGCGCCCAGCAGTTCTTCGAGCTTGCGCTGGTCGACGGCGAACTTGCGGATGCCTTCGGCGAGCTTGTCGGTGGCCATGGCGTTTTCGTTGTGGCCCCAGCGGAACTTGGCTTCGTCGATGCGGCCCGGCTTGTCTTCGCGGCGGCCGCTGTCCTTCAGCGCGACCGGCAGGTCGCTGGTGTTCTCTTCCAGTTCCTTGAGCAGGTTGGGCGAGATGGTCAGGCGGTCGCAGCCGGCGAGGGCCTGGATCTGGCCGATGTTGCGGAAGCTGGCGCCCATCACGACCGTCTCGTAGCCGTGCAGCTTGTACCAGTCGTAGATGCGACGGACCGACTGCACGCCGGGATCTTCCGCCGGCTCGTAGGTCTTCTTGTCGGTGTTGGCCACGTACCAGTCGAAGATGCGACCGACGAAGGGCGAGATGAGGAACGCGCCGGCTTCGGCGCAGGCGACGGCCTGTTCGAAGCTGAAGAGCAGCGTGAGGTTGCAGTTGATGCCTTCCTTCTGCAGCTTCTCCGCGGCGCGGATGCCTTCCCACGTGGAGGCAAGCTTGATCAGGATGCGCTCTTTCTTGATGCCGATGTCTTCGTAGAAGCCGATCAGGCGCTTGGCTTTCTCGATGGACGCGTTGGTATCGAAGGAGAGGCGGGCGTCGACTTCGGTGGACACGCGGCCCGGCACGATCTTCAGGATCTCGCGGCCGACCAGCACGGCCAGACGATCGCCGGCGTCGGTCAGCTGCTGGTCGCGGCTGTTGCCCTGGCTTTTCGCCCAGTCGATGGCTTCGTCGATGTAGCCCGAGTACGCGGGGATGCCGGCGGCGGCCAGCAGCAGGGACGGGTTGGTGGTCGCGTCTTCCGGCTTGTACTTGGCGATGGCGGTGATGTCGCCGGTATCGGCCACGACGGTGGTGATCTTGCGCAGTTGCTCGAGCTGAGTGGTCACGTTGAGGGTTCCGTTACCTGATAAGACCCCTATTGTCGCGCCGTTCGGCGTGAAGGGACAGGCATCCGCACGTATCGGTTCAGCAAGTTCAATACAGGTCGATGGGATCCACGTCGAGCGACCAGCGCACCTTGCGTGCCGCGGGCAAGGCTACCAGCGCCTGCTGCCAGGGCCGCAGGAAGCCGTGCAGCCGTGCGCGCGTGCCGGCTTCGACCAGCAGCTGCCCACGGTGGCGCCCGGCCCTCAGTGGCATGGGCGCGGGCATGGGGCCGGCGACGCGCAGGTCGGCCGGATCGCCCAGGGCCCCATGCGCCTGGGCCAGGAACTCGTCCACCTCGGCGCGGCCATGCGCATCGGCGCGCAGCAGCACCTGATGGGATAGCGGTGGCAGCTCGAGGAGCCGCCGTTCCTCGAGCAGCTCCGTCGCCACTGCGGCGTAACCGCCGCGCAGCAGGGCGTGCAGCATCGGATGGTCGGGGTGGTGCGTCTGCAGGAGCACGCTGCCGGGTTTGCTCGCGCGGCCGGCCCGTCCGGCCACCTGGACCACCAGCTGGGCCAGGCGCTCGCTGGCACGGAAATCGACACTGTGCAGGCCTTCGTCCACCCCGACGATGGCCACCAGGGTGAGGTTGGGCAGGTCGTGACCCTTGGCCAGCATCTGCGTGCCGACGAGGATGGCCGGCTTGTCTTCACGCAGGTTGTCGAGGATCTGGCCGAAGGCATCCTTGCGCCGCGTGGTTTCCCGGTCGATGCGCACCACCGGTACGTCGGGGAAGCGCTCGACGAGGGCTTCCTCCAGGCGCTCGGTGCCCTGGCCCTGGGGACTGATGTTGGCCGAGCCGCACGCGGGGCAGGCCGTGGGCACGGCGGTGATGTTGTCGCAGTGGTGGCAGATCAGGCGGCGCCGGCCGGCGTGCAGGGTCATGGGCCGGTCGCAGCGCGGGCAGTCGGCGTGCCAGCCGCAGTCATAACACAGCAGCACCGGCGCATAGCCGCGCCGGTTGCGAAATACCAGCGCCTGCTCGCCGCGCTCGACGCAGGCCGCCACGGCGTTGATCAGGGTGGGCGACATGCCGTGGTCCAGCCGCTGGGCGCGCATGTCGACGATCTGCACGCGCGTGGACTGGGCCGCGCCCGGCCGGCCCTTCAGCACCAGCCGCCGGTAGCGGCCGGCGGCGACGTTGCCCAGGGTTTCCAGCGAGGGCGTGGCCGAACCGAGCACCACCGGTACGCCGTGCGCGCGGGCACGCACCAACGCCAGGTCGCGTGCGTGGTAGCGGAAGCCTTCCTGCTGCTTGTACGAGGCGTCGTGCTCCTCGTCGACGATGATCAGGCCGGCGGCGGGCAGGGGGGTGAACACGGCCGAACGCGTGCCGAGGACGACACGGGCGCTGCCGTTGCGCGCCCGCAGCCAGGCACGGGCGCGCTCGCCCTCCGCCAGGTTCGAGTGCAGCACCTCGATGGCCACGCCCAGGCGCTCGCGCAGGCGGCGCACCGTTTGCGGCGCGAGGCCGATCTCCGGCACCAGCAGCAGGGTCTGCTTGCCTTCCGCCAGCGCGCGTTCGATCAGGGCGAGGTAGACCTCGGTCTTGCCGCTGCCGGTGACCCCGTCCAGCAGGTAGGGCTGGAACCCGCCGAACCCCTCGGCGATGGCCGCCACCGCGGTGGCCTGCTCGTCGCTCAGCGCCGGGCCGGGCGCACGGGTCAGCAGGGGACCGGCATCGTCGTCGTCCTGCCGGACGACCAGGCCTGCCTCGGCCAGCCGTCGTGCGGCAGCCCGCCAGTCCGGCAGGGCCAGGCCCAGCTCGTCGGCGGCCCGGGGGCCCTCACGCAGCGCGTCCAGCAGCGCGGCGGAGCCGCCCTTGCGGCGTTTGGCCTCACGGGCCACGTGCCCCTCGGGCGTCAGGGACCAGGTCTCGCGACCGGTGGCGGGCAGGGCGCGCGGCTCGCGCAGCGCCAGGGGCAAGGCATTGGCGAAGGCCTCGCCCGGCGCGGCGGCCCAGTAATCCGCTGCCCAGGCCAGGGTCGCCATCAGTTCGGCGTCCAGCAGCGGGGCGTCGTCGAGCACTTCGCTGACCCGTTTCAGCCGCTTGACCCCCACCGCGGCCTCAGCGGCGGGGTCGACGACGATGCCTACCATCTCGCCGCGGCCGAACGGCAGGCGCACACGCGAGCCCGCCCTCGCTTCGCCTGCCGCCGGTGGCAGGTAATCGAAGAGGGTGAGCAGGGGTACCGGTAAGGCGACGCGAAGAACGAGTGTCATGCCAGGCCTAGTTTACCGGTGTGTGCCGATTCCGCTGGTCAAGGTTTGACCAGTTCACCATGGGCTTGGACCCCATTGGCACCACGGCGGCGAGGAAACGCAGGTAAGTGCCCGCCGTCGGAGGGGTTTCCATGTTATCCACAAGCGCTGTGGATAAGTCTGTGGATGAGCCTCGGATGGAGGGTGCCCAAGGCGCATGGCTAGGCCCTTCCGGTTAGCTTGCGTACATTTTAACCAGACTGAAATACACTTTATTTTCAGTAGCTTGCAAATTGGTCATGGTGGGCGTTCACAAAGCTTCCGCAAAACCTTGACAAAAGCGAAGGGTTTGCCGCGCCTGTGTACAACCGCTGCCGGGCCGGAAAAAATCCTAGTGGCTCATGCCGATAAGGAAGGCTACCGCGACGACGACGAGCAGCAGCCAGAAATACAGGCTTCCGATCAGCCAGTACTTCAGCAGGGTGATGCCCCAGCCCTGCCGATAGACGCGTTTCTGCATCAGCAGCAGGTAGACCGGCATCCATACCCAAAGGGCGAACTGCACCAAGCCGATCAGGCTGCCACCCACGGCGAGGTGGGGCTGGATCGCGGTCCGTGCGAAGCCGAGCAGGGTCAGTGCCATCAGCGACAGGAACAGGAACGCGTGGCTGTGCAGCGCCACGATCACGTGTTCCATGTACAGCCGGCGCCGGAACACATAGAACAGCTTGAGGATCAGCGCAAACAGCGGAACCATCACGAACATGGCCTGGGGCAGCACCGAGAAGAAGCCTTCGATGATCCGGTGCATGGCTTCCTGGCGCTGCTCGCCGCCGTTGAGCACGGGGATAAGGTTGGCCTTGAAGTGGGCCAGCGCGGTGTCGATGCGCCGGTTGACGGGGGCGGGCAGCCAGGCGATGTCCATCTTGGTCCGATCGCCAAACCAGCTTTCCACCTTCTGTTCGCCGGTGCGTCTCGCCTCCGGTAGGGGCTCGTCGGCCTGGTCGGGCAGGGGCGCCGCGTTCAGCTGGGTCAGGCGCGCGTTGGCGGCCTGGCGGATGACGCCGGCCGCCATGCCCAGGCCGGCCTTGGCTGCAGCGGGCATGACCGGGTCGTCGCGAGCGTCATGCACTTCGCGGATCTGGTCGTCGTAGAGGGTGTGCACCTCGTCAGCGGTCTTTGCCGACGCAAAGGCTTCCAGGGCGCCTGCGGGGGCAGGCTTGCCGTCGTTGCTGCCGAACTTCGTGTCGCCGATGGCCAGGTGCAGCAGGAAGAACGCCAGCAGGCAGAACACGAACATCAGGCGGAACGGCGCGACATAGCGCACGCGGCGGCCCGAGAAGTATTCCAGGGTGAGGTAGCCTGGCCGGCTGAACAGCGGCGGCAGCGTATGGACGATGCGCTCGTCCATGTGGAAAAAGATATCGCCCGCGTCTTCCAGCATGTGCGAGACAGGCTTCAGTACGCTTCCGATGGACTGGCCGCACGCGTGGCAGAACTCGCCCTGCAGCGGCGTGCCGCAGTTTGCGCACATCCGCCCGGCCGATGGCTCGAGATCGTTCATTCCGTAGGTTCCCCTTGTCCCCTGCGGGGTCGGATGATCGCACGGGGGACGCTACAATGGACGGCCCACACGTCATTGCCCTCCCATGTCCCTCGACCGCGCCCGCGCCCGTCGCGAGATCGGCGCCACCGTCCGGTTGGCCCTGCCGATGATCGCCGCGCAGCTTTCCGCCATCGGCACCAACGTCGTCGACGCCGTGCTCGCCGGTCACCAGGGTGCGCATACGCAGGCTTCCGTGGTCACCGGCGCCAATATCTGGGTGCTGGCGATCGTCACCGGCATCGGCACCATGATGGCCGTGCCGCCCACGGTCGCCCAGCTCGACGGGGCAGGGCGTCGCGGCGAGGTAGGCGCGGTGTTCCACCAGGCGCTGTACATCGCCTGGGCGCTCGGCCTGCTGCTGGCCGTGGCGGTGTGGCACGCCTCGCCGCTGATGGACGTGTTCGGCGTGGTCGAGTCCATGCGGGCGGACGTGCGCGCCTTCCTGCACGCGATCTGCTTCGCGGCGCCGGCGCTCACCACCTATTTCGCCCTGCGCGGGCTGTCCGAGGGGCTTTCCATGCCCCGTCCCTCCATGTACTTCAGCTTCGGCGGCCTGCTGGTGCTGGCGCCGCTGGGTTACGTGCTGATGTACGGCAAGCTCGGCATCCCGCCGATGGGCGCGCGTGGCAGCGGTATCGCCACGGCGATCGTGCTCTGGCTGGAAACGATCGGCTTCGGCATCTACGTGTTCCGCCACCGCAACTACCGCGACCTCAACCTCCGCCAGCGGATGGCCCCGCCGGACCGTCGGCAGATCGCCCAGTTGCTGCATATCGGCGTGCCCATGGCCATTACGCTGCTGATGGAGGCGGGGTTGTTCGTCGCCGTGGCGCTGTTGATCGGACGGCTGGGCGAGACGGTGACGGCCGGCCACCATGTGGCCCTCAACGTGGCCTCGGTGGCCTTCATGATCCCGCTGGGCCTGTCCATGGCAATCACGGTGCGGGTCGGCAACGCCGCCGGTCGCGGGGATGCCGCCGGGGTGCGCTACGCGGGCATGTCCGGCATCGTGCTGGTGCTGGTCACGCAATGCGTGTCGTCCGGCATCATGCTGCTCCTGCCTGGCCCCATCGCGCGCCTCTACACGGGCGATCCCGCGGTGGTCGCCATGGCGTCGCAGCTGCTCGTCCTGGCCGGCCTGTTCCAGTTTTCCGACGGCATCCAGGTCGCCTCCAATGGCGCCCTGCGCGGCCTGAAGGACACCCGGGTGCCGATGGTCATCACCCTGTTCGCTTATTGGGGAGTGGGCATGCCCATCGGCTGGTGGCTGGCATTTCCCCAGCAGCTGGGCGCCCGCGGCATGTGGATGGGCCTGATCGCCGGTCTGAGCATGGCCGCCGTGTTGCTGTTCGCGCGGTTCTGGCGCAGCAGCGCCCGGGCCCGCTGGCGCGACGATCCGGACAATGTGGCGCCCGTGTCTTTCCACACGTGATGCCGACGACCCGACGCGCTACGCTGCACACCATCATCAAGGAAGCCATTTAGATGTCGGATCGCTACGACGCCGTGCCCCCGCCCCTGCCCGATCGCCCCCAGCCGGTTCCCCCGGTGCCGCCGGCGGCGACGCGTCGCGGTGGCTTCGGTCGCTTCATGCGCACCCTGGGCCGGGGTATCAACCTCACCCGGCTGATCGTCATCAACGTGTTTTTCTTCGGCCTGCTCGCACTGGTGCTGCTGGGCCTGTTCGTCGGCAGCCGCGGTGCCCGGGTCACCGACCAGACGGTGCTGGTGCTGGCGCCCGAGGGCGCCCTGGTCGAGCAGTACAGCGCCGATCCGCTGTCCCGCGCGCTGGGCCGCATGTCGGGCGACGCGGTGAAGCAGGTGCAGGTGCGCGACATGGTGCGCGCCATCGACGCCGCCGCCACGGACGCGCACGTGACCCGCATCGTGTTGCGGCCGGACCGCCTCCAGGCCGGCGGCTTCGCCTCGCTGCGTGAGGTGGGCGCCGCGCTGGACCGCTTCCGCGCCACCGGCAAGCCGGTGCTCGCGTGGGGTGCCAGCCTGGACCAGAGCCAGTACTACCTCGCCTCGCATGCGGACAAGGTCTATATCGACCCGCAGGGTGGCGTCATGGCCACGGGCCTGGCCAATTACCGCCTGTTCTACAAGGACCTGCTCGACCGCCTGGGCGTGCAGGTGCACCTGTTCCGCGTCGGCCAGTTCAAGAGCGCGGCGGAACCGTTCATCCTCGATCACGCTTCGCCGGAATCGAAGGAAGCCGACGCGTTCTGGCTCGGCGGCCTCTGGTCCACGTGGATCGACGAGGTGGCGGCCCGCCGTCACCTCGACCCCGCGGCGCTGCGCGCCGATGTGGACGACCTTGCCGATCGCGTGCGCGATGCCAAGGGCAGCCTGGCCGACCTGGCCGTCGAGGAAAAACTCGTCGACGGCATCGCCACCGAGCAGCAGTTCGTGCAGATGCTGCGCAAGCAGGGCGTACCGGCCGGCAAGAAGGAACAGGGTTTCCGCCAGGTGGACCTGAGTGGCTACCTGGCCGATCGCGGCCTGTCCAACGCGGACATGCTGGCGACGGGCGACGGCGTCACGGTGGTGGTCGCCGAAGGCGAGATCACCGGCGGCAAGCAGGCGCAGGGTTCGATCGGTGGCGACTCCACGGCCGCGCTCATCCGCAGCGTGCGTAACGACGGCCGCACGAAGGCACTGGTGCTGCGCGTGAACTCGCCCGGTGGTGAGGTGTATGCCGCCGAGCAGATCCGCCGCGAGGTCGAACTCACCCGCGCCGCAGGCATTCCCGTGGTGGTGTCCATGGGCGACGTGGCCGCCAGCGGCGGCTACTGGATCTCGATGAATGCCAACCGCATCTATGCCGAGCCCAACACCATCACCGGCTCCATCGGCATCTTCGGCATGTTCTTCACCGTGCCCGACACCCTTGCCAAGCTGGGCGTGAAGAGCGACGGCGTGGCGACCGGTCCGCTGGCCGGCGCGTTCGACGTCACCCGCCCGCTGGACCCGAACGTCGGCGTGCTGATCCAGAGCATCATCGACAAGGGCTACCGCGATTTCGTCGGCAACGTGGCGAAGGCGCGCGGCAAGGACTTCGCGTCCATCGACGCTATCGCGCAGGGTCGCGTCTGGACCGGCCAGCAGGCGCTGGAGCGCGGCCTGGTCGACAAGCTCGGCAACCTCGACGATGCGATCCGCGATGCGGCGCAGGAGGCCCATCTGGGCAAGGATGTCCACGTGCGTTATGCCGAGAAACCGATGGGCGCGTTCGAGCGTTTCCTGACCAACGTCGGCGACAGCACCGAGGCGCACGTGGCGATGTCATGGGGCGTGCGCCTGCCGTCCTGGGTGGCGATGTTGCCGAAGCTGGCACCGGAGTTCGCCTTGTTCCGCACGGCGGAGGCGGGCAAGCCCAACGTCTACGCCTACTGCTTCTGCTCGCCGCGGTAAGGCTTATTGCTCCTGCGCGCGGAGCGCGGCGTCCTGGGCCTTGGCCTGGGCGTCGACCGTGTTCTGCACGTCCTGGGCTTTTTTCTTCTGCGCCTCGAGTGAGTCCCAGGGCGTGTGCACGCGCGCCTGCGGCGCCGGCGGCTCCTGGGCAGGTGCCGGCGGCTTCGAGCATCCCGCACAGGCAAGCGCGATCAACACGGGTAAAGCGGCACGGTTCATGGCAGGCAACTCCTCGGGAGACGCCCCGGAGTCTCTCGCGCAGGCGGTGTCAGCGCAATCGCGTGCCGTAGAACCCGCCGGTGCACTGCACCTGGATGGGCCAGTCGAACAACGCCGAAAGCCGTGCGTCCGTCAGCAGCGCCGCTTTCGGACCCTGCGCGAACAGTGCGCCGTCATGCAGCATCACTACCTGGTCGATCTCCGGAACGATCTCCTCGACGTGATGGGTGACCAGCACCAGGGTGGTGCCCTCGCGGGCCAGTTGGCGCAGCAGTTCGACGAAGCGCCGCCGTGTGCCGGGGTCCAGTCCGGCGCTGGGCTCGTCCAGCAGCAGGGCGCGGGGACGATGCACCAGTGCGCGCGCGATCAGTACACGGCGGGCCTCGCCCGTGGAGAGGGTGCTGACGTCGCGGTCGGCGAGATGATTCGCGCCGACGCGTCGCAAGGCCTCGGTGGCGCCTTCACGCATCGTGTCACTCACCTCGTGATCGAGGCCCAGCGTCGTCGCGGCAAAGAAGCCGGAAAGCACCACATCCATCGCCGTATCGCTGGATGCCTCGAACTCGCGGCGCAGGTCCGCGGATACCACGCCGACCAGGCGACGCAGTTCGGCCACGTTCCAGCGGTCGCGACCGAAGACCTGCACGACGGGTGAGCGATCCGCATGCACCAGCGGATAGAGCCGGCGCTCGATCAGCTTCACCAGGGTGGATTTGCCCGAACCGTTGGGCCCGAGGATGGCCGTGTGCTGCCCTTCGGCGATGACCAGCGACAGCGCATCGAGCAGTGTTCGACCGTCGCGCACCACGGTGGCCCGGTCGATCGAGAGCAGGGGAGTCTGGACGTCCATCCCCGGAGCATACCTTGTAGGATGCGCTCAACGACGGAGACCTTTCATGCATCCACGACTTTCCAGCTGGCGCCTCGACGGGCGCACCGCACTCGTCACCGGCGCGAGCAAGGGCATCGGTTATGCCTGCGCGCGCGAACTGGCCGCACTCGGCGCCGATGTGCTGCTGGTCGCCCGTGACGAACTGGTCCTGCAGGAAGTACGCGACGAGCTGGCCGACGAGTGTCCCGATGTCGAGATCCTCGGCATGGCGGCCGACCTTGCCGAGCAGGAAGACCGCCTCGCCGTGTTCGACTGGGTGGTGGACCTGGACGTGGACCTTTCCATCCTGGTCAACAATGTTGGCGGCAACACGCCACGTGCCACGCTCGACTACGAGGCCGACGAATACCGCGCCTTGTTCGAACTGAATGTCTTCTCCGCGTTCGAGATGAGCCGGGCCGCTTATCCGCACCTGATCCAGTATGCCAATGCGGCCATCGTCAACGTCGGCTCGGTGTCCGGCATGACACACGTGCGTACGGGCTCCCCCTATGGCATGACCAAGGCCGCGCTGCACCAGATGACTCGCAACCTGGCCGTCGAATGGGCCGAGGACGGTATCCGGGTGAACGCGGTGGCGCCGTGGTACATCCGCACGCAGCGCAGCGAGCCCGCACTGGCCGACACGGAATACCTCGAGGAGGTGCTCGATCGCACGCCCATGGGCCGGATCGGTGAACCCGAAGAGGTCGCCGGTGCGGTGGCCTTCCTCTGCCTGCCGGCCTCCAGCTACGTCACCGGCGAGATCGTCGCGGTGGATGGCGGGTTCCTGCGTTACGGGTTCTGATCGCGCCGGCGATCAGCCGCAGCCCGCCAGTTGCCGGCTCAGCGCGGCATCTTTCGCTTCCAGCGGCGGGCGGTCGCTCTTGAAGGCGTTGCGCAAGGCCTTGCGGTTGGCGTCCGCCTCGTCGTGCAGCACACGGCAGGTCTCGTCCAGGCTCAGGCGACGGCAGGTGTCCTGCACCCAGATGTAGTTGGTGTTGGTGAGCACGCCGACGCTGCCCTTGCCACGATTGAGCTCCGGCGCCGAGGCGATGGCGGCGTTGCGGCCGCTATAGGCCTCGCCGAGGGTGCCGCCGAAGTCACCGACCACACCCGACGGCGCGAGATAGGGCTCGGTGTTGCCGTCCGACCGCGTGTACGGCGTGCCGTCGGTGGCACGGATGCAGCCGTAGCGGTGGGGCGGTGGCGCGTCGGGCATCGTGGACGGCGCGGTATCCGGCGCCGGTGCCGTCTCACCGACCGGGGGCATGTCCACCGCCGGGGGTGCACTACGCGTGGCTGCCGGCGCGGGATCGGCCAGTCGGATCATCTGTTGCTGCTGGGTCTTCGGGCATGGGGTCTGCTGGTAGATGACCTGGCCGGATGCCATGCACTTGTAGACCGTCTCCGCGCGCGTGGCGTCGCTGGCCAGCATGGCCAGGGCGACGAGGACCATGTGCCGGCCGTGCACGGTCAGAACTCGGCAACGTGGTCTTCGCCGGCCAGGCCGAGCGTCATCGCGCCTTCGCCGACGTTGACCATGCCGGTGATGCTCATCGGGCTTTCAAGGATCTCGACACCGGCATCGCCACAGGCACGGGTGAGCGGATGGTAACCGGGCAGGTTGCGCATGTCGTCCAGGTCGCCGCCGTAACTCAGCGACAGCGACGGCACCAGCAGCCCCGCCTGCACGCGGCGTGACGCGTACTCGAACAACGATTGCGCACCGTGCTCGAACCCCCGCACCTTGCCGACCGGGCCGGTCTCGCCACGGTGGGCGCGCAGGATCGGCTTGATGTCCAGGGCGCTGCCCAGCATCGACGTCAGGAAGCTGACGCTGCGGTCGCCCTTGCTGCGCGCACGCGAACGCAGGTAGTTGAGGTCCCGCGGCAGCATGTAGCCGTACGAGCAGTCGGAGATGTGGGCGGCGCGCTCGCGTACCTCGGCGGGCGATTTGCCCGCCCGGATCATGCGTACCGTCTCGGCGATGGCCGGCACGGAGCCGGCGAAGATAGTGCGGGTGTCGACGACGCGCATCAGGAACGGACCCGTCTGTCCCGCCGCCTCGCGAAGGGGCCGGTAGTTCTTGAGGATGGCGAAGCTGGCCTTGATCACGTTGTCGTGGATCGGGCTGCGCGTGGCCATGATGGTCAGGCAGACCACGCAGTCGAACCGCGCCACCATGTGATCGAGCACCAGGTTTTGCACATCCTCGACCGAGCTGGCCTCGGTTTCTGCCGAGTGGCTGCGGCTGCCCAGCTTCTGGTCGAGGAAACGCCGGATCTCGTCGGGGTCGCGGTCGTCCTTGAAGCTTTGGCCGTCCACTTTGACCGTGACGGGCATGACCGCGATGCCGTTGTGCTCGATGAATTCACGCGGCACGTCGCAGGCCGCATCGATCGCCACTCCGATTCGCATCGGCACCCTCCCATCCACGGCCGCAAAGCCTCGCGGCGCCCGAAACGCCCGCTGCGTCCCATGTCCTCCGCTGGGCCGGATGCTACACTCCGCCGATTGAATTTGGCACTCCGCCGGCGTGGCGTCGCCGGTAACCGCGCCGTCGGACCGTGAAGGTGGCCTCCGCCGCCGGCGCACGCGCAACCGGATTCCCCATGAAAACCAAGAATGAGATCGTCTCCAACTGGCTGCCCCGCTACACGGGCACCCCCCTGGAGGCCTTCGGCCGGCACATCCTGCTGACCAACTTCGGCCACTACGTCGAGCGCTTCGCCACCGACCACGGGGTGGAGGTACGCGGTCGCGACCGCGCCATGCCCAACGCCACGGCCGACGGCATCACCTTGATCAACTTCGGCATGGGCAGCCCCAATGCCGCGACCATCATGGACCTGCTCAGCGTGATCGAGCCGGAGGCCGTGCTGTTCCTCGGCAAGTGCGGTGGCCTGAAGCGCAAGAACGCCATCGGCGACCTCATCCTGCCCATTGCCGCCATCCGCGGCGAGGGCACGTCCAACGATTACCTCCTGCCCGAGGTGCCGGCCCTGCCGGCGTTCCAGCTGCAACGCGCGGTATCGACGATGATCCGCGACCTGGGCCACGACTACTGGACCGGCACCGTCTACACCACCAACCGCCGCGTATGGGAACACGACGAGGCCTTCAAGGACTACCTGCGGCGCACGCGCAGCATGGCCATCGACATGGAAACGGCCACGATCTTCGCCGCCGGCTTCGCCAACCACATTCCCTGCGGTGCACTGCTGCTGGTTTCCGACCAGCCCATGATCCCGGAAGGCGTGAAGACCGAAACCAGCGACGCGGCGGTCACGGCCAACTTCGTCGACCGGCACATCAAGGTAGGTATCGAGGCCCTGAAACTCGTGCGTCGGCACGGGCGGAGCGTGAAGCACCTGCGCTTCGAGGATGAAGCGGACTGACGTGAGGTAAGGCTCAGGGGTGCGGCGCCGGCCATCGAAACGCCGGCGTTCCGCCGAGAATGTGGCGCACGTCACGTTTCACGCGGGTACCCCTGAAACTCAGAATTCTTCTATATCGCTCTCCTCGGCCGGGTCCTAGCGTTCCCGCTTCCTTTCATGGGGGGCAATGCAATGAGTCAGGCATTTCGGCTGGACGATCACGTGCGCGAGTATCACTACGATTACGCCACGACACTGGACGGGATCATGGACGCGGCCCAGTGCGCACTGCTGGTCGAGCGGATAAACGCACTCATCGATGCAGGCCAGGTGAAGCTCGTGGATCACGAAGGGCGGGGAACCGATGCAGTCTGCGACACAGGTGGCCGCTATCTTCACCACATCTTCGAGGGCGACGACGTACGCCGCCACTTGCCGGAACTGATGGCCGTCTATCGGGCGATCCTGCCCCTGGTCGCCGCGGTGACCAGCCAGGAGGCGGTTCTCTCTCCTTATCCCCGGTCGGACGTCAATATCAAGGTCTACCCGCCGGGGGGCGGCACGTTGGGCGAACACTACGACACCAACGGCATCACGGTACTGCTCTTCCTGACGGACAACCGCGAGGCGCCGCTGCGCATGCAGATACCGCGCGCGCATCCTTCGCGGGGCGCGTGGGTGGAGCGACGGACCATCCACGCCCGCGCCGGTACCCTTCTGGTGATGAAGGGGAGGGAGGTGCTTCATGATTGCGAGCCGACGGTGAGCGAACAGAAAATTTCCGTGGTCCTCAATTATTACGTGCGTGGCGATACATGGCGTCACGCATCTTTCGACGATTTCGTCTACGACGGTGTGGCACCGGCCTAAGGGGCTTTGACGATGCGTATGCGCGACCTGTTGCTCGGTGTCTTGGTTACCGTGATCTGGGGCAGCAACTTCTCGGTGATCGAGGTCGGCCTTCGCGATCTCGATCCCTTCCTGCTCACGGCGCTGCGGTTCCTCATGACCGCCCTGCCGCTGATCTTCTTCTTTCGCCGGCCGGCGAACGTGCCGCTGGCTGCGGTGGCTGGCTACGGCATACTGTTCGGCGTGGGGCTATGGTTTGTTGTGAACCTTGCCATGTCCCAAGGGATGTCGCCGGGGCTATCGTCACTGGTGCTGCAGTTCGCGGTGTTCTTCACCCTGCTGCTGAGCGCGTTGGTCTTCGACGAGCGGATCCACCGGCCGCAGGTCGTCGGGATGGTCCTCGCCGTGGGTGGCCTGCTGCTGGTCATCGGCTACACGCAGGGTGCTGCCACCGTGCGCGGCGCACTGCTGGTGCTACTCGCCGCACTCAGCTGGAGTGTCTGCAACCTGCTGGTGAAACGATACAAGCCGGCGGACATGCTGGCCTTCATCGTCTGGTCGAGTGCCTTCGCCGCCCCGGCGCTGTTGCTGCTGACCGCCTGGGTGCGCGGTGCCGCGCCCTTCGTCGCGCTGGGCCATGGCGTCACGCTGGCTGCGGTTGGATCGATCCTTTTCCAGGCGTATGTCACCACGATTTTCGGCTACTCCGTCTGGAATACCTTGATGAAGACCTATCCGGCGGCCACGGTGGCGCCACTGTCGTTGCTGGTGCCCGTGTCGGGTATCGCCACGTCGTGGCTCGTCTTCGACGAGCACTTTGCACCGGGTGTGTGGGGTGGTGTGGGGGTGATGCTTTGTGGGGTGGTTGTGTTTGTGCTTGCGCCTAGGTGGGGGCGTCGGGTGCGGTGATCGCGGACATCGTCCGCTCCTACAGGCAGTGGTGAGGCCGGGGCGAAAAAAAGGCCGTCCGTGGGAGCGGACGGCGATTCGGGGAGGTTTGCAAGGTGGCGCGCCACGGAGGATGGCGCGCGCCCTGTCTTCTTGTCGTGGTGCTTAGAGCGAGAAGTCGTACTCGGCCGACAGCTGCACGTAGCGCGGCTGCTGGAAGCTGGTCGGGATCTTGTACGTGGTGCCGGACAACGAGTTGCCGTTGTTGTCTTCGCCCACTTCGTTGATCGTCGCCGTGTGCTGCTTGTTGAAGATGTTGAACACGTTGGCCGAAATGGTCAGCCCCTTGGCCCAATCGGGCTTGTAGGCCGCATTCAGGTCGATGTTCCAGTAGGTCGGCGTGCGACCCACCGAGCCGCGCTGCACCACGAAGCCGTTGCAGTAGAGGTACGCGCCGCCGCCGTAACCGCCGATGGTGCCGTCGATCGGGTTCAGGCCGTAGCAGTTTTCCGGGCGACCGGTCTGCAGCAGCGCGTTGGCACCGACCAGGAACTGCGGCGAGATCTGCCATGCCCCGTAGATCTTGAACGTGTGCTTGCGATCGTTGGGCAGGTAGCCGTTGGTGCCGGCCATGATCTCCGGATAATCGAACAGCTCGGTCGTGCCGGTGTCGGCCTGGCCGTTGGCCGAGTCCACGCCACCTTCCGAATTGCCGCGGGTGTGCGACCAGACGTACGACGCCTTCATGTACCAGGTGTTGTCGAAGTTGCGCTCGGCGGTCAGCTGCATCGCCATGTAAGAGCGCTTGTACTTCGGCTCGCCCACGACGGCGCCGGGCAGGTGGATGTCGTACAGCGTGCCGGTGGCATCCACGGGCGTGCGCAGGGTGACCGAACTGCCGGGATTGAAGATGTAGCAACCCGGCACATTGGTCGCGGAGGGCGACAGGTTGGTGGTGTCGAGGTTGAGGCCGTACTGCGCATTGGCTGCCGCGGCGATCGGGCGGAAATCGCACGAGTCGTCGATGCCGGTCAGGATCTTCCGGTAGATCGCCTTCGCGCCGAACGTCCAGTCGGCTACCTGCTGCTGCGCACCGAGGATGAACTCACGCTGCTTGAACGGCTTCAGGTCCTTGGTCGCCACGGCACCCGGATTGGGCACCACACCGGCCTCGCCGTTGGAGTACTGGGTGACGGCGCGCGCCGGGTTGGCTGCCGCATAGGCGGCCGGCACCGGACCCAGTCCGGTCGGTGCACCCGTGGTCGGATCGATCCCCGTATAGCTGAAATAGTTGATCTGGTAGAGCGAGGCTGCCGCACCACGCAACGCCACGTTGCCGTCCAGCGGAAGCGAGTAGTCGCCCGCGCTGCCGTACACCTTCAGCGACGAGTCGCCATGCACGTCCCACGAGAAGCCCAGGCGCGGCTGCCAGCTGTGGATCTGGCTGACGTAGGTCTGGCCGAGGCTGTTGGTGTTGTTGAAACCGTCGTTGCGCACGCCGATACGGGCAACGAAGTTATCGGTGACGTGCCAGTTGTCCTGCAGGTAGTACGACTTCTGCGTGATGCCTACCTTGGCACCCGTCGCGAACACGGCCTGCTTGACGACGTTGTCCGACGGGTTGAGTGTCGCATCGTAGCCCAGGATCGAAGCCGGAATAGGCTGGTAGGTGTACGTCGAACCCCCTTCGTACGCCGTGCCGGTATCGGTCGTGAAGTGGTCGCGTGCCCAGCCGGCCTTCAGGTCGTGGTCGCCCAGGTGGTACTCGAAATCGATGCGACCGGCATTGCGCTTGTCCTCGCCGTTGGGCGTGGTCAGCTCGCCCGCCGACGTGAACGAGCAATGCGGTGCCGCAGGGGCGGAGCCGGCGACCACCGGATTGCGCTGGTCCACGATCACCGGGCAACCCGGCGAATTCACCGCGTCGAAGATGTTGCCGTCGTACTGCTCGAGCGTGCCGTCCGCCGTGGTCGCGCGTTCGACGCGACGGTTGGTGCTCTTGCCGTACTGCGCCGACACCGTGAAGTCGTCCGTGATGTAGCTGGTGTACTTCAGGATATTGTTCATGCCACCGGTCTTGTCGTACTGCTGACCGAGGTAGTCGCCGCGATGGGGCTGGCCGTTGTCGTCGTAGTTGTAGCCGTAGATGCTCTGTTGTTCCGTGCTGGTATCGCTGAAGCCGGTGTACTCGAGGATGTTGTTCTCGTTGATGTTCCAGTCCAGCTTGACCAGGTAGCGCGGGTCCTTGATGGTCGTCTTGTTGAAGCTGCCGCCGCCGGTGGCGTCGCCGTAGTGCTCGTCCGCCGTGCGCGTGCCGCCGACGAGCGCGAACATGAACAGCTTGTCCTTGATCAGCGGGCCGCCCAGCCACGCGTTCCAGCGCTGGCCGAAGTCGGTGGCATTGCCGCTACCGTTGTTGCCCACCACGTAGTTGCTGTTGTGGCGGTTGTTCTGCAGCAGCGATCCGTTCTGCAGGTAGATGTTGGGCTGGTTGGCCTGCAGCTGGTACGGGTTCCAGGTGTAGTCGATGCCGCCCTTCCACTCGTTGGTGCCGCGCTTGGTGTTGACCGAGATCACGCCGCCGGTGGAGTTGCCGTATTCGGCGCCGTAGCCGCCGTCCTGGATCTCTTCCTGGTCGATGGCCTCGAACGGCACCTGCGCATAGGTCAGGCTCTGGAAGAAGTTGGTGACGTTGAAACCGTTGACGTAGTAGCTGTTCTCGGCCACGGAGGCACCGCCGAACGACGCCAGGTTGCCGAAGGCGCTGTCGCCCTTGGTCGCGCCGGGTGCCAGCAGCGCCACGGCGGTCTGGTTACGCGCCAGCGGCAGCTGCTTGATCTGCTCGGCGGTCATCACCGTGTTGGTCTGGCTGGAGGTGATGTCGATCGGCGGCAGTGCGTTGGCGGTCACCGACACCGTGGTCAGGTCCTGCGGGCCGCCTGCCGCGGTGGTGGAAGCGGGTGCCAGGAGGTTCAGGTTGAAGCCCTGGCCCGCCACGACGGTGACGTTCCGCGTGGTGTTCTGGCCGCCCTTCACCGAGGTGATCTTGTAGTCGCCCGGGGGCAGCGACGAGATATTGAAACGGCCGTCGCTGCCTGCGGTAGCGCTGCGGCTCAGGCCGCTGCCGCTACTGGTGGCGGTGACCTGGGCACCGGCATCCGCCGTACCGTACACACCGCCCACGGTGCTTTGCGCGAACGATGCGGCGCTGACGATACCGAGCCCGACGGCAATGGCCAACGAAAGCGAACGCCGCCGTGCGCGGTCCGATGAATGACGCAACTGCATGTAGATCTCCCCGGCCACAGGCCCATTGGTTCAAAGTCGCGCCGCCGTCGGCAGAAGGCGGTCGCGGTGTCGTGACGAAAACGGATGGCCGTCCGGGCCCCCTTGGTGGCGCCGACATCCTCCGCGTCGAAGCGCCGCGTGCGTGGTTAACGAAACCGCAACAAGCAAGCCGAAGCTAAGTCGCGCCGATGTGTGCACTCAAGGCGATTTGCATGAACGGATTTCCTTGCGCCACTTGCCTGCGCCGCGATCGCATGGATCAGTCGCTGCCGTCGAATGGGCCGATTGGCGTTACATAGCCATGGATCTCGGTTCCAGACGCAAGAACGCGCGATGCGCGCGCGTCCGGCGATAAAGAAAATTTCATGGAAGAAGGTTCCTGCGCAGGGCTTGCGGGGCCTCCTGATCTTTCAGAAGGCTTTCAAGCCGGCGACAACGGCCTTGCCTGATGTGCGTCCCGTCGCTAGTTTCCCCGGATGTCACTCGTCATCACCATCCTCGTACTGCTCCTGGTCATCGCGCTGTCCGGGGCGATCGTGCGCATCCTGCCCGTCCGGCTACCGCTACCGCTGATCCAGATCGCGCTGGGTGCCCTGCTGGCCCGCCCGTTCGGCATGCACGTGGAGTTCGACCACGAGCTGTTCTTCCTGCTGTTCATTCCGCCATTGCTGTTCGCGGACGGCTGGCGCATCCCCAAGCGGGAGCTCTTCCTGTTGCGCGGGCCCATCCTCGCCCTGGCCATCGGGTTGGTGTTCTTCACCATCGTCGGGGTGGGCTACTTCGTCCACTGGATGATCCCCACCGTGCCCCTCGCCGTGGCGTTCGCGCTGGCTGCCGTACTCTCGCCGACCGATGCCGTGGCGGTCACCTCGATCAGCGGCCAGTCGCCCATTCCCTCGCGGCTGATGCACATCCTGTCTGGCGAGGCGCTGCTCAACGACGCGTCCGGTCTGGTGGCCCTGCAGTTCGCCGTCGCCGCTGAGCTCACCGGGCGCTTCTCGCTGGCGTCCGCCGCCGGCGATTTCGTCGTGATGGCGCTGGGAGGGGTCGCCGCCGGCGTACTGGTCGGTGTCGGCTTCGGTATGTTCCGCCGCCGGCTGGTGCGCTGGAGCGGCGAGGTGGATCCCGCCGCCCAGGTGGCCCTTTTGCTCCTGCTGCCGTTCGCCGCCTACCTGCTGGCCGAGCACTTCGGCGCGTCGGGCATCCTCGCCGCCGTGGCGGCGGGCATGACCATGAACTACACCGACGTCCTCAAGGGCGGCTACGTGGCGACGCGTATGCAGAACTTCGCCGTGTGGTCGATGGTGGAGTTCGTCTTCAACGGCATGATCTTCCTGCTGCTCGGCCTGCAGCTGCCGGCCATCGTCGACGGTGCCAAGGTCGACATCGCGCAGGCGGGTGGCGGCCCCCTCTGGTACCTGGTCGCCTATGTACTGGCCATCACGCTCGCCCTGGTGGTGCTGCGCTTCATCTGGGTGTGGGTGTCGCTGCGCTTCGTGTTCATGCGGGCCCTGCATCGCGGCAAGAAGCGACCCCGGGTCGGCACGCGCCTGATCTGGACGACCGCGCTGGCCGGCGTGCGCGGGGCGATCACCCTGGCCGGCGTGCTGTCGCTGCCGCTGATGAAAGACGTGGGCGTGGCGTTTCCCACGCGCGACCTGATGATCTTCCTCGCCTCGGGGGTCATCCTCAGCACGCTTGTACTGGGCGCCATCGGTTTGCCGTGGCTGGTGAAGGGGCTGAAGATTCCCGGTGAAGACCCACGCGTGCGCGAGGAGCGCAAGGCGCGGGCGCTGGTCGCCGAAGCGGCGCTGCGCAGCATCGAGCAGGAGCAGCGGCGCGTGGCGGAGGAGGGCGACGAGCATGCCATCGCACTGGCCTCCCGGGTCGGCGCGCGCGTGATGGGCGACTACCAGCAACGCCTGGAGGCGGCGGGCGAGGAAGGCGACGTGCCACACAAGGCCCGCGCCGAGGCGGGCACCGAACGCGCGATGCGCGTGGCCGCGCTGCGTGCGGAGCGCCGCGAGCTCTACGAACTGCGGCGCAAGCACGCGATCAACGACGAGACGCTGCGTACCCTGATGCGCGAGGTGGACCTGGCCGAGGCTTCGTTGACCGGCCTGCACGCCGGCTGATCCGGTTCACAAGCCGAAGAAACGCTCGCTGGTACGGACGGTGGACTCGGTGAGTACTGCGGCCGTCTCGCCACGGTCCCGGGCCACCTCGTCACGGATGTGCGCGAGGTACATCGGCTCGTTGCGCCGGTCCTTCGGCAGCGGGCGCACCGTGCGCGGCAGCAGGTAGGGCGCATCGGTTTCCAGCATGAGCCGGTCGGCGGGTATCGATCCGACCAGCTCGCGCAGGTGGGCACCACGGCGCTCGTCGCAGATCCAGCCGGTGATGCCGATGTGGCAGTCCAGGGCCAGGTAGTCGCGTAGCGCCTCACCGGTGTCAGTGAAGCAGTGCACGACCGCGGCCGGAAGGCGGTCGCGGTAGCGCGTGAGGATGGCGAGGAAGTCGTGGTGCGCGTCCCGCTGGTGCAGGAACACCGGCTTGCCCAGGTCCGCGGCGATCGCCAGCTGTCGCTCGAATACCTCCCGTTGCACCTCGCGCGGTGAGTAATTGCGGTTGTAGTCCAGCCCGGTCTCGCCGATCGCACGAACTTCCGGCTCGCGGCCCCACGCGCGCAGTAGCGCGTCGGTGGCATCGTCGTAGTCGATGGCGTGATGCGGATGCACGCCCGCCGTGGCAAAAAGTCGGCCGCCGCTGGCCTTCGCCAGGGCCAGGGCGTGCTCGCTGCCCTCTCGCGATGCCCCGGTTACCACCATCCGGCCCACGCCATGCGCCGTCGCGCGGGCCAGCACATCGTCAAAATCTTGACGGAACGATTCGTGGGTGAGGTTGGCGCCGATGTCGATCAAGTCCATGAATTGGTTCGCTTTGGGACAAGGGTTTGAATGCGGTGCGCGCGTGTTATTGCCGCGCAACACCATGAATTAAAACATGTATGGACGTCCGATCGCGGCTATTGCGGGATTTCCCGGTAACAGCTGTCCGACGTCGATCGGCATGTCGTCAAAATATTGACGTTCGTATTTTCCTACTGCTAGGTTCAACGAACGCCGTCAGGGAGACGGGCATCAGGGGACGTCAGAAGGATCTCAAAGCAGGTGTCTCAAGGGGACGTCGTCACACACGTCGAAAAAGGGAAGGGGGCCGGTCACCGGTTCCTGCAGCAGTACCACGGGCAGAGGGTAGTGCAGATGGTAAATCGCATCGTCGCGGGGACGCTCGTCGCCTCGCTTCTCCTGGGCGTCACGCCCGGTGTTTTCGCCGCGGGGCCGAACGCGCCCCAGGCCACGTTCGACGTCAGCAGCCTGCGGGCACCGACCGGCTACGACCGTTTCATCGTCACCTGGCGTGACGGCACCACGCAGCGCATCAGTGCCTCCGCGGCCACGCAGGCGATCGGCGCAGCGCTCTCGCGCACCGCTGCCACCACCAGCCAGTTGCGCGCCGGCAAGGTCGCCACGACGCAAGCCGTTTACGGACGCAAGCTCGCTACGGGTTCCGACCTGGTCCGCACCTCGCGCAAGCTGTCGCGCAGCGAAGCCGACACCTTGATCCGGCAGATCGCCGCCGATCCCGCCGTCCGGCATGTCGAGCCCGACGCGATGATGCAGAAGATCGACGATATCCGCGCCGCGGCGGTCACGCCGGTGGTAGTCGACGATACGTACTACGCCCGCTACCAGTGGCATTTCCGTCCGGCATTGGGCGAGGCCGAGAAGATCGGCAGCGACACCACCAGCTTCGCCAACCGCGGCGGCAGCAATGTCGCCAATGCATGGAACCTCGCCGACGGTTCGGGCGTCACCGTGGCCGTGCTGGATACGGGCATCACGCAGCATCCGGACATCGACCTGTCGCTGGCCGATGCGGGCTACGACTTCATTTCCGACGGCTTCGTGTCGGGCCGCTCGACGGACGCGCGTGCCCCCGGCGGCTGGGATACGGGCGACTGGACCACCGAGGACAAGTACCTGCTCGCCAACGGCGGCTGCATCGATCCCTCCGCCGGCGACCAGCAGGAAGATTCCAGCTGGCACGGCACGCACGTGTCCGGGACGATCGCGGAGCTGAGCAACAACGCCACCGGCATGGCCGGCATCGCCTATAAGGCGAAGGTACTGCCGGTGCGTGTGCTCGGCCATTGCGGCGGCTACACCTCCGACATCGCGGACGCGATCGTCTGGGCTTCGGGTGGGCATGTCGACGGCGTCCCCGACAATGCCCATCCCGCGCAGGTCATCAACATGAGCCTGGGCGGCGGTGGTTCCTGCGCGTCCGATGCGGTGACCTCCGATGCCATCGCCTCCGCGATGTCGCGCGGCACGACGGTGGTCGTCGCCGCGGGCAACTCGGGCGCCGACGCAGCGAACTACTCGCCGGCCAGTTGCCCCGGCGCACTCACCGTGGCTGCCAACGGCATTGCGGGCAAGCGCGCCTACTACTCCAACTACGGCAGCACCGTGGCGCTGTCCGCACCGGGTGGCGGTATCTACGCGAACGACGGCTCCACGGGTGCCACCGTGCAGGCGGGCTTCATCTGGTCCGCGATCAACGCCGGTACGCAAGAGCCCACGACCGCCAGTTACGGCGGCATGGCGGGTACCTCGCAGGCGACGCCGCATGTGTCCGGCTCCGTGGCCCTGATCCTCTCCGCGACGAAGGCGGCCGGCCTGGCCACGCCGACACCGGCCGCCATCCGCACGTTGCTCACCGCCACGGCGCAGGCCTTTCCGGCCACGCCGGACAAGCCGATCGGCGCCGGCATCCTCGATGCGTACGCCGCGGTGAACAAGGCGCTCGGCAACGATCCGGGCGAGCCCGGCGGTGACGCCACGGCCCTGGCCAACGGGGTCGCGTTGCCCGGCCAGGCCGGTCGCGCCGACGGCGTGCTGGTCTACCGCATCGATGTGCCCGCGGGTGCGCGCTCGCTTGCCTTGCGCAGCTTCGGTGGCAGCGGCGACGTGTCGCTCTACGTGAAGGGTGGCGAAGCCGCGTCGTCGAGCGTCTACGACTATCGGTCGATCAAGCCGTCGACGAACAACGAAGCGGTGACGGTTGCCCGTCCCGCGGCGGGCAGTTGGTACGTCACGGTGGTGGGTGTGAAGGATTTCGCGAACGTCACCGTGCAGGCAAGTTTCACGGCGCCATGAACCAGGCCCGCCGACGCGTCATGCGTCGGCGGGCCTGTGGGGGTTTTTTACGCTGGCGAGGGGGTCTTCGCCGGTGGGCGTGCAGGGAGGGGTCCCGCCGCCGTCTTAGGGAGGTATCGGCAATGCATTCACCAACACTGGCACAGGCCCTCGGCCTGGTGCTGACGGGCATCTTCACCGTGGCGGGCGCGGCAAGCGCCGCCGAAACGTCACCGGCCGCCGCACCGCAGACCGTCATGGTCCAGGGCGTGCAGGTCGCCATCGACCCGTCGACCGGTCGGCTGCGTGAGCCCACCGCCGCCGAGCGCGCCTCGCTGTCCAAGGCCTTCCAGGCCAGCGGTGGCAACGCCGCTTCGTTGAGCACGCAGCCACGCACCGCCGCGGAGGCGCGCTCCACCTTCCGCACGCTCAGCCTCGGCAACGGCGTGCATGCCAGGTCAGTGCGCGTGCCGCAGGAACTCATGAACAGCGTCGTCGCCGAACGCATGCCCGACGGCAGCGTCGCCGTGCACCACGACGACCACGGCGTGCAACCTGCGACGAACGCACCGGAGGTGACACGATGATCCGCCGCAACCTCCTGTTCACCGCACTGGCCGCCGCCAGCCTGTTCGGCAGCATCGGCGTGACCCAGGCCGCGGACATCAAGATCGTCAACCAGGACACCGGCACCGGCAAGGGCCTGGACGATCCGACGCCGGTCTCGCCGGTCGGCGGCAACCCGGGTACCACGTACGGCAAGCAGGCCCTCAACGTCTACCTGTTCGCCGCGGACATCTGGGGCGCCGTGTTGCAAAGCGACGTGACCATCGTCAACAACGCCACGTTCAAGCCGCTGTCGTGCGACGCGACCTCCGGCGTGCTGGGTTCGTCCGGCACCACCAACATCTACTATTTCGACGACACCAGCACGCTGCCGGCGGGCGCGGTGCGCAACACCTGGTACCACGCCGCGCTGTTCGACGCGCTGACCCACGAGGACGGCTCGCCCGGCGAGGCGGATATCCAGAGCCAGTTCAACGGCGCGCTGGGCACCACCGGATGCCTCGAAGGCTCCAAGTGGTACTTCGGCCTCGACGGCAAGACGCCGGCGGGTTCGATCAACTTCCTCAACGTCGTGCTGCACGAGATGGCCCACGGCCTGGGTTTCTCCGGCTTCAACAGCCTGACCACCGGTTCCGGCTACGTGGGTGACGACGGCGTGGCGCGTCCGGACATCTACTCGTCCTTCGTCTACAACGATACGCAGATGAAGAAGTGGTACGACCTGACACCCGCGCAGCGCGTCACGGCGGCACTGGACGACGGCAAGCTGGTGTTCACCGGGGCGACGGTGAAAGCCGAAGCGCCGCTGGCCCTCGGCCTGCCCAACGTGTTCAAGGTGACCGCGCCGGCCGCGGCCGCCGGTGAGTACGGCTATTCGCAGGCGGCCTTCGGCCCCGCCGCCACCGCGGCCAACTTCACCGGCAGCCTGGTGCAGGCCGCGCCGGCCGACGGGTGCACGGCGATCACCAACGCCTCGGCGCTGGCGGGCAAGATCGCCATCATCGATCGCGGTACCTGCGACTTCACCGTCAAGACGCTGAACGCTCAGGGTGCCGGCGCCACCGCCGTGCTCATCGCCAACAACCAGGCCGGTGCGATCACGCCGGGAGGCACCCCCGCCTCGCCGGTGAACATCCCGGTGATCGCGGTCAGCCAAGTGGACGGCAACAAGCTCAAGGCCAACCTGTCGGGCCTGACCGGTACCGTGGGGCAGGGCAGCGGCCTGGCCGGCGCGGATGCGCAGGGCAACGTGTTGCTCTATGCACCGACCACGCTGGCACAGGGCTCGTCGTTCTCGCACTACGACACCCGGCTCACGCCGAACGCGATCATGGAGTATGCGATCAACCAGGACCTGGTCGGCCAGATCGACGTGGACCTGACGCCGGCCCTGTTCCAGGACATCGGCTGGGGCCTCAACCGCACCTCGCAGAAGCTGCTCACCTGCGACACCGGTATCCCGACCCTCGTTCCGGGTGGCGTGATCATCGGTGCCAACGTGATCTCCAACGCGAAGATCCTCGCCAGTTCGTCCGCCACGGTGGGCGATTACCGCGCCGCGGTACGTGGTTATGCCACGCAGCTCGCCAGCGACGGCCTGGTCACGGCGACGCAGGCGTCCAGCCTGAATGCCTGCCTGTCCGATGCGCAGACGCAGGCGCAGTACGCGGCCTGGGGTCCGGCCACGGCACCGTCGGCCATCGTGCTGGGCAACAACGCCGCACTGGGTAACCAGAAGGGCGCGCTCGGTGCCTCGGTGGCCTACCAGCTCACCGTGCCGGACAACGCGAAGACGCTCACCCTGCGCACCTACGGCGGGTCGGGCGACGTGTCGATCTCGGTGGCCGATCCCAAGGGTGTGGTCAAGGTCCAACCGAACCGTCCGGGTAACAGCGAGCCGTTCACGGCGAGTAAGCCGGCCGCCGGCGTGTGGACGCTGACGGTGAAGGGCGAAGCGGCGTACTCGGGCGTCACCGTCCTGGGTGCGTACACGCTCTGAGGACGTGCCGGAACGCGGCCCCGGTTCGCCGGGGTCGCGCTCCACGAGGGGGCCCGCAACGCGGGGCAAGGGGTTTCGTAAAAAGACGTATGGACGGCCGAACGATGCTTGTCGTCGGGCCGTATGGACATTCTCGTCCGGCGTGTGACGACGGAAGGACGACGGGCCGCGCGCAGCGCGCCCGCGCACCGATCGCTCATGGCGGATATCTGGGAGGAACGTGACGTGAACACCATTTACAGCAAGGTTTGGAACGCATCGCTCGGCATGCTGGTCGTGGCATCGGAACTGGCACGTGCCAGGGGCAAGGGCGGCGCCTCCCGTCGCCTGCGTGCCACCATGGCGGCGCTGCCGCTGGTGGCCGGTGTGATGCTGGCCCTGGGCAGCGGGCCCGTGCAGGCCAAGGACAACGGTACCGTGTGCGGCGGTTTCCTGCTGGGCCTGCAGGGCAAGGCACCGGCGGCCAAGGGCAACGACGCCTTCGCCTGCGGTCAGGCTGCGAAGGCCATCGGCGATTTCAGCATCGCGCTGGGCACGGATGCGAAGGCCAGCGGCAACGCCAGTTCCGCCGTCGGCCAGGATGCCCAGGCCACCGGCGATTTCTCTTCCGCGATCGGGCAGGGCACGCGTGCGTCGGGTGCGGACAGCACGGCGGTGGGACAGGGTGCCAACGCTGCCTCGGTGGGCAGTACGGCGATCGGGCGTGGCGCCCGCGCCATCGCGAACAACGCGGTGGCGATCGGCAGCGACAGCATCGCCAACCGCGCCAACAGTGTGTCCGTGGGCCGCGCGGGTGCGGAGCGGCAGGTGACCAATGTCGCCGCCGGTACCCAGGCCACCGACGCGGTGAACAAGGGTCAGCTCGACAAGGTGTCCACGACCGTGACCGGCGTCTCCCGCAGCGTGGACACGCTGTCGAAGCGCGTCGACGGCGTGTCGGGCGATGTCACCGCGCTGGCCGACAGCGTCAGCGACGCCACCCATTACTACAAGGCGAACGGTGCGGGTGACGGTAGCGACGATGCGCAGGCGGTCGGCGATTACGCCACGGCCTCGGGTTCCGGCGCGTTCGCCAACGGTACGGGTACCAGCGCGTTCGGCGCCGGTGCGGTCTCGACCGGCGCGTTCGCCACGGCCACCGGTTACGGTTCGGTTGCCTCGGGCCAGAACAGCGCGGCGTACGGTTCGGGCGCACAGGCTACGGCCAACGGCACGACGGCGATCGGCGCGCAGGCGCTGGATGCGGATGGCAATCCGCTGATCACGTACACCTCGACTGGCGAAGCGGTGGGGCCGGCGACGGCCTCCGGCCTGGCCGCCACGGCGATCGGCGCGAGCGCGCAGGCGGAAGGTGCCTATGCGACCGCGCTGGGCACGGCGGCGTTCGCCCAGGGTGAGCAGTCGACGGCCAGTGGTTTCCTCGCCCAGGCCTCGGGCAACGGCGCCACGGCGACCGGTTCGCAGGCGTTTGCCGATGGCGAACTGTCGGTCGCGAACGGCTACGGCTCCTCGGCCTACAGCGCCGGTGCCGTGGCAGTGGGTGGCAGCGCCAGCGCGTCGGGTGCGGGCAGCGTGGCGATCGGCAACGCGGCAGAGACCGGTTTCGGCCTGTTCGGGCTGGAGGCGGAGAACGCGGTGGCGCTGGGCAGCAACAGCTGGGCGCTGGGCAACAACGCCACGGCGCTGGGTGCGAACGCCTGGGCGCTGGGCGAGAACTCGGTGGCCCTGGGTGCCGGCTCGCAGGCGGAACGCGACAACACGGTGTCGGTCGGCGATGTGGGTAGCGAGCGGCAGATCACGAACGTCGCCGCGGGCACCGAAGCTACCGATGCGGTGAACAAGGGACAGCTGGACGCGGTGTCCACCGCTACGGCGGATGCGGGCCATTACTTCAAGGCGAACGGCAACGGCGACGGCTCGGACGATGCGCTCGCTTCGGGTAACTACGCCACCGCGGCGGGCTCCGGTGCGTTTGCCGGCGCCGATGGCGCCACGGCGTTCGGCAGCGGTGCCGTTGCGACGGGCGCGAATGCCACCGCCAGCGGTTACGGCAGCCTTGCCACGGGTGCGAGCAGCGCGGCCTACGGTGCCAACGCCGAGGCGTCCGGTGCGGGCGCCACCGCGACCGGCGAGGGCAGTGCGGCGTTCGGTGACGAATCCAGCGCGCACGGCCACGGCGCGATCGCCGATGGTGCCGGTGCGTCGGGTTACGGCGCGGGCAGCCTCGCCAGCGGCGACTACGCCACGGCGGTCGGCCAGGGCGCGATCGCCCAGGGCACCGGTTCGTCGGCGATCGGCAGCGGTGCCAGCACCAATGCGTCGTTCGCCACGGCCGGCGGTTACGGGGCGTCGGCCTCGGGCCAGAACAGCGCGGCGTACGGTTCGGGCGCACAGGCTACGGCCAACGGCACGACGGCGATCGGCGCGCAGGCGCTGGATGCGGATGGCAATCCGCTGATCACGTACACCTCGACCGGCGAAGCGGTGGGGCCGGCGACGGCCTCCGGCCTGGCCGCCACGGCGATCGGCGCCAGCGCGCAGGCGGAAGGTGCGTATGCGACCGCACTGGGCACGGCGGCGTTTGCTCAGGGCGAACAGTCCACGGCCAGCGGTTTCCTGGCCCAGGCCTCGGGCAACGGCGCGACGGCGACCGGTTCGCAGGCGTTTGCCGATGGCGAATTGTCGGTGGCGAACGGTTACGGTTCCTCGGCCTACAGCGCCGGTGCGGTGGCGGTGGGTGGCAGCGCCAGCGCCTCGGGCGCGGGCAGCGTGGCGATCGGTAATGCGGCGGAGACGGGCTTCGGCCTGTTCGGGCTGGAGGCGGAGAACGCGGTGGCGCTGGGCAGCAACAGCTGGGCGCTGGGCAACAACGCCACGGCGTTGGGTGCGAACGCCTGGGCGCTGGGCGAAAACTCGGTAGCCCTGGGCGCCGGCTCGCAGGCGGAACGCGACAACACGGTGTCGGTCGGCGATGTGGGCAGCGAGCGACAGATCACGAACGTCGCCGCGGGCACCGAATCTACCGATGCGGTGAACAAGGAACAGCTGGACGCGGTGTCCACCGCCACCAGCGATGCCGGTCATTATTTCCGGGCCAACGGCGCGGGCGACGGCAGCGACGATGCGCAGGCGGTCGGCGATTACGCCACGGCCTCCGGCTCGGGTGCGTTCGCGGCGGGTACCGGCGCGACGGCCACGGGTGCGGGCGCAGTCGCCACCAGCGATTTCTCCACGGCGAACGGATACGGCAGCGTGGCCAGCGGGAAGAATGCCGCGGCCTTCGGTGCCGGCGCGCAGGCCACGGGCGCCGGCAGCGTCGCGGTGGGCGGCAACGCCATCGACGCGGACGGCAATCCGTTGATCTCCGACACGAACGGCAACCCGGTCGATACCGGGGCCACGAGTGCGGGCGTTGGCGGCACGGCCATCGGCGCAAGTTCGCAGGCCAGCGGTTTCGCGTCCACGTCGGCCGGCGTCGGCGCCTATGCCTCGGGCGCGCAGTCCACGGCGCTCGGTGCGGTGGCGAATGCCACGGGCGATTACTCGACCGCGGTCGGCACGTCGACCACCGCCTCGGGCGCGGGTTCGGTGGCGGTAGGTGGCCCCGGCAACCTGGCGGGCCTGGGCCTCGTCTATACGGGTGCCACCGGTGACAGCGCCGCGGCCTTCGGTGCCGGTGCGCAGGCGACCGCCGATTACGCGACCGCCCTGGGCGGCATCGCGGCTGCCGAAGGCGTGGGCAGCACGGCGCTGGGCTATTTCGCTTATGCGCCGGGTGACAATGCCACTGCCCTGGGCATCAACAGCTGGGCATCCGGTGCCAGCAGCGCGGCCGTGGGCGACTTCTCCACCGCACGCGGTGCCGCCAGCGTCGCGCTGGGCGCGAACAGCTTGGTCACGACGCCGGCCACCGGCGCGGTGGCGATCGGCAGCGGCGCGACGGCCACTGCGGCGAACAGCGTGGCGCTGGGCGCCGGCGCCAACGCCGATCGTGAGGGCACCGTATCGGTCGGTGCACGGGGCAGCGAACGTCAGGTGACCAACGTGGCGGCCGGTTCGCAGGGCACGGATGCCGCCAATGTCCAGCAGTTGACGGATCTGGCCGGTAGCGTCAGCTCGGCGGCCCACTATGTGTCCGCGACGGGCGCCGGTGACGGCAGCGACGACGCCAGCGCCACCGGCGCCTTCGCCACCGCCATCGGTGCGGGCAGCCGCGCCAGCGGTGACCTGTCGACGGCGCAGGGCGCGTTCGCGACAGCCAGCAGGACGTCGGCCACCGCGATCGGCGCCTCCGCCAACGCCGGCGCCACCAGCGCCACGGCGATCGGCGACAGCGCCCGCGCCCTCGGCGTGAATTCCGTGGCCCTGGGTGCCGGCTCGGTCGCCACGCGCGCCAACACGGTATCCGTCGGCGGCACGAGCGGGAACCGCCAGATCACCAACGTGGCCGCGGGCACGCAGACCACGGATGCGGTGAACCTGGGTCAGTTGAACACGGCGATGTCGGGGGCCTTTTCCGGCACGTCCAGCCTTGCCGGGAACACCATGGCCATGGCGCTCGGCGGCGGCGCCACGATGGGCGCCAACGGCTTCGTCGGCCCGGTATACAAGGTGCAGGGCGGCGCCTACAGCACCGTAGGCGACGCGGTGGGTGCCCTGGACGGCGCGCTGTCGTCGATCGGCACGCGGGTGAACAAGCTGGAGTCTGCCGCGGGTGGCAGCACGATCCCCGGCGCCACGCCGGTAAGGCGCAACGCCCTGGTCTCGACCAGCGTGGCCAGCACGACGCAGACCACGGCAGCCGACGAGACCGCTTCCGCGCCGGTAACGGCAGCCGCGGCGCCGGTGGTCGCGGCTGCGCCCGTGACCGCCGCCGCCGTGGCGGAAGGCACCGGCGGCGGCACGGCCATCGGCACCGGCAGCTTCGCCAAGGACCCGACCGACCTGGCCGTGGGCACCAACGCCACCGTCGGCGCCGACAACGGTACCGCGGTGGGCACGGGGGCGACGGTGACGGCGGCCGCCACCAACAGCGTCGCGCTGGGCGCCAACTCGGTGGCCGACCAGGCCGACACCGTGTCGGTCGGCAGTGCCACCGCGCAACGTCGCGTCACCAACGTCGCCGCCGGCACCGCCACCACCGATGCCGCCAATGTCGGCCAGGTGGACCAGGCAGTCGCTACCGCAAAGTCCTACGCCGACCAGGGAGATGCCACGACGCTTACCAGCGCCAAGGCCTATACCGATCAGAAGTTCGGGGATGTGGTCAGCGGCGGCGCGTTCGATGACTACAAGCGCCAGGTCGATCATCGCTTCAACAACCTCAACGACCGCCTCAACCGGGTGGGCGCCATGGGTGCGGCGATGTCGCAGATGGCGTTCAGTACGCAGGGGGTCAGCGGCGACAACCGGCTCGGCGTCGGCGTAGGCGGGTACAAGGGGCAGGGAGCCCTGTCGGTCGGCTACTCGCGTAGCCTCTCGCCGCGCGCCAGTCTGACCTTCGGTGCCGCCGTCAGCGGTGGTGAGTCCTCGGGTGGCGTGGGTGTGGGCGTTGGCTGGTAATTACTACCGGTAAGTGCCTACACGGCACGGCCAAGTCCTTGAAAGCCGGCGGCAACGCCGGCTTTCTCTTGTTGCGCCCTGTCGCGGATCGAACACGGCCGGGTCGCCGTTGACATGTGGTCTGTGCTACCAATAGCGGCCCGGGCGGTCAGGAACGACCGCGTGGCAAGACGTAAACCTGTAGACCGTATGGAGTTGGCATGTCTGCGATGACCGAACCCACCGACATGCTGACCGGCGCACCCGGGGAAGCGCAGGTTTGTGCGCACCTGGTCGCGCATGGCCGTCTCAAGGACACCGATCTCGCGCGGGCGCGTCGCCTGCACGACGAAACCCCCGACGGCACGCTCACGTCGCTGATGGCTCGCCTCGGCCTGGTCTCCGAACGCGACCTCGCCGATGCCTGGGCCGACCTGCTGCGCCTGGACCTGCTGGCCGCCAAGGACGCCCCGGAGCTGCCTCCGACGGACGTGGAACTGTCGGTGCGTTTCCTCAAGCAGTACCACGTGGTGCCCGTGCGCGAAGGCGACGACGGCCTGGGCCTGCTCGTGGCCGATCCGGCCGATCCTTACCCGCTGCAGGCCGTGCGCCTGGCCACCGGGCGCGACGTGCAGCTCCGCGTGGGGCTGCGCTCGGAAATCGACGACCTCATCGAACGCTATTACGGCCAGGGCCGCTCGGCCATGGGCAGCATCGTCGAAAGCCTGGACGGCAACGCCGCGGAAGAAGACGACGTGGAGCACCTGCGCGACCTCGCTTCCGAGGCGCCGGTCATCCGCCTGGTCAACCTGATCCTGCAGCGTGCCGTCGAGCAGCGCGCGTCCGACGTGCACATCGAACCGTTCGAAAACCGCCTCAAGGTGCGCTACCGCATCGACGGCGTGCTGCATGAAGTGGAAGCGCCGCCGTCCAGTTCCACCGCGGCGGTGATCTCGCGCGTGAAGATCATGGCGCGGCTCAACATCGCCGAGCGCCGCCTGCCGCAGGACGGACGCATCCAGCTGCGTGTGCAGGGCAAGGAACTCGACCTGCGCGTGTCCACGGTGCCCACCAGTTTCGGCGAGTCGGTGGTCATGCGCATCCTCGACCGCGAGTCGGTCATCTTCGATTTCGCGTCGCTGGGCTTCACCGACGCGTTCCGCGACCGCTTCGTCGAGGTGCTGGACCGCCCCCACGGCATCCTGCTGGTCACCGGTCCCACCGGCTCGGGCAAGACGACCACGCTGTACACGGCGTTGTCGCAGATCAACACGCCCGACGTGAAGATCATCACCGTCGAGGATCCCGTCGAATACCAGATCGAAGGCATCAACCAGATCCAGGTCAAGCCGCAGATCGGGCTCGACTTCACCGGTGCCCTGCGCTCCATCGTGCGCCAGGATCCGGACGTCATCATGATCGGCGAAATGCGCGACCTGGAAACCTGCCGCATCGCGATCCAGTCGGCACTCACCGGACACCTGGTGTTGTCCACGCTGCATACCAACAGCGCGTCGGGCGGCATCACCCGCATGCTCGACATGGGCGTGGAGGATTACCTGCTCGGGTCCACCGTCAACGGCATCCTGGCGCAGCGCCTGGTCCGCCGCCTCGACCCGGAAACGGCGGTGCCCTACGAAGCCCTGCCCGAAGTGATCGAGCAGTTCGAGTTGCACAAGTACACCGACGAGCGTCCCATCCGCTTGTGGAAGCCCGGCACCAGCGCGGTCAATCCCACGGGCTATCGCGGCCGCCGGGCCATCATGGAATTCCTGGTCATGAGCGATCCGCTGCGCCGCCTGCTGATGAAACGCGCCGACGCGGGCGAGATCGAGCGCCAGGCACGCGCCGAAGGCATGCGCACGATGTACGAGGACGGCCTGGCCAAGGCCGTGGCCGGCATCACCACGATCGAGGAAGTCCTGCGCGTCACGCAGGAATCCTAGGCCCCCACGCATGAGCATGTTCCGCTATCGCGCCATCAGTGCCGCCGGTGAGGCCCTTACCGGTCGCATGGAAGCCGCGTCCGTGGCCGACGTGGTCGCACGCCTGCAAGACCAGGGGCACACGCCGCTCGAAGCCGCGCCCGCCGACGGCGCGGCTTCGAGCGGCGGTCTCGCGGGCATGTTCCGCAAGGGCACCTTCACCGGCGACCAACTCGCCCAGTTCACCCACCAGCTGGCCACGCTGCTCGGCGCCGGCCAGCCGCTGGATCGCGCCCTCGGCATCCTGCTCGATCTCCCGGAAGGCGAACGGGCAAAAAACCTGGTCGAGCGCGTTCGCGATCGCGTGCGTGGCGGCACCACCCTCTCCACGGCACTGGACGAGGAAAACGGCGTCTTCCCGCGGCTTTACGTCAGCCTGGTACGGGCCGGCGAAGCGGGCGGCTCGCTGGACGAAACCCTGCGGCGTCTGGCCGATTACCTCGAACGCGCGCAGGCGCTGCGTGGCAGCATCGTCAACGCGCTGATCTACCCGGCCTTCCTCATGGTCGGCGTGCTCGGATCGCTGGTCCTGCTGCTCGCCTACGTCGTGCCGCAGTTCGTGCCGATCTTCGCCGACATGCAGGTACCCATTCCGCTTATCACCCAGGTAGTACTCGCGCTGGGCACGGTCATCAGCGACTGGTGGTGGGCGATCGTCCTGGTGATGGTGGTGCTCGGACTGGTGCTGCGCCTTCGACTGCGCGATCCGGACACGCGGCTGGCCTTCCATGGCCGGTTGCTGACGATGCGTGTGGCCGGCCCCTTGCTGCTGAAGGTGGAAACGGCGCGCATCGCACGCACCCTGGGCACGCTGCTGAAGAACGGCGTGCCGCTGTTGTCGTCGCTGGCCATCGCCCGCCAGGTGACCGGCAACCGCGCGCTCGATCAGGCACTGGAGCAGGCAGCCGAGCGGGTCAAGGGCGGGTCGGGACTGGGCAGTTCGCTCGCCCAGACCGAACGCTTTCCCCGTCTCGCGCTGCAGATGATCCAGGTGGGTGAAGAAGCCGGCGCGCTCGACACCATGCTGCTCAAGGTCGCCGACACCTTCGACGTGGAAGCCAAGCGCGCCATCGATCGCCTGCTGGCGGCGCTGGTGCCGGCACTCACCATCGTCATGACCGTCATGGTCGCTTTCATCATGGCGGCGATCCTCCTGCCGCTGCTCAGCCTCACCAGCAACATCAACTGATCCGACCCGTTTCAAGGAGCCTGACCCATGCGTGTGAACCGTACCCTTCGTCACAGCCACGCCCGCGGCTTCACGCTGCTGGAAATGCTCGCCGTGATCGTCCTGATCGGCATCATCGGCGCCATCGTCGTGACCCAGGTCGGCAAGAACGTCGACAAGGGCAAGTACGGCGCCGGCAAGGCACAGCTGACCACGCTGGGCCAGAAGGTCGAGAACTACGCGCTGGACAACGGCAGCCCGCCGCACTCGCTGGACGACCTCGCCACCAAGCCGGCCGATGCGCAGAACTGGCAAGGTCCCTACGCCAAGGCGTCCGACCTGAAGGACCCGTGGGGCCACCCGTTCGGCTACCGCTACCCCGGTGAGCACGGCAGCTTCGACCTGGTCTTCTACGGGCAGGACGGCAAGGCGGGCGGCGACGGCTATTCGGCCGACGTCGGCAACTGGCAGTAAGCCGGCGCGATTCCCGGACCGGCCATGCGCGCGCGCGGATTCACGCTTTTCGAGATGCTGGCGGTCATCCTGTTGATCGGGATCGCGGCGGCGGCCGTCTCGATTCCCGTCACGCAAGGCCTGGCCAGCGCACGGGTGAATGCGGCCAGCGGTGAACTCGCGGCCGCGCTACGCTGGACGCGCGCGCAGTCCATCGTGAAAGGCGAAAGCCTGGCGCTCGAGGTCGATACCTCCGCGGCCACCTATCACGCCCCGGGCAAGCCCGTGGTGCACCTGCCCAGGGACATGCGCGTGGCGATCACCAGCGCACGCGAAGACCAGGCCAACGCCACCACCGGACGCATCCGATTCTTTCCCGACGGCAGTTCCACGGGTGGCCGTATCACGCTCACGCGTGGCGATCGCCAGTGGCACGTCAACGTGGCCTGGCTTACCGGCGCCATCCAGGTGGTGGACAGCCGATGACACGCATGGGCCGCCAGGGTGGTTTCAGCCTGCTCGAAGTCATTGCCGCCATCGCCGTGCTGGCCATCGCCTTTTCCGCGTTGATGCAGGTGGCAGGCAGTTCCATGAGCCTGACCGCGCGCGCGAACGAGCGCACGCAGGCGGCGTTGCGGGCACGCAGCCTGCTCGACGGCGCCTTCGTCATGGAGCCCCTGCGCGAGGGCAGCAGCGAAGGGCGGATCGACGATGTCTACCGCTGGCGCATGAACGTCAGTCGTTACCAGTCACCCGGCGATCGTCCCGCCGCGGACGGTGTCAGCCCGGCGGCCTTGCTGTATCGACTCGACCTGGACGTGATGTGGGGGCCGGAGGGCAGCGAGCGACACGCGCGCTTCGCCACGCTGCGCATGGGCAACCCCAACCAGGACGCTTCGCCATGAGGCGACAGCAGGGTTTCAGCCTGATGGAGGTGCTGGCCGCGCTCGCGCTGCTGACCATCGTGCTGTTGGGCGTGTATTCCGGGATCAGCACCGCGTCGCGCATCGTGCGCAGCGGTGGCCAGGCCATCCAGCGGATGGACGAGATCCGCTCGGCCCAGGGCTACCTGCGCAGCGAGATCGCCCAGGCGCTGATCGTGCCGTTCGGCGAAACCGACGACGGCGATCCCATCGTGTTCTCCGGTGATGCCAGCACGCTCCGCTTCGTGGCGCCGATGCCCGGTTACCTGTCGCGCCTGGGGCCGCAACTGCAAACGGTGTCGCTGGTGCGCGACGGCAACCAGGGCTATCGGCTGGAAGTGGCCCTGGCCATGCTGCCGCCCAACGGGGGCGATCCCAAGCCACTGGGCGAGCCCGAGGTGTTGCTGCGCGGCATCCGGCGCGGCGCCTTCGCCTATCGCGGCATGGACGACAAGAACCAGCCGGGCGACTGGCAGGACACCTGGGACGACGGCCGGCGCACGCCCATGTTGGTCAGGCTGTCGCTCGATGTGGGCAGCAACGTGGTCTTTCCGACCCTGGTCGCGCCTATCCGCCTCGATCCCACGGCATCGCGCAACGGGTTCTCACTGACGCGCGGCGGGCGCGGGCCGGTGCTCCGGTGATGCGGCGCAGGCAACGCGGTGTTGCCCTGCTTATCGTGCTGTGGGGCTGCACGTTGCTGGCCATCATGCTCGGCGGCTTCGCGGCACTGGCCCGCACCGAGGGACTTCAGGCCCGCTATCAGTTCGCCCAGACACGTGCGCACTACGCGGCCGAGGCGGGCCTGGTACGTGCCATCCAGGCGCTTCAATCGCCCGACATCGATTCGCGCTGGGTAGCGGACGGCCGGCCGTACCTGTTCACGTTCGACGATGCCAAGGTCACCCTCACCATCATCGACGAGGACGGCAAGGTCGATCTCAACGCCGCCTCCGACGACGTGCTGACCGGTCTGTTCAAGGCGGCGGGCGCGCCCGACGACAAGGCGAGCCGGCTCTCCGCGGCCATCCAGGACTGGCGGCGGGCAGGCGACGAAGCCTTGCCCAACGGCGCCAAGCTGCCGCAGTACCAGGCGGCGGGACTCGATTACGGCCCACGCAACGGACCCTTCGCCACGGTGGAAGAGGGGCGCATGGTGCTCGGCATGGATGCGGCCCTGTGGACCCAGGTGGCTCCCGTGCTGACGATCTGGTCGGGCCGCGAACGGCCGAACACCGAGCACGCGCCGCCGCTGGCCCTTGCCGCGATTCCAGGCATGGGCACCGCCGGTGCCGCCGCGGTCCTTGCCGCGCGCGGGCAAGCCACGGGTGCCGTGGCGGCAGGAGGCAACGGTGTCACGCACACGATACGTGCGCAGGCGATCCTTGACGACGGGACTCGGAGTTCCCTTACAGCGACGATCCGACTGCGTGGGATAAGATCCGGAAACCAGCCCTACGCGGTATTGCGTTGGCGCGAAGGAGACGAGGAATGAGCGCTTTGCAGGACGCCTCCCAGTTGCAGCTCGAGCGCTTCCGCCGCGCCTGGCGGGGCAGTGCGTTGCCCGGGCTGTTGCGCTGGTGGGGCGGCGAACTGGCCGCCCTCATGCCCGTCCGCTGGCGCGAAGCCTTCGCCGGTGGCGAGCGCTGGTACGCGGTGGAGCGTCACGACACCGGCTGGCAGATGCGCCGCGCGGGCGAGTCCCTGCCCGTGGCCGAGGCCGCCGATGCCGACACACCGGAGCACCGCGCCGCCGTGCTGGCCGGGGCGCTCGCCGAGGCCGATCCCGCCGACCGGCGCGTGGCCCTGGTGCTGCCCGCGGCCCAGGTGATGCGCCGTCGGCTGGTACTGCCGCTCGCGGCGCGCGACAACCTGCGTCAGGTGGTCGGGTTCGACCTGGACCGGCAAACCCCGTTTCGCGCAGAGGATATCCACTACGGCGTACGCGAGATCGGCGCTGCCGGCACCGAGGGCCGTTTCATCGCCGAACTGGCGGCCACGCCGCGCATCGCGCTCGATCCGCTGCTCGACGAACTCGCCGGTCTGGGTGTCATGCCGGACCGTGTCGATGTCGCCGAGGGCCACGACCTCGCCGGGGTGGATCTGCTGCCGCCCGCACGGGCGCCGCGCCGTGTCGACCGACGCCGACGCCTCAACCTCATGCTGCTCGCGGCCATCGTGCTGCTGGCGATCGCCACCATGGCGATGTGGCTGCACAACCGCACCCTCGCGCTGGAGACGATGCGCGCCGAAGTCGAAGCCATGCAGGGCGATGCCCAGCGGGTGAAGGCCCTTCGCCAGAAGCTCACCGACAGCGCCGGTGCGTCCGGTTTCCTCGCCCGTCGAAAAACCGAAACGCCGGCCGTCCTGCCCGTTCTCGACGAACTCACCCGCCGGCTCCCCGACGACACCTGGCTGGAGCGCTTCACCCTCAACACCACGGGCCAGCTCGGTTTCCAGGGACAAAGCCCCCAGGCGGCGCGCCTTATCGATGCGTTGAAGGGTGCGCGCACCATTGGCGACCCCAGCTTCCAGGGCACGATCCAGTCCGACCCCACCTCGGGCAAGGAGCGCTTCTACATGCAGGCCAAGGCGATCATCCCCAAGGCGGCGGCCCCCGCCGCATCCGCGGGTCCCGCCCGCGCCGGCACCACGGGTACATCCACGCAGGGTGGCGCGCGCGGCGCCGCCGCCGCGTCCACCGCCAGGGAGGCCCCCCATGCGCCTTAAGCCCGCCGAATCGCGCATCGCCGCCATCCTGCTCGCGCTGGTCGTGCTCGTCCTTGCCTACTTCATCTTCATCCACTGGTGGTTCGTGGCCCCGCAAGCGGCCATCGCCGACGAAATGGACGATCTGCGCGACACGCAGCGGCGCTACGCCGCCGCTATCGCCGAACGCCCGCAGCTGGAAAAACGGCTGGCTTCGCTCGAACAGGGGCAGACCCGCAGCGATGCCTTCCTGCCGGGCGACGATACCAACGCCGCGGCGGCGGGCCTCATGCAACGCATCGTCGATGTCGCCGCCGCGCACAAGGAAGACGGCGCCTGCGACGTGGTGCAGAAGATGCCGGTGCCCAGCCAGGAAAAAACCGGCGACCCCTACCGCAAGGTCACGGTGAACATCAGCCTGCGTTGCCAGATGCAACCGATGACGGCCGTCATCCACGACATCGAGAACGCCACGCCATACCTGTTCATCGAAGATTTCAGCATCTATCGCAACCCGGTCGCGGCGCGTGCCGGCGGCGCCGCGCCGATGGAAGTCCAGTTCACCGTCTCCGGTTACATCCATGCCGCCAGCGCGGCGAAGGCGGCCACATGAACGCGGCCGGACAGCGGCGGCTGACGCCCTTGCTGGCGGGCGTAGCCCTGGTGCTTGCCGCCACCTTGTGTGTCTTCGCACTGGGCGTGGGGCGGGGAGTCCGCTGGGACCCACCGGGCGATCCGCAGGCACTGCCTGCCGCGCGTCCGGTCGCCATGCCGACGCCGGTGCCGCTCGCGCGCTTTGTCGAGGTCTGGCAACGGCCCTTGTTCATGGCCGACCGCAAGCCGGTCGCGGCGGCGGGCGACGACGACAGCGCCAGCAACATCGGCGATCTCGAACTCACGGGCATCATCATGACACCTGGCCTGCGCATGGCCTTGCTGCGTGACAAGGGCAAGGACGTCACCGTGCGCGTGAAGGAGGGCTCGCCCCTCGCCGAGGGCCACTGGACGCTCGCCTCGCTCACGCCGCGCAGTGCCGTGTTCGACAATGGCGGCGAACGCCGCGAGCTGACGTTGAAGGTCAGCGCGCCGGAAGCCCTGGCCAAGGACGGGAAGCGTCCCGGCGTGCCGCCAGGTCAACCCGCGCAGCCTGGTCAGCCCACGCCCTCGCCGTCGCTGCCCCCGGGCGCCATGCGTATCGAACAACCGCAGGCATCGGGCATGACGGGCCCGGCACTGCCGCGTCCGGCCGATGCCGGTGCACGACAGGCTCCGCCGCGTCAGGACGACGAAGCCCTGCAGCGTGCCCGTATCGACGCACTCAAGCAGGCGGTGCAGAAGCGCCGCATGGAACAGCAGCAACAACACCCGCAGGCGCAGGACTCGCAATAGCGGGCGCGTCCCGCGCCCCCAAGGAAGGAGGAGCAACACATGAAACCATGCACACTCGGCATGGCCGCCCTGTCGGCCCTGCTGATGGCCGGCTGCGCCTCGCATTCGTCCCGGCTCGCCTCGCACGCGCTGGAATACGAAGCGCTGGCCGGCACCGAACGGCCCGTACCCGCGCCCTTGCCGCTGAACGAGCCGCCCGAGGCCGATGTCACCGATGCCGCCGTGCCGTCGATCCAGCCCGGCAACGGACACTTCATCAGGCCGCAGGCGCGGACGGTGCCATCCCCCGTGGCCAGCGGAACCGACGCGGTGACCTTCAACTTCGAAGACCAGCCCGTGGAGGCCGTGGTCAAGGCCATCCTGGGCGACCTGCTGAAGGCCAACTACGCGGTATTGCCTGGCGTGCGCGGCACCGTGTCGTTCTCCACGGCGCAGCCCGTGACGCGCGAGCAGGCCCTGCCCATCCTGGAGACCTTGCTGTCCTGGACGGGCAATGCGCTGGTCCACGAGCAGGGCCGCTACAACGTGCTGCCTTCGACGCAGGCCGTCGCCGGCCACCTCGTGCCCCGCCTGAAGGCCGGCGCACCGGCCGCGGGCATGTCCGCACGCCTCTTCACCCTTCGCCACGTGGCGGCGCCGGAAATGGCCAGGCTGCTGGCACCGTTCGTGCTCCCCGAGGCCGTGCTGCTCGCGGATCCCGCGAGGCCGGTGCTCGTGCTTGCCGGCACGCCCGATGAACTCGCGAATTACCAGGCCACCATCGACACGTTCGATGTCGATTGGGTGGCCGGCATGTCGGTCGGGGTGTTCAGCCTGAAGCATGCCACCGTCGGTGAGTTACTGCCTGCCCTGGAGTCGGTATTCGGGAAGGACAGCGGTGGCCCGGTCGCCGGCCTCGTCCGCTTCCTGCCCGTCGAGCGTACCGGCAGCATCGTGGTCATCGGTACACAGGAATCGCATGTCAGTCAGGTGGGCGAATGGATCGCGCGCATCGACGGCGGGGGTGGCAACGAACCCCGCCTCTTCGTCTACGACCTGCGTAACCTGCCGGCCACCGATGTGGCGCGCTACATCGGCAGCGTGTTCGATGCATCGGTCGGTGGCGACCAGGGCGGTCGGGTGGTGCCGGGGCTGGAGGCGGACACCTTGGGCGGCACCGTGGGAACCACGGATCCCGGTGGCATCGGCGCCGGCTTTGGCGACCGTGACACGGCCGAGGACCCCACCTTCTTCCAGTCCGCCACGCCCTCGTTATCCGGATCGGGCCGCGGCACGGGTGCCGGCACCATACGGGTCACCGCCATCGACGCGAACAACCAGCTGATGATTCGCGCGCGCCCCTCGGAGTGGTCGGAGGTGCGCAAGGCGATCGAGCGCCTGGACGCGGTGCCCCTGCAGGTGCAGATCGAAACACGCATCCTCGAAGTGCAGCTGCGCGACGCCTTTCGCTTTGGCGTGCAGTGGTACCTCGAAGGCCTCGCGGGCGGCAACGGCGGAGTGGCACAACCCGGCAACAAGCAGCAGTGGGCACTGGGCGGCGGCATCGGGGCCGTGCCCACCGGTCGGCCGGACACCTTGTTCTACTCGTTCGTCAACAGCGAGTTGCAGGTGGCGTTGCGCGCGATGGAACACAACGGACATACCAAGATCCTCTCGGCACCCTCGCTGGTGGTGGTGAACAACCACAAGGCGCGCATCCAGGTCGGTGACCAGATTCCGGTGACGCAGACCTACGTGAACACGAACGTCGGCAGCGGCAATCCGGTGGGGCAGGTGGAATACAAGGATACCGGCGTCATCCTCGACGTGCGCCCGCGCGTGAATCCGGGTGGCCTGGTTTACCTCGACGTGGTCCAGGAAGTCAGCCGGGCCGGTAGCGACACCAACGCCACCAACCTGCCGATCATGAAGCGCAAGCTGACCACCCAGGTGGCGGTGCAGAGCGGCCAGACGGTGCTGCTCGGCGGGCTCATCCGCGAACTGGACACGGAAAACCGCAGTGGGGTGCCAGGCCTGTCGCGCGTACCGTTGCTGGGCGCGTTGTTCCGCAACCAGGACAACGGCGGTATGCGTACGGAACTCGTCGTACTGATTACGCCGCGGGTGATCGCCAACGGCGTGGAGGCCAAACGGGTGCTGGACGACTACCGCCGATCGTTCCGCTCACTGCGGCCGCTGGAGCGTGTCGCCCGCGATACGCTCACGGACGAACCTCCGGAAGAGGGCTGATAAAGCGCGCAACGCGGCGCCGCCTTGCGTACCATGTCGAGCGCATGACTCCATCGTTTCCGATCACGCCGCTGCTGCCCCGGATCGTCGCTTCGCTGATGACGCACACGCGTCTCGTGCTCGAGGCGCCGCCGGGCGCCGGCAAGACCACCCAGGTGCCGCTGGCGCTGCTGGATGCGCCGTGGTTGGGCGACCAACGCATCCTGATGCTGGAGCCACGCCGCATCGCCGCGCGCGCCGCGGCATCGTTCATGGCCGCGCAACTCGGCGAGGACGTCGGCGGCACGGTCGGCTACCGCATCCGGTTCGAATCGCGTGTCGGGCCGCGTACGCGCATCGAAGTGGTCACCGAAGGCATCCTGGGCCGGATGATCCAGGACGATCCGGGGCTGGACGGCGTCGGCGCGATCCTGTTCGACGAGTTCCACGAGCGCCACCTTGCGGGTGACCTCGGCGCAGCGCTGGCGCTGGATGTCCAGGCCAGCCTGCGACCGGACCTGCGCCTGCTGGTGATGTCGGCCACCCTGGACGGCGAGCGCATGGCGCAATGGCTGGATGCGCCTCGGGTGAGCAGCCCGGGGCGCAGTTTCCCGGTAAGGGTCGAGTATGCCCCGGCCCGCATGCAGGAGGGTCTCGAACAGCACCTTGCGCGCGTGGTGGCGCAGGCACTCGCGGAAAACGAAGGCGATGTGCTTGCGTTCCTGCCCGGCCGTCGCGAGATCGAGCGCGCGCGTGGCCTGGTCGAGCGCCGCGATGAGACCCTCGAGGTGGTCGCCCTGCATGGCGAGCTTTCACTGGCCGAGCAGCAACTGGCCCTGACGCCTGCAGATGCCGGCACACGGCGGGTCATCCTTGCCACCAACGTGGCCGAGTCCAGCGTCACGCTGCCGGGTATTCGCGCGGTGGTGGACGCAGGCCTGGCACGCGAGCCGCGTTTCGACCCCACGTCGGGCTTCGCGCGTCTGGAGACCGTGCACATCTCGCAGGCATCCGCCGATCAGCGTGCGGGTCGTGCCGGGCGTGTGGCCCCTGGGACGGCCTACCGGCTCTGGCCGCAGAGCCGCCGCCTAGAAGCATCGCGCACGGCGGAGATCCAACACACCGAACTGTCCGGGCTGGCGCTCGAACTGGCTGGCTGGGGCAGCGACGACCTGCCCTGGCTGGACGCGCCGCCGGCTGGCGCGATGGGCCAGGCACGCGACCTGTTACAGCGGCTGGGCGCCCTGGACACCACCTCGGCACTCAGCCGACTTGGCCGCGAGATGCTGGCGCTGGGGGCCACCCCCCGGCTGGGCGCGGCCGCCTGTCGCGCGCCGGCCGGGCACAGGGCGCTGGTGGCCGACCTGCTGGCGCTGGTGGATGCGCGTTCGCCCCTGCGCGGCGAGCAGGGCCGCAGCGACGATTTTCGTCAGCGGGTGGCGGCGTTGCACCTTTGGCGCGACGCGGGTGCGCGTGGTGCGCGTGCCGCCTCCGCGGACATCGGTGCGCTGGCGGCGATCGAAAAAGCCGCCGCGGGATGGCGGCGGCGTCTCGACGTCCGCACGGCCGCCAGCGGCATGCCGGACAGCCATGCCGTGGGCGACTTGCTCGTGCATGCGTTTCCCGACCGGGTGGCGCGGCGTGACGACGGCCATGCGTCGCGCTACCTCCTGGCAAACGGGCGCGGCGCGCGGCTGCACGAGAACAGCGCGCTGCACGGCGAGCCGTGGATCGTCGTCCTGGACCTGCGCCTGGAAGCGCGCGACAGCCTGATCTACGCTGCGGCGCCTTTCGATGCCGCCTTACTCGAGCGCGACCATGCCGATCGCTTCGTCACGGAGCGCGTGCTGCTTTGGGACGACGAGCGACAGATCGCCGAGGCCTTCGAAGAGCGTCGTTTCGACGCCCTGCCGATCTCACGCAAGCCGTTGCCCCTGCGTGGCGACGACGCTGTTCCCGCGTTGTTGGCCGCCATCCGGTCGCGGGGCATCGCGGCCTTGCCCTGGAGCGATACGGCGAGGCGCCTGCGCGCGCGGATCGGTGCCCTGCGCGTGTGGCATCCGGCCGTCGGCTTGCCCGATGTCGCCGATGCGGCCCTGCTGGACACACTGGATACGTGGCTGGCACCTTTCCTGACAGGCAAGCGACGGCTCGACGCGCTGCAGGTCTCGGATCTTTCCGAGGCACTCGCTGGCATGCTCGATTACGAGCAGCGCCGTGCGCTGGACGCGCATGCGCCCGAGGACCTGAAAGTGCCCAGCGGCATGACCCGCCGCCTCGAGTACGGCGCGCGCGACGACGACCCGGGCGCACCGCCGGTGCTGGCGGTAAAGCTCCAGGAACTCTTCGGCCTGGCGGACACGCCCCGCGTGGGCGACGGACGCATCGCCGTCATGCTCCACCTTCTCTCACCGGCCGGGCGACCCATCCAGGTCACCCAGGACCTGGCGGGCTTCTGGGATCGCACCTATCCGGAAGTGAAGAAAGAACTGAAGGGTCGCTATCCCCGTCATCCGTGGCCGGACGATCCCTGGACGGCCACGGCGACGCACCGCGCGAAGCCACGCGGAACCTGACACAGGCCAGATTGGGCTATTCGCCTACGCACTGCTGCGGGTATACCCGCTGACGGCCTGCCGTGCCGGTCGCTTCAATAGCGCTCCCCCCTGCGGAGATCGCCCCATGCCTGTCGTTCCGAACCCCGGTGCCCGGTGGCGGGTCTGCGTTGTGCTTGCCTGCCTCGCCGCATCGCCAGGCAGCGCGGCCACGCCGACGGGCGCGCGCTTCCACCGGCCACCGCCACCGGGCAACGAGTATGCCGCCTGGACCATGCGAAGCCTGGCCCTGATGAATGCCTACGACCTGGGCGATGTCTCACCCTTCCACCCCGATGCCGAGTGGACGCCGGAGTACCTGGCCGATCCCTCGTCGATCTACAGCGACCTCCACCCACGGCTGTTCTCGGGCAACCGGGCTGAGTCGGCGGACGCCACCGCGTTCCCGGACAGCAAACGGACCGCGCGTGCCATCGCCTGGGACCTGGGTCTGGACAAGGCGCTGCCCGGCTACCAGACGCTGCCGGATTATCCAGGCCCTACGCCGGGCAACCTGACGCTGGCGGTGGCCGCGAACCTCGACAAGTCAGGCGTCGCCCCGATCTATTACGAGAAAGCCTACGCCCTTGGCGGGAATGACCTCTTTACGCTCAACGCGGAGTTCGCCGTCGCGCTGCAGACCCTGCATGACTGGGTGGAGGCCACGCCATGGGCCGATCGCGAGGCCTTCGGGGTCGATGAGGACGCCCTGCGCCGGGTGATGTCCGCGCGTTCCCTGGACGACGTGAGCGATCACGACCTGGTGTACCTGGCCGATATCCTGCGCGCGGAACTGTCCGCGCGTTCCAACGGCGACGCGGCTGCCGGCGCCCGGCGCGCCTTGCCGGCACCGCTGCGCATCGCGCGTGTCGCCGCAGCCTATCGGGCGAGCAATGCCGGCTATGCCGCCTGCCACAGTGATGGCTCGAGGAAGGATACGGCGGGCTCTCTGCCGGAAGACCTCGCGCGCCCGATCTGCTTCTCCGATGCCACCGATCGTGCCGTCTACCGTTGGTACCGGTCCATGCGGCGACATCAGCTGGCCCAGCCACCGGAAGCCTTCCATGGCGACTTCGGCCAGGTGGCCCGGCTGATCGATCACTTCGCCGACGTGCGACCCGCCTGGGCCGGGGCCTATACCAACGAGGCCCTGGACTGGTCGAACCATGCCGAAGTCGTCGAAGCGCAGCTGGCCCTCGACAGCCCCGTGCCCCGCGACGCCGACACGGGTTTCTACCGGCTCGTCGAGCGCACCAACCTCCTTATCTGCCGGACCACCACACGATGACCGCCTGCCGCTTCTTCCGCTGTGTCGCCATAGGCACAGCCCTGTGGCTCCCTATCGGTGCCGTCGCGGCGGCGCCCGTCGTCAAACGCGTCATCCACGACGATCCGAGAAACAGTGTAGGCGCGCGCCTTCTCGCGTCGTTCGCCGCACACGTCGTGCCGGCGCAGGCGTGGTATGTCGATGCCCTCGACGGCCGGCGACCGGATGCCGCACAGTTTGCGCGGTTCTCGCGCCAGTGGCAGACCGCGACCTTCGTCAGCTTCACCTACGAGTTTGAGGTCAACGGCGAGCGGCACCAACGCGTCTACCACGCCCGCTCCGGGCGCAACGAACTCGACACGGGGCTCGACGGCGAACGGCCACGCCGCGCCTACGCAAGCTATTTCACGCGGGGGACGCCCGTCGTCGCATGGGCCGACGCGCCTCCGCGGGGCAGCCAGGTCACCGCGTCCCCCGTGCAGGGTGATCGCTACGACGATGCGCGCAAACGCGATGCCGAGCTCAAGGTGGCCCGGTGGATCGAGCGTGACATCCGTGAGGGCAGGGTGGCCGCCGGTGGCCACCTGAACGGCTACACCAGCCAGGCCCCGTGCCCCTCCTGCGAGGCCGCCCTGCAGGCGCTATCCGACCAGCATGGCATCCGTGTCCACGTGGCCTACCTGGGCCATGGTAGCCCCGCCTATACACGCTTCGATCGACAGCGGCACCAGCACCTGACATCGATCGAAGTGGCGGTACACGGTGGGCAGCTGAACCTGCTCGGCCAGGCGGCGGGAACGCCGGCGCAGGAGGCGAGCGTCGCCTGCCTGGATACGCCGGGGGATGGCGAGATCAACGACCTTTGACAGGGTCGCCCGCCAGTCAGCCCAGGGGGCGGACGCGGAACGTGCGCCCCTTGATCTTGCCGGCACGCAGGCGTTCGAGGGCGCGATTGGCGAGATCGCGGCGGATCGCCACATAAGCCCGCGTGGCGAAGACATCGATCTTGCCGATGTCCTTCGCATCGAGCCCGGCATCGCCCGTCAGTGCGCCCAGGATGTCGCCGGGACGCATCTTGTCCCTGCGGCCACCGTCGATGACCAGCGTTTTCATGGGGGCCAGGTTGAGGACCTTCTTGCCTTCCGCCTGCGCCCGCGCGGGATGACGTGGCAACGTTTTACCCAGTCGCTCCTCGATGGCCTTGATCTTGGGCAACTCGCGCGAGCCGGCCAGCGAGATGGCCATGCCGTTGGCACCCGCGCGGCCGGTGCGACCGATGCGGTGCGTATGGGTATCCACATCGTGCGCGACGTCGTAGCTGACCACCAGCGGCAGGGCCGCGATGTCGAGGCCGCGCGCGGCAACGTCCGTGGCCACCAGGATGGAGCAGCTGTGATTGGCGAAGCGCACCAGCACTTCATCGCGATCGCGCTGTTCCAGGTCGCCGTGCAGGGCGAGCGCGGTAAAGCCGCGACGATCGAGCTCGGCGGCCAGGCCCTCGGTATCCTTGCGCATGTTGCAGAACACCAGCGCGGCTTCGGGTTTCTCGTGCGTCAGGATGCGCGCCAGCACGTCCGCTTTGTGGGCGGGCTCGACCTCGACGACGCGTTGCTCGATGGTCGGCACGGCCTGCGGCTCGTCCGCCGTGACCGTGACCGGATCGCGCTGCACGCGTCCACTCATCGTGCGGATGTCGTCGGGGTAGGTGGCGGAGAACAGCAGTGTCTGGTGGTGCTTCGAAATACGCTTGACGATATCGTCGATGGCTTCCTCGAAGCCCATGTCGAGCATGCGGTCGGCCTCGTCGAGCACCAGCATCCGGATGCCGCCGCCGTGCAGGCTGCCGCGCTTGAGGTGCTCCTGCACACGACCGGGAGTGCCCACCACGATGTGCGGATCGTGCTCGAGCGACGCCAGCTGCGGGCCGAGCGGCATGCCACCGCACAGCGTCAGCAGCTTCACGTTGGGGATGTTGACCGCCAGCCGGCGCAGTGCCTTGCTGACCTGGTCGGCCAGCTCGCGCGTAGGACAAAGCACGAGGGCCTGCAGGCGGATCTCGTCGGGGTTCAGGTGTTCCAGCAGGCCCAGCCCGAAGGCCGCCGTCTTGCCGCTACCCGTGCGTGCCTGGGCGATGACGTCGCGACCGTCGAGGATCGGCGGGAGGCTGTCACGCTGGATGGGTGTCATCGATGCGTAGCCCAGTCCCTCCACGGCGGCGAGGAGGGTGGGTTTGAGGGGCAGGGAGGCGAAGGTATCCATGCGCCCATGATCGCACATCGTCCCTCCAGGGCCGTTGCGCCCGAGCCGCAACCGGTCAGCAGTCGGGCGGCGAGGATATAGCGGAGTGTGCCGGGTCATCCGTGCCCGAGCCTTCCGACACCCGCGGAAGACGGGGCGATCCCAGCCGGAACGAGCGCTGCCGCCACGGCATGCCCTTGAAGGCCCGACCCAGTGAGCCGGCGCTCAGTTCGCGCCGCACCTGCGCCGCCCGCGCCCCGCCAAGGATGTCGCGCGCCAGCAAGGGCTCGCCGCCGTGCGCGTCGACCAGCAGTTGCCCGCGCATCCGTGCGCGCCCGGATGCGATCAGCGCTTGCTGCTCGCTCCGCGCGATCGAACCGTACATCTGCGTGACCTGCACGTCGGCATCGTACGCGCGGGCGAAATCGCGCATGGCGTCGCGGCAGGAGCTGCACGTGGCGCCCCCGATGGCACCGCGCACGCGGCCGCCACGCGGCACCACCCGGGCCTGGATGTCGTGCTCGATCGCGCGCAGGGCCTTGAACTCGGCATCCAGGTCGCCCTGCATGGAGGGCACGGGATAGCCGTCGAGCACGGAACCCGTGGCTGGCAAGACGCGGGCGCGTACATTCAGTGAGTCGAACTCCGCGAAGAGGATGTCGTCGCTGATGTCCGCGGCGACCATGTCGCGGTGTTCGCTCACCGTGCCGACCCCGGAGGCGGTCTCGGCATCGCTGTCGATCGAGCCGTCCGGCGAGGCCGGCGATCGAGGCGGCGTGGGCGAGCCGCGTGGTGTGGGACCGGAAAAGACGTCCTCGGCGACGATGCTCAGCGGTTTGCCGTCCATGGCGTGATACACCCTGACGTACTCCGTGCCATGCACGGTGTAGTGGTACTCAAAACGGGCGACACGCGCCTGGGTCATGGCTTCCTCGAGGTGTTCCCAGCGGATCGCGCGGTACGAATCCGCGTAGTCTTCGGTGAGCAGCCGGCGCATCGCATTGACGAAATACTGGCTGGTGCGCTCGAGCTGTGCCGTGACGTTGCCCTGGTCGATGCCCATCGCGTCCACGGTGACCATGGGCGTGGCGTGCCCCGCGCCACCGTGCAGTGCGATGCCACCGCCGACCAGCGACAGGACGAGGAAACGATACATCGGACGATCTCCTAGAGCGGGCAGGAAAGCAGGTTGGCCGGTTCGGACGCGGCGTTCGCCTCGGTCGGGCCGATCGCCTCGGCCGTGGCAAGGTCGTCGGCCACCGAGGCTTCAATGAATTCCACCGCGCCCGCCAGGTCGACCAGGGCGAGAACGAGACCGGCAGCGACAGCCAGACGGTGCAATCCGGTATCGCGGTGTGGCGGCGGTGCGGCCCTGGCCTGGCGTTGGTATTCCGCGATGTACCAGGCATGCACGGCACGATCCGTCGCCGCGACGAAACACAGCGGACGCTCGTCGTCATCGTCACCCGTTCCGGCGACGGGGACATGGGGCGCGGCATCGCGCGTGCACGGCGGCGCCCCCACGTAACCCTGCGCATCGCGATACGCCACGGCGACCCGGGCAACCCGGTAGGCGGCAGGCAGGCTGCGCCGTCCCTGACCGACCGCCTCGCTGACCCGGCGATGGATCAGCCGGTACTGCACGAGGGTGGACAGGTAGTCGAGGTCGTAGGCGGTCAGCTGGTTGCCATGCTGCGCCCGCATCACGCGGGTGAAGACGGCTGGATCGATCCCGCCGGGTGTCCATTGTTCGTGCGGCATGGTGGTCATCTGCGCGCGCAGGATCTGTAGCCCCACCGCATAGATGGCGGCTTTGGTCGAATGGCGATAGCCCGTGAGGTCCAGCATGTGCCAGAAGATGTCCGCGTCCACCCCCGCCTTGGTCGCGCTGGCGGCGATGAAATCGTCGCGAAAGCCCGGCGCCGGCGTGACATCCAGGCGCGGACGGGCGCGCGTCACGCCCAGGTCCCGGCGCAGGGCAGCCAGTGCCGCACCGCCGTCCAGCCCCGTGCTTGCCAGGGTGGCCGGCCAGTCGATCTCGTTGGTGAACGCCGGTTGGTCGACGGTCGCGCTATAGGCCGACGACGGCTGGACCAGCAACTGCGCGACGATATCCTGCCGCGACAGCGACGCCTGGCCACCGCCCAGCCGTTCGATCCGGTGGTGCTGCCACTGCGCCAGGACATCCGTCCCGGCGACCTGGCTTGCGGCGACCGCGCCCGGCAGGATCGCCAGTACAGCGATGAAACAATGCATCCGCATGGGGCTCTCCTTCATTCGCAGGGGTCGGACAACTCGGGCAGGGCAGTCGACGCCTCGGCACGTTCGATCGTGCGGACATCCGTCCAGCTGGTGGCGGGTTTTCGATACACGTCCTTGGCCAGGGTGCTGTTGGCATAGGCGCTGCGTAGGGACTTGAGATCACGCGATGATTGCTGGCTGCGTTCGAGTAGCGTGCTTTTGTCAGTAAGCGGCTCGCGGACTCGGCCGCTGGCTGGGTCGGGCTCGATCAGTTGGTAGACCGTGCCGTCGATATCGTGGCGCATGGCCAGTTCGTCGAGTGCGTTCCTGCAGGATTCGCAGACCGTCTTGCTCACGTAGCCGGTGACCTTGCCGTTGCGGGGAACCACGCCCTGCTGAATGTCCGCGTCGAGACGACGGGCGATCTTCACTTCGGCGTCGGTGGCATGCGATTTGCCGTCGCCGATGTCAACCGATTCGATAGGGCTCGCGTCGTCGGGCAGGGCGGCGACACGCACGTTGGTCGGGGTGTCGGGGGGATAGAAGATGGCCTCGCCGGCATCGCGCGTCACGTCGTCGGTGACGCCGCTATCGACCGATGGCGTATCGGTGTCGCCGGATTCGGTCGCCGACGAGGCGCCCCGGCCGTGCTTGGCAGAGATAATATCGGCGATCAGCGCCATGGAGCGCCCGCTTCGCGCGTGGTACGTCCGCACATGGGTCATGCCGTTCGTCTCGTAGCTGTAGTCGATACGGGCGAGCGTGGCGCCGTGCATCCGTCCGCTGATGGCCTTGAAGAACGTCCGCGTGCCTTGATTGGCCATGGTCGGGCGCTCAAGGATCAACATGGCCTGCATGGCGTCGACGTGCAGGCGCCCCTCCGCATCGAGAAGGTCGACGACGAAGGAGCCTTCGCCCTTCTCGATATCTATGACGCCGGCGCATGCCAGCCAGGGCATCGCGGCGAGCAAAAGGGCAGACAGGAGGGCGCCGGGGCGCCGCAGCGTGGGGGTCATCGGGATATCCTGCACATGAGTCGGTCGGCACGCTCGCTGGCGAGCGCGGCGGTGTCGTCGTCGATGCTGCCTTCGACAGCGAGGCGATCGGCGACGAGTGCGTCGGCGATCTCGACGAACGAGACGAAGTCCATGAGGATCAGGACCGTGCCCAGAAGGTGGGCAAGGTGGGCGAACCCGTGATGGGTGTTCTCGTGGATACGCAGTCTCAACGCGTCGATGCGCAACTGACGGCGGAACCAGGCGTGCACGCCGCGGTCGGTGGCGGCGATGAAGCACAAGGGACGGTCGGCCTCTAAAGCGTCCGCTCCGAGCGGTTGCCCAGGTGCGGGGGCATCGTTTGCGCAGAAGGCGCGGCTGCTGTAATACCCCTTGCTGTCGGCATAGGCGGCGGTGACGCGCGCGAGGCGGTAGGCCGCGGGCAGTCGTTGCCCCGGTGTTCCCGTGACTGCTGCATCGCGACGCTGGATGGCACCGCGCAAAAGGTCCGACAGATAGCGTAGGTCGGCTTCCGGGATGCGATCCGGATGGGTCTGGCCCAGGTAGCGCGTCAGCACGTCCGGCCGGATGGCGGCACGACCGTAGTCGGCGGGAGCGTGTGTGGCCATCGCCTCGCGCAGCAGTTGCAGGGCCAGTGCATAGCCGGCGGCGGCCGTGATCGCCGTGCCGCTCATGTCCCTTGCCTGCCAGAAGATGTCGGGATCGATGCCCGCCTTGATCGCGTTGGCGGCGGCCTCGCGCCCGCGGTACGCGCGCACCGCTGCGTCACTCACCGTCACCTCGTGCCCGGGTCGGGCCTTGGTGAATCCGCCCTGCCATTGCAGCGTGGCCAATGCCGCGTCGGCGCCGTCGATGCCGAGGGGCCGTAGCGTGTCGACGTAATCGTTCCACCAGACCGTATTGGTGAACTCGGGCTGCTCGACGAGCGCGCTGTAGGGAGAGCTCGGTGTATCGAGGAAACGGGCGACGAACTGAGCGGTGTCGGTATCGAGCGCCTGCGCGGGGCCTACCTGGCGTATCTGTTCACGCAGGAAGGCGCCGTAGGCGTCCACGCGTGGGAGAGGCGCGGCCATGGCCGACGCGCTGAGCAGGGCGGCGACGAGCGCTGCCCCGAGAGATGACTTCATGTCGGGGGAATCCTTGATGGGGCGTAGCACCGTTTCCAGCGGCGTACGCATTGTCCTTCAAGGGTCGCCCGTTACATGTCGGCCGTCACCGTGCCGAAGTGTCAGCCTGCGCCTGATGTCGCGGCCGGCACGCGTTTCTCACCACTGCGTTCGCTGCGGCAGCAGGCCGGCCAGTTCCTGTTCGGTCAGGTTGCGCCACTGTCCGGGCTTCAGGTGGCCGAGTTTGACGTTGACGATACGCACGCGACGCAACTGGGTGACGCGGTAGCCGAACTCGGCCGCCATGAGGCGGATCTGCCGGTTGAGGCCCTGGGTAAGCACGATGGCGAAGCCGAATTTCGCAATCTTGCGCACCTTGCAGGGCTGGGTCATCTGTCCGTGGATCCGCACGCCCCGCGCCATGCCGCGGAGGAACTCGTCGGTCACCGCCTTGTTCACCGCCACCAGGTATTCCTTCTCGTGGTGGTTTTCCGCACGCAGGATCTCGTTGACGATGTCGCCGTTGCTCGTCATCAGGATCAGGCCCTCGGAATCCTTGTCGAGGCGGCCGATGGGAAAGATGCGCTGCGGGTGGTCGACGAAATCCACGATGTTGCCGTCGACGGTCTGGTCGGTGGTGCAGGTGATGCCCACTGGCTTGTTCAGCGCGATGTAGACGCCGCGGCTTTTCGCGGGGCTGGCGATCAGCGTGCGTGCGACCACCACCTCGCCATCCACCTTGACCACGTCGCCGTCGAGCGCCTTGGCCCCCATGCCCACGACCGTATCGTTGATGGTGACGCGGCCGGCCACCAGCAGCTCGTCGGCCTCGCGACGCGAGCAGCGTCCGGACTCACTGATGTACTTGTTGACGCGCATGGATTACGAACGCATGCCCACGCCGCGGCCGAGCAGGCGCAGCGCGACGGCCGAGAGTCCGGCCACGAAAACGCCCATGACCACGAACGCCGTGCCTACCGGCACGTCGCTGACGCCCAGTACGCCGAACCGGAACGCGTTCACCATGTACAGGATCGGGTTGACCATCGAGAGGGAGCGCCAGGGCTCGGACAGCAGGTCGACCGAGTAGAACACGCCGCCCAGGTAAGTCAGCGGCGTGAGGATGAAGGTCGGTACCAGCGCGATGTCGTCGAACTTCTTGGCGAACACGGCGTTGACGAAACCGGCCAGCGAGAACACCGTGGCGCCCAGCACCACCGAGAGGAAGGTGATCAGCGGGTGCGACACGTGCAGGTCGGTGAAGAACAATGCGATGACCAGCACCAGCGCGCCCACCGTGACGCCGCGCACCACCGCGCCGATGACGTAGCCGAGCAGGATCACCCAGTTGGGCATCGGCGACACCAGCATTTCTTCCACGTAGCGGCCGAACTTGGCGCCGAAGAACGATGACGAGATGTTGCCGTAGCTGTTGGTGATGATGCTCATCATCACCAGGCCGGGCACGATGTACTGCATGTAGGTAAAGCCATGCATTTCACCGATGCGGCTGCCGATCAGCTTGCCGAAGATGACGAAGTACAGCGTCATCGTGATGGCCGGGGGGATCAGCGTCTGCGTCCAGATGCGCGCGATGCGCATGATCTCGCGACGCACCAGGGTGCCCAGCGCGACGAGGTTGTGGGCGGCGCTCATGCCGCGTTCTCCCGGCCGTGCTCCACCAGGCGGACGAAGAGTTCCTCCAACCGGTTGGACTTGTTGCGCAGCGACGTCACGGTGATGCCGTGGGCGGACAGCGTGGCGAACAGCGAATTGAGGTCGTGGGAGCGGGACATTTCGGCTTCGATGGTGTGGGCGTCCAGCGCGCGGAGCACCACGCCCTGCGGCGTGGGCAGGGAGGTGGGCATGCTGGCCACGTCGAGCATGAAGGTCTCCACGTCGAGGGTGGCCAGCAGGCTCTTCATCGAGGTGTTCTGCACGATGCGGCCCCGGTCGATGATCGCGATGTTGCGGCACAGCTGCTCCGCTTCCTCCAGGTAGTGCGTGGTGAGGATCACGGTGGTGCCGGCTTCGTTGATGGCCGAGACGAACTGCCACATGGACCGGCGGATCTCGATGTCCACACCGGCGGTGGGCTCGTCCAGGATCAGCAGCTTCGGCTCGTTCATCATCGCGCGGGCGATCATCAGCCGGCGCTTCATGCCGCCCGACAGGGTGCGTGCCTGCTCGTGCGCCTTGTCCCACAGGCGCAGTTCCTTCAGGTACTTCTCGGCACGGACCGCGGCTTCCGCGCGGCCAATGCCGTAGAAGCCGGCCTGGTTCACGCAGATGTCGAACGGTTTCTCGAACTGGTTGAAGTTGATTTCCTGGGGCACCAGGCCGATCAGGCGCATCGCATCGCTGCGGTGCCTGTGGATGGATACCCCGAAGACCTCGGCGTCGCCCGAGGTGGAGTTCACCAGCGAGGACAGGATGCCGATCAGCGTGGACTTGCCGGCGCCGTTCGGCCCCAGCAGGGCGAAGAAATCCCCCGGCTGCACCGTGAGCGAGATGCCCTTGAGGGCTTCCACACCGTTGGCGTAGGTCTTGCGGAGGTCGTGGACATGTAGAGCGGGAGTGGTCATGGGCTGCGCCGGGATGACAAGCCGCTTATTATAGCGGGCTTTGCCGGGCCCCTTTGTCGCCTGGCGTCAACAGGGAGTTTCCATGGCCGACCCCTTCCAGCTTCGTCTGACCGACAGCTTCATGCTCGCCCCCGCGGTGCGGCACCTGTCCTTCGAGCGGACGGACGGCCAGCCGCTGGCTTTCGTCCCGGGCCAGTTCCTGCAGGTCCACTTCCATTACGACGACGGCAAGCCGACCAAGCGCAGCTATTCCGTCGCCACCGTGGGCGACGGCGGTAGCCCCGCCGGGCGCATCGAGATCGCGGTGAGCTATGTCGAGGGCGGGGCCGCCACCAAGCTGCTGGGCGGGCTGGAACACGGCCAGACCGTGGACGCCAGCGGCCCGTATGGCCGGTTCTGCCTGATGGAGGGCGACACCAACGCGCGCTACATCCTCATCGCCACCGGCACCGGCGTTACCCCGTACCGCGCCATGCTGCCCCAGATCGAGGCCCTGATCGCCTCGCGCGGCTGCCGTTTCGTGCTGCTCTACGGCGCCCGCAACGAGGGCGAGTTGCTCTACGGCGAGGAGTTCGAGGCCTTTGCGCGGACACACGAGGGGTTCACGTTCCATCCGTGCCTGTCCCGTGGCGCCCGGCCCAACCCGCGCCCGAACGACCGCCTGGGCTATGTCCAGGACATGCTGGCCGAGCTGGAGCCCAGCGCCGGAGACGACATCGCCTACCTGTGCGGCAACCCCAACATGGTGGACGCCGCCTTCGCCACCCTGAAGGACCACGGCCTGGCGGTGCAGCACATCCGCCGCGAGAAATACATTTCGTCGCGCTAGACTCTTCGTCCATGCACGCCCATGTCGACCCACGTCACCTCTCTGCCGAGATGCGGCGCTATGCGGCGCTCGACCAGCGCCTCCTCGGCGCCGTCCGGGCGATCCGTATCCTTCCCACGGTGTCGTGGTCGGCCTCGATCGAAGAACGCCTGATCGCGGAGTTCGGTGCTGGTCGCCTCTCGATTCCCGACATTCGCTACCACCCGCCGCAGTTGAACGAGACGCGGGCGGAACTGGAAGCGATCGAGGCGGAAGCCGCCGAGGATCATCCGATCGCCGATTACCTGCGGCGCACGGCCGAATCCTGGCGGATCGCCGCGCAGATGCTCGAATCGGCCGGTACGGACGGCGTCACCCGCGCATCCGTGGCCTTGTACGGCCGCCCCGGCGACGCGATCCCCGGCAGCAACCGCAGCAACCTGGATGCGGCGCGCTATTTCGTGGACCTGGCCGACGAACTGGGTGCCGACCTGGAAACCGAGGATGCCTCCGGCAGCATCCCCGCCGACGAGCTTCGCTGCGACATGGCCGCGCAGCTGGATGCCTTCTTCTCGCCCGGGGTCATCTCCGTGGAGGTCGATCCTGAGTTGACGGCCAAGGCGGCGGCCGGTGCAACCCGTATCCGCCTGCGTGGCGGGGTCCGCTTCACCGAATACGACCGCCACCAGCTGTTGGCCCATGAAGCCTTCGTGCATTCGCTTACGGCACTCAATGGCCGGGAGCAGCCCGTGCTGGCGTCGCTGGCACGTACCTCGCCCCGTGTGACGGCCACGCAGGAAGGCCTGGCGGTGTTCGCCGAGCTGATGTCGGGCGCTATCGACATCTCCCGGCTCAAGCGGATCAGCCTGCGCATCCTGGCGATCGACATGGCGCTGAACGGTGCCGACTTCGTCGAGGTGTTCCGTTATTTCCGGGCGTGCGGGCAGAACGTCGCCGACAGTTTCCACTCCGCGCAGCGCGTGTTCCGTGGCGTGCCGCTGGGCGGTGGTTCGGCCTTCGCCAAGGACAACGTGTACCTGACCGGGTTGCTGGCGGTGCATACGTTCTTCCGTTGGGCGCTGCGCCAGCGTCGCCTCGACCTGCTGCGCAACCTGTTCGCGGGCAAGCTGGCGCTGCATGACGTGATGAGCCTGGAGGCCCACTTCGCCTCCGGCGACATCGCCGCACCTCGCTACCTGCCACCCTGGATGCAGCACGTGCACGGGCTGGCCGGAAAGCTGGCTTTTTCTTTGTTCGTCAACCACATCCACATGGCGGGCGTCGAAGCCGAGGAAATCTCGCTCGGCCTCTGAATGCAGCCCGCGGTGCCCTGGTCGTGCGGCATGGGCCTGCCTGTTCATCGGATGCGGAAATCGCCCGGCGACACGGCGAAGAAGGGCCGCCAGTCGCAGCGCACGCGCAGCCTGGCCGCCTCCGTGGTCGCCCGGTGTGCGGGAAGGGTGACCTCCGCGTCGCCATCGTTGCGTTCGTCGACCGCCAGGGCGGGCGCCAGCCACGACAGCCCGCCATCCAGCGACAGGTCGATGGCCACGAAATGGCACGAGATGGGTGCGGTGTCGGTTCCCGCGACGTCCCACGCTACCCGCAAGCGGCCTCCCGCCGGAGCCGTGCTGCCTGCCGTCGGTGCGACGACCGCGAAGGCCCGCCCGGTGTCCACGACACGAAGGCGCGTGTCGGCCGATGCGACCGTGGCACTGTCGCCGCCGTTGTCGCGCACGGTGAGGCGGAAGGCGAGCTGGCGTGATGTGGTCGGCAGGGTTTCGCCGGGTTCGGCGACCGCGTGACCGAGCACGGCAGCCATGCGCGGGAAGACCCGCCAGCTGACGGCCACCGGGGGGAACGAGCGGAACAGCGGGCCATCGCCCATATCGTGCAAGGGGCCGCGTTGCCCGGTGCCGGGGTCCATCTGCTCCCAGGCGTAGGTGAGGCGGCGATCGGGTGTGCTGGCCTCCACGCGCGCGTCGAGCACGAAGGGCGTGCGGGCCGGTATCACGGCCCGGTCCGCCAGCGATTCGGGATCGATCCAGGGTGCCGCGACGTCGCGCAGTCGTCGCGTGGCGCAACGACCGCCCCGCGAGGCCAGCCATGCCTGCATCTGCTCGATGCTGGCGGCGTGGAAGTAGCGGTCCGAGCGGGTCTGCAACCACTGCCCCTCACCGCCGCAACCGGCGGGCGCATAGCCCATGGCCGTGCTGCCACCGCCGGGCTCCATGGCCCGATCGTCCAAAGTATCGTGACGGCAGCCGTTGGCGGCGGGCCACGCGCCGAGCTGGCGGCCTAAAACGTGGATGAGATAGCCGGTGGCGAAGGATTCCGTGGCGGGCGCCGGGTGGCCGCTCCAGGCCGCGGCCTTGTGCGTGGCGAAGAAATCGGCATCGCGCGCGTCGCTGCACGAGGTGCCGACGTGGCTTTCGCCGCCCGTGTAGGTCAGGACGGCGTGGCCGATGTCGTAGCGCCCGGCACCGACGTCCCGGTCGATCAGCATGACCGCGGCCATGCCGGGGTCATGGGTTTCGAACGGGTCGCGTTCCGGATCGGGCCGGATGATCCGGTCGTTGCGGTCGACCAGGGTGAAGTGCACGCCGACGTCCGTCTCGAATACCTCGTTCGCCTGGTTGACCGCATGGGCGATCTCCGCGAGCGCGGTGGCCACCGTGCCGCCCGTGCTGGCGACATAGCGGCTGCTGGCGGCCACCGCCAGGCGGAAATCGTGACGAATCGCACCGGCGCCGTGGGCCAGGGTGGCCGTGACCGGCGCGCCGCTCATGGCCGGGTCCGCGGGCGTGTCGGTCGCCGAGCCCGGCATGGCCCCGACATGCGCCTCCGGGCCGGTGTACCCCGTTCGCTCGCGTCGCACCGGCTGCCCGGGTCGGAACGTCCACGTGGTTCCGCCGTCGCGCACGCTGGCCCGCACCCCGGAAGGCGAAAGATCGAGGCGAAGCGTACGGCCCTTGTCGTCGGCGCCACGGAAGCTGCGCAGCCCCGGATAGCGCTTGAGCAACGCAAGCGGCAGCGTGCCGGAGTCACGTATCCGGAACGGCCAGGCAGGGCCGTCCTCGACGGGAAGTTCCACGACCGTCTCGCGCGGGCCCTGTGTGGGCAGTGCGAGCAGGCGTCGTCGCAACGCTGCTTCCTCCAGCGGTGGCGGCGATGCGATGGCGAGCTCGGGAAGGACGATGCAGGCATGCATGGCGGCGACGACCAGACGTTTCATGACAGTCCGTGTGATGGCGTGGGCCGGTCACCGTAGGTCGGTCGGGGCGGTGGGTCTGTCGGCCTTACAGAGAAGTAACCGTAGGTTTTTCATATCACTGGATGTCGCAATGCAACACACCCCGAGGCAGGATCGTCGCAGTCGCGGTGCTACCATCGTGTGCTGCAGGCGCGCGGCACCGTTCGCGCCGGTCCCCTCTCCCCAAAGCCCCCACAGGACGCCATGGCCATCTCCGAGGAACTGAGGCAAGCCGCTCTCGAATACCACCGGCTTCCGCGCCCGGGCAAGATCAAGGTCACGCCCACGACATCGCTGCTGACCCAGCGCGATCTCTCGCTGGCCTATTCCCCGGGTGTGGCCGCCGCGTGCGACGAAATCGTCGCGCATCCCTCCGCCGCCGCGGAACTCACCGCGCGGTCCAACCTGGTCGCGGTGATCACCAACGGCACCGCAGTGCTGGGCCTGGGCAACATCGGCGCGCTGGCCAGCAAGCCGGTGATGGAAGGCAAGGGCGTGCTGTTCCAGAAGTTCGCCGGCATCGACGTGTTCGACATCGAGATCGACGAGACGGACCCGGAAAAACTGGTCGAGATCATCGCCAGCCTCGAGCCCACCTTCGGCGGCATCAACCTGGAAGACATCAAGGCACCGGAGTGCTTCATCGTCGAGCGCAAGCTGCGCGAGCGGATGAAGATCCCGGTGTTCCACGACGACCAGCACGGCACGGCGATCATCGTGGGCGCGGCGGTGATCAACGCCCTGATGGTCACGGGCAAGAAGATCGAGGACGTGAAGCTGGCCACCACCGGCATGGGCGCCGCGGGTATTTCCTGCGTGGACATGCTGGTCACCCTCGGCCTGAAGCCGGAAAACATCTTTGCCTTCGACCGCGACGGCGTGCTGCACACCGGGCGCACCGACCTGGACCCGGACAAGCAGCGCTATGCGCGCGATACCGACAAGCGCACGCTCGCCGAGATCGTCGAGGGGGCGGATATCTTCCTGGGCCTGTCGGCCGGCGGCATCCTCAAGCCGGAGATGGTCGCCACCATGGCTGCGCGACCGATCATCTTCGCGCTGGCCAACCCCAATCCGGAAATCCTGCCCGAAGACGCCAAGGCCGTGCGCCCCGACTGCATCATGGCGACGGGTCGTTCGGACTACCCCAACCAGGTCAACAACGCGCTGTGCTTCCCGTACCTGTTCCGCGGCGCGCTGGACGTGGGCGCCTCGGTGATCAACGAACCGATGAAGGTGGCCTGCGTCAAGGCGATCGCCGAGCTGGCACGCCGTGAAGCCTCCGATGTCAGCGCGCGGGCATACGGCGGCAAGCCGCCCAGCTTCGGTCCCGAATACCTCATTCCGCAGCCGTTCGACCCGCGCCTGCTTATCCAGCTGCCGCCGGCGATCGCCCAGGCGGCGATGGATTCCGGCGTGGCCGAACGCCCCATCACCGATTTCCCCGCCTACATCGAGACCCTCACGAGTTTCGTCTTCCGCACCGGCCTGCTGATGAAGCCGGTGTTCGAGCGCGCCAAGGCCGATCCCAAGCGCGTGGTGTATGCCGAAGGCGAAGAGGAAACCACCCTGCGCGCGGTGCAGACCGTGGTCGACGAAGGCCTGGCCAAACCGATCCTGGTCGGTCGCCCCGACGTCATCGAGAAGCGCATCGCGCGGGCCGGCCTGCGCCTGCGTCCGGGCGTCGACTTCGAGATGTGCAACATCCATTCGGACCCGCGTTTCGAGGCCTACTGGCGCTTGTACCACTCGATCATGGAGCGCCGCGGGGTCACCCCTGCGTCGGCCAAGGCGGTGGTGCGTTCGCGTCCCACGGTCATCGCGGCGCTGATGGTGGAGCGCGGCGAGGCGGACGCGATGATCTGCGGCCTGGTCGGCACCTATCAGAGCAAGCTGGAATACATCGCCGACATCATCGGCCTGGACGAGGGCGTTTCGGAGGCCTCGGCCATGGCCGCGGTGGCGACGGAGAAGGGCACTTTCTTCTTCCTCGACACCTACGTGCAGGAAGATCCCAGCGCCGAGCAGATCGCCGAGGCCACGCTGCAGGCATCCATCCGCCTCAAGCTGTTCGGCATCCAGCCGAAGATCGCCCTGCTGTCCAGTTCCAACTTCGGCAGCCGCGAGACGCGCAACTCACGCAAGATGCGCGAGGCCCTCAGCCTGATCCGCAAGACGGTGCCCAAGCTGGAAGTGGAGGGCGAGATGCAGGCCGACGTGGCGCTCAATCCCGAATTGCGCGAACGGATCTTCCCGAACTCGCGGCTGGAAGGTAAGGCCAACGTGTTCGTGTTCCCGAACCTGGATGCCGCCAACACCGCCTACAACATGGTGCGCACCTTGTGCGACGGCGTGGTCATCGGCCCGATCCTGATGGGCGTGGCCAAACCGGCCCACATCCTGACGCCCCAGGCCACGGTGCGCCGGGTGGTCAACATGACCTCGGTGGCCTGCGTCGAGGCGCAGATCCGCGCGGGCAAGCCGAGGACGGTCGTCAACGACTGATCGTCCCGTTTGCCACGAGGCAAATCCCCCATACCGCCGCGTATGTGAATACGTTGCGGTATCATGGAAAGGTTTTCCCGCCACCCCGCGGGCTTCTTCAGACCCCCATGAGCGCGCGTGACGCGCGAGCGGAGCTTCCATGGACCAGATCGACGACATCCTGAACCAGGATCTCGACCCCACCGAGACCCGTGAATGGGTCGAGTCGCTCAACGCCGTCATCAACCACGACGGCACCGAGCGAGCGCATTACCTGCTGGAGCGCATGGTCGACTCCACCCGTCGCGCGGGCGGCTACCTGCCGTTCGACCCGACCACGGAGTACGTCAACACCATCCCGCCGCACATGGAAGCGCGCAGCCCCGGCGATGCCGCCATCGAGTGGCGCATCCGCTCGCTGGTCCGCTGGAACGCCCTGGCCACCGTGGTGCGCGCCAACCGCAAGCCCGGCGACCTCGGCGGGCATATTTCCAGCTTCGCCTCGTCGGCCACGCTGTACGACGTCGGCTTCAACCATTTCTGGCGCGCGCCCAGCGCGGACCATCCGGGCGACCTGGTGTTCCACCAGGGCCATTCGGCGCCCGGCGTCTATGCGCGCTCGTTCCTCGAGGGCCGCATCGGCGAAGACCAGCTCGACCTCTTCCGCATGGAAGTGGAGGGCAAGGGTCGTGGCCTGTCGTCCTACCCGCATCCCTGGCTGATGCCGGACTACTGGCAGGTGCCCACCGTGTCCATGGGCCTGGGCCCCATCCAGGCGATCTACCAGGCGCAGTTCTGGAAGTACCTCGAGCACCGCGGGCTCATTCCCAAGTCCGATCGCAAGATCTGGTGCTTCATGGGCGACGGCGAATCCGACGAGCCGGAATCGCTCGGCGCCATTTCGCTGGCCGGTCGCGAAGGCCTCGACAACCTCATCTTCGTCATCAACTGCAACCTGCAGCGCCTCGACGGTCCCGTCCGTGGCAATGGCAAGATCATCCAGGAACTGGAAGGCGTGTTCCGTGGCGCCGGCTGGAATGCCATCAAGGTGGCCTGGGGCAGCTACTGGGACCCGCTCCTGGCCCGCGACACCTCGGGCAAGCTGCGCCAGCTGATGATGGAAACCGTGGACGGCGAGTACCAGGCCTGCAAGGCCTTCGGTGGCGCCTATACGCGCGAGAAGTTCTTCGGCAAGTACCCGGAAACCGCCGCGCTGGTCGCCAACATGTCCGACGACGACATCTGGCGCCTCAACCGTGGCGGTCACGACCCGCACAAGGTCTATGCGGCCTACCACGCGGCCGTGAACACCAAGGGCATGCCCACCGTCGTCCTCGCCAAGACGGTGAAGGGCTACGGCATGGGCGCTGCGGGTGAGTCGCAGAACCCGGCGCACAACCAGAAGAAGATGGATCTGGACGCCATCCGCGCCTTCCGCGACCGCTTCAACATCCCCGTATCCGACGACAAGCTCGAAGACGTGCCGTACTACCACCCGGGCAAGGACTCGGAGGAAGTGCAGTACATGCTCGAGCGCCGCCGCGCGCTCGGCGGCTCGCTGCCGCAGCGCCGCCGCAAGTCCGACCAGTCGTTCAAGGCGCCCGACCTCGCCTCGTTCGAGCAGATCACCAAGGGCACCGGCGACCGCGAGATCTCCACCACGATGGCCCTGGTGCGTGGCATGAACCTCATGCTGCGCGACAAGGAGCTCGGCCCGCGCATCGTGCCGATCGTGGCCGACGAGGCCCGCACCTTCGGCATGGAAGGCATGTTCCGCCAGATCGGTATCTACGCGCCGTTCGGCCAGAAGTACCGCCCGCAGGACGCCGACCAGCTGCTCTACTACCGCGAGGACCAGAAGGGCCAGGTGCTGCAGGAAGGCATCAGCGAGGCGGGCGGCATGAGCGCCTGGCTGGCCGCGGCCACCAGCTACAGCATCAGCAACGTGCCGATGCTGCCGTTCTTCATCTACTACTCGATGTTCGGCTTCCAGCGTATCGGCGACCTCTGCTGGGCCGCTGGCGACATGCGCGCTCGCGGCTTCCTCATCGGTGGCACCTCGGGTCGCACCACGCTCAACGGTGAAGGCCTGCAGCACGAGGACGGTCACTCGCACCTGCTGTCCGGCGCGATCCCGAACGTCGTCTCCTACGACCCGACCTTCTCCTACGAGCTGGCCGTGATCATGCAGGACGGCACGCGCCGCATGATGCAGGAGCAGGAAGACGTCTACTACTACATCACCGTGATGAACGAGAACTATGCCCACCCCGACCTGCCCAAGGGCAGCGAGGAAGGCATCGTCAAGGGCATGTACCTGTTCAAGGACGGTGGCAAGGCGAAGAAGAACGAGCCGCGCGTCCAGCTGATGGGCTCGGGCACGATTTTGCGCGAAGTCATCGCCGCGGCCGAGTTGCTCGAGAAAGATTTCGGCGTGTCGTCGGACATCTGGTCGGTACCGAGCTTCTCCGAGGTCCGTCGCGAGGGCTTCGATGCCGAACGCTGGAATCGCCTGCATCCGGAATCCCCGCAGCGCGTGCCGTACATCACCGGTCTGCTTGCCGACCGCCAGGGCCCGGCCATCGCCGCGACCGACTACGTCCGCGAGTTCGCTGACCAGGTGCGCGCGTTCATGCCGGACGGCATGCGTTACACGGTGCTGGGCACGGACGGTTACGGCCGTAGCGATAGCCGTGCTCACCTGCGCAGCCACTTCGAGGTCGATCGCTACTGGATCGCCCAGGCGGCCCTGTCCGCGCTGGCGAAGGAAGGCAAGGTCAACGCCAAGGACGTCAGCCGCGCCATCAAGGAGTACAAGCTCGACATGGACAAGCCGAACCCGATGACGGTCTGACCGGGCTCGCGCCCTTACACACCACGTCGAAGGGGGCCGGAACCATCCGGCCCCCTTTTTTTGGGTGATCGCCGATGCAGGCGTCACGCACCGTCCATGGTATTGCCGCGACGATGCTGCTATTTCTCTTTCGCATACGACTTCGGATATCCGCCATGCGCCTCGTGTTGCTTTCTGCCGCCGTTCTCTCGCTTGCCGCCTGCGCCACCACCGCCCCCGATAACGGGTCGCGTTCCCGGCTGCTGTACATCGCCGGCACGAAGGCACCATGCACGCCCGGCGCGGTGAAGGCCGAGTGCCTGCAATACCGCGAGACGCCGAAGCAGCCCTGGCAGGTCACCTCGGCATCCGTCGAGGGCCTGGACTGGAAGGCGGGCAACGAGTACCTGCTGAAGGTGACGGAGGTGCACGCACGGGCCCCGATGGCAGGCGCGTCGTCCGTGACATGGCATGTCGACAAGGTCGTCGAGCAGCATCCCGTGGCGGAATGATCCGTCGGGATTTTTCGTGCCAAAAAAAAGGGCCGGACAATTGTCCGGCCCTTTCTCGTCATCCGATGCGAAGAATCAGTCGTCGCTGCGCAGCGCGTGGCGAATCAGCAGGAACGTGCCGATCGCAGCGGCGGCGATGCCGATGGTGACGCCCGGGTTACGGCGAACCTGCTTGCGCAGCCGACGATACTGGTAGCTGGCTTCGTCGGCGAGATCCTCGGCCATGTAACGCGCGCGCCGGCTGCTGCTCTTGCTGGCGAACTTGTTCGTGATGCGGCGGGTGCGGTCGAGCAGGTCGCTACCGGCGCCGTGAGCCTCGTCGGCATAGTGACGGACACGCCCCGACACATCGTTGACGGTGCTTTCGACCTGGCGCGCAAACTCGCGATTTCTGCTCATGGTGGATCCCTCGTCATGTGATTCGTACGGGAACCGACTGTGAGGGCGGCCCCGTGAGCAGGGTGTAAATGCGAGCCGGCCGGTTGAGCCGCGATTCAGCCGGCCGGCTTGGGCGCAAAATCGTAATCGCCGCCGCGTTTCAGGGCCGCCTGGTACGCCGGTCGGGCATGGATGCGTGCCAGGAAACCGGTCAGCCGTGGGCGCGAAGCGTCCAGGCCGCCGCGGCTCGCCGCCGCTTCCAGCGGGAAGCTCATCTGGATATCCGCTGCGGTGAAATCGTCGCCGGCGAACCAGCCTGACGCGCCCAGCTCGTTTTCCAGGTAGTCCAGGTGCAGGTTCAGTTGCGGATCGATAAAGGTCTTCTGCGCGCCCTTGGCCATCAGGCGCGCCACCGGTTTCGCGAAAAACGGCACGGGTGCCGTTTCCATGCGTATGAAAACCAGTTTCAACAGCAGCGGCGGCATCGCCGAGCCTTCCGCGTAGTGCAGGAAATAGGTATAGCGCCGCGCCTCGGCCGTGCCGGCCGCGGGCTTCAGGCGCCCCTCGCCGTAGCGATCCACCAGGTACTCCACGATCGCGCCGGATTCCACCACGGTGATGTCGCCGTCGACCACGATGGGCGACTTGCCGAGTGGGTGGATGGCACGCAGCGACTTCGGTGCCAGCATCGTTTTCGGGTCGCGCTCGTAGCGCACGATCTCGTAGGGCACGCCCAGCTCTTCCAGCAGCCAGAGGACGCGCTGGGAGCGCGAGTTGTTCAGGTGGTGGACCGTGATCATGGCGGCGTCTCGTGGAGAGGAGCCGGCAGGGTAGCAGCGTGCGATGCAGGCGATGTAGACATTCCATCGACGCGCGCGGAGTAGCGTCGGTGCCCTCGATGACGAACAGGAGCCTTGCCATGAGCCGTGAAGCCGAAACGATCCACCAGGGCGCGGGGGAGATCGACCGCCTGCAGGCCTTGATCGCCGAGTTGCGCGACAACGCGAAGGTCACCCTGCATATGCGCGATGGATCGACCCTGAGCGGCATGGTATCCGTCGTGCCAACGGTGCAGACCTTCGTCGATGCGGAGGGCGCCGAGGGCATCAACGGCGTGGTCAAGCTGGTCGACACGGCACGGCCGGCGTGGTCGGCCACCGTGCCGCTGGATACGATCGCCCGGGTGGAGCACCTGGACTCGGTGGTCTACGGCACGTCGCAGAGCTGACATCGCGCGCCGCGTACCCCGGCATCAACCCGCTGCGGTAAGCGACTCGCGGAGCTTCCTGGTCTGCTCGGGGAAGGCCTTGCCCTCGGTGGCCACGGTATCGGCGACCACCTTCTTGGCCTCCGCGTCGCGGTGGAGTGCCTTCAGTGCCTTGACGCGGTAGGTCGCCACGCTGATGCGATTGGCTCCGTAGGCTTTCGTTGCCGCCGCATCGAGGTAGGGCAGGCCGCCTGCGGCATCGCCCGACTCGACCAGTCGCTTGCCGTAGCGGTAACTGTAGACGTAGTCGTCCGGGTAAGCGGCAATGAGCTGCTTTTCGAAGGTATCCAGCTCGGCACCGGCCTTGGCGCGGACCAGGTAGACGCGCAGGTTGTCGGCGACGTTGCGGTCGCTTTTCAGGTCGCCGTGCAGTTTCTCGCGGCTGAGGTCGATCGCCTTGCGCAGAACGGCCGCCTCACCGGCGGGGTCGTTCAGGGCGGCATCCAGGTCCGCGGCCGTCAGCACCGCGCTGCGCTGGTCGGCGCACGCGGGCGCCTCGGTGAATACCTGCGTTGCGAGGAAGGTCTCGTAGGGCGCTTTCTGCGGCACCAGTGCCGCCTGCCGTGACTCGGGGTAGTTGGCCGCCGTGGCCTCGAGGAGATCGTCGAGCACATAGGGCCGATCGCAGCCGATATCACCCGCGAGGATGTTCTTCGCCGCAGACGCGATGGCAGGGTTGGCCTTCTTGTCCTTGGCCTGCAGGAGCAGGAGGCGCTGCTTGGCCAGGGCGACGCGTTTGTCCTTGTCGGACACGTTGCGTACCAGCGGCGGCAAGGTGTCGAACCAAGCCATGCCTTCCGTGCCCTGGTAACGTTGTTGATACGTTTCGAGCACGTCGGCGACCGCCGCCATCGAGCCCTTGCTGGCGTTCGATTTCTGTTTCGACAGGCGCGCGTCACCGGAAAGCAGCCCGTCCACCTCCTTGTAGAAGACATCGCGCGGGCGCTCGGCCAGGATGCGACCGAGTTCTTCCCCATCCGGGCCGATGGCCACGTAGGTCGGCAGGAAATGCACGTTCCACTTCGTCATCCAGGCCTTGTCGGCGGGCTGGTCGGCATCGGCCTCGTAGAACACGACCTTGGTGTTGAGGTCGGTCCACTCCTTGCCGTTGAGCACGTGGCTGGCCATGAAATAGCACGAGTAGCACCACACGGCCTGGAAATCGACGAGCACCGGCTTGTGCTCGCGCTTGCCCTGCGCCAGGGCGGCGTCCAGGCTGGCGGGGCCCTGGTGGCCGGCGAAGGCCGGCGCGGTGAGGGCGAGGAGGCTGGTGGCAAGCAGGCGCTTCATGGCGGGCATCCCCTTTGGCGGTATAGACGTCCACCTAATAACACGTTTCCGCGGGCGTGTCAGATGGTGCTGCTGGCGCCCTCGACGGGCAGCGGTTCGGAGACGAGCCCCTGTCGCCGGCGCAACGAAGGGAACCACCACATCCACAGCCCCACCACCACCAGGGTGCCGATGCCACCGATGAGCGTGGCGTTCACCGCCCCGAGCGCAGCGGCAAGGATGCCGGATTCGAATTCGCCGAGCTGGTTGGACGTATTGATGAAGATGGCATTGACGGCGCTGACCCGGCCGCGCATGTCGTCCGGCGTCTCCAGTTGTACCAGTGCGCCGCGGATCACCATGCTGACCATGTCGGAAGCGCCCAGCGCGAATAGCGCGCCCACCGACAGCCATAGCGACGTGGACAACGCGAACACCAGTGTGGATAGGCCGAAGCCGGCCACGGAGGCGAACATGATGGGCCCGACGCGGCGCTCCAGGGTATGCCGCGACAGCCAGATGGACATCAGCAGGGCGCCGACCGCCGGAGCGGCGCGCAGCACGCCCAGGCCCCAGGGGCCGGTGTGCAGGATGTCCTTGGCGAAGATCGGCAGCAGCGCCGTGGCCCCGCCGAGCAGCACGGCGAACAGGTCCAGCGAGATCACGCCGAGCACGGCGGGCCGGTGGCGTATGAAATGCACGCCGGCGAACACGCTTTTCAGCGTGGCGGGCTCGCGTCGGGGCGGGGCGTGGTCGTAGGAAAGGCGCGACATCAGGACCAGTGCGACAAGGTAGAGGGCCGCCGACACGCCATACACGGTCGCCGGGCCGGCAATGTAGAGCAGGCCGCCCAGCGCGGGCCCGACGATCATCGCCGCCTCGCCGGCCGCAGCCGTGGAGGCCATGGCTCGGGGCAGCACGTGCGTGGGCACGATGGCGGGCAGCATGGATTGCAGGGCCGGGAACTCGAAGGCCTTGCCGACGCCGATGACGAAAACCAGCGCCAGGATGCCGGCCTCGTGTAGACGGCCCGTAAAACTGAGGAGGGCAAGCGCAGCGATGGCCAGCCATTCGATCGTCTGGCACAGCGTGACGATGCGGCGCCGGTCGAACTGGTCGGCGACATGGCCCGCAGGCAGGGCGAGGACCACCGAGGGCACGAACTGCGCCAGGCCGATCAGCCCGAGGTCCAGCGCGCGTCCGGTGATCTCGTAGATCTGCCAGCCCACCGCCACCGACATCATCTGGAACGCAAAGCTGGACGCGTTCTTGGCGAACCAGAATTGCAGGAAGGCGCGATGCTGCATAAGGCGAACGGGCGCCGGGGGCGGGGACGACATGGACGATTCCTTCGGAAGCTTGCGCCAGTCTACCTGCCGCCTTGCCACTGACGGCCGTCGCGGCGAAGCTAGGGTCCTTCCCTCCCGGAATCGCAAAATCATGCGCCGAATCGCCACCCTTTTTGCCGCCACCGCCCTGCTGGCCGCGTGTTCCTCCCCCTCCGACCCGGCACCCGCGGCGCCGGCAGCGACGTCACGCGCCGACGAGGCGGCCAAGAAGCTGGAAACCTATCGCCAGTTGCTCAAGCTTCACAACGACGGACCCGCCGTGCAACTCGGCCACGAGATCGTCGACACCTATCCGGAAACCCCGGCCGCAGCCGAGGTCGGCAAGACCCTGGCCGGGCTGGAGTCCGGCTACAAGGCGGCCAGCGAGAAGGCCCGCCTGTCGGCCTTGTGGCTGTACCAGACCTCGCCGATGCAGGGGGGTACCCAGAGCACCGCGACCCTTCAGTCCAGCCGGCCATCCGGCGAGGAAAGCGTGCGCCTGATCCTGCGGCGGCACACCGCCTGGGGGCAGAGCGTGTTCCTGTATGCCACCGCCGGCAAGGGCTTCGTCTGCAAGGGCGATTGCACCCTCAAGGCCACCTTCGACGGCAAGGCGAAGACGATCAAGGCGTTCCGTCCGCCCACCGGCGAGCCCGCGCTGCTGTTCCGCAACGATGCCGCCTTCCTGAAGGACCTGGCGAAGACGAAGCGGCTCACCATCGACGTGGTGACGGTGAGCCGCGGCGAGACCACGCTCACCTTCGAGACGGGCGGTTTCGACAACGACAAATGGACGCCTTTGCCGAAGAAGAAGTGATCAGTGCAGGAACAGCTTCTCGGTGATCCGGGTCAGCGGCCATTCCAGCATGGCGTTGACCCGGGCCGGTAGATCCAGCGGTCGAAGCAGCATCTTCACCGTCATCTCGGCGGGGATATGGCGCTTCAACAGCCCTTCGGCACGGCTGGTCACGCGGCGGAATTCCGCATCGTCCGTGGCCTTGTCGGGGTAGCGCACGTTGAACACGTGGCGCAGCGCGATATCGCTGTCCTCGTTCTTGATCTCGTTCAGCCGTTTCAGCAGTACGCGCAGCGTGCGGAGGCGTCCGATGCCGTCGCGCTGACGGTAGATGCGGAAGTGCTGGTAGAAGTGCTTGTAATGCCGCACTTCGTCGCTCTTGATGTAGTTGGTCAGTTCCCGCAGCACGGGTTCGTCGGTGACATCGTTGAGGGCGCGATAGAGGCTGGCTGTGCCGGTCTCGACGACACAGCGGGCCGCCAGTTCCAGGCCGCGGTCGGATTCCAGTTCCTCGGCCGTGCATACGGAGCCGTAGTGCGCGAAGAAGTTCCTGAAACCTTCGTCCCAGTCGAATTCGGGCCACACATGCCGCACATAGGCAGCCAGTGCGCGGCCGTGCTGCATCTCCTCGTGCTCCCAGTGGTCGCGCAGCCAGGATTGCAGTTCGTCGTCACCGGCGAAATGGTCGACCAGGTTGTGCGTGTACAGGTCGGAACCGCTCTCGACGAAAGAGGAACTGCACAGCAGGAGGAACAGGTCTTCGTTGTGCCTGACCTTCTCGATGTCGATACGCGAGAAGTCCAGTTTTTCGAGCGTCCATGGCAAGGTGGCGGCGTAGCTCACTTAGGGTGTTCCTCGATCGCTTAAGCATGTCGCCCCCGTGGGCGTTGCCGAATTGTGACAAAGCCGGACGATTAGCGCACCACGGTCACCGGTACATGGGCTCTGGCGAGCACGTCGGTAGCGGTGGAGCCCACCAGCCAGCGGGCCAGGGCGCCCCGCTCGGTGTGGCCGATGACGATATGGTCCACGTCCTGTTGGGCGACGTAGGCAAGCAGGGCGTCGCCGGGCGCGCCATGGACCATGTCGACCACCACGTCCAGGCCGTGGGCCTCATGCAGGGCGGCGATCTCCGTCCGCAAGGCGTCGAGTTGCTCGGCACCGTTGTCGTTCATCAGCAGCGCGGCGGTGTCGGCGCCGTTCTCCACCTGCCGGACGGACACCACATGCACGCTGGCCCTGGCGCAGGTGGCCAGTTCGATGGCGAACTGAAAGGCCCGGCGGGCCGTCTCGGAGCCGTCGTAACCAACGAGTATCTTCTTGGGCATGGGGGCGTTCCTCTGGGTTGAAGGCACCGCTCGATGGTAGGTCGGGCGGGGCGGCGCACCAAGCGGTTCACCGTGCGTGCACATAACCGGCGCCTTCATGAACGAACGCAGGCATGCTCCGTGTTTCTTCACATTCGTGAGCGGAGAATCCGCCCTCACACAGTCCCTGCCACTCTTTCTTACGGAGAACGAACATGATCAAGCGCATCGCGGGTATGGCCATTATTGCAGTGGCGGCGGCAGGTGCTTTCACGGTGCAGCCGGCACGCGCGGAGTCCACCGCCGCGACCAAGTGCCACATGACCTTCAGCACCACCGGCTGGGCGGCCATCTACAAGAAGGCCGACGGCCGCGGCCACGTGCGCTGCGACAACGGCCAGAGCGCCGACGTGATGATCCACGTCCGTGGCGGTGGTCTGACCGCCGGCAAGTTCAGCATCGAAGGCGGCAAGGGCGAGTTCACCAACGTCAAGGGCATCAGCGAGATCTTCGGTGAGTACGCCTCTGGCGGTGCCAACGCCGGTGTCGTGAAGAGCGCCGAAAGCGCCGCCATGACCAAGGGCGAAGTGTCGCTGGCCGTCACCGGTACGGGCCGCGGCTTCAACCTCGGCGTCGACCTGAGCAAGTTCGAGATCGAGCGCCTCGGCAAGTAAGCCAAGCGCCGCGACTCCTGAAGGGCACCCCACGGGGTGCCCTTTTTTTATGACTCTTTGCCGGCCATCGCCGATACACTCGTGACCTTTCCCGTCCTTCGAGGTTTGCCCATGCGTCGCCTCCTCAGCGTTATCGCCCTGTCCCTGGTCACCTTTGCCGCCTGGGCCGCCGCCCCCGTGGTGGGCGACAAGGCGCCCGATTTCCGCCTGCAGGACCAGAAGGGCGACTGGCACACGCTGGACACCCACAAGGGCAAGTGGCTGGTCATGTACTTCTATCCGAAGGATTTCACGGCCGGCTGCACCACCGAGGTCTGCACTTTCCGCGATGACATCGCCAAGCTGCACAAGGCCGGCGCGGACGTGGTCGGCGTCAGCCTGGACGACGTGAAGTCGCATGCCGAGTTTGCCGAGAAGTACCACGTGCCGTTCCCCCTGCTGTCCGACGCCGACGGCGCCACGGCCGTGAAATACGACGTGCTGAACAAGACGCTGGGCATGAAGTACGCCCGTCGCGAGACCTTCCTGATCGATCCCGCGGGCAAGATCGTCAAGGTCTACAAGGACGTCGATCCCGAAAAGAACTCCGGCCAGGTGCTTTCCGACCTCGACCAGTTCAAGAAGGCGGGTGCCTGAGCGTGTTCCAAGCCGCCCTGGGTGCACGCCGCGCCCGTCCGTTCGCGCCGTGGCGCATCGTCGTGTGGCTGGTCATGTTGCTGGCCGCCGCCGGTTTCGTCGTCAATGCCTATGCCTGCGTGGTCATCGGCCAGGCGGTCGGCGCGATGAGTGCCGAGGCGGTGGCAAGCGGCCCCGACCCGCGCATCGCACTGCTGTGGTCGCTGGGCTACACGCTGGCGGCGTTCGCGATCATCGTCGTCACGCTATCCACCCTGCGCTGGCGCGACTGGGCACGTGGCGCCATGCGTATCGTGGCGCTCCTGCTTATGGTGTGGGCCGCCTATACGGCATGGTTCGCCTATGGACAGTGGCAGCAGCTGGGCATCGTGCTGGGTCAGGCGGGCCTGCCGCCGGACCTCGTCATGGTGGCCGGTCGCCAGCGCAGCATCATGCTGGTCGGCGTGGTGCTGAAAGTGGTGTCGGTGCCGCTACTGGCATGGCTGGCCTGGGCGCTGGGCAGCCTGCGTGTGCGCCAGCAGTTCATGACGCCAGCCCTCTGACCGGTTCAGCGGCCATTCGCCCGGCCGACGCTATCGAATGGCTTTAGCCGGGATGTATCCATGACCGCACGTCTGCTCGTTCTTGCCCTCGCCGTCGGGTTTGCCGGCGCCGCGACGGCCCAGGACATCGATCACAGCTGTCGTATCGCAAGCAGTTACGACCTGACCGTTCGCCCAGAGTCCCTGACATTCGATAGGGCACAGGGGGCGCCGCGCAGTGTTCGCATCCAGGACGGCACGCTCGCCGCCGACGGCAGGAGCGTGGCGCTACGCCCGGACGAGCAGGGCCGTGTGGCCCTTTTCGAGCGCAACGTCCGGCTGCTGGTGCCCAAGGCCAAGGCCCTGGCCAGCGATGGCGTGGACATCGCGGCCAAGGCGGTGCGTGACGAAGCCGCCACGGCCGCGCCCGGGGCGGCGGCCAGCGGCGACCTCGATCGCGCGCTCACCGCGCGGGTGACCGACATCAAACGGCGCATCGCCGCCAGCCAGAGCACCCGCGACTGGCAGGAGGACGCCATGCGCGCCTATGCCCAGGAGATCGTGTCCGATATCACGCCCATCCTGACGGAGGACGTGGGTGGGGAAGCGATGCAGCTGGCCATGAACGGCGACCTGCAAGGCGCCGCCGCCCTGCGGGATCGCGTCGCGGCGGTGTCCAGCGGTGGGCAGGCCCGGGTCATCGCACGGGTCGAGACTGCGCTGCGGCCACGCGTACAGGTGCTGTGCCCCTCGGTCCAGCAACTTCTCGACCTGCAATCCGGCCTGCATGACAGCGCGGGTCATCCACTGCTGCTGCTCGAAAGCGGCGAATGACCCCAGGCTGACCGAAATCGCCGGCATTTATGACCGGCTAAGTCCGGGGGGTCTAACGTCCGCCCTATGGAACGTACTTCGATCCGTGTCGTGAATGGGCTGATCCGCCGCGTCATCGCGGATCGCGATCTGTATCGCCACGCGTCACGGGGTGTCAGGGAACCCGGCCTGAAGGCGATCCTCGAAGAATCGGCCGACTCCCTGAACGCCATTGCCGGCGATCTCCAGGGCCAGGTGAGTGCCACCGGTGGCAAGCCGGCTTCTGCCGGCGGCGCCATGAGCGGGGTCAGGCGTACCGTGGTCGAGGCGTCCGTAAAGCTCTCACACGACCCGGATGTCACCTGGATTCGTACCCTGGAGCAGATGGAGCGCCGTCTGCTGGATGCCTTCCTCAAGCTGGAGGCGTCATCGGGCGACCGCGCCACGGTGGGTAGGCACATTGCGCGTCTGCGCCTGCTTCATTTGGATATGAGCAACCTGGGTGGCGTGACGGGCCGCTGAGCCCGAGCGCAAACGATCAGGCCACCGCTCGCACGGCTTCAGCCTTGCGCATGTTCTTGAGCGTGCGGTGCATGACGGTATCCGCGGACACGCGTACTCGTCGGAGATTCATCAGGGTCTCGCGGTCGGCAAAGAAGTTGGCAAAGGCGATAGCGTCCGCGGGATCGGACCGGACGGCGATCTGCGTGCCCTCGCGATAGATGCCCCAGGACGTGCCCGATTGGGCAATGTGATACTCGATAGCCGGTCTGCGCATGATTGCCTCCCTCGCGGCGTGGTCCGCGTGTCTGCAAGGGTGGCGTAGTGAGGCAGCGGGAGTAATCAGACAATTCTGAAAAATCCCACTATTTTTTGAGTAATAACTCAGCGCGCGAGCTGCGTGGTGACCGCTTCCCTCAAGCGTCCGACGAAGCGACGCAGCATGTCGTGGACGCCGGCCAGTCGCAGCATGGCATCGGCCCGGGTCGCCTCGGCGCGAAGCAGGGTCTCCAGCATCTCCAGGTGCGCCGCCTCCGCTGACGCGCCGAAAACCCGCATGCCGCCCAGTACACGATGCAGGTGACCGGCCACGGCGTCCGGCGTCTCCGAGGTGCGAAGGCGATCCATGGCGTCGTCCAGATCGGCTTCGAAACGATCGATCATGTCGGGCATGGCGGCCAGGTCGCCGAACAGGTCGCGCCACAGGTCGACATCCCATGCATCGACCTCGCCGCCAACTTCGCCGGCGTGTCCTGTGGAATCCTCGGGCCCGGACGCCAGCGCCTCGCGCAGGGCGGCGAGACGCAGGGGCTTGGTCACGAACGCGTTGGCGCCTGCTGCCATGCAGCGGTCGCGTTCGCTCGCCATGACGTCCGCGGTCATGACCACGATGCGCATCGTGGCGCCGCGCTCGCGCAGGGTGCGTATCAGCGTGTGGCCATCCATGCCGGGCATGTGCAGGTCGGTGAGCAGCACGTCGACCGGCCACGTGCCGGCAGTGAGCAGGGCATCGGTGCCGTCACCGGCGATGCGGCACCGATGGCCGATTCGCTGGAGTTGCGCGGCCACCAGTTCGCGATTGATGGGGTGGTCCTCGGCGACCAGCACGTTCCGGGCGATGGTCGTTCTCTCCGTCTGGACGGTGGGCGACGGCGTGTCCTGCGCAGGCATGACGGCCACGGGCAACGCGCATTCGACCGTGACCCGCGTGCCGACGCCGGGGGAGCTGGTCATGGCGATATATCCACCCAGCAACTCGACGAGGCGCCGGCTGATCGCCAGCCCGAGGCCGCTGCCGCCGAAGCGACGGGTGATCGATGCCTCGGCCTGGCTGAAGGGCGAGAACAAACGGGCGATGTCCGCATCGGCGATGCCCATGCCGGTATCGCTCACGCTGAAACGCAACCGCTGACAGCTATCGTCCGCCTCGATAACATCCAGATGGACATCGACGCTGCCATGCGACGTGAACTTCACGGCATTGCTGACCAGGTTGACGATGACCTGGCGAAGGCGGCTGCCGTCCACCATCACGCCCGGTGCCACCCGCGGATCGACCCGGGCCGTGATTCGCAGTCCCTTCTGGCCGGCTTGCCAGGCAAAGAGGTCCACGATGCCGGCGACCAGTTCGCGCAGGTCGACGGGAACGGGATCGATAGCGACCTGGCCGGCCTCGATCCGAGAGAAATCCAGGATGTCGTCGAGGATCTGCAGGAGTGCCTCGGCCGAGGTTTCCGCGGTTTCGAGCAGGCGTCGCTGCCCGGGTTCCAGAGGGGTGCGGCCCAGTATTTCGAGGGTGCCCAGTACCCCATGCATCGGCGTGCGGATCTCGTGGCTCATCGTGGCAAGGAACAGGCTCTTGGCCTGTGTCGCCGCTTCGGCCGCGCGCTTTGCTGCCGCCAGTTGGGCCGACTGTCGATGGCGCTCGGAGATGTCGATCCAGTAGCCCGTGAACTCGGTGCCTTCGGCGACCGCACGCGGCAGCGCATGCGAGGCGACCCAGCGCTCGGGATCGCTGTCGCGCACACGCAGCTCCGCGTGCAGTGGCTGGAGCGTTGCCGCGCTGTGTGCCATGGCCGCGAGCAGGGTGGGTTGGTCGCGTTCATCCACTCGTGCGAATGCGCGTCGCTCGTCGGCCATGAGGGTGGCCGCGTCGATGCCGAACATGGGTTCGGGATTGCCACCGACATAGACAAACGTGATGGATCCACCCTGCCGATACAGGAAGCGATAGACCACGGCCGGCATGTGCCGTGTCACGTCGGCCAGTTGGGCCTCGCTGCGCAGCCGCAGGCGTGTTTCACGGCGAAGCCGCAGGTAGGCGTAAGACACGGCTAGTAGCAGCAGCATGACCAGTGCGCCGGCCGGTCCCACCTTGCGCGCGATTTCCTTCCACGATCCACCCCACGTGTACTGCGAGCGCAGCCAGGTGTTGCGGATGGCCTGCGAGCGACGCTCCGGCATACGCGCCAGGGCGCGATCGATGAGCGATGCCAAGCGGGCGTAGCGGTTGGCGACGCCAATGGTGAGGGCGGCACGTTCGTTCGTGGGAGCGGCGAGCTTGAGCTGCGCCGGATAATCGCGTCGGATCTGCAATTCCGCAGTAGCGATATCGCCGACGTAGGCATCGGCGTCGCCTGCGGCCACGGCCTGCAGTCCCGCCGCGGTCGTCCTCACGTCGATGGCGACTGCCCCAGGTATCGCCGCCACCGCGGCTGCCACCGCGCCTTGCGACAGGTTGGCCGCGATGCGTCGCCCGGACAGGTCGTGGATGTCGCCGATGGTGGGGAACGCCTCACGCGTGACGATCATCACGGGGAATTCGGCGTAGGCCCGTGAGAACACGAAGTGCCTGCCAAGTACGCCGTTTCGTGGCGACGCGGCGGCAAGCAGGTCGATGTCGCCCGCGGAGGCTGCGCGCACCGTCTCCGGCCAGTCCGTGGTGGCGACCGTGCGCGATCGCACGCCGAGCGCCTGCAGCGCCGCTTGCAGGTAGTCGAGCGACAGGCCTTCGGCTTCGCCATCGCGATCGATGAGCGACAGTGGCGCGGCGGTGGGATCGATGCCGATGCGCAGTATCGGTAGGTTCGCCAGCCAGCGCCGCTCGTCGTCGTTCAACGCCACGGCGATGGCAGGCGTGTTCGTGTGGCCTGCATCGTCGTGCAAGGAGGGCATCGCCCACGCGCGGACGTCCGTCGTATGCGTTTCGGCCTGCCACTGCGATGCCGACGCCAGCGGTGGGTGGCCGTCCGCGCGTGCAGCGCCGACGGGTGCCTGCCATGCGATCGCTGCACAGCTTAATTTGACCAACATTCTCAAGCGCGTCATGGCGTTCCTTCGACCACGCACGGAGCTTTACTGTAATCTCCGCCGTGCGAAGAGATGTAACACATGGCATGGAAAACGGCTGCGCGTTTCCGCCGTCGAGGGAAGACATGGTTCTGCGAACGATCATTGCCGACGATCATCCGGTGGTCCTGATGGGCACGCGTGCCGCGCTCGAGGCCACGGGGGATATCGAGGTGGTCGGTGAAGCCGCCAACGGCGACCAGTTGCTCGACCTGCTGACCACCCGTCCCTGCGACGTCGTGGTCACCGACTTCTCGATGCCGGGTGGACGCCACGGTGACGGGCTGGCCCTGATCGACCTGATGCGTCGTCGTTATCCCCGGCTTCCTGTGGTCGTGCTCACCATGGTCAACAATGCCGCGGTGCTCCAGGCCATGCGTGCGCGTGGCGCACTCGGCCTGTGCGACAAGCGGGCACCGCTGAAAGAGGTCGCGGTGGCGGTCAGGCAGGCCGCCGCCGGAAGGCCCTACCTCAGCGACACCATTCGTCGCCAGTTCGACGTCGCCGGTGTCCAGGCGCCCTGCGATGCATCGCGGCTTTCCGCGCGCGAGATGGAGGTGGTCCGGCTGTACGTCGGGGGCATGTCGATCACGCAGATTGCCGAACGCCTCAGTCGTAGCGTCAAGACGGTAAGCCGGCAGAAGCGCGACGCGATGCGCAAACTCGGCCTCGATCACGACAGCCGCCTCTCCGAATATGCCCGCGAGCGGGGTATCGCCTCCTGACCCTGCCAAAGGTCACCCCGTGACCTCAGGCCCATGCGTGGGGTACCGAGGGGGTTTAAACCAAAGGCCAGCCGCGCGCGTCCAAGCCGGTGTCATCACCCAGGGAGCAGGATTCATGCGCCATTCCTCGATCGCCGCAAGCCTTGTCGTCGCCCTTGCCCTGTCCGTCGCGACAGCCCACGCCGGCATGATCGAATTCAGCACCGACACCTGCAAGAACGATTACGCCACCCCCTACGACGTGGACGTCACGGATGCGGGACTGTCGTTCCATCGCAAGGCGGGCACGCCGGCGGATATCTTCCTGCACGACGGCAGCATTCGCATCGACGGCCGCCAGACGACGGTGTCGTCCGCCGATGCCGACGCGCTACGGCGCTACGAGGCCGGTGTGCGCAAGCTGGTTCCCGAGGTGGCCGCCATCGCCCGCGAAGGTGTGCAGCTCGGCTTCTCGGCCATGACCACCATCACGCTGTCCTTCGCCGATGGCGAGCAACGCGCCAGCCTGCTGGAAAAACTCAAGCGCAAACAGGCGCAGGCCCTGCGCCAGATCGACGAAGGCGTGGGCGCCGGGCATTGGTCCAACGACCACCTGGCGGAAACCGTCGGCGGGTCGGTCTCCGATACGGTGGGCGAACTGGTGGGCTCGGTCACGTCCAGCGCCGTCACAGCGGCCCTGTCCGGCGATGCCAGCAAGGTCGCCGCACTGCAGGCCCGTGCCGAGTCGCTCGAAAAATCGCTGGACGGCGCCATGGACAAACGGTCGAAGGCGCTGGATCGTCGTTCCGATCAGATCTGCCCGCAACTCAACGATCTGGCGGATCTCCAGCGCGGCTGGACGGTACGTCAGCCGGACGGCAAGCCGCTGGAGCTGATGACGATCAAGCCCAAGGACAGCGATAAGGGCGACAAGGGCGGGAAAGCAGTAGCGAAGGACGCTGGCAAGGTGGCGTCACGCTAACGAGCCTGGCCTCGGCCGCACCGGCCCTTGGCATGCAGGGCCGCTTCGGCTCAGGGCAGCGTGTCCAGCCAGGCAAGCACGTTCTTTACCGTATCGCTGTAGAACGTCCGGTACATCTCCTCGGTGACATAGCCGATATGCGGTGTGGTCAGCACGTTCGGCAGGTCGCGGAAAGCGTGGTCGGCGGGTAGCGGTTCGGTCTCGAACACGTCCACCGCGGCGCCGGCGATGCGACCGCCTATCAGCGCATCCACCAGTGCCGCCTCGTCCACGATCGGGCCGCGTGAGCTGTTGATGAGGCGCGCGGTCGGCTTCATGGACGCCAGTTCCGCCGCGCCGATGAGGCCGCGCGTCCGTTCGCTGAGCCGGGTGTGGATGGTGAGAAAGTCGGAACGCGAGAGCAGCGCCTGCTTGTCGACGCGCTGTACGCCGAGCGCGCTGGCCGTTTCTTCCTGGAGGTTTTCGCTCCATGCAATGACATGCATGCCAAAGGCCTTGCCGATGCTGGCCACGGCCGAACCGATCCGGCCCAGGCCAAGGATGCCGAGCGTCTTGCCGCGCAGTTCGGTGCCCAGCCCGGCCTGCCAGCCGCCGGCGCGCACGGAGGCCGCTTCGCCGGCGATGTCGCGTGCCAGCCCGAGGATGGCGGCCCAGGTGAATTCGATGGTGGGCGTAGACGCATAACCGGTGTGCGCCACGGTGACTCCATGCGCCGCCGCAGCCTCGGTGTCGATGGACGCATTGGCCGCCCCGGTGGAGGCGATCAGCCGCAGGCGGGGCAGGGCGGCGATCAGGGCGGCCGTCATCGGCGTGCGCTCGCGCATCACGCAGATGACGTCGAAGCGGGCCAGCCGACGCACCAGCGCCTCGTGATCATGCAGGTGGTCGTGGAAGACGGTGAGTTCCGCCCTGGCTTCCACGGACGACCAGTCGGCGCTGGTGCGCGCGACCTTCTGGTAATCATCCAGCACTGCCACGCGAATCGGGTCATTCATGCATGTTCCTTGTCAGCCGGCCGGCTGGATCAGGTCCCATCCGTTGCCGTAGAGATCGTCGAACACCGCGACCGTGCCATAGGGCTCATGGCGCGGTGTTTCCCGGAAGCGTACGCCGTGTGCCTGCATACGCGCGTGATCGGCGGCGAAGTCGTCGGTGTGCAGGAACAGGAACACGCGGCCGCCCCCCTGCTTGCCGACCTGGGCGCGCTGCCCGTCGTCGATGGCGCGGGCCAGCAGAAGCTTCGTTCCATCCGACCCCCGCGGCGCGACCGTGACCCAGCGCTTGCCCTCGCCCTGGGGCGTGTCCTCTACCAGTGAGAAGCCCAGCGCATCGACGAAGAAGGCGATGGCCTCGTCGTAATCGTGGACGAGGAAAGCGATGGCGCCGAGGGACTGCATGGGGGGAATCCTTGCTGTGGGGACCAACAAGCATCGGCTCTGCCCAGGCCGGCCGCAAGTCCCTTTGCGTCAGGGTGCGGCGGTTGCGCGAGAACGCTCGACGCCAACCTTGCACGTCTGGCTTGTAAGTTGGGGTGCTCAACCTTAGCCTTCGGGCATGTCCAATCGCACCACCTCGATGAACAGGTCACGCCATGCCGCTTAGCCAACTCGACAACCAGGCCGCCCTTGTCGTTATCGATCTGCAGAAGGGCATTGTCGCCCTGCCGACGGTTCACCCGGCCGCCGATGTAGTGGCGAAGTCCGCGTCGATCGCGCGTGCGTTCCGCGCGAAGAACCACCCTGTCGTGCTGGTCAATGTGGTGGAGGCCGCTCCCGGTCGCACCGACGCTCCGAAGCATCCGTTCCCGACCGACCCATCGTTTGCCGAACTGGTACCGCAGCTCGAAGCCGCGACCAGCGACATGCGCGTAAGCAAGAAGCGCTGGGGTGCCTTCCAGACCACCGATCTCGATGCGCAGCTGCGTGCCAAGGGCATCAAACAGATCGTGCTGGTCGGTATCGCCACCAGCATCGGCATCGAGTCAACGGCGCGTTATGCCAGCGAACTCGGCTACGACGTCGTTCTGGTGACAGATGCCATGACGGACCTCAACGCCGCTGCGCACGAGAACAGCGTCAAGACGATCTTCCCGCGTATTGGCGAGACGGTCACCACGGACGAGCTGTTGAAGGTGCTCGGTTCGGTGCAACTGTCAGCCTAAAGGAAGTGCTGGGATCGGCTTGATGTTCGGCGATCGTGATCGCTTCACGAAGTTGCTTGCCTAGCGTTTCTCATGCCGGGGCAGGGATATTTTGTCGCCGTTGACAGGGTTGCTCTTCGGGAAGGGCAGCGCGCGCATCCGTTCGATCATCGCGGCAGTTGGCGGCTCACGGCAGATATCCCAGTGCTGCCCCTCGGGATAGGCGCCGACGACAAGAAAGTCGTTGGAAGCATCGACGCGGCAATGACCGGTGCCCACCGGCAACAGGATGACATCGCCAGCCTTCACTTCGATATCGTGCCCTCCGGGTCCGCCCAGAACGAGTCGCGCCCAGCCGGTGGCGAAGCCGAGCACTTCGTGCGCCGTGGAGTGGTAGTGGTGATAGTCGAAAACGCCATCGCGCCATTCCGGTGGCCATCCGTTGGTTGCGAAGGTCGCCTCGATGTTCGACGCGAGATCGTCGCCCTCAATGACATTCCTATAGACGAGAACGGGATACGCCTCGTTGTTAGGCACCCAGCCGTTGCGATGCATCCACACTGTTTCAGGCTCGGCACTCTGCTTCGGTGTCATAGCGCTGCACTCCGTCGGTGTCGTGGGCGGCAAGCATGCGACAAGCGCACGTGATGGCAGCGCCCAGGCGAGCCGGCCTACTCGTGATGCCCGTGCGCATCGTCCGCAGCGATCCCGCCGCCGAGGCCCAACCCTGCGCCGGCCGCCATACCGCCGCCCATGCCACCGCCCACGCCGCTGCCTTTACCTGCGCCACCGCCTTCAGCCTTCGCGCCGCCATCGGCCTTTCCCTTCGCCGCCACCACGCGCGCGGGCCCCTGGTTCGGAATGGCGATCTTCCGCGACACCGGTTCCAGGTCGAGGACTTTCCGAATGAAGTTACGCAGCGAAACGACGAGGTCGTGCATGTGCACCGGGCGTCCCTCGACCATCTCGGTGGCGGCTCGGGCCGCCAGCGCCACCTGTTCTTCGGTGCCGAGCAGGATGATGTCCGAAAGGGCCGCTTCCACCGCATCGCGAACCCGGCGCGCCCGGTCCGAGCCCGAAGCGAACTCACCCGCAGAGCCTTCAGCTGAGGCGGCACGAAGTCGCAGGTCGCGCATATGGGTAGGGTCGACCGCGAGATTACCGGTGAACGAGCCGCCCAACGTCTTGTAGGCAGCGATCAGGGTGCGCAGTCGCTCATTGATCTGTCGGTTTTCCCGTTCTCGGCGTTGCTGCACCGTCTGCATGGCCAGCAAACGGATGCCCACGCCTATGAGGGTGATGACGGCCAGCCCGAAGAGGGTGGAGAGCAGGCCCTGCCATGAACTGAAGTCGAGATTGCGCATGTGAGCCATCCTCGCTTAGGCCATGCGATTTCCTTGCGAAGAAAAGGCGTGCTGCCCACCTTCGCCGCTGCGCGTCGGCCGTCTGGCATCGGGGATGGCGTGAACTGACGCGGCTGTGCGCCGGTTTGGACCTGGACCAGGTGTGCGCGATTCGGCACCACCCGTGCCCGGTCAGCGTCTTCGCGATGTGCCGTACAATGGCCGACCACGGCAATGAACGAAACCGGTCAGGTCCATATGCTGCTCATGATCGACAACTACGACTCCTTCACCTTCAACCTCGTCCAGTACCTGGGCGAGTTGGGGCAGGAGGTCAAGGTGGTTCGCAACGACGCCCTCACTGTCGCGGATATCCGCGCCCTGGCACCCTCGCGCATCATGATCTCGCCGGGCCCGGGCACGCCGGACGATTCGGGCGTGTCCATGGATATCCTGCGGGAGCTGGCCGGCGAGTTGCCGATCTTCGGGGTCTGCCTCGGCCACCAGGCCATCGGGCAGGTGTTCGGCGGCTCGGTCATCCGGGCGCGCGAGATCATGCACGGCAAGACCTCGCCGGTGCGCCATCGGGGGCAGGGCGTGTTCGCCGGGCTGCCCGACCCGTTCGAGGCCACGCGCTACCACTCGCTGGTGGTCGAGAAGGGCTCGGTGCCCGATTGCCTCGAGGTCACCGCCTGGACGGAGCGCGAGGACGGTTCGATCGACGAGATCATGGGCCTGCGCCACCGCACGCTGGATATCGAGGGTGTGCAGTTCCATCCGGAGTCGATCCTCACCCAGCACGGTCACGACCTGTTGCGCAATTTCCTCGGCATGCCGCTGCCGCTCGCCGCGTAACGACAAGGATTCACGCGCCATGCCGATGACCCCCTCCGAGGCGCTGCAGCGCACGATCGAGCACCGCGAGATCTTCCACGACGAGATGATCGAGCTGATGCACCAGATCATGCGCGGCGATGTCAGCCCGCTGATGACGGCCGCCATCCTTACCGGCCTTCGGGTGAAGAAGGAAACGGTGGGCGAGATCACCGGCGCGGCGCGCGTGATGCGCGACCTCTCGGCCCGTGTGGACGCTGGCACCCACCCGCATTTCGTCGATATCGTGGGTACGGGCGGCGATGGCGCGTCCACCTTCAATATCTCCACGGCATCCATGTTCGTCGCCGCCGCCGCCGGTGCGCGGGTGGCGAAGCACGGTGGCCGCAGCGTGTCGTCCAAGTCCGGCAGCGCCGATGTGCTGGAGGCCCTGGGCGCACGGATCGACCTGCTGCCGGCCCAGGTGGCCGTCTGCATGGCCGAGGTGGATATCGGCTTCATGTTCGCGCCGAACCACCATCCCGCGATGAAGGTGGTCTCCCCGGTCCGGCGCGAGATGGGTGTCCGCACCCTCTTCAACATCCTCGGTCCGCTGACCAATCCCGCCGGGGCGCCGAACATCCTGATGGGCGTGTTCCATCCTGACCTGGTCGGCATCCAGATCCGCGCGCTGCAGGCCCTGGGCGCGAAGCACGCCCTGGTGGTGTGGGGCCGCGACGGCATGGACGAGATCTCGCTGGGTGCCGCCACCCTGGTGGGCGAACTGCGCGACGGCGTGGTCCGCGAATACGAGATCGAGCCGGAGGATTTCGGGCTGGCCATGGCATCCAGCCGCAACCTGCGGGTAGAGGATGCCGAGGGCTCCATGGCGATGCTGGTGGACGCCATCTCCGGCGTGCCCGGCGTACCCCACGACATCGTCTGCCTGAATGCCGGTGCCGCCCTGTACACGGCGGATGTGGCGCCCACGATCCGGGCGGGTATCGATCTTGCCCGCCAGACGATCGCAAGTGGCGCGGCTCGTGCAAAAATGCATGCGTTCGTGGCCGCCACCCGGCGGCTCGGTGCCTGAGATCGCCGGGAATCCCCCTCTGCCCGGCCTTACCCAAGGAAGCGCTTCGATGCCCGACATTCTCCATCGCATTCTCGCCCGCAAGGCGGAAGAAGTAGCCGAACGCAAGCGTCATCGCTCGCTGGATGACCTCGCCGCAATGATCGCCGACCTGGAGCCCACGCGCGGCTTCGTGGCGGCCATTGACGCCAAGCTGCACGACGGCCAGCCGGCGGTGATCGCCGAGATCAAGAAGGCCAGCCCGAGCAAGGGGCTGATCCGCGCCGACTTCAATCCGGCGGAGATTGCCCGCAGCTACGAGCAAGGCGGAGCTGCCTGCCTTTCCGTCCTCACCGACGCCGATTTCTTCCAGGGCCACGAGGACTTCGTGCGCCAGGCGCGCGCGGCCTGCAAGTTGCCCATCCTGCGCAAGGATTTCATCGTCGACGAATATCAGGTGTACGAGGCACGCACCATCGGCGCCGACTGCGTCCTGCTGATCGTCGCCGCGTTCGCCACCAAGACGGGCGACGATGTCATCCATGATCATGATGCCCTGCTCGAGCTATCCATGCTGGCCGCCGAACTCGACCTGGACGTCTTGGTCGAGGTCCACAACGAGGAAGAGCTCGAAGTCGCACTCGAACTCCCCGTGCCCCTCATCGGCGTCAACAACCGCAACCTGCGCACGTTCGAGACGTCGCTGGGCACCTCGCTGCGCCTGAAGGAACTGGTCGGTGACGGCACACTGGTCGCCGAATCCGGTATCCACAACCGCGAAGACGTCAAGATGCTGCGCGACAAGGGCATCGACTGCTTCCTGGTTGGCGAGGCCTTCATGCGCGCCGCCGATCCCGGCACGGAACTGCGCAAGCTGTTCGACACGCCCAGCCCGACGCCCAAGCACTAGGCGCGGCATGGACCAGGGGAGTGAAACGACGGGGTCACCTGGCCCCGTCGCCGACGTGCGTCGCGTCGTCCTGTTCGACTTCGACGGCGTCATCGTGCGCCACCAGACGCTCGAGCTGTATTTCCGCGAGTGTCTTTCCGGCGCCGGTCGCTGGCGCCTGTTGCTCGGCCTGCCTTTGCTGCCCTTCGTTCCTTTGCTGCTGCCGACCGTGGCGGGCAGCCGCCTCCTCGGGCGCGTCTTCCTGCGCGTGGTGACCTTCGGCCGGCGGGAAGCCAGCTACCGTCGCCGGGTCGGTGCGTTCGCCAGGGTCTACGCGCGGCGCCCCGGCGTGTTCCTGCGCGATGCGGTGGCGACGTTGCGCCGGCACGTCGCCCTGGGCGACCGGGTCGTCATCGTCAGCGGCAACGACCTCACGATGGTCGAGTCCATCCTGGATGAGGTGAGTCTTGCTGGTTACGAACTGATCGCGTCGTCCACGCGCGGCGGCCCGCTGGGGGTGCACTTCACCGTGCACAACGTCGAAGGCATGAAGGTGCGCAATCTCGACAAGGCCGGCATCCCGCGGCCCTGGGCCCTGGCCTACAGCGATTCCCTGTCCGACCTGGCCATGCTGCGCGCCGCCGACAAGGCGGTGCTGGTCAATCCATCGCCCAAGATGGAGAGGAAGGCCCGCCGCGCCCTGGGCGATCGGCTGGACGTGCTGCACTGGTTCTGACCCACGTCCGGCCAGCGCCTCAGCGCAGGAAGTACGAGCCCAGCTGGTAGAGGCTGATACCCACGATCAGGCAACCCACCGCGACCATGACGTAACGGGGCGGCAGGTGCCTGACCAGCCACGCGGCGATCGGCGCGGCGATGACGCCGCCCGTGAGCAGGCCCAGCACGATGGGCCAGTGCTGCACGCCCATGTGGAAGATCAGCGTCGACGAGATGGCGATCGTCACCACGAACTCCGCCGCGTTCACCGTGCCGATGGTCTGCCGCACGTCCCCGCCCCTGGCCAGCAGCGTGGAGGTGGCGATCGGGCCCCAGCCACCCCCGCCGATGGCGTCGAGCAGCCCGGCGCAGAAGCCCAGGATGCCCTTGTGCCGGACCCGATGGCGCGAAACGGTGCGGCCCGTGGCGCGCACCAGCACCACCATCCCCAGGACCAGCAGGTAGGCATAGACGAAGGGCTTCAGCACGTCGCCGTCGACACTGGCCAGGAACCAGGCCCCCAGGATGCCGCCCACCACCCCGGGAATGGCCAGGCGGCGGAAGGTCTTCCAGTCCACGTTGCCGAAGAAGGCGTGGGCCCCGCCCGACACCCCGGTGGTGAACACTTCGGCCGTATGTACGGTGGCGCTCGCCACCGCCGGGGGCAGGCCGAGTGCGAGCAGCACGGCGTTGGACACGAGTCCATAGGCCATGCCCAGCGCGCCGTCGACCAGCTGGGCGAGCAGGCCGACGCCGGCGAAGATGAGGAACTGGCTCCAGTCCATGCGCCGTCGTTGTCGTGGATGGTGGGACACACCATAGCCCACCGACATGCGTGCCGGGAATGAAGGGGTTGCCCGTATCGCTTGCGTGCGACATCCCGCCGCCGCTAGCCTCGGCTTCCGACCCCTTGCGCGGATGCCCGATGTACCTCTCCTCCCTGCGTGAACTTGCGCTAGGCAGCCGGCTCAAGGCGCTCAGCGATCATTTCTACCAGGCGGTGGACGAGGTTTACCGGGCCTGTGACGCGGGCATCGAGTCGCGCTGGTTTCCGGTGCTGCGATTCCTGCGCGATGTCGGGCCCACCACCGTGACCGAAGTGGCCTCGGCCATCGGGCAGACCCATTCGGCGGTCAGTCAGCTGGCGGATCGACTGGTGGAGGCAGGCATGGTGGTTCGCCAGCGCGACCCGCGGGACGGCCGGCGCAGCGTGCTGGCGCTGACCGACGCGGGGGAGTCGGCGCTCGGTGCGTTGGGGCCGGTATGGCTATCCATTCGCCGCGGCATGGCGGCGTCCATGGGGGCCCGGGGGCTGGCGCTGCTGGAGGCGATCGACGGCTGCGAACAGGTCCTGGCCGAGCGTCCACTGGTCGCGGCTATCCTCGACCAGCGCGCGGCGCTGGCCAGCGAAACCGTGCGTATCGTTCCCTACGAGCCGGCGCTGGCACCGCATTTCCAGCGCCTCAACCAGCAGTGGCTGGAACGCCATTTCCGGGTCGAGGACGTCGACCGGGCCTTGTTCGCCGATCCGGAGGGGAAGGTGCTGGCCCGCGGCGGCACGATCCTGTTCGCGCTCTACGCCAGCGAAGTCATAGGCACCTGCGCCTTGCTGCACCATGGGGGCGGGGTCTACGAGCTGTCGAAAATGGGCGTGGACGAGAACTACCGAGGGCTGGGCGCGGGCCGCAAGCTGCTCGACGCGGCGATCGCCGACTACCGCGCCCGGGCGGGTACGGAACTGTTCCTGGAATCCAACAGCCGGCTGGCGAGGGCCCTGGGCATGTACCGGCGCGCCGGGTTCGAGTTGCAGCCGGCACTGCGTCCGGGCTCGCACTACGAGCGCGCGGACGTCCACATGATCTACCGGGGCGGCTGAGCCGCGCCCTGGGGCCTAGCGGGTGCCGCGCACCACGATGGTCTTGCCCGCCACGTCGATCATCCGCTCTTCCTCCAACTGCTTGAGCACGCGTCCCACCATTTCGCGCGAGCAACCCACGATCCGGCTGACCTCCTGGCGGGAGATGCGTATCTGCGTGCCGTCCGGGTGGGTCATGGCGTCCGGCTCCTGGCACAGGTCCAGCAGCGTGCGGGACACCCGGTTGGTCACGTCCATGAAGGCCATGCGGCTGACCTGGCGCGAGGTGCGCAGCAGGCGATGGGTCAGCTGGGAACCTATGGCGAACAGCAGCTTGGGGCATTCGGCGGCGAGCGGGCCCTCCAGTAGCTGGAACAGCCGCTCGTAACTGATCTCGGCCATCTCCACCGCGGTGCGGGTGCGCACCAGCGACTCGCGCTGGGCCTGCTCGACGAACAGGCCCATCTCGCCGATGAACTGCCCCCGGTTGATATAGGCCAGGATCAGCTCACGGCCTTCCTCGTCCTCGGTGCACACCGCCAGCGAGCCTTCGACCACGTAGTAGAGGGTGTTGGCCGGATCGCCCGGGCGGATGATCGCGGTCTTGCCGGGGTAGCGGCGACGATGGCATGCGTCCAGGAAGCGGCCCATCGCGATGGGGTCCGGCGCAAAGCCCGTCGGCGCTTGCGAACGTTCGAAAGCCTGTTGAAGCAAGTATTTGAGTTGGGCCACAGCTGATTCCGATGGGTCGCAATGGCATGGCAGCCCCGGATGAGTGTATGCCGACGGTTTTCCGTCAGGCGTCGCCTACTTGCCATGTGTCGGGACGATTATTGCAGACAACCGGGGCACAAAATCCACAAATTAAATCGATCCACCCCGGGCATGTTCAATTCCTGAGCTTCTTGCCTCATAATTTCACCCCCTCGGCGTAGGGACCCTTTGTCTTATGCCGTACACAAGCGCCGGGCAGAATGACGCCCCGTCGCTTACATCATCTGCGGGGACCCTAGCTGCTAACCCGCGTCTACTGCTGGCCGTTCCTCCCGGCCTCGGAGAGTCGCTGTGGTCAAACCGCTCCCCCGCCTTCGTCTGCAAGGTTTCAACAACCTCACCAAGGCGCTCAGCTTCAACATCTACGACATCTGCTACGCGGTGTCCGAACAGCAGCGACAGAATTACATCGAGTACATCGATGAGCAGTACGACGCCGATCGCCTGACCCAGATCCTCACGGATGTGGCCGAGATCATCGGCGCCAACATCCTGAACATCGCCCGCCAGGATTACGACCCGCAGGGCGCGTCGGTCACCATCCTGATCTCGGAAGAACCGGTGGTCGAGAAGCTGGGCCGCGACACCATCTCCGGTGCCGTCGTCGCCCACATGGACAAGAGCCACATCACCGTCCATACCTACCCGGAAACGCATCCGCACAACGGCATCGCGACGTTCCGCGCGGACATCGACGTCGCCACGTGCGGCGTCATCTCGCCGTTGAAGGCACTGAACTACCTGATCGACAGCTTCGAGTCGGACATCGTGATCGCCGATTACCGCGTGCGCGGCTTCACACGCGACGTGAAGGGCAAGAAGCACTTCATCGACCACAAGATCAATTCGGTGCAGGACTACCTCGCCAAGCACATCCGTCAGAAGTACGAGATGTTCGACGTGAACGTCTACCAGGAAAACATCTTCCACACCAAGATGCACATCAAGGATTTCGACCTCGACACTTACCTGTTCGAGGCCCAGGCCGACGATCTTTCCTTCAAGGAGCGCCAGCGCATCGAATCGCTGCTGCGCCGGGAAATCGAAGAGCTCTTCCACGGCCGCAACCTGATGTGATCCACGAAACCCCGCGAAAGCGGGGTTTTTTTTTGCCCGTCGTTTGTTCAGGCCGGCGCCGTCGCCCGGATGAAGTCGATGAAGGCGCGCAGGGGTGCGGGCACCAGGCGTCGTCCGGGGTAGTAGAGGAACGGTCCGGGGAATGACAGCCACCAGGGCGCCAGCACGGGTTCGAGCGCGCCGCTGTCCAGGTGCGGCCGCAGCCAGTCCTCGAACAGCATGACGATGCCCGTGCCGGCGATGGCCGCATCCACCGCGAGGTCGGCGGCACCGCCGATCCGGACCACCAGTGGGCCGGTCGGCTCGACCCAGACCGTCTCGCCGTCCTTTTCAAATTCCCAGGCGGGCATGTTGCCGCTGGCGAACCGCCCGCGCAGGCAGGCGTGCCCCAGCAGTTCGCGTGGGTGCGCCGGGCGGCCGTGGCGATCCAGGTACGCCGGCGAGGCGGCCGTGGCGAAGCGCTGGACCCGGGGGCCGATCGGTATCGCGATCATGTCCTGCTCCAGGCGCTCGTCGTAGCGGATACCGGCGTCGCAGCCGGCCGCGAGGACATCGACGAAGCTCTCGTCCGTGAGGACCTCGAGCCGGATATCCGGATAAGCCGCCAGGAAGGTTGGGACAAGGGCCGGCAGGACCAGCCGGGAGGCGCTCATGGGAACGTTCAGGCGCAGCGTGCCGGCTGGGCGGTCGCGGAAGCTGTTGACGACATCCAGCGCCTGTCCCACCTCGGCCAGGGCCGGCGCGAGGCGATCGAGCAGGCCGCGACCGGCCTCGGTCGGTGCCACGCTGCGCGTGGTGCGGTTCAGCAGGCGCACCCCGAGACGGGCCTCCAGCCGGCGGACCGCCTCGCTCAGGGCGGAGGCGCTGCCGCCGCTCAGGCGTGCCCCTTCGCGAAATCCGCCGGCCGTCGCGACAGTGACGAAGGCATGCAGGTCGCCGAGGTCCGCTTTCATGGTCATCTCCGATACGTTAATTGTGCGGAATGCGGGACGAGCCGTGCCGATTGTGCCCTCTTATCGGCTTATCCGTCGGTGCCTACGCTACGTACTCACTTAACCGGAGTTCTTCCATGACCACGATCCAGACGTCGGGCACCTTCCATTTCGGCGACCTTCCGGTCCATCGGCTGGGCTACGGGGCGATGCAGCTGGCCGGCCCGGGGGTGTTCGGCCCACCGAAGGACCGCGATGCCGCGTTGGCCGTGCTGCGTGCCGCCGTGGAACAGGGCGTGGACCATATCGACACCAGCGACTTCTACGGTCCGCATGTCACCAACCAGCTGATTCGCGAGGCCCTGCATCCGTACCGCGACGACCTGGTCATCGTGACCAAGATCGGCGCGCGCCGCGACGAGAAGGGCGGTTGGCTGCCCGCCTTCTCCCCGGGGGAGCTCACCGCCGCCGTGCACGACAACCTGCGCAACCTGGGCCGGGACGTGCTCGATGTGGTGAACCTCCGGGTGATGTTCGACACCCATGGCCCCGCGGAAGGGTCCATCGCGCCCATGCTGGAAACGGTGGCGGGCCTGCAGCAGCAGGGCCTGGTGCGGCACATCGGGCTGAGCAACATCACCCCGGCCCAGTTGGCCGAAGGCCGTGGCCTGTGCGACATCGTCTGCGTCCAGAACATGTACAACCTGGCCCAGCGCGCGGACGACGCGTTCATCGACGACCTGAAGGCGGCCGGTATCGCCTACGTGCCCTTCTTCCCGCTGGGCGGGTTCAGTCCACTGCAGTCGGATACGCTGAGCGGCATAGCCACGCGTCTGGGCGCAACGCCCATGCAGGTGGCCCTGGCGTGGTTGCTGCACCGCTCGCCGAACATCCTGTTGATCCCCGGCACGTCATCGGTCGCCCACCTGACCGAGAACCTGGCCGCCGCCGATCTCACGCTGGACGCCGATGTGCTGCGCGAACTGGATGCCGTGGGCAAGGCGGCCTGACCGGAGCCGCCTTCACGCACGCATGCCTAGGATGTCGGGCATGCGCGCGGTGCTGCTTTTCGTCCTCTTGCTGTCCGTCGTCGCCCTTGTCTGGACGAGGGGCTGGCGGCCGCCGGATCGTTACAACCCGTGGGCGCCGCTGGACCTCACTGCGCCACCGGATGTCTTTCTTCGCTACAAGCTGGATCGCCTCGGTGGCAACTCCGCGATGTGCCGGGCCGCCCTCCGGCATGCCGGCGCCGTCTTCGTTCCGCTGGTCGACCACGAGGAAGCCAGCGGCTGCGGCTGGAGCGATGCCGTGCGCGTGTCCGCCCTGGGCGAGGCGCGGCTGGGGTCGCCCGTCATGCTTACCTGCCCGTTAGCCGCCGCGATGGTGCTATTCGAGCGGAGGGCGCTACAACCGGGCGCCGGGGCGGCGTTCGGTTCGCCCGTGCGCGTGATCGAGCATGTGGGCAGCTACGCCTGCCGTAATGTCTATCACCGCAACGATGCGCCGCTGAGTCGCCACGCGCGGGCCGACGCGATCGATCTCACGGCGTTCCGCCTGGCCGATGGCCGGCGCATCGTCGTCGCGCGTGACTGGAGCGCCCCGCGCGAGGGGCTTTTCCTGCACGGGCTGCAGGCCGACGGTTGCGGTTATTTCGGCGCGTTGTTGGGGCCGGATTACAACGCCGCCCACCGCACGCACTTCCATGCGCAGGGAAGCGGCTACGGCGGTTGCCGCTAGATGCGGTAGGCCACGGTCTTCATCACGGCCGAGGCCGCCTGCATCAAACGGGGCAGGGGCCAGGGCAGCGCGATGCCGCCACGGGCCTGCGCCGCATCCGCGTGGCGCACCTCGTCTTCCTGCATGCGCGCGAGGATCGCCCGGGATCGTTCGTCCTGCGGCGGCAGGCGCGTGAGATGCTCGGCAAGATGCGCTTCCACCTGGCGTTCCGTTTCCACGACGAAACCCAGGCTGATCGGATCGCCGATGGCCGCGGCCGCGACACCGATCGCATAACTGCCCGCATACCACAGGGGATTGAGCAGGCTGGGGCGGCTGTCGAGCTGGCTGAGCCGCTCCGCACACCAGGCCAGGTGATCCGTTTCCTCGCGGGCGGCGTGCATCAGGTGTGCGCGGGTTTCGTCGGTGCGCGCCAGGGCGGCCTGGCCGACGTAGAGCGCCTGCGCGCACACCTCGCCCACATGGTTGATCCGCATCAGTCCGGCCGCGTGGCGGCGCTCCCTTTCCGACATCGGTGCCTCGGGCACGGTATCGCCGGGCGACGGACGCGCCGCTTCCGGCGAGCCCGCGACGGCCTCCATGGCGCGCTCCACACCGGCCAGCAGGCGATCGAGGGGGCTGAGCGTGCGAACGGACATGATCGAAAACTCCTGACGAAACGGGATACCTCACGTTACAATGCGCGGGTAACGGGAAAAGGTGAAGTCGCTGCGGCCGCTTGTCGCGCCAGTCGTCCTTTCGCTTCCCGAGGCTTGTGAAACGGGCCGTTCATCATGTTATGATTGTCGGCCCGAAGCTCACCTGCACGGTGGGCTTGCGCGATGAGGGAAAAGTCCGCTATTCTCTCGCGCCTTTGCTTTCACCGATTCCGTGTTCCGCCCATCAAGGCGGCAAACCAGGTATTTGAAATGAAAACGTTCACCGCCAAGCCGGAAAGCGTCAAGCGTGATTGGTTCGTGGTCGATGCCACGAACAAGACGCTCGGTCGTCTCTCGACCGAGATCGCGCGTCGCCTCCGCGGCAAGCACAAGCCCGAGTTCACCCCGCACGTCGATACCGGCGACTACATCGTCGTGATCAACGCCGAGAAGGTGGCCGTGACCGGTGCGAAGCTGGACGACAAGATGTACCACCGCTTCACCGGCTACGTCGGCAACCTGAAGACCACCAGTCTCAAGGATCTGCTCGCCACGCACCCGGAGCGAGTCATCGAAATCGCCGTCAAGGGCATGCTGCCGAAAAACCCGCTGGGTCGTGCCATGTACCGCAAGCTCAAGGTGTACGGCGGCGCCGAGCACCCGCATACCGCGCAGCTGCCCCAGGCGCTGGAAATCTAAGGAAACGACATGGCTACCCAGCAGAATTACGGTACCGGCCGCCGCAAGACCTCCGCCGCTCGCGTGTTCCTTCGCAAGGGCACCGGTGGTATTGTGGTCAACGGCAAGCCGCTTGATCAGTTCTTCGGTCGCGAGACCTCGCGCATGATTGTTCGTCAGCCGCTCGAACTTACCGAAAATGTCGATAAGTTTGATATCATGGTGACGGTGGCAGGCGGTGGCATTACGGGTCAGGCCGGTGCGATTCGTCTCGGCATCTCCCGCGCCCTCGTCGAATACGACGAAGCGCTGAAGTCGCCGCTGCGCAAGGCTGGTTTCATGACCCGCGACGCCCGTGAAGTCGAGCGTAAGAAGGTCGGTCTCCATAAGGCTCGTCGCGCCACGCAGTTCTCGAAGCGCTAATACCGCTTCAAAGTTCGACGCTTCAAGGTCAGAGCGCGTCGAAACCCGTTTTATTGGGAGATCGTCTAACGGTAGGACGACAGCCTCTGACGCTGTCTATCTAGGTTCGAATCCTAGTCTCCCAGCCAAACAAGAAAGGGCCCTGAGCAATCAGGGCCCTTTTCTTTTGTCTTGAGGATCGTTGCAGGCGTCGGTCGGACGATCCTCGGCGACACGCCGATCGTGGCACGCAATGATCGCCTCGGCGCGTCGGTGGAGTAGATCAGCGCGTGCGATGGCGCGTCGTGCGTCCATGACGGCCAGCCACGTGCAGAGCGTCAACGAAAGGATCGTCGAGCTCATGCACAGCAACAATGCGGCGCGCGCGGCTGATCGCGTGCGCGTGGATCGCGAATCATCCCTGCGGTCGGCCTCCGGGTGCCCTTCCCGGGCCCGCGCACGGTGCCTGGTGGCGATGGGACGCGTATAGGACAGCGTCACCGCAAAGCACGCCTGGTTCTGCAGCCAGCGCGCGGCATGTCGCGTTGCCATGGGACGGCATACGTGGGCGCCATCGAACAGCCACTGCCCTGTCCCGGCGCTTCCGCACCTCCGCGCCTGCCCGTCTGTGAGATCGGCGATCGGTGCGACGATGCGATAGCCGCGCTTGCGCACGGTAGCCACGTAGCGCGGTGCCCTCGCGTCGTCGCCCAGCCCCTTGCGCAGCATGGCGACCGCCTTGTGCACCGGATTGTCGCCATGGAATTCGCCGGGCCAGCAGCGATCGAGCAACCGGTCGATGCTGACGACATCGCCGGCAGCCTCGACCAGGCACAGGAGCACATCAAGATGCTTGGGCTCGAGTGACGTTCGCACCTCGCCGCGCTCCAGCACGGCCTGGCGCGGACGCACTGTCCAATCGCCCAACGTAAACGCATCGGTGGCGTCTCTAAGTGGTTTCATCGCTTGGTTGCGCCGATGACAACGGCCTTAACTCCTCGTCGACCATGGAAAAGTGGGGCTCGTAAGGTTTCCGGAAGGACAGGGCATGGCCGCGACGGCCACGCTCCGGCATTCCTCCCCCGGAAACATCCCCATGTCATCGATGTCCATGAATCCATGTGCCACCCAGTCGACACGCGCCCCGTCCATCCGTTTTCCTCCTGGCTCGGGTCCGGATGGACGTCTGAACGTCATTCTTGCGGACGAGCAGGCCGTCGTCCGCGAAGGTGTCGCCGCCTTGCTGACCAGGCACGCCGGCATCGCCATCGTCGGTAGCACCAGTGACGGCGACGAATGCGCGCGGCTCGGCATGCGCGACGACGCCGACCTCATCATCTTCGGCAGCCTGTCGGCAGGATCGCGTGGCATCGACGTCGTTCGTCGCATGGCCGCGTATCGGCCACGATTACGCATGCTGTGTCTCTCATCCCACGACGACGCGCCTTCAGTGCGCGCGGCGTTCGATGCGGGTGTGCACGGCTATGTGGCCAAGCGTTGTTCGTTCGCGGTGCTTGCCGAAGCCATCGAACACGTTTTTCGCTGCGGCTGTTACGTCAGTCCCGATATCGCGCATGTCCTCGTGGATGGTTTTCGTTCGCGATGCGGCATGCCGGATGCACGCGTCACCCGCCTCAGTGCACGCGAGCGCGAGGTGGCAAGGCTATATGCCGAAGGTCTCGGCACGCGCGAGATCGCTGCAAAGCTTCACCTCAGCATGAAGACGGTGGGCACGCATCGCGATCATGTGATGGAGAAGCTCGGCGTGCGTGGCATAGCAAGGCTGACGCGCTACGCCATTCGCGAGGGCCTGGTTGCGCTGGATGCGTGATCGATATCGTAGCCACCGTGCACCTAACTGCAAATCAGTGCGCGACCGATATGCGTGACGCGAGTGGTCGCGCATAGTTCACCCAACGGCAGACAACGCCAAGGAAAGCAAAGCATCATGGCCGATTTTCATCGATTCGCCCCCATTCTCTTCAAGCACGAAGGTGGTTACGTCAACGACCCGAACGATCCGGGCGGTGCCACGAACCGTGGCATCACGCTGGCGACATTCGCCCATTGCGCACGCGAGCTGCTGGGCATCGCTCCAACGATCGACGCCTTGCGCGAACTCACCGAGATGCAGGCGGCGACGATCTACAAGGCACTGTACTGGGACGCGATACGTGGTGACGAGTTCGCTTCGCAGCACCTCGCCAACATGGTGTGCGACTTCCAGGTCAACGCCGGAGCCGCTTCGGCGCGGCTGTTGCAACGCGTGCTCAACAGCCTCGGCGCGCAGCCGCGCCTGCATGTCGACGGCAGGGTGGGAAAAGCGACGATGAAGGCATTGCGGGAGGCGGATGCGCATCGTGTGCAGGCACTCTTCCAGGAAGGTCGTCGTGACTACTACCGCAACCTGGTGACGCTGCGGCCAAGCCTGGCGCGCTTCCTCAAGGGCTGGTTGCGTCGCGTGGATAGTTTCGACGTTGCCTCCGACACGACGCGGAGTGCCTGACCGATGCCCACGCAAACGCCATTACCCGGCCTGATCGAAGCCATGGCCAGTGCCGTCATCGACGCCCAGGATCGCATCGAGAAGCGGCAGATGGCTTACCTGGGCGACTATTTCGACGAGGACAACCGACCCAAGAGCATCGTGATCCGCATGCCGTCCATGCGTCCGGATGCGACAGAGGACGATGAAGACCTCTATCGCGCGCCATTGCTTCCCCTGGTATCCACGAACCTGCTGCGTATCAAGGATGTCGAGATCAGCTTCGATGTCGATATCGGCAGCCTCACCGACAGCGCCGCGGAGGCTGTATCCGAAGGCGACACCATCAAGGACGCGCTGGCCTGGGGGCGGCGTGGCGAGCGCAGGCGTCCCACCGTGCAGGTCGACACCACCATTCGTTCCAGCGAGCACAAGTCCGGCTCGGTGCACGTGGTGATGCGTGTGGAGGGTACCGATCCCACGGAAGGCACGGCGCGCCTCATGAACCACCTGGCACAGACCCAGGGCGTGTTCCAGACGTTCAGGTACGAGGAGTGATGCCACCCGCGTACCGGACCGTGATGCACATGGCGTGTGTCACGTCGTAAACCACAGAAAAGGAGCTTCACATGTCCGAAATGGTCAACATCGCCCAGCAATTCCAGGGCCTGCCGATGGGAGACCTCATCGGTGCGCCGCTAGGTGCCGCCTGCGACGCGCAGATCAAGCTCGCGCAGGCCACGGCGGACTTCATCCGCACCGTGGGTTTCCAGAAGAGCGCCGACGGCACCTCGGAAGAAACGCGTACCGCCGCGTTCCGCTTCAAGCGGCCGGTGATCAATCCCGACGGCACCAGCGGCGAGGAAGAAGTATCGATGGACGTGCCGCTGCTCTCCATCGTCAAGGTGCCCAACCTTGCGGTGAGCACGGTGGACATCACGTTCGACATGGAGGTGAAGTCGTCTTTCGCGGAAACCAATGAGAAGAAGAAAAACGCCGATTTCAGCGTGGAGACGGGGTTCAAGGTCGGTGCGTTCTCGCTGAACGCCAAGGTGGCCGGGTCGATGTCCTCGCACATGCAGAACACGCGTTCGTCGGACAACTCGGCCAAGTACCACCTCAACGTCAAAGCCGAGGACAAGGGTATGCCCGAAGGTCTGGCACGCGTGATGGACATCATGCAGACCGCGTGCGAGCCCCGGGTCAGGAGCCTGGCGCCGCCCGTCGCCGAGGGCAGGCAGGAACCGGCCACCGCCTGACGGTGACGTAGCGACCGCGACGCAGGGACGCGTCGCGGTTCATCACGCGAAGGAGTAACCATGTTCGATCTTTCCGACATCCGCTTCGTCAAGCGCATCGTCGTCGGCAGCAACAACCCGAGCCAGATGAGTACCGACGACCAGGTGGAAGAGGCAAGGGCGCTATTGAATCGCTGTCTGAGCGAGTCACCCAAGGGGAGCATCGTGGGCCTGGAAAAGAGTTTCACCATCCTGCAGATCGGCGAGCACCAGGTCGTGTTGCAGTGGATCTGCTACCACGTCGGGTTCACCCGAAAGCCCGTGTGGCTCGGCGACGAAAAGTAAATCAAAAGGAGGGAGGCGACATATGTCGATATCAATCAAAGGGCGCGTTGCGATGGCAATCGTCGCCGGTCTGTTCGTTTTCGATGCCGTGGCATCCGTTCCGCCACTCGCGAGCGGCACCATGTGGGCTGGCGTGGCGAACAGCACGAAAGGAAGGGCCATGCATGTGGTGGCGGGTTTCGATGGCGACTCGGTATCGCTTCGTTTCGGCGAGCCGGCGGCCTGCCGCATCGTTGCCACCCCGCTCGATGCGCATGCCGATGTCCACACCTTTCGTTTCAAGGTGTCGCAGAACGGCGGCGCGTTTTGCAGGCTGCTCTATCCGGGCGAGTTGACGCTTACGTCGTTGGCGACAGGATCGATCGGCGTGCGCTTCGATCGCGGCGAGATAGCCTGGAGCGGCACGCTGGAACGTGTCGGGGACCCATAAGGAGACGATGATGAGCATGGAAGGCATCGCAAGTCTGTGGTTGCTCATGGCGGCGGTGGGCGGCGCGATCATGCCGGTCGCGTTGTACGGCGGCAAGTCGCAGGGCAGGGCCATCGTTCGTGTGATCTGCGGCGCGATGCTCGCCGTGTTCCTGTCCCCTGCGCTCAACAAGCAGTACCTGCCCGATGCCGACCTCGACCTCAAGGCGGCCGTGGCATTCCTCGTCGGCTGCTTCGGCCTCAACGTGACGATCCTCGCGCAGAAGTTGCTGGATCAATATGGCGAAGCGGCAGCCAGTCGTTTTCTCGGTGGCATCTTCAAGGGAGCAGACAAGTGATCGTGGCACTCGTTCTCATCAACCTCATCTCGTGTTGCCTGATCGCGATCAGTGCCTTGTGGCTGGTCACCGATAGCACCAAGGCGAGAGGGGCTCGAATATGCTGCGGCATCATCTGCTGTGGTTCCCTGGTCAACGTGAACGCGTTGTGGGTGGCCTTCGCCAACATGCAACCCAGCCATCCCATGACGTGGCCGACCGAAGCCGTGCTCAATGTCGGGGCTGCGGTACTGCTCGGGCGCTGGGCTCTCAAGGGTTGGCTTGCACGCGCCACGGAGATCGAAACCACGCCTTGAGTGTTAAGAGACTCCAGCTGTGAGCGTATTCGGCAGCCGGCTCATGGCCGCCGGAAGCGTTGAGGGACAGTGGACGCGTCGGTCGTGGATGTCCCGCGACCGACGCGTTCCATCCAACCCCCAAAGGAGTCATCCATGTACAGCCATGTCCGTTCCACCCTTGCAGTTCTCGTGGTCGCCACGCTCGGTCTTGGCCTAGCCCATGCACAAAACCAGGCCCACGCCGCATCGTCGGGCCTCGGCCAGTCCTGGCCCGGCACCACCGACGTCAGCCTGAGTCCGAACTACCACGTCTACGTGTTCCAGCGCGGGACTACGCGCTACATCCAGGTCAACGACACCACGGGCAAGGTGCGGGGTGCCGTAGCCCGCACTCCCTATGCCCTGGTCGGTACGCCGGTCGGTTCGGATGCCACGAATGTGGCGACCCCGGACGAGCCGCTTCCGGTCGCCGCGAGCACATCTGGCGAGACGGTCTACAAGGATGAGACGGTGCAGGTATTCATCGCACCGCAGGCGGATGGAACCGTGCGGTTGATGGCGGCCCAGGCGGACTGCAAGAACGCATCGGAGTGCACATCCAAGGGCCCGTAACGATCAGAGGCGGTTTCAGCCGGTACGCGAACCCGCCCCCTGAATAGCCGGAACGTGGCTCGCCGCCAGGCGGCGAGCCACCCGGACGCCGAACAGCAGGGCGGTCGACAGCACGAAGGCAATCACCACCTGCGCGCGAATCATCGAAGGGTCCTGCAGTTCGAACGAGGTACTGGCCATGGCGGCGCTGGCCAGCAACCCCGTGATGGCCGTGCCGTGCCACCCGTGGCGCAGGGTCAGCGCAAGGATGGGAACAGCCATGGCGATACGTGCCACCTGCAGCCAGGCGCCTTCCGTCAACGAGGCGGCGACCATGGCGCCGACCAGGCATGGCACGGCGATCAACACCATGTCGCGCATGAGCGGGCTGGTCATCACGTCGCGGCAGTTCACCTTGTGTCCGGCATCGATCAGCCGCTCGCGCAGAGCGAGGATCGTAGGGGTCAGCGCCAGCGCACCGAGGTAGCATCCCAGCAGCCAGGCCAGGACGATCTGGGCAGTGAGATCGGGAGGGGGCGAGCCGTCGCCTGGCTTCACGGTCAGGTAGGCCACGATGTTGCCAGCGGTCACCGAAAGCGAACAAAGCAGCGTGGCGGTAAGGATCATGCCCATGTTGATCCTGCCGTCGGCGCGAAGCAGGGATGCCCGCCGCTGCACCCAGATCACGGCGGGCATGCACATGACGATCGGAGGAAACGAGTTGAGCACTGCCCACATCACGCCCAGCATGGAGGCGTGCAGCGCCGACATCTCGGCGATCGGCAAGAACTCGCCGACCGCCAGGGCCGGCCAGAAACGGCGGGGAACCAGCAGCAGGCACGCCAGACGCAGGCCAGCTGGGAGCATCCAGTGCGAGAACGAGACATTCCGGGTGAGCTCATAGCAGGCCGCATACGCGCCCGCCACGGCGATGCTACGCCCCCAGTCCAACGACTCCGTGTTGTTTGCTCTCACATCCGCCCCCACCAGCCTCCCGATTGGATCGATCGAAGTTGCCGGAAGCGGCACTTTCCACGATCCACGGTTCTAGTCTGAAGGGTTATCGGCGCCATCGCCATCGAATGGAGCGAAATTTGACAAATTTGCCGATTCGGCACGCGGAAGGCGCCCATCGCTACACTGGACCCATGATCGACGACGCGCATTTCACCCATGGATTGGCCGGCGACCAGCAGGTTCCCGACTGGCCGCCCCTGGCTGCAGACGAGGTCTCGTCGGTACTGGTGGGCTATCCGGCGCTGGGTGCGACGGGCCCCATCCTCTGGCACAGCCCACGTCCGCTGTCCGCGGCGGCCCGGGTCGCCACGGCGGGCGGCGAGGTCTTCGTCAAGCGGCATCACCGGCGGGTACGTGACGTCCTTACGCTGCGCGAGGAACATCGCTTCGCCGGGCATGTGCGCGCACGGGGCATACCCGTGCCGGCGGTGCTGGCCGACGCCGCGGGGCACTCCGCCGTCGCCCAGGGCGACTGGGTCTACGAGGTGCACCGATGCGCCACCGGCACGGACGTCTACCGCGATGCGTTCTCGTGGTCGCCCATCGGCGGCATCGCACACGCAAGGGTCGCCGGCGCCATGTTGGCCCGCCTGCACCTCGCCGCCGAGGGCTTCGACGCGCCCCAGCGGGGCACGCAGCTGCTGGTGGCCCGCGCGGACATCCTCGGCGCACGGGATGCGCTGGGTACGCTGGCGGCCCAGCTGCCGATGCGGCCGGCACTGGCGGCCTACCTGCACGAACGCGACTGGCGCAGCGAGATCGCGGCGGCCCTCCAGCCCTGGCAGGTGCGCTCTGCCGCCGGGATCGCCCGCCAGCCCCCCCTGTGGACACATGGCGACTGGCACGTGTCCAACCTGTGCTGGAGTGACGCCGGCGACGAGGCACGGATCACCGACGTGCTGGATTTCGGCCTCTGCGCACGCACCTTCGCCCTGTTCGACCTGGCCACCGCCATCGAGCGCAATGCCATCGCCTGGCTCGACCTGGGGCAGGAGGCGATCGCGCGTACCGACCTGGCGCTGGCCCTCGTGGAAGGTTACCGCTCCGTGCGGCCCCTCGGCGCGGACGACCTTGCCGTGCTCGCCGACGTGCTGCCGGTGGTCCACGTGGATTTCGCCCTCTCCGAAGTGGAGTATTTCGAAGGCGTCACGCGCCGCCGCGACCATGCCGACGTGGCTTACTACACGTTCCTCCTGGGTCATGCGCGGTGGTTCGCCGGCGATGAAGGGCAGGCGCTGCTCAAGGCCCTGCGCCACGCCGATCGTGCTTTCGTGGTTCAATAGGCGTTCTAGAAGCGGGGGTGCCGGGCGAATGCCGGGCTGAGAGAGTCCCTTGGAACCTGACCCGGTTAATACCGGCGTAGGGAGCTTGCTGCACCACGGACGTCCTTGCGGGCGGCGCGGTGCGCCGTCGCTTCGTTCCTGCCCACGAAGACGACGATGACCCTTGCCCGTACCCGCCTTGCCCTCGCCCTGATCGCGCTCGCCCCGTCGGCATGGGCGGCCGACGACACCGCGCCGCCCGCGCAGGCGCGCACCTTGCCCACAGTCGACGTGCACGCCAACACGGCGGACGGGTATCGCGCAGCGGATTCGCAGCTGGATACCTTCGGCAGCTTCGGCAGTGCCACGTTGCACGACACGCCAGCGGCCATCACCGTCATCACCCGCGCGCAGATCGACGATCGCCAGCCGCGTTCGCTGAGCGAACTGGTCCGCGGCGACGCCGCCATCAACGACAACTACGCGCCGGCCGGCTACTACCAGGACGTGTCCATCCGCGGTTTTCCGCTGGACCTTGCCACGGGTTTCCGCTTCAACGGCATGATCATGTCGGCGGAGCAGTTGCAGGCGCTGGAAGGCAAGGAGCGCGTGGAAGTGCTGAAGGGCCTCGGCGGCCTGGAGGCCGGCGTCGTCGAGCCGGGCGGGCTGATCAACTATGTCAGCAAGCGTCCGGCCGAGGTCCACACGCTGACGCTAGGCACCGACTCGCATGGTTCCGCGTACCAGGCACTCGACCTGGGTACATGGTTCACGCCCACGTTTGGCGTGCGCGTCAACGCCGCCAACGAAAAGACCCACGGCGTGGTCGAGCACACCGATGCCCGGCGCAGTTTCGTCTCGATCGGCGTGGACTGGAAGATCAGTGACCGGGCCACGTTGCTGCTGGATACCGACTACCAGACCAGCGGCGGTCGTTCGGTTTCCGGCTATCAGTTGCTGGGCGGTACCGATATCCCGCCGCAGCCGCATCGCACGCGGCTGCTGGGTTACCAGCCATGGCAGCGCCCGGTCGGCATCCATTCGAGCAATACGTCGCTTCGCTTCAATTACCGGTTCAGTGACACCTGGAACGCGCAGGTGTCGGCAGGACATAGCCATACGGCGATCGACGACAACGTCGCTTTCGCTTATGGCTGTTTTTACGCCGCGTCGTGCGCCTCGGGCGCCACGCCGGGTTATTTCTTCGCGCCCAACGGCGACTATGACGTCTACGACTTCCGCAGCCCCGACGACACGCGGCAGAACGACGAAGTGCGCGGCGTGGTCACGGGCAGTTTCGCCACGGGGGCGCTGGACCACGAGGTGAACCTGGGTGCCACGGCGTTCCGGCGTACCGTCGACCAGCGTCCCTACGTCTACGATTACGTGGGCACCGCCAACATCGACGATCCGGTGGTGCCCGTGTTCGATCCCTCGCCGAACCAGCCCGGCGCCTCGGTGCGCCGGCTGACCAGCTGGCAGCGCACGCTGTTCGCGATCGACCGGGTCCACCTGGGTGAGCAATGGCAGGTATTGGCTGGCGCGCGCCTGGTCCGGCTGGACGAGCGGGCGTATGACAGTGCCGGCGCCCTGGAGCGTGCCACCCGCCAGACGAAGACGCTGCCGCAGGCCGCCGTGCTGTGGCAGCCGACCGCACCGCTGACCACCTACGTAAGCTATGGCGAAGGCCTTTCGCTGGGCCGCGAGGCGCCGTACTGGACCTCCAACGGCGGCACGACGCTGGCGCCGCTGCATTCCCGCCAGGCGGAAGCCGGCATCAAGTACGCCGTGAACGATGCCCTGGACCTGCAGGCCGCGCTCTATCGCATTCGCCAGTCCTATCAGTTCGCGCGCCCCGACGGCACGGCGGAGGGCTTCACCTTCGTGCAGCAGGGGCAGGAGGTCCATACGGGCATCGAGATGAACCTGGCCGGCCGTGTCACCGATCGCCTGCGGATCACCGCCAGTGCCAACGTCATCCGCGCGCGCGCGGAAAACACCGGTGCACCCACCTACGAAGATCACCAGGTGGTCAACGTGCCGCGGTGGCGCACCGCCGTGTATGCCGATTACAGCCTGCCCTTCGCGCCCGGGCTCGCCGTCCTGGGCGGCTGGCGCTATGCCAGCAGCAACGTGGCCACGCCCGACGGTTCCACCCGGGTGCCGGCGTACCACGTGGTGGACGCCGGGTTGCGGTATACCACCGCCGTCGGCGGCCATGCGATGACCTGGCGCCTCAATGTCGACAACGTGTTCAACCGGTTCTACTGGCGTGACACGGGCACGTCCGGTGGCGATGCCTACCTGTTTCCCGGCCTGCCGCGCCTTGCGCGCCTGTCGGTGACGTATGAGCTTTGAGCTGTCGTGGTTCGAAGGTGCCGCTGCCCTGGTCAGCGCGGCGGCCGTGTGGCTGACCGCGCAGCGCCATCCCTGGTGCTGGCCCGTGGGACTGGTGTCCGTCGTTGCGTATGCGTGGATCTTCATCGACGCGAAGCTTTACTCGGACACGCTCCTGCAGGCGATCTTCGCGGCGTTGATCCTCTACGGCTGGCATCGCTGGCGTCGCCACCTGGACGACGACGGCCATGTGCGCGTCGCCGCGCTGGAGCCACGACGCGCCGCGCTGCACCTGGGGGTAGGCCTGGCGGCCGCGCTCGCGCTGGGCTACGCCATGCATCGCTGGACGGATGCGTCGCTTCCCTGGCTGGACGCCGGGCTGACCGCCTTCAGCCTCGTCGCACAGTGGTGGCAGGCACGTCGGCACGTGGCGGCCTGGTGGCTGTGGATCGTGGTCGACGTGATCTATGTGGGCGAATACGTGTACAAGGCCTTGCCTATCACGGCGGTGCTCTATGCCGCCTTCGTGGTGCTGGCGGTGATGGGCCTGCGCGCGTGGCGTCGCGTGCCCGTGGTCGGACCGGCGTCGGCAGCCTGAGCGGCCTCAGAGCTTGGGAATGCGGATGCGGCTGACCATCAGCGCACCGGATACGGCGAACATGAGCGACAGCGGATGCAACGTCAGCGTGGCCAGGCGCACGCTGCCCAGCCACAGCGCGTCGTGCAGTGCGCCGGCACCGGCCGCGGCGCAGAGTACCGCCACCAGCAGGATCGAGGTGGGGATGGGCGTGCCCTCGAAGTGGGTGACCTTGCCCTCGTCGTTGGCCAGTCCTTCCGCGGTGACGTTGTAACGGGCCAGGCGCGACACGCCGCAGCAGACGAACATGAGCAGAATGGCGCGGTCCAGGCCGCCCTGCATGCCGCAGCCGTAACCGATGACGGCGGGCGCGACGCCGAAGGAGATGACGTCGGCCAGCGAGTCCAGTTCACGGCCGAGCAACGATGCCCGCTGGCGCCAGCGGGCGATGCGCCCGTCGAGCACGTCGAACACCAGTGCCAGCAACACCAGTCCGCACGCCATGTACAGGTGCCACACACCGCCTTCCTGCAGGTAGGTCATGGTCGAGAACAGCGCGCCCACGCCGCTGGCTGCGTTGCCGAGCGTGAACCAGTCGGCCAGCGCGAAGTCGCGGATCATGGAGAACGGTCGCGGTTTCGGGTTCATCGGCAGGCTCGGGCGGGACGGGGCGCCAGTCTACAAGGGCCGGCGGTCGGCATGGCGTGCAGGCGGGTCGCAGGCGAAGACGCGCGATTTTTCAGAATCCTTCCATAGCCCGACGCGATATCGGCGGGCATGATGTTGCTGTCGCCGCCGGTGGCGCGGTGTGGCTCAAGGATTTGAGCCCGGCCGCCATCGGCGAACGTCAGCGGCCGGGCGTGGGACGCGTCCCGGCCGCTTCTTCCTTCAATGCCTGGGTGACGCACCCCAGTCGTTCGGGCCGAACTTCAGGTGAAGCACCGCATGCGTGGCGTCGTCACCCGGCGGCTTGTAATCCAGCGAGGTGCAGCCCGTCGCCAGCTGGCGCCTCGCCGCGGTCACCATGGTCTTGCTCATCTGTGTGGCGTACGTCGGTCCACCCGGTCGGGACATCGCGATGGCGATACCGAAGCCATCCGGGCTCACGCCGTCGGTGAAATCCGCCGGTGCGCGCTGGCCGCTGGGCAGGGCCACGATATCCATCTTTCGCCCGCAGCCGCCGACACTGACGATGTCCACGCCGTTGAGCAGGCTGCCGATGAATCCGTCCGCACGCTCGGCCAGGGAGTCGACCGCCTCCACCGTCGTGCTCAGCCGGATCTTGATGTAGTACAGCTTGCGATAGAACAGGTAGGCGCGCGAGGTGAGCATGTCCTGCTGTGCATCGAACACGATCGGCAGGAAGCGGCCCTGGAGTTTCCTGCCGCCCCCCAGTGCCGCCGTGTAGGGAGATTCGTCGCCCCACCACACGTTCCGGTAGATCTCCTGACGCTCCGCGTAGGCCACGGATTCGCGAAAATCGTCGGCGGCCTGCTTGAGCATTTTCGTCGTATCGCCTTCACCGGCGGGGTAGATGAAGACGTCGGCGATGATCCAGTCGGCATCGTCGAGGTGATAACGCAGCGATACACCGGCGGCGATGTCGCCCTCGTCCGCGTAGTTCTTCACGGCCATGAGGCTGGCGCCCGGGAGACGCTTGAGCGCGACGATCCAGGTGTCGTCGACGACACCGCGATGGCTCTGCGCATCGGGAAATACCATCGGTGGCGCCACGGGCGCCTCCTGCGCCATGGCACCGGATGCGCTTGCCAGGCCGAACACTACGGGAAACGCCTTCCACCGCCACATCGTCAAACCAACCCCTGAAAAATGGAACCCGATCCCCCTTGCGTGCACTATAGCCATCCGCCGGGCTCAGCGGGAGCGGGTGGATGCACGCAGGCGGCGGCGCAGGAATGCGAGTGTCAAGGCCTCCAGCTTGCGCGAGGCATGTGCCCCGGTCGGCGGCACATGCCGGTGCAGTTCGCCGTCCAGCCAACCCGCGAACACTTCCGGATGGATATACGAGGCGCGGCAGACCGCTGGCGTGTTGCCCAGTACCGCCGCCACCTGCTTGACCGCGCCGGCGAGGGTGGCGCGCAGTGCCGTGTCACCGCCTTTTTCGGGATGCGGCGTGCCGGCCAGCGTGGCCACCGCGTTCACCGTGCCGCCCCAGGTGCGGAAGTCCTTGGCGGTGAATTCGCCGCCGGTGACTTCGCGCAGGTAGTCGTTGACCATGCCGGAATCGACGGGCTGTCGGTGCCCCTCGTCGTCCAGGTACTGAAACAGGCGTTGCCCGGGCAATTCCTGCACCCGGCGCACCGCCTTGACCAGGCGCGGATCGTCCAGCTGAACATCGCGCCATTGCCCGCTCTTGCCGCGGAAATGGAAGTCGATACGGCCGCGGTGCACGGCGACATGGCGCGACAGCAAGGTGGTCAGGCCGAACGACTTGTTCTGCTTCGCATAGACATCGTTGCCGATGCGGATCATCGTTTCCTCTAGCAGGCTGACGATCAGGGCGAGCACCTTTTCCCGGGGCAGGCCGGGCAACGCCAGGTCCTTGCGCAGCCGCCGCCGCAGGGTGGGCAGCACCTTGCCGAACTCCAGGATGCGCTCGAACTTGCCGCGGTCGCGCACGTTGCGCCACTCCACGTGGTACCGGTACTGCTTGCGTGCCCGTGCGTCCCGTCCCGTGGCCTGCAGGTGCCCACGCTCGTCCGGGCAGATCCACACGCGGCTATACGCCGGCGGAATGGCCAGGGAGCGAATCCGGGTCAACACCTGCTCGTCGGTGATCCGTTTGCCGTTCGCGTCCAGGTAGGCGAACGCCCGGCCCCGCTTGCATCGCGTGATGCCCTGGTCGGTATCGCAGACGTAGACAAGGCCCGCCGCTTTCGCGTGGGCCTGTTCGGCGGAGACGACCACAAGGGCGTCGGAGGGCGGCTTTCGGGACATGGCCGGAGTGTGATCCGGCGGGCGATCAAGACCCGGTGAACGCGGCGTCAGCCCACGCGGCAGAACACCGCCTTGAGGTAACGGTTCTCCGGCACGTTGCTCGCCACCGGGTGATCCGCGCCGGCGCCATCCACGTGAAGGACCTGGATATCGCGGCCCGCGTTGAGGGCTACGCGACGGATCATCTCGAGGAAATCGTCCTCGCCGACCAGCCCGGTACACGAGCAGGTCAGCAGGATGCCGCCGGGGGCCAGCACATCCAGCGCCGTGCGGTTCATGGCGAAGTATTTCTTCAGCGCGTTGACCACCTGGTTGCGGTCGCGGGTGAGCTTGGGCGGATCGAGCACGATGGCGTCCCAGGTGTCGCCGCGGGCGATCGCGGCGCGCAGCCACTCGAACACGTCGCCCTGCTCGAAGCTGGCCTCGACATCGTTCATGCGGGCGTTCTCGCGTGCCACCTCGAGGATGGCGGCGTCCGCATCGACGCCGATGGCCGAGCGTGCGCCGGCCTTCATCGCGTGGACGGCAAAGCCGCCGGCGTTGCAGCACAGGTCCAGCACGCGGCGACCCTGGGCCAGCCGGGCGAAGCGCAGCCGGTTGTCGCGCTGGTCGGCGAAGAAGCCGGTCTTGTGGCCCAGCCCGGGTGCCGCGTGGAACGACAGGCCGTGCTCCTTCACGTCCACGGCGGCGGGGGCGTCATTGGAGCGTACGTCGAACGATTCCTGGCGCTGCACATGCTGCTCGGCGAACCAGTACAGCGAGGCATTGGGGAAGTGCCTCTGCAGCTCCGCATGGACGACCTCGCGGAAGCGCCACATGCCGGCGGCGAAATACTCCACCACGAGATGGTCGGCATAGCGGTCGACCACGAGGCCCGACAGGCCGTCGCCCTCGCTGTGCACCACGCGCCAGGCGTCGCTCACCTCGTCCAGGCGGAGCAGCCCGCGCCGCAGTTCCACGGCGCGCGCGATGCGTGCGGCGATCCAGCCCTCGTCGACGGCCTGGTCGGGATCCGTGGTGAGCAGGCGCAGGGCGACGCGGGCATGCCCGTTCCAGAAGCCGCGGCCGACGAAGCGGCCCTTCGCGTCGTGCACGTCGACGACGGTGCCGGGCGGCAGGCGATCGTCGGGCTTGACGATCTGGGCGGACCAGACCCACGGGTGGCCGGGCAGGCGGTCGGTCTTGAGGCGGATGACGGGCAGCGAGGACGTGTTCATCCGACCATGATAGCGGGGATGCCGCGGTTCAGCGGCCGAAACGAAGCACCAGCCAGGAAACCAGTGCCAGCACGTTGATGCCCAGGTGCGCGGCCGAGGGCCCGCCGAGCGCCAGCAGCCAGCCGTGCTCGGCGATGGCCCAGTCGAAGCCGAGATGCGGCGAGCGCTGCAAGGTCAGCGATACATTGGCGAACGCGCCGCTGGACAGCGCGTAGCTGAACACCGGCGTGGCCACCAGCGGCGCCTGCAGGAACTGCGCCCAGATGGACATCGAGGTGCCACGCCCGTCGTTGCTGGCCAGCAGCACGCCCGCCACGAGGATGAAGCCGAACAGCAGCACGCCCAGCACGGCGACGATGGCATCCACGCCGCTGAAGCGGCCGTTGAGCAGGCGCTCGAATTGGTGGACCAGGCCGAACAGGCCGCCGGCGATCTCGAACACGGCGATGACACGGGTGAAGAAGGAATTCAAAGGCGGTCTCCACGAAAACAGGGGGTACAAGGGCAGGAACGAAAAGGCGGGCGGGTATCAGAGCTCGTCGGCTATGTCGTGCAGGTCGGCGATGTGCTGTTCCCACCAGCGCGACTCGGCCGCGAAAGGAAACGCGGCGGGGAACGCGGGATCGTGCCAGCGCTCGGCGATCCATCCGGCGTAGTGCACCTGGCGCATCGCGCGCAAGGCCGGCACCAGCGCCAGCTCGGTGGGGTCGAAGTCACGGAACTGGCCGTAGCCCTCGAGCAGGGCATCCATCATGGCGTCGTCGCCGGCAAGCATCCACAGGTCCTGCACGGCCGGCCCCATGCGCGCGTCGTCCAGGTCGACGAAGTGCGGCCCCGCGTCGGTCCACAGCACGTTGCCGGGGTGGCAGTCGCCATGCAGGCGGATGCGGTGCACGGGTCCCACCGCCTCGATGCGGTTCGCCACGGCCTCCGCGACACGCTCGGCGGCATGGCGATAGGCGTCGAACAGATGGGCGGGCAACAGATCCGAGCCCAGCGTGGCCCGCACCGGCGCGTCGATCATCGTCGCCCGGTCCAGCGTGCCACGGGCACGGAATGGCTCGCGTGCGCCGAGGGCATGCATGCGGGCGAGCAGCCGGCCCAGCCACATGAGCTGGTCGGGCGATTCCAGCGAAGGCGCCCGCCCGCCGCGGCGTGGATACACCGCGTAGCGGTAACCGGCATGGACCAGCATGCTGCGACCTTCGAACACCAGCGGGTCCACCATCGGCAGTTCCGCCCCAGCCAGCTCGCGGGCGAAGGCGTGTTCCTCTTCGATGGCCGCATCGGTCCAGCGGCCCGGACGATAGAACTTCACCACTACGAAACCACCGTCTTCCAGTCCCACCTGGAAGACGCGGTTCTCGTAGCTGTTCAGCGTGAGCAGCCGGCCATCACTCCAGCGGCCCGTGGCATCCACGGCCGCGAGCACGACATCGGGTGAGAGGGCGGCGTAGGGCGCGCCTTCGCTCACGAGCGAAGGTTTCCCAGAGCACGGCCGTGCGCCGCGACCACGGCCATGGTCAGGCGTGACAGGCAGACCAGCTTGCCATCCTCGTCCTCGATGCGAATCTCCCACACCTGCGTGGTCCGGCCCAGGTGCGCCGCCCGCGCCGTGCCGGTCACCAGGCCACCGCGTACACCGCGGATATGGTTGGCATTGATGTCCAGGCCCACCGCCACCTGCTTCTCGACGTCCAGCGTCAGCAGGGCTGCCGAACTGCCCAGCGTTTCGGCCAGCACTACCGACGCGCCGCCGTGCAGCAGGCCGAACGGCTGCTGCGTGCGGTGATCCACCGGCATGGTGCCGCGCAGCCAGTCGTCACCCGAGGCGATGAACCGGATGTCGAGGGTTTCCATCATCGTGCCGCGGCTCCAGCCGTTGAGGCGGTCGAGGTCGACAGGGTGTTTCCAGATGGCCATATGCAGCGTCGTCCCATGGGCAAGCTGTCATTGTCCTACAATGTGCGGGTGCCCACCGTAACCCTGACCACGTCCGGCAAGCGCTTCGACGCCGACACCGACGAAACCGTGCTCGAAGCCGCGCAGCGTGCGGGCATCGCCTTGCCGTACTCCTGCCGTGGCGGCGTCTGCGGCAGTTGCAAGGCGACCCTCGTCGAGGGCGATTGCGGCTACCCGCACCATCCGCCCGTGGCGTTGTCCGCCTCGGAGAGCGAGCATCACGCCATCCTGTTGTGCCAGGCCGTGCCGCGTGGCGACATCGCCATCCGCGTGCGCGAGATCGCTTCGGTGGAGGACATTCCGCACCGCCGGCTGGACACGGCGGTGGCCGAGCGGCGCATGCTCGCCCCCGACGTGGTGGGTATCTGGCTGAAGCCCGTGGACGGCCAGCGCCTGAACTGGCTGCCCGGCCAGTACCTCGATGTCATCCTGGAAGACGGCAAGCATCGCCCGTTCTCGATCGCCAGCGGTCCGCGCCGCGATGGCCTGATCGAACTGCATGTGCGCCACGTGCCGGGCGGCGGGTTTACGTCCTGGGTCTACGAGTCGTTGCAGACCGGGGATCGCCTGGCCATCGAGGCGCCGCTGGGCACCTTCGTGCCGCGTGAGGATTCGGAGCGCCCGATGCTGTTCATGGCGGGCGGCACCGGCTTCGCGCCGGTGAAGGCCATCGTCGAGCACTTCATCGCGCTGGGCACGCGTCGCCCGATGCATGTGTACTGGGGCGCGCGTATCGCGGCCGACCTCTACCTGCGGGACCTGGTCCGCTCATGGGCCGACAAGGTGCCCAACCTGACCTTCACCCCGGTACTTTCCGATGCCGAAGCAGCTCGGGCCGGCGGCATGCGCGAGGGACTGGTGCATGAGGCGCTGCTGGCCGACCATCCGGACCTGGCCGGCGTGGACCTCTACATGAGCGGCCCGCCGCCGATGATCGCCGCCGGGCGGCAGCGGTTCGTCGAGGCGGGCCTGCCGGAAGACCGGCTGTATTTCGATTCGTTCGACCTGGCGCCCGACGTGCTGGATGCGATCCTGCGCAGCCGAGCGGGCATCCACGGCATGTAGTGACGCGCCGGGGCTACCGGTGTTCCGGAGGCTTTTAGCGTTTGCCCTTGGCCGTGGGCAGCTGCGCGGCCTGCCAGGCGTAGGTACCGCCCTCCAGCACGAACACGCGGGCGAAGCCGGCCTTGACCAGGCGGTTGGCGGCCTTGCCCACGCCACGGCCGTCCTTGTCGATCAGCACGACCGGCATCTCCCGGGCCTTGCTCAGGTCTTTGTGCGTTTCCGGATCGAACTGGCTCATGGCCACGTTTTTCGCGCCGGGCACGTGCGCTTTCTCGAAGTCCGCGCTGGCGGAGAGGTCGATGATGAGCGGCGTGTCGCGGTTGATGAGCTGGGTGAGCCCGGCCGGGGTCAGGCCCTTCCACTTGCGGAAGAGACGGGACACCTCACCGCCGATCAACACGGCCAGGATGACCACGAACAGCGCCACCAGCGCGGTATGGTTGCTCACGAACTCGGGCAACTTGTGCAGTACGTCGTTCATCGGGTCTTCCGCGTGCCAACAGGGCTAAACGGTCGATTATAGCGGCTTCAGTGCACCGTGAAGTCCGGCAGCCCGGTCATCAGCCGCCATTTGCCCTTCTCGCGGTCGTAATGCCAGCGCTGGCGGTCGACGATGCTGCGCTCCGCCTGCGTATTGATGTTGACGACACTGATCTGGACCACCTGCACCACTTCGTTTTCGCCGTCAGGGCGAGGGCCGCCGCCTTCGTCGTAGCCGGTGACGCGAAGCTGGGCCAGGCGACCCTGTTCGATCGAGCTGAGCGGATGCTCTTCGGCGTAGGTCGGGTCGATGTAGATCTGGGCACCCGTGAAATCGCCCCAGCGGATCGAGCCCGCATAATTCTGCAGGGTGGTCGTCAGCGCCTGGTTGCGCTTGTCCGTGGCGCAGCCGCTGAGGCTGAGCAGGGCGAAGCAAACAGCGGGCAGGGCAAATCGGCGCATGGCGGTGTCCTTCGGGGCGTCGGCCGGCATTATGCCCGGCGCTTGGCCACGAAGCGCGCGTCCATGCTGGCCAGCGGCTTGCCGTCGTCGCCCGGTACGATGCAGGTGAAGTCCGCGCGGGCGCGGCCCTTGCCGTCCAGCATGGCGAAGAACGAGGTCCAGCGCGCGCCGGGCGCCAGCCGGGCCTCGGCGCGCAGATCGGTCCAGACCGGGTCGAGGTAGCGCACCGTCGAATCGGCCACGAACACGTCGCAGTCGCTGCCACGCCGGCGCAGCATGGTCTCGACCAGGCTCCAGCACGCCAGGGTCATCAGGGTGACCAGGCTGCCGCCGAAGGCGCAGGCCTTGTCGTTGATGTTGGGCGCAAGCGGGGCCGTCATGACCAGGCGCTCGCCATCGAACTCGGCAAGGCGCACCTGCATGGCCTGCGCGAGGGGTATGCCGTCGAGGATGAAACGCTCGAGAAGGGCGAGATCGTGGGTTGTCGAGGTCATAAGCGGGCAAGTCTACGAGGCGAGGCAAACCGTTCGCATCCGTATGGCGACCCAACCTTCGGCATTGGTGCAGCCGACCCCATATTCCTATGCTCCCGTATCACCCGCAGGATGCCCCCACGTGAGCCGTACCCAGCCGCTTCGTAACGTCACGGTCGTCATCACCCGCCCCGCCGGCACGGCGGGGCCGATGAGCCGGCGTGTGCGCAAGCTGGGCGGCATTCCCGTCAGCGTGCCCGGCCTTTCCCTGCGTGCCACCGAGGACGCCAGCGCCGTGGACGCGGAACTGCGCCGGGCGCTGGAGGGCGACGTGCTGGTGTTCACCAGCCCCGCCGCCGTGCGCTTCGCTGCCGATGTCCTGCCTCTCGCCACCCGTGCGGTCGTCATCGCCGTGGGTCGCGGCACGGCCCGCGCCCTGCGCACCGCCAACCTGCCGGATGCCCGGTTTCCCGAGGCCTCGCAGAACAGCGAAGGCGTGCTGGGGCTGCCCGAACTGGCCGACATCCAGGGGCGTCACGTGGCCCTGATCGGCGCACCCGGCGGGCGCGGCGTGCTGCGTGAACAACTGGCGGCACGCGGCGCCCGGCTCAGCGAGATCCATGTGTACCATCGCGTGGCGCCGCGACTGGATCGCCGCCATATCGATCCCCTGCTGAAGCTCACCCGGCGCTCGGCGGTGCTGCTTTCCAGCGCCGAGGCCCTGGATCACCTGCACCGTGCGCTGATCGCGCCGGCCTGGCGCCGGCTGGTCCAGGCCGTGGCCGTGGTCAGCAGCGAGCGCCTGCGCGATATCGCCACGGCAGTGGGTTTCGAGCGTGTGGTGGTCGCCGATTCGGCCATGCCCTCGGATCTCCTCGCCGCAGCCAGCCAGGTGTCGTTCACGCGCCGTTGAGGGATGTAGTCCATGCGTTGGCGTATGGCCTGCTAGCATGCGCCCCATGACGACCGAGACCCCCCTGAGCGATTCCGTTCCGGCGCAGCCCGCCCCGGCCGCCGTGCCCCCGACCGCGCGCACCACGCGTGCGCCCGATCCCGCGCCGCGCCGCGGCAGCGGTGCACTGGCGATAGCGATCCTGTTCTCGCTGGCCGCGCTGGGTGTCGCCGGTTATGCGGGCTGGACCGTCTGGACCATGCGCCAGGACATCGGCGCCGCCAACGGCCTGCGTGGCCAGGTCGACACGCTGCAAGCCGCGGTGGACGGCCTGCGCGACGACAACGCCAATCTTCGCCGCCGCGTGGGCGATGCCGACGGCGTGAACCGCTCGGCGCGTGAGGCCATCCAGGGCATGTCCGAGCGTACGAAAAATCTCGAGGATGCGGTCGCCAACCTGTCCGAGCGCAGCCTCAGCGGCCATGACGCGATGCTGCTCGATGAAACCGAATCGCTGCTGCGCATGGCGAAGGAACGCTTCGCCTTGTTCGGTGACGCCAACGGGGCGCTGGCCGCCTATGACCTGGCCGACACGACGCTGGCCGCGGTGAACGATGCCGCGTTCTCCGCGGTGCGCCAAAGCCTGTCCGCCGAGCGCGAGGCGCTGAACGGGATCGCACCGCCGGCGCGGGCCAGCGATCTGGCGGCGCTGGCCGACCTGCGCGCGCAGCTGCCCACGCTGCCGCTGAGGAACACCGACACCCCGGCCGACGCCACGCAGGATCGCGGTTTCTGGCAGCGTGCCGGCGACGCACTCGGCAGCATCGTCAAGGTCAGCCATGACGACGGCACGCCGCTGGGCCTGGCGGACGATCGTATCGCTCGCGAACTGGCGGCCCTGGATGTCGCCAACGCCGAAGCGGCGGTGCTGGCCTATGACGACACGGGTCGGCAGGCCGCGCTCAAGCGCGTGGATGCCGCCCTGTCCGCCCGCTTCGATGCGGCATCGCCCGCGGTGCAGGCGGCCCGGTCGCGGGTGGCCGCGCTGCTCGCCAGCCCTTCGAAGGGTAACCAGCCTAAGCTTGGTGCCGCGCTGACCGAACTGCGCAGCCTCCGCTCGGTGCACGCCCTCAAGGGCGGTGACACCGCGGCCCCGGCCCATGCCGGCAGCACGTCGGCACCTGCCGCAACGGCGACTCCGGTGGCCCCCAACGCGACGCCCCCTGCCGCGCCCGTGCCCGCCACCTCGGCGGCGTCCGCGCCGAAGGCCACGCCATGAAGCTCTGGCGCTGGATCGTCGGTCTGATTCTCGTGGCGGCCATCGCCGCGTTCGCGTGGCACTGGGTGGCGGACGACCCGGGTTACGTGCTCATCCATCTGCGCGGCACCAATGTGCAGATGACCGTGGTCACGGCCGTGGCCATCCTCCTGCTGGCATGGGCCGCCATCACGCTGCTGGTCGCCCTGATCCGCTGGCCGTTCGGCGCCATGACACGGCGTCATCGCCACCTGAGTCGCCGGCGCCTCTCCGATGGCCTTGTCTCGCTGGTCGAAGGCCGCCACGGTGAAGCCGAGCGCGACCTCAACCGCGCGGCGCGTTATCCCTCGGTCCGTGGCCCGGCGCTGCTGGCGGCCGCGGAAGCGGCGGAGCGGCATGGCGAATCCACGCGTGCGCTGGAAACACTGGACCAGGCAGCGCAGGAAACGCCCCGTGCTGCGCGCGTGCTGCGCGCACGTCTGCTGCGTCGTGCGGGCCGGGCGGCGGAAGCCACGGCCTTGCTGGCGCCCGAGGCCGACAGCGGTGCGCTTACGCCCGCGGGCTGGATCGAATTCGCCGAGGCGTCGCTGGAAACGGGCGACACGCGTAACGCGCTGCGAGCCATCGAGCCGCTGCAGAAGAGCGGTGAACTGGGTACACGCGCCATGGCCGAGCTTGAGTCGCGCGTCGTGGCCGCGTACATCGCCGGCACGCCCGATGGTGCCTCGTTGTCCGCGGCGTGGTCGCAACTGCCGAAGGGCCAGCGCCGCCTGCCCGCCGTGGTCGACGCCTACGCGCGGCACGCTGCACGGCATGGCCAGACCATGGCCGCCATGGACGAGATCGAAACCGCGCTGCGTCGCGAGTGGTCGCCGACCCTGGTCGCGACATACGGCGGCATGGGCGCCGAAGACATCGACCAGCGGCTGCGCAAGGCGGAAGCCTGGATCGACACGCATCCCAACGATGCCGCCTTGTTGACCGCCGTGGGCCGCATGTGTGTGCGCGTGCGCCTGTGGGGCAAGGCCAGGCCGTACCTCGAGCGGGCGCTTGCCATCGCGCCGAGTGCCGACGCCTGGGAGGCCCTGGGCGACGTGTACGTGGGTGAGGATCACGCCGACATTGCCCAGCGTTGCTATCGCAATGCCCTGGCGCTTGCGCGTGGCGAGGCGACCGAGGCACTGCCCGAGGTGCGCACGCGTCGCATCGATACCCGCGTGACCGCAGTGGAAGAGCGCGACCAGCACGGCGTGCCGCGGCTGTCGCCCTGAATCAGCGAGGGGGCGCCGGCGGATGCCAGTGCCCCGCATCCGCGCAGCGATCGGCCCGTGTCTTGAGGCGTTTTACGTCCTCGGGTGATCGGTCTTTCAGCGCATCGGGTGCGTCCAGTTCGACGTAGAGTTCGACGCACTGGCGCGGCGTGTCCGCGGGCAGCGTGGAATAGCCGTAAGGTGCGGTACCGCCCTGGCGCAAGCCGGTGGAGACGAGGTTGGCGATGCCCACCAGCGCGGCCAACACGAATCCGCTGACGGTCAGCCGGGTGGACCGTTGCCCGGATCGCTGCCGTGCCCGGACCACATGGGCGGGCAGGTAGGCCGAATCCGGCGCGGCCATGCGCGTCAGCTCGTCGCGCGTCGAGGGCGATTGTGCGTCGAACAATGCCTGCCATGCGCTCAGCGTGGCCGCGGAAAGGTGCAGGCCGATCCAGGCCGGGTAGCGCTGGTGGAGTCGCGCCACGTCGGGCCAGTCTCGCAGCAGCGAGCGATCGAGGCCCGCTTCCGCACGGACGAAGCGTGCCAGCCACGCCTCGCGCCAGTCGCTGGCGAGTTGGGCCCAGGCGTCGCGCTGCACCATTACGGTTTCGATCCAGCGGCCGCGTTCGCCGAGGGACGCCAGGTGGCCGACCTCACGCCAGTGGCACTGCTCCTCCATCGCCGCGAACACCGCCGCGCGATGGCTGATGCGCTGCAGGCCGATCAGGTCGATCAGGTGTTCCTCGAAGCGTCCGGGCGCGTCGATGTACTGCGTGCGTACTTCCGCCAGGGCCTGCGTGAGCGATGTCGCCACTTCATCGGGCGTCTGCGCCGCCACGTCAGCGGCAAATCGCCAGGCCAGGGCAATCGTGGGATCGGTCGCGGAAGCGACGGCCTCGTCATCCACGTTTTCACCCGACGGGACGGCGACATCGGCCGGTGCGTTGCCGGACGGTGGTGCGTCGACAGGGTCGACCGCCTCGCACGGCATCTCCGCTGGCGCCTCGACGGCAGCTTCCGCTGCCGCAGCGTCGGCGGCCATGGCCTCGCACCACGCGCGGGCCGCCTCGTAAGCCTCGCGCAGGTGCGCAAACCCCCGCGGGTCCACCGCCGGGTCGATACGGCGCAGTGCGGCCGCATAGGCGCGGCGGACCGCCACGCGGTCGGCGTGCGCGGGCAGGCCCAGCGCCTCCAGGTGCCACGGTGTCGACGGGGGCGTGCTCATTCCGAGGGTGGCACGGCGAAGCGGTGGTCGTGTTCGATGGCGTCCACCGTTTCGCGGAACGCGGTACTGTCCCGGGAAATCAGCCGAGGGTCCTGGGTGGCCAGCACCTGCTCGAAGCGCAGGATGCGCTCGCCGAGACGCTCGCGAACTTCACCCAGCAGCTGTTCGTAGAGCCGGTCTGCCCGCGCCAGCAGGGTGCGGTTCTCCAGCGTGTCGCGCGGATGGATCTTGAGTTCGGCCAGTGCGGCCAGGCGCCGGGCCACCTCGTCGGCGGGCATGTGCGCATCGCCGCTCTCGATCACCGCGCGCGCCACCTCACCCGTGGCCACTACGGTTACTTCCACCTCGAGCAGGCCGTTGACGTCGTAGGTGAACCGCACATCCACGCCCTCGGCATGACCGGGGCCGGGCGACAGCGGCACGGTAACCTCGCCCAGCGCGATATTGTCGCGGACCATGCGTGACTCGCCCTGGTAGATACCGATGCGGATCTGCTTCTGCTGCGGCGATACCGGAACGAATCGCTGCACGCGGCTCACGGGCACTACGGCATTGCGTTCGATCACCGGCGCGTAGAAGCCGGGCGTCTGCGAGCCGTCGTCGAGGAAGCGGGCCACCTCGGTGCCGAGCGTGTAGGGACAGACATCCGTCATCACCCGCTCGTCGAGCGCCTTGTCCTTCATCTTCAGGCCGGCCTGCACGGCCGCGCCGAGGGCGACCACTTCATCGGGGTTGTGACCCACCGCGGGAAAACGGCCGAACATCCGCGTGACCAGCGCGCGGACCATCGGCATGCGCGTGGCGCCGCCGGCCAGCACGATGTTGTCCAGGTCGGCTGCGCGAATGCGCGCGTCGCGCAGGGCCCGCTCGATCGGGCGCCAGAGTCGGTTGAGCAGCGGCTGCGCCGCCGTCTCCAGCATGCCGGTGTCGACCGCAACCAGCACGGCGGTGTCCTGCCAGACCATCTCGAAGGCAACGCTTCCGCGGGTCGTCAGCGCATGTTTGGCGGCCTCGGCGCGGGCCGACAGGCGCTGCATGAATACGGCATCGTTACGCGCCGCTTCGGGCAGGCCCTGGGCAAAGGCGAGATCCACGATCAGTGCGGTGACATCCTCACCGCCGAGCATGTTGTCGCCGGCGCTCGCCCGCACTTCCATCACGCCGTCGAACATCTCCAGCACCGATACGTCGAAGGTGCCGCCGCCCAGGTCGAAGACCAGGAACTGGGTTTCGCCACCGTCGTCGTGCAGGCCATAGGCGAGCGCGGCCGCGGTGGGTTCGTTAAGCAGGCGCTCCACCTTGAGGCCGGCCAGTTCGCCGGCAAGACGCGTCGCCTTGCGTTGGGCATCGGAGAAATACGCCGGCACCGTGACGACCGCCTCGGTGACGGGCTGGCCGAGGTGAGACTCCGCATCCGCCTTCAGCGAGCGCAGCACGAGGGCGGACAGTTCTTCCGGGCGGTAGTCGCGGTCGCCCAGGCGCACGCAGCGCGTGCTGCCCATGTAACGCTTGAACAGCGAGGCGGTGAGTTGGGGATGGGTCTGCAGGCGCTCGCGGGCGGCTTCGCCGACCAGGACACGGCCGTCGTCGTCGATGCCCACGCAGGACGGCGTGATCGTGCGACCGAGCGCATTCGGTATGAGCCGAGGCACGCCGTCGACCCATGCGGCCACGAGGCTGTTGGTGGTGCCCAGATCGATCCCGACGATCATGTATCGCTTTCCCCCGGCGTCCATGGACCGCGTTGCGGCCCCGGCCGATCGACGGCCCTGGCGCCCCTTACAACACGGTCAGATTGGCGTAAGCGTAAACCAACCACTTGCTGCCGGCATCCTCGAAGTTCACCTGCACGCGCATGTGCGAACCCGCACCTTCGGCGCTGACGAGGGTGCCTTCGCCGAACTTCGGATGGCTGACGCGCTGGCCGAGGCGGATGGGCGAGGCCTCCTCCAGTGACGAACCACCCGAGAAGCGGTCGGCGTAGGCAGGACGCGACACCTGCACGCGGGGGCGCAGTTCGTCGATCAGCTCGGGCGGGATCTCGCCGAGGAAGCGCGAGGGCCGCGCCAGCATCTCGGTACCGTGCATGCGCCGGGACTCCGCATGGGAGAGGAACAGCCGTTCACGCGCGCGTGTGATGCCGACATAGGCCAGGCGGCGTTCCTCCTCGAGGCGGTTTTCTTCCTCGGTTGAGCGCTGGCTCGGGAACAGGCCTTCCTCCATGCCGACCAGGAACACCACAGGAAACTCCAGGCCCTTGGCCGAGTGCAGCGTCATCAGCTGCACGCAATCGTCCCAGGCCTCGCCCTGGCCTTCGCCGGCTTCCAGCGTGGCATGCGAGAGGAAGGCGGAGAGTTCGTTGAGGCCGGCGTCGATGTCCTCCGGCGTCATCTCGAAGCGGCTGGCCACGTTGACCAGCTCGTCGAGGTTCTCGACGCGCGCCTCGCCGTTGCCGCGCTTGTCGTTCTCGTAGAAATCGCGCAGCGTGGTGTGCAGGATCGCATGCTCGATCTGCTCGGCCAGGTTGAGCGCGGTGGGGGATTCGTCGCCGCTGACGTTGTCGTGGCCGCCGAACGTGCGCGCCAGGTTGTCGATCAGGCCGATGAACGCCTTCAGGGCGTTCTTGGCCCGCCCGGCCAGGCCGCCGATGGAGGCCTCGGTCAGCGTGGCTTCCCACATCGAGCTGCCGTCGCTGCGCGCACGGCGACGCAGTTCGTCGAGCGTGCGGTCGCCGATGCCGCGCGGAGGCGTGTTCACGGCGCGCTCGAACGCGGCGTCGTCGTGGCGGTTGGAGGCGAGGCGCAGGTAGGCCAGGGCGTCCTTGATCTCGGCACGCTCGAAGAAGCGCAGGCCCCCGTAGACACGGTAGGGCAGGTCGCGCTGGATCAGCTGTTCCTCGAAGTTGCGCGACTGCGCGTTGGAGCGATAGAGGATGGCGCAATCGCGCGCGTTGCCGTGTTCGGCCACGTGCTCGCGGATGCGCTCGATGACGAAGCGCGCTTCGTCCTGCTCGTTGTAGGCCGCGTACAGCGCGATGCGCTCGCCCGCGCCGCCGTCGGTCCACAGCTGCTTGCCCAGGCGCCCGCCGTTGCGCGCGATGACCGCGTTGGCGGCGTTGAGGATGGTGGACGTGGAGCGGTAGTTCTGCTCGAGGCGGATCGTCTTCGCGCCCTGGAAATCGCGCAGGAACTGCTGCACGTTCTCCACCTTGGCACCGCGCCAGCCATAGATGGCCTGGTCGTCGTCACCCACGACGAACACTTGCCCGGTGCTGCCCGCCAGCACGCGGATCCAGGCGTACTGCAGCGTATTGGTGTCCTGAAACTCGTCGATCAGCAGGTAGCGCCAGCGGTCCTGGTAGTGCTTGAGAACCTGGGGATCCTTCAGCCACAACTCGTGCGCGCGCAGCAGCAACTCGGCGAAATCCACCAGACCGGCGCGCTGGCACTGCTGCTCGTAGGCCTTGTACACCTCGACGAAGGTGCGCGTCACCGGATGGTCGCGGTGCTCGATGCCGTCGGGGCGCTTGCCTTCGTCCTTCCAGTTGTTGATCTGCCAAGCGGCCTGGCGCGGCGGGAAGCGCGCTTCGTCCAGCCCCATGCCGGCGATCACCCGTTTGATCAGGCGCTGCTGGTCGTCGGAATCGAGGATCTGGAAGCCTTCCACCAACCCGGCTTCACGCCAGTGGCGCCGAAGCAGGCGATGCGCGATGCCGTGGAAGGTGCCGACCGTGAGCCCCTGCGTGCCACCCGGGATGATGCCATCCAGGCGGGAGCGCATCTCGCCTGCGGCCTTGTTGGTAAAGGTGACCGCCAGGATGGCCCAGGACGGCACACGCTCGACCTGGGTCAGCCAGCCGATCCGGTTGATCAGCACACGGGTCTTGCCGGAGCCGGCGCCCGCGAGGATCAGGTAATGCCCGGGAGGGGCGCTGACGGCCTCCCGCTGGGCGTCGTTGAGGTCGTCGAGAAGGTGGGATACATCCATCCGCCTAGTGTAGCGAATGGGCTCCCACCTTGGCCCGGCTTAACGCTTCTGGGCGATACCTGCGACGGCGACGATGCCACCGATCACGATACCCGCGATACCCACCCACTGCGGGATGGACTTGTCATGGGTGGCCTCGATCTTGGCCGAGCCGATCGACGCGACAGTGTCGGTCTTCTGGTAGCTGCCGTTGCCGATGGTGACCCAGATACCTGCCGCGACAAGAATGATGCCGACGACGATAAGACCTGCGCGCATGTGTTTTTTCCCTGTTTTGATCGGTGGCGGGAGCATGCGTTGACGAATGTGAGGGCGGCGTGGGGATGGTCTGTGCTCGCTTGGAGCAATCACCACGTCACGCGCTGATTGAAGCCGCGAGTCTTCGTGAGAACACTCTCAATGTCCATATTTCTCAATATGTTAGGTGTTTACAGGGTGCCGGCTTATCGGCATGCTTCTCGACTCGGCAACGGAGGACGGTATGAGGACGTCAATGTCGAAGCGGTAGCCGAACTGGCGATATTGAGCCGATCGCATCGTGGCCGACGGTCGAACGCCAATACAGGTTGCTCAAGTAAGGAGACTAGATGGATGCAAGGAAGTACATCGTCACAGTGTCCGCAGCAGCGCCGCGGGCGTGGATGCATCAGGTCGATCAAGAAGACCTGGCCGAGCGGCGGGCTCGGGTCCAAGGAATGAGGTGCTGATGCGCGGCTTGCTACGACTGGTGATGGTCCTTGGCCTCGCGTGGTGTGTCGGGGGTTGTCACAACGAGTCGTTTCCTCCCCTTGCATGTGTGCCGTTTGATGCAAGCAAGGTAGGGCGGTCGGTGACCATTCCCGTAGCCGTTACACGAGCCAGCGCGAACATCGACCATGTTTACATGGTGGGATTTTACTTCCGTGACGAAAGCGAGGGTGGTCCTGCTGAACAAATGCGTGGATACCCGCCCAAGGTCAAGCTCTATCTTCGAGTCCATGTCTTTCATGAAACGGAGGGAGGTGAAATTCCAATCGTCGTCAACGATGGCGACTTCACTTATGACGTTGGCACTAGGACGTTTTCGTTTCCACCGACGATGCATGAGCGAGGGACCGACATCGCTTACGTATCTTCAAGTGGGTACCTCAAAGGCGTTGCGCACCGGGAGGTCGTGTCTTTCCGGTTTCCTGATTACGGGCGCTATCGAGTCGAGGTATCGACAGTCTCAGACATGCCGCTTTTAGACAAGGTCCCTACTTGGCTAACAGTCGAGCGTGAATTCCCGCATGGAAAGTAGCGCGGATATGGATACTCGACGTCGCGCAGTGACGACTCGTACTGCTGCGCCTGGAACTCGGGTTAGAAGGACTAAAAGAAAATGCTGAGAGCAGCGAGACGCGCGTTAGCCATTGGGATTGCATCCTTTTTCGTCACCGGTTGTGGTGGTGTTGGTCCGATGCAGAGTGCAGATTTTGCCTCGGATAAGCGAGGCGCTACTGTGTCGATTCCTCTGGAGGTTCTTCCTGGTGGCGCGTTCAACGTCAAAGATACTTACGTTCTGGCCTTGGGTTTCGACGCGTCGTCAGGAGATGTTGCGATCCAACAGTTCTTTGGCACGGCGCCAACAATGTCGACTATGCGGTTGCGCGTGAATCTGGTCCGCACCGAAGGCGGATGGGACGAGCATGTTCCATTTTCGACTTGTGCGTCTGCTCGTGCCATCCAGGCGTGCGATAGAAAGTACGTTTATGACGGATCGAAGGACCAGTCAGTCGTCTCGACGCTTCGGCAGCGAGGCATAGGTAGGAGTGAAGCGAATATGGAGATCGCCAGCTTCCGTTTCCCGTCCTTCGGGAAATACCGGATCGACTTGGAAGCCATCGACGATCAGCCCGCGCTTCGCGGTGTGCACACGAGTGTCTACGTAACGGTGCCTTTTGGGTACCCAAAATAAGGAGTTCTGGTGGGTAGCAAGCGATATACGGTGACTGTCCACGTCGCGAATCCTGGAACTCCAATGAATAGCGACAATGTGCCGCTCATGAATGAGGATGGTAGCCGTGCAACGTCTGTCCCAGGCCATATGTTCTACACCACTGATGACGGGCATCATCATGTACAGAGCTATGGGTTTGCACCGAAGCACCACGGCAGCATCATTGGAGAAGGTTACCGGTCGAAAACGGATAACGTCGATTACGAGAATCCGCGATATTCGCGCACGATGGAGATATCACGCCAACAATTTGATGTTCTGAACGAGTTCGGAAATGCTCCTGAGAAGTTTGGATTCGATATGACGTACAAGGATGTACGCAACAACTGCGTCGACTTTACGTGGGCAGCCTTGAATCACGCGGGAATTCAGCGCACCCATGGACATCTGGGTCATCTTGAAAACCATGGCGTCGATGGAAAACTTGGCTATCTGCCTGCCCTGGTGCCAGCTGACGTACAAACTATCCGCGACCCTATTCCGGGAAGTGATCTCAACAAGGAAATATTCCGCAAATTGCCAGCGAAAGCGTGGTGGCAGATTCCATTGAGTCCTCCCGAGATGGATTCCCGGTCGCCGAAAATCGGCGTGATAACCGATATCGATCCCTTCGAACGGCTCTACGCGGCAACGGTTGCCAACGATGACAAAACCTTTGAAGCGGTTGGCCAGGAATACCTGCAATCCCAGGAAGGCCAGGCTTTCCTGCAAGTCGGTCAGGAAGCGAACCGCCAGCAGGATCTGGCCGTACAACAGGCACAGGCACAGCAGACTCCGGTAATGAGCATGACGATGTAAGGAGCGGTACATGGACAAACAGGATGTGAGGTCGCTGGCAGTGAAGCTGGCGGCGGTGACGGACCGGATCGAGAAGCGCATGGACGGGGTGGCACGCGAGACGATGCGGGCAAGCCAGGCCATGGATCTGCAAGCGCGACAGTCGTTGGCGGCCTCGGAGCAGGTCTCGGAGGGCATCCGGCGCGCGGCCAGCGACGCGTTGGACGGCGGCACCCGTAAGGCGATCGAGCGATTCGGCGAGGTGGTGCGCGCATCGGAACGTCGGCTGGAGGGTGCAGCCCAGCGGCTTGAGGCGCGCATGCTTTCGGTGGGCAAGCTGCAGGCGGCTTTTGCGTGGAAGGCGTTCGCTGTGTCGGCGCTGGGGTCGGTCGCGTTGATCGGCGTGGCGGGCTATGCATTGTGGGAAGCGCATGAGGCATCGCGCGCCACGCGCTGGGTGAAGCAGATCAACGCCGCACAGACATCCGGCCGGCTCGGCCTCTGCCCGAGCGGTGGCGACCACGTTTGCGCGAAAGTCGACAAACGCTGGGTCCGCCTCGATCCGTGAGCGGCCGCCCCAGCACCAAAAAAGCTTTTTTACGTACGACTTGGCTTTACATCACCAGTTTATAATCATCGGTAACCCTGGACGTAAGTCGTGTGTCTGGCCGCTTGCGCCATGATCGATTCCCAATACGACTAGATGCTCATCGCCATGAGCAATGTCAAATCCTTGCAGCTGGTTTGCGCAATTGGCGGGTGAAGAAAAAGCCTGGCTGTAGGGAGTGGTAACCCGTACAGATGTCATGTCGCGAAAGCCGTTGGCGTGTTCTAACGGCTGGGCGCGCTCAATCGGAGCCTCATCGGGTCTCCTGGCAAACGAAAGAAAAAACCACATCGGTTCGGATACAGGCGCATATCCCACGTCGACTTTCAGGGCAGGTGGTAAGTAAACAGGTCGATACTCCCAAGCCGGAAATGCTGGCTTCTCGCCTGCGGTGGATGGTCTGAAGCAAACGCCGAAGGGCGCGGCGACGCCATCCGCGCACTTGAAGCGCTCAAAGAGCTGGGTTGGTGCTGTTAACTGACTTTGAGCTTCTGACTCATCGACAAGATGTAAAAGCTCGATGAAAGAATTTCGGAAGAAGAATCTCCGATTGGCAGTGCCTTGGCCCGGGTGTGCGTTCGGTGCTCCTTCGGTGAGTCCAAGGGCTGCCAGCGCATCAGCGCCTCGACCGTCATCATCCACACAGATAAAAATGTGATCCAGTTCCATCGTCGATTCCCTTTAGTCCTGTGACGTGATCGCCCAATTATGGGCTGTATCAACATCGCCGCCAAAACGCGCAGTTGTTTGGGCTGGTGGCAACCGTTTCGTTTGGCCAGTTCACTGAGCGGACGCCGCGTTCCCGGCCTCGAATACGTCTTCAAGACGATTCGCGCCGCCTTTCACGGTCATGGTGAAGGACCAAAAAAAACCCCGGAGGCCAGGGGAGCCGCCGGGGTGGGGTGGATAACCCGATCCAGGGGATGATCGGGTCGTCCTGAGGGTGGTCCCAGGGAGGTGGAACCCACCGATGGGACGCCGTTGCGTGCGCCCGAAGATATAGACGCCCGAATACGGACAAAGTTTCAGTCTGACCGAAAGAAAGTTGGGGAATAATTATTTTCCCTTCCCAATCAATCGGTTGTCAGTAGGCTCAGTGCGCCTCGTCCCAGTTCGCGCCCACGCCGATGTCTACCTGCAAGGGCACGCTGAGCGTGGCGGCCGCCGTCATGTGCGTTTCGATGCCGGCTCGGATCTCGTCAACCGCGTCCTCGCGTACTTCGAAGACCAGTTCATCGTGCACCTGCATGAGCAGGCGTACATCGTCGCGCGGGGCGATCCACGCGGCCACGACGATCATGGCGCGCTTGATGATGTCCGCGGCGGTGCCCTGCATGGGCGCGTTGATGGCCGCGCGTTCGGCGCCGGCACGGAAGGCCTGGTTACGGGAGGTGAGGTTGTCCAGGTACAGGCGGCGGCCGAACAGGGTCTGGACGTAACCGTCGCGGTGCGCCTGCTCGCGCGTGGCGTCCATGAAGGCACGCACGCCCGGGTAGCGGGCGAAGTACAGGGCCATGTAATCGGAGGCTTCGCCACGGTCCACGCCGAGCTGCTTGGCCAGTCCGAAGGCGCTCATGCCGTACATCAGGCCGAAGTTGATCGCCTTGGCGGCGCGACGCCGGTTGGTGGTGACCTCCGCCGCGGGCACGCCGAACACCTCGGCCGCCGTCGCGCGGTGCACGTCGCCACCGTCGCGGAAGGCGCGCACCAGGCCTTCGTCCCCGGACAGATGGGCCATGATGCGCAGTTCGATCTGCGAGTAATCGGCCGCGACGATGCGCCAGCCCGGCGGGGCGACGAAGGCCTGGCGGATGCGCCTGCCTTCCTCGGTGCGCACGGGGATGTTCTGCAGGTTGGGATCGGACGAGCTCAGCCTACCCGTGGCCACGGCGCCCTGGTGATAGCTGGTGTGCACGCGGCCCGTGCGCGGGTTGACGATGCCGGCCAGCTTGTCGGTGTACGTGGAGCGCAGCTTGGCGAGGCCCCGGTACTCCAGGATCAGGCGCGGCAGCTCGTGGGTCTCGGCGATCGCCTCCAGGGCTTCCTCGTTCGTGGACGGCTGGCCCGTGGGTGTCTTGACCTTCGCGGCCAGGCCCAGTTCGTCGAACAGTACGGCCTGCAGTTGCTTGGGCGAATCCAGGTTGAACTCGTGACCCGCCGAGGCATGGGCCAGCGTCTGCAGTTCGAGCATGCGCTTGCCCAGCTGCTGGCTCTGCAGGCGCAGCACGTGCGCATCGATCAAGACGCCGGTGCGTTCCATCTTCGCCAGCACGGGCACCAGCGGGATCTCGATGTCCTGGTAGACATCACGCAGCGACGGCTCGGCTTCCAGCTTCGGCCACAGCGCGTGGTGCAGGCGCAGCGTGATGTCGGCATCCTCCGCGGCGTAGCGGCAGGCCGTGTCGCAGTCCACCTGCGAGAACGGAATCTGCTTGGCGCCCTTGCCGGCCACCTGCTCGTACTTGATCGTGGTGTAGCCCAGGTAACGTTGCGCCAGGGAATCCATGTCGTGGCGCGTGGCGGTGGCGTTGAAGATGTACGACTCCAGCATGGTGTCGTGTGCCAGCCCGCGCAGTTCGATCCCGTAGTGCGACAGCACGTTGATATCGTATTTGCCGTGCTGGCCCACCTTGCGACGGCGCGGGTCTTCGAAGATCGGTTTGAGCGCGCCCAGCACGTGATCCCTCGGCAGCTGTGTCGGCGCGCCGGGATAATCGTGGGTGAGCGGGATGTACGCCGCCTTGCCCGGTTCCACCGCGAGCGAGACGCCGACGATCTCCGCCTGCATCGCATCGATGCTGGTGGTTTCCGTGTCGAAGGCGATCAGCGTGGCGGTCTCGAGCTTCTCCAGCCACGCGGCGAAACGGGCCTCGGTGAGGACCAGTTCGTACTCGCCCGCGTGCGACAGCGACGCGTCGGGGGTGGCGACGAGCGCGCCGGCCGGCGAAGCGGCGATGGCCCCGGCACCACGCACCGGCGCATCGACACCGGCGTCGAGATCCTTCAGCGCCGCCTTGAAGTCGTAGCGCGCATACAGCTCGCGCAGTGCTTCCACGTCGCGATCGCGCAGGGCGAGGTCCACGGGGGCGAATTCCAGCGGCACGTCGGTGCGGATCGTGACCAGTTCGCGCGATAGCGGCAGTCGCGGGATGGCCGCGCGCAGGTTCTCGCCGATCTTGCCGCCGATCTTGTCGGCGTTGGCGAGCAGGGCGTCGAGGTTGCCGTACTCGGCCAGCCACTTGGCGGCGGTTTTCGGGCCGCATTTTTCCACGCCCGGCACGTTGTCGATGCTGTCGCCCATGAGCGAGAGGTAATCGACGATCTGGTCCGGGCGCACGCCGAATTTTGCGATCACGCCGTCGGTATCCAGCGTGGTGTTGGTCATCGTGTTGATCAGCAGCGTGTGCTTGCCGACCATCTGCGCGAAATCCTTGTCGCCCGTGGAGATGATCGTGTCGATGCCCTGCTCGGCGGCCTGGCGGGCCAGCGTGCCGATCACATCGTCGGCCTCCACGCCGGGCACGCACAGGATGGGGAAGCCGAGCGCCCCGACGATCTTCATCATGGGCTCGACCTGGGCGCGCAGGTCGTCCGGCATCGACGGACGGTTGGCCTTGTACTCCGGGTAGAGATCGTCGCGGAACGTGCGCCCTGGCGCATCGCAGACGAACGCCACGTAGTCGGGGCCGGATTTCATCGTCGTGCGCAACATGTTGACGATGCCGAACAGTGCGCCCGTGGGCTCGCCGAAGGCGTTGGTCAGGGGCGGCAGCGCGTGGAAGGCGCGATACAGGTACGAGGACCCGTCGATGAGCGTGAGTGTAGGCATCCCCGGATTCTCTCATGGCCGGTCGCGCAGGGTTCGTTCACGTGGAAAGCCGGTGTCGCCTTGCTATTCTCGGCACCCCGCCAGGAGAGACATCCCATGAACCGCTCGCCCATCCTCGTCGCTGCGCTTGCCCTCGCCCTGGCGCTGCCTGCCTTCGCCCAGACCGCCACGAAGTTCGCGCCGCTGCCGCCGCCGCCGGGCCTGAACGATCCCGGCGTCAAACCCGGCGAGCCGGACCGCTCGGGCCAGAAGCCCGTGGACCGCCCAGTCACCTACGACGAGGCCCAGGACGGCAAGTCCACTCCGGCGACCTCCGATGCCCAGGGCGTGCGCTCGCCGGTCGACCTGCCGGCCATGCAGGACCACGGCGCAGTGGATGCGCGCGGCCAGCAGGCGCCGCAGGTGACCGTGCGCCAGCAGGGCGACGACCGCGTTGAGGAATACCGTACGGGTGGCCGGCTGTTCATGGTCGTGGTGACGCCCAAGAACGGCGTGCCGCAGACGTACATGGCCGACCCGGACGGCAAGTTGCACAACGACCCGAAGAACGGTCCGGTCAATCCGGTTTACTACAAGGTGTACGAATGGGGCGCGGCGCCCAAGCCCGTCGACAGGAACTGATCGACGAGCGCCAGCGTCATGCCCCTGGATCAGGGGGCGTGACGCTGGCCACGCCTGGTAGGACGCTCAGCCGTCCAGTTCGGGGTAGTGGCGGAAAATACCCGTGGTGTTGAATGGCACGCGGCGATCGGAGGCCAGGTAGGCGGCGATGTTCGGGCGGTCAGCCACACGCCGGGCCAGGTCGCGCAGCAGCGGCAGCTCCTGCTTCGCCATCGCTTTAGGGAACGCGTATTCCAGGCCCGCCATCAGTTGGAACAGCGACAGGTCGACGTAGGAATGCTGGTGCAGCACGAACCGGCCGCCACCACGCTCCAGTGCCTTCTCGAAATAGCCCAGGTATTTGGGAATACGCTGTTCGCGAAAGTCCTTCGCGCGCTTCTTCGCCTCGTCGCGCTGGTCCTCGTAGTACTGCGCCTTGGATACGGGGTGATGCGTATCGTGCGCCTCGGCCACGATATCGCTGACGGTCAGCTGGAGTTGATGGGCATACAGGCGCCTGGACTCGCTTTCCGGCACCAGGTCGTGTCGCGGGCCGAGGTACTGCAGGATATTGGCGACCTGCGCGATCACCAGGTGGCCTGACTTGAGGAACGGTGGCGCGAACGGCAGCGCACCCTCGTGCTGGCCTTCGAGGAAGGACGTCATCGCCTCGTTGCCTTCGACGCGTGCCACGTCGGTATACGTGGCGCCGGCATCCTCCAGGCACAGGCGGACGAATTCGCCGCGGCCCTGCAGTCCGGTCCAGTAGTAAAGCGCGTAGCTCATCGGCGGGCTCCTGCGGTAAAGCGCCGAGCATGCGCAACGCCCGTTTAAGTCCGCGTGAGCGCGATGTCGCGAAAGGCTTCCCATACCGTCTGCGCCGGGGGCGACAGCGAGCGCGCGCGACGCCGCACCAGTGTCACCGCGCGGCCGCGTCGTGGCGTGAGCGGCGTGGCGACCAGGCCGGAGCGCAGGGCATCCAGCGAAAGCCGGGGCGTGACGGTGATGCCGAGCCCTGCTTCCACCATGCGGAAGGCGGTATGGGGATGACCGACCTCGAGCACCACCCGCATGGGGATGTTCGCCTGCGCGAACGCGGCATCGATGAGGCGGCGGCTGCCCGATGCATGATCCAGCAGCACCAGCGGCTGGTCGGCCAAGGCCTCCCACGGCACGGTGCGACGCGTGGCAAAGGCATGGTCCGGGGGCGAGACCACGACGAACGGGTCCTGCATGAGGGTCTCGGTGTCGAATTCTTCCACCGTGGCCGGCTCCACCGTCAGGCCGAAGTCCACCTCGCCGCCACGCACGGCATCCAGCACCTGGGCCTGGTTCTGGTCGCGCAGGATGATCTCCAGCGCCGGGTGGTGCCGCGCGCACCAGGCGATGCAGGGTGGCACCAGCCCGGCCGCCAGGGTGGGCACCGCCGCGAGGCGGACACGGCCGCGTAACGGATCGGCCTGGGTGCGGGCATGCGCGAGCACCCCGTCCAGTTCGTCGAGCACCCGGGCCAGCGCCTGCTCCAGGTAGCGGCCGGCCTCGGTGGGCACGACCTCGCGCGTGCTGCGATCGAACAGGCGGACGTCCAGCTCGCTTTCCAGGTCGGCCACCAGGCGGCTGACGGCCGGCTGGGTGAGGTGCAGTGCCTCGGCCGCACGCCGGAAATGCCGCTGGTCCGCGACGGCGAGGAACGCACGCAACTGGCGCAGGGAGACATTCATGCGATTAATGTATCACCGGATCAGATAAAACGATTTGTCTTATCAAGCGACCGGCGCTGCAATGGGTGCCTCGATATTCCCAGGCTGATCGCCATGCGCCGTTTCCTTCCCGACGGATTCACCCTGTCCCTGATCGCCACTGTGGTCCTGGCCAGCCTGCTGCCCTGCCGCGGCGCTGCAGCCGGTGTGTTCGAGGTCGTGACCGACATCGCCATCGCCCTGTTGTTCTTCCTGCATGGCGCCAAGCTGTCCCGCGAGGCCGTGGTGGCGGGCATGACGAACTGGCGCCTGCACCTGACCGTGCTGGCCAGCACGTTCATCCTGTTTCCGCTGCTGGGCCTGCTGCTGAAGCCGATCCTGTCGCCACTGGTGACGCCGGACCTTTACCTGGGCATCCTGTTCCTGTGCACGCTGCCCTCCACCGTGCAGTCGTCCATCGCCTTCACCTCGATCGCGCGGGGCAACGTACCTGCGGCGATCGTCTCGGCCTCCGCGTCGAGCCTGCTCGGTATCTTCATTACGCCACTGCTGGTCGGCGCGATGATTGCCGGCACCGGGCAGGGCGGCCTGTCGTGGCATTCGGTCGGGGCCATCGTGCTGCAGTTGTTCGTGCCGTTCGTGGCCGGGCAGGTGGCGCAGCGCTGGATCGGTGGCTGGGTGCGTCGGCACGCCACGCTGCTGACGTATGTCGATCGCGGTTCGATCCTGCTCGTGGTCTACACCGCGTTCAGCGCGGCGGTGCTGCAGGGCCTGTGGCACCAGTTGCCGCCGCCGGTGCTGGGCGGACTGGTGGTGGTGAACATCGTGCTGCTGGCCTGTGCGCTGCTGGCCACGCGCTACGGGGCGCGGGCGCTAGGCTTCGCCGCGGAAGACGAGATCACCATTGTCTTCTGCGGCTCGAAGAAAAGCCTGGCGTCGGGCGTGCCGATGGCGAAGGTGTTGTTCGCCGGCCACCCGCTGGGGCTGATCGTGCTGCCAATCATGCTGTTCCACCAGATCCAGCTGATGACCTGCGCGGTGCTGGCGCGGCGCTATGCGCTGCGCCGCGACCCGGTGCAGGAGCTCAGTGCCGGAAGTGGCGCACGCCCGTGAACACCATCGCCATGTCGTTCTCGTCCGCGGCGGCGATCACCTCGCTGTCGCGCATGGAACCACCGGGCTGGATGACCGCACGGATGCCCGCGGCGGCGGCGGCGTCGATGCCGTCGCGGAAGGGGAAGAACGCGTCCGAGGCCATGGCGCTGCCGGGCACCGTGAGGCCGGCTTCCTCGGCCTTGATGCCGGCGATCTTCGCGCTGACCACGCGGCTCATCTGCCCGGCGCCGATGCCGACCGTGCGGTTGTCCTTCGCGTAGACGATCGCGTTGGACTTGACCATCTTGGCCACGCGCCAGGCGAACAGCAGGTCATCGATTTCCTGTGCGCTGGGCTGGCGCTTGCTGACCACGGTCAGTTCGTCGCGGCCCACCTGGCGGTGATCGGCGGTCTGCACCAGCAGGCCGGAGCCGACGCGTTTCACGTCGTGCGTATTGCGCCCTTCACCCGGCGGAATCTCGAGCACGCGCACATTCGCCTTCTTCATCGCTTCTTCCACCGCGCCCGCATCCACGGCCGGAGCGATCAGCACCTCGACGAACTGACGCTTCAGGATCACCTTCGCCGTGGCCGCATCCAGCGGACGGTTGAACGCGATGATGCCGCCGAAAGCCGAAGTGGGGTCGGTGGCATAGGCGAGTTCGTACGCGGCGAGCGGATCGGCGGCAACGGCGACACCACAGGGGTTGGCATGCTTGACGATGACGCAGGCCGGCGCATCGAACTGGCGCACGCATTCCCACGCGGCATCCGCATCGGCGATGTTGTTGAACGACAGTTCCTTGCCCTGCAGCTGGCGGAACGTGGCGAGCGTGCCGGGCGCGGGGTACAGGTCGCGATAGAACGCGCCGGCCTGGTGCGGGTTTTCGCCGTAGCGCAGGTCCATGACCTTGACGAAGCGTCCGTTGGACTGCTGCGGGAATTCGGCGCGCGAGGCGACGGTGGTGTGCGTGTCGTCGAGGGTCACGCCGGACAGGTAATCGCTGATGGCCGCATCGTAGCTGGACACCCGGTTGAACGCAGCCACCGAGAGCGCGAAACGCGTGGCGCGGGATAAACCGCCCCGGCCTTCGATCTCCGCGAGCGCGGCGTCGTATTGCGCGGGGTCGGTCAGCACGCCGACGTCGTTCCAGTTCTTGGCGGCGGCACGCAACATGGCGGGACCACCGATGTCGATGTTCTCGATCGCGTCATCCAGCGAGCATGCGGGATCGGCCACGGTGTGCTCGAACGGATACAGGTTCAGCACCAGCAGGTCGATCGGCAGGATGCCGTGCTCGGCCATCACGGCGTCGTCGGTGCCGCGGCGGCCGAGCAGGCCGCCGTGCACGCGCGGGTGCAGGGTCTTCACGCGACCCGCCATGATTTCCGGGAAGCCGGTGAGATCGCCCACATCGCGCACGGGGATGCCGGCATCGCGCAGTGCCTTGGCGGAACCGCCGGTGGAGAGGATGTCGATGTTCGCGGCCGCGAGGCGGCGGCCGAGTTCCGTCAGGCCCTGCTTGTCGGAAACGCTGACGAGCGCGCGGCGGACGGGAACGAGATCGGGCGTGGGCATGGGCACTTCCGGGGCGGAAAGCGCTCCATTATAGCCGCCCGGATGGCCGTGCGGCTTGGCCGTGGCGGCACTCAGGACAGGCCGTGGGCCGCCAGCTTCTTGCGGAGGGTGGCACGATTGATGCCCAGCGCGACGGCGGCGCGGCTCTGGTTGCCTTCGTGGAAGGCCAGCACCTCGCGCAGCAGCGGTCCTTCGACCTCGCGGATGACCAGGGCATGCAGGCCTTCACCGCCTTCGGTGTCGCCGATGTCGGCGAGGTAACGAAGCACGGTGCGGCTGACGCATTCGCTGAGGGCGCTCTGCATGGAGGTCTCGTTGGCGGCCTCGCCGGCAGTCAGTCTCACAGCGTTCAAGGCATTCCCCTCTCGCAGGCCGGGGCGCGGGTCCTCGGTCGGTTCTTGATGATGATGGTCGCTTGGGCTACGACTGGGACACGCCGTGAACGGGGGTCTGGCGTCGCGAAGGGAACCGAGTGTACTCGTCCCGGGCGGTGAAGTGCAGGCTTGCAAAAAGAAAATTTATTTGCCGGTTCAGTCGAACGAAAACGCGAAGGCGACCGCGCGCTGGCCCGGGTCTTGCACCTCGAACACCATCGCGGTAGTGGCCCCGCCAGGCAGGCCGCGCTCGCGCACATCCGCGTCGCCGACGTAATCGGCCGGCTGGAATCGCCGCATGGCCAGGCGTTGGCCGTTGGCGTCGGCAAGCACGATGGTGACGACGGGGTAGGGCTGCGCGAACGAGGCGTCGTTGCGTACGCTGGCAGTGATCAGCAGCCCGTCGCGCACGGAGGGATGCTGCTCGACATCGCGCGCCAGCAGGCGGAGTTGGGACGGCGCCGCGACCAGCGGGAGGTGGCAGCCGACGACGGCACAACCCGCCGCCAGCAGCGGGCCCACGGTGGGATCGGCGACGAGCACGTCGCGCTTGGCCCAGGCCAGCTGTGCGCCCAGGCCGAGCATCAGCGCCACGCAGACGACCACCCACATCGCGGTGCGCCACGAACGGCGCGGCCGTCGCGCGAACCGCGGCGTGAAGGTGAGGCCGGAGAAGTCAGTGGCGTCGTCGCCCGGGTCGTCGTCCGCCGGTGCGGGGGCGGCCGGCAACGGCTCGTCGGGCAGTGCGCGCGGGCGGAACACCGCCACGCCGGCCGTCGGCGGCTCGCGGTCCAGCGCATGTTCCTGAAGTCGCGTGAACGGCTCGGGCGGCAGCTGCGCCGCCAGGGTGCCGAGCGCGTTGAACACCGTGTCGCAATGCTCGCAACGCACGCAGCCGCAGGCGGGCACGAGCGCCGCGGCGTCGAGCTTGTAGACGGTGAGGCACTCGGGACACTGCGTGTACATCGTTCGATCATAACGTGCGGGCCCGCTAGAATCGTCTCCCCGTCCACCGATTGGCTATCCCATGCCCTGGCTCGAACTTTCCCTGACGATCCGCGCCGCCGAGCAGCCGCGCGTCGAAGCCGCGCTGGAGGACCTGGGCGCACTCTCCATCACCCTGCAGGACGCGGACGCCGAAACGCCCGATGAGGAAGCCATCTTCGAGCCGGGCGTGGGCGAGCTGCCCTTGTGGAACCAGATCGTGCTTAACGCGCTGTTCGAGGCGGACGCCGATCGTCGCGGCCTCACGGCGGCGATCGCCGACGACCTTCCCTTCATCGAGCCCGCGCAGATCGTCTGGCGCGACGTGGGCGACCAGGACTGGACGCGTGTCTGGATGGACGACTACAAGCCGATGCCCTTTGGTCGCCGCCTGTGGGTGTATCCGTCGAACATCGAACCGCCGGTCGATGGCGACATCGTGGTCGTCCGTCTCGATCCCGGCCTCGCCTTCGGCACGGGCACGCACCCGACCACGGCGATGTGCCTGGAGTGGCTGGACGGCCAGCAGCTGGCCGGCAAGTCGGTGCTGGACTTCGGTTGCGGATCGGGCATCCTCGCCATCGCCGCACTGAAGCTGGGCGCCGTGCGTGCCGTGGGCATCGACAACGACCCGCAGGCCATCGTCTCTTCGCACGACAACGCGGAGCGTAACGGCGTACAGGCCGACCTGGCCGTCTACCTGCCAGGCGAGGCGCCGGTCGAACTCGCCGACGTGCTGGTGGCGAACATCCTTGCCGGCCCCCTCGGCGAACTCGCGCCGACCTTCGCCGCGGCCGTGAAGCCAGGCGCACCGTTCGCGATCTCGGGCATCCTCTTTGGCCAGCACGAGGAACTGCTGACGCGCTATGCGGAATGGTTCGACAACCTGGAAATCCGCCAGCTGGAAGACTGGGTCCGCATCAGCGGCCTCCGGAAGCGTTGATTACCCCAGGGGATCCGCGTGGCGTAGGAGCGCACGATGTGCGCGACATGTGTTGAGGCCGAGACATGGAGTTGGCGCGCCAGCCCATGGTCACCGCGAAGACATGTCGCGCACATCGTGCGCTCCTACGACGGTCGCTGTTGCCGTTGTGGCACGGTTGCCGGTGCGCATGCAAAAAAAATCCCGCCGGCTGGCGGGATTTTCGTATCACGCCGCGGGCGGCGTTTCCTTTTGTTCGGCCATGCGTTTTTCCAGGTAGTGGATGTTCTGTCCACCGAGCTGGAAGCCGACGTCGGCCATGATGCGCTGCTGTAGCGGGATGTTGCACTTCACGCCTTCGATCACCGTCTCGTTCAGCGCCATGCGCATGCGCGCGATGGCGGTGGCGCGATCCGGGCCGTGCACGATGATCTTGCCGATCATCGAGTCGTAGTTGGGCGGGATGCGGTAGCCGTCGTACAGGTGGGTATCCACGCGCACGCCCGGGCCACCCGGCGCCTCGAAACGCTTCACCGTGCCGGGGCTGGGCATGAAGGTGTCGGGGTCTTCGGCGTTGACGCGGCACTCGATGGCATGGCCGGTGAGCACGATGTCTTCCTGACGGATGGACAGCTTCTCACCGCCGGCGATCAGCAGCTGTTCGCGCACGAGGTCGATGCCGGTGACCAGCTCCGTCACCGGATGCTCCACCTGGATGCGGGTGTTCATCTCGATGAAGTAGAAACGGCCACCTTCGAACAGGAACTCGAACGTGCCCGCACCGCGATAGCCGATACGCAGGCAGGCATCGACGCAGACCTTGCCGATTTCCGCGCGCAGCTCCGGCGTGATGCCCGGTGCCGGGGCTTCTTCCACCACCTTCTGGTGGCGGCGCTGCATCGAGCAGTCGCGTTCGCCCAGGTGGACGGCATTGCCCTGGCCGTCGGCCAGCACCTGGATCTCCACGTGGCGCGGATTTTCCAGGAACTTCTCCATGTAGACCTGATCGTTGCTGAAAGCCGCCTTGGCTTCCTGCTTGGTCATGACGATGGAGTTGGCGAGGTGGGCCTCGGTGCGCACGACGCGCATGCCGCGACCGCCGCCACCGCCGGACGCCTTGATGATGACCGGGTAGCCGATCTCCAGCGCGATACGCGCGTTCTCGTCCACGTCATCGCCCAGCGGGCCACCGGAGCCGGGCACGCACGGCACGCCGGCGGCCTTCATGGCGCGGATTGCCTCGACCTTGTCGCCCATCAGGCGGATGACGTCGGCGGTGGGGCCGATGAAGATGAAGCCCGACTGCTCGACCTGCTCCGCGAAGTTCGCGTTCTCGGACAGGAAGCCGTAGCCCGGGTGGATCGCGGCCGCGTCGGTGATCTCGGCGGCGGCGATGATCCGCGGAATGTTCAGGTAGCTTTCGGCGGAGGGACCCGGGCCGATGCACACCGATTCATCGGCCAGGCCGACGTGTTTCAGGTTGCGGTCCACGGTGGAATGCACCGCGACCGTCTTGATGCCCAGCGCGTGGCATGCGCGCAGCACGCGCAGCGCGATTTCGCCGCGGTTGGCGATGACGACCTTCTCGAGCATGGGTGTGGCCTCAGGCGATGACGAACATCGGTTCGTCGAATTCGACCGGCTGGCCGTTCTCGACCAGGACCGCGACGACCGTACCGGCCACGTCGGCTTCGATCTGGTTGAACATCTTCATGGCTTCGATGATGCCCAGCGTCTCGCCGGCCTTGACCTGCTGGCCCACGCTGGCGAACGCCGGTGAGCCGGGGGTGGAGGCGGCGTAGAACGTACCGACCATCGGCGCCTTGACCACATGGCCGGCCGGCAGGCCGGGTTCGGCGGCCGGAGCGGGCGCGGCAGCGGCGGCTACCGGTGCGGCGGCGACAGGCGCCGGCGCGGGCGGTGCCGCGTACATCGGCTGGGCGACGGCCGTGCCCTTGGGCACGCGTGACAGGCGGACGACTTCCTCGCCTTCCTTGATTTCCAGCTCCGCGAGGTTCGATTCCTCGAGCAGGTCGATGAGCTTCTTGATCTTGCGCAGGTCCATGGGGCAACCCTTAGTCAGTGGTGGAGGTGCGGGCGCCGGAGGGCGCGCCGCGAAGGGGATGTCAGGCGGCGGGCACCGCGAGGCGCAGCAACGCCGCTTCCAGCGCGAGGCGGTAGCTGTCGCCGCCGAAGCCGCAGATCACGCCGGCGGCGATGTCGGAAAGGTAGGAATGGTGCCGGAACGGCTCACGCGCATGCGGATTGGACAGGTGGATCTCGATGAACGGGATGGCCACGCCGGACAAGGCGTCGCGCAGCGCCACCGAGGTATGGGTGAACGCGGCGGGATTGATCAGGATCCAGGCCATGCCTTCGTCGCGGGCCTGGTGGACCCGCGCGATCAGCTCGTGCTCGGCGTTGGACTGGAACCAGCTGATGTCGTGGCCGGTGCCCTGCACGCGCGCCTGCAGCGACGCGTTGATGTCGGCGAGCGTCTCGCGCCCGTACACCGCGGGCTCGCGTACGCCGAGGAGGTTGAGGTTGGGTCCATGAAGGACGAGGAGCCTGGCCACTGTTCACCTGCCTTGGGTCCGGAGTTCCGGAACGCCGCGCAGTGTGCGCCTGTCGTCCCGCCTTGTCCAGTTCGGTGAAGATCGACGCAGTTCGCTGGAGATAGCGACTTTCCAGACGCCGCCGTATGGTCAGGCCTTGGGAAAGAGCGCGCGCCAGCCGTCGTGGCCGAGCGCGTCCAGGGTGGCCATGTTGGCTTCGAAGATACTTGCCGCGTCCGGGAACGCGGCCACCGCGCGGTCGATGCTGGCCTCGCGCAGCAGGTGCAGGGTCGGGAACGGTGAGCGATTCGTGTAGTTCGTGATGTCGTCAGGCGCCGTGCCTTCGAACTGGAAGTCCGGATGAAAGCTGGCGACCTGGATCTGGCCGTCCAGCGACAGCTCCGCGACGGTGTCGTCGGCGATCTCCAGGAAATCGTTGAAGTCCATGAAGTCGCCCAGCACGCGGGGATGGATCAGCAGCGTGGTGTCGACGACCTCCGGATCGGCGTCGCGCAGGAACTTCAGCTCGCGAACCAGTTCATCGTGCAGGGGTAGCGGCTGCTCGGCGTCACTGACCACGAAACGGACCTGGCCTTTCTTGTGCACCGCCTTGGCGAAGGGGCACAGGTTGAGGCCGATGACGGCGCGTTCGAGCCACTGGCGGGTGGCTTCGATCGTCTCGTCGGCGGTGGGCATAGGGTCCATGGGCAAGGGTCTCCGTGGGTTCAGGGCGCGAGCCACGACTCGATGTCGGCCGCGCTGAGCGGGCCGACCCGGCGTTTCATGATGTGGCCGTCCTCGCCGATGAGGACGCTGTAAGGCAGGACGCGGCGCGTATTGCCCAGCGACAGCGAACCGCCGGGCGACTGGCCGTCGATCAGCACGATCGGATAACCGACGGGCCGCTGCGCGAGGTAACGGCGTGCGTCCGCCGCGGTGTCCTCGGCCACCCCGAGGATCACGGCGCCCGAGGCGCCAGCGCCCATGCGCTCGTGGGCAGCGTCCAGCAAGGGCATCTCGCGACGGCAGGGCGCGCACCACGACGCCCAGAAATTGACCAGGATGCGTTTGCCGCGCCATTCGGACAGGCGATGCGCCGTGCCGTCCAGGCCGACGTAGACGGCATCGGGCGGCAGCTCCCCCGGCCCGGCCACCGTCACCCCCTCGGGCGGTGGCGGGTCCTGGAGACGGTGCTCGACATACCCGCCCAGCGCCGCGCCAGCAATGGCCAGCACCACGATCCAGAACGTCGGCCCGCGGGTCATGGGTGCGACGCGGTATCGAGCGCCCCGGCCACGGTGTCGTAGGTGAGCACCGTGGATAGCTTCCTGCCATCGCCGCCGCCCTTGGGGTAGACAACGTAGAGCGGCACGCCCACGGAATGGTATTGCTCCAGGAACGCCGCGATGGTCGGGTTCACGTCGGTCCAGTCGCCCTTCATGTAGACGGTGCCGGTGCGCTTGAGCAGGTCCTTGAAGGCATCGGTGTCCAGCACGGCTTTCTCGTTCGCCTTGCAGGTGATGCACCAGTCCGCGGTCATGTCGACCAGCACGGGCGTACCGGCCGCGCGCAGTTCCGCCAGCCTGGCCGGCGAGTAAGGCACCGAGCCATCGGTGGCCGTCGCCGTCGTGGTGGCGGCCGGCAAACCGTGCACCATCCAGAGGGCAGCCAGCGCGCCGGCGCCGAGCAAGGCCGTGAATACCCACGACAGCCCCGGGCGGCGGCTGCGGCCGTACCACCACAAGGCCATCGCCAGCAGCACGGCACCGACGAGCACCAGCGCCGTCGCATCGGCCCCGCGCTGCTTGGTCAGCACCCACAGCAGCCACACGGCGGTGAGGTACATCGGGAAGGCCAGCGCCTGTTTCAGGGTTTCCATCCAGCGACCCGGTCGCGGCAGCAGCCGGGCGATGGCTGGCACGAAACCGATCAGCAGGAAGGGCAGGGCGAGGCCCAGGCCCAGGGCGAGGAAGATCAGGAAGGCAACGGGCACGGACGCGGCGAACGCGAACGCGATGGCCGAGCCCATGAACGGCGCCGTGCACGGACTGGCCACCACGACAGCGAGCACGCCGGTGAAGAAGTCGCCCGAGGGGCCCGAGCGCGAGGCCAGGCCGCTGCCCAGGTTGCCCAGCGACCCGCCGATCTCGAACACGCCCGACATCGACAGGCCGACCGCGAGCATGACGTAGATCAGCAGGCCGATGGCGACCGGCTGCTGGAACTGCGCGCCCCACTGGATGCCGTGTCCGGCGGCACGGATGCCGACGATGACGACACCCAGCGCGGCGAAGGCGACCAGCACGCCTGCGGTGTACCAGAGCGCATGCTTGCGCGCGGCGGTCGGGCTCTCGCCGCTTTCCAGCACGGTGATGGCTTTCAGTGACAGTACCGGCAGGACGCAGGGCATCAGGTTCAGGACCAGGCCGCCGAGCAGGGCCAGGCCCATCGCGGCAAGGATGCCGACCGGTGCATCCGCGCCGGCCGGGACCAGGCCCTTGGGCGGCGGTGTCGGGGCGACGTCGGCGGGTGTCGTCGCCGGCGTGACGGTCGTCGCACTGGCCGGTGCGGCGACGACGACGGCGCCGGTAACCAGGTCGACATTGAGTCGGCGAGTCATCACCGGATAGCAGATGCCGTTTTCCAGGCAGCCCTGGTAGGACACGTCGAGCTGGAGCTTGCCGTCTTTCGCGGCACCCGCCAGCGGTACCGGCAGTTCCACCTGGTCGAAGTAGACGATGGTGTCGCCGAAATGCTCGTCGTGGTGCGCCGTGCCGCTGGGCCAATCAGGCTCGCCAGCGGTGACCCCGGCGGGCGATACGACCTCGATCTCGGTCTTGTCGCGGTAGAGGTAATAGTCCTTGGGCATCGTCCAGCGCAGCAGCAGCGCGTCGCCACCCTTGACCAGTGCCTCGAAGCGAAACGCCTGGTCGGCCGGGAGGGCCTGGGCATCCGTCCCGGGCAGCGTGGCGGGCTTGCCTAGCAGTGCGGCGCCGGCGCCGGGTGCCGTGGCTACCGTCGTTGTCGCTGGCGCCGCGGTATGGGCCGCCGGGATCGTCGAGGGCGCGCCGACGACGAGCTTGAGGTGCTCGGTATGCGGCGGGTAGCAGATCTTCGGCTCCACCTCGTGGCAGCCCTGGTACTGCACGTCCAGCGCCACCGTCTTCGTCGAGGCATCGGCCAGCGTGTAGGGCACGGTGGCCTGGATGTCCCCGTGGTAGATCTCCACGTCGCCCAGGTATTCGTCGTGCTTCTTCAGGCCGTCGGGCAGCGCCGGGGTACCGAGCGTCAGGGCCGCCGGATCGGTCGGCTTGATGACGATCCGCCCGCGGTAGAGGTAATAGTCCGGAGCGATGCGCCAGTGCAGCCCGACCTTGCCAGGCTGGCTGGCGTCGGCGGTGAGCTGGAACGCCTGGGTGACCGGCAGCAGGCCGTCCTCGGGATCCTGGGCAAGCGCGGGCAGCGTGGCGAGCAGCAGGACGAGGGCGACGAGGTTCCGCGTGAGGCGGGAAAGCGACGGCATGGGACTCTCCGGGAAGGCGTTGGACATTATGACCGGGCCGGCGCGCTCTGGCTTGCACGCGCCGTCCGGGCAACTATTTTCCGACCGCGCCCTTGAACCCGGCGTCCGCGCCGCCATCTGTCGAGCATCCAGAAAGACTTCCGGTTGACGTATTCTTCTGGCTAAAATTCTGGCACTCACCCTGGCCAAGTGCTAACAGGGTGGCAACAAATCCTTTCCCGTCAAACACATGTTTGGAGAAGTCATGAGCAAACTGCGCCCGCTGCACGATCGCGTCATCGTCAAGCGTCTCGAAGAAGAGCGCGTCTCGGCCGGTGGCATCGTCATCCCCGACAGTGCCACCGAGAAGCCCACCCGCGGCAAGGTCATCGCCGCCGGTACCGGCCTGCTGCTCGCCAGCGGCCAGCTCCGCCCGATGGGCGTGAAGGAAGGCGACGTGGTCCTGTTCGGCAAGTACGCCGGCCAGGAAATCAAGGTCGACGGCGAAGAGCTGGTCTTCCTGAAGGAAGACGACATCGTGGCGGTCCTGGAAGGCTGAGCTCAGCTCGCCTCGTCCACCGCGTTTTCTCTTATCTAAATATCCAAGGATTCAACGATCATGGCATCTAAAGAAGTCCGCTTCGGCGAAGACGTCCGCGCCCGCATGCTGAAGGGTGTCAACACCCTCGCCAACGCCGTCAAGGTCACCCTGGGGCCGAAGGGCCGTAACGTCGTGCTCGAGAAGAGCTTCGGCGCCCCGACCGTCACCAAGGACGGCGTCTCGGTCGCGAAGGAAATCGAACTCGCCGACAAGTACGAGAACATCGGCGCGCAGATCGTGAAGGAAGCCGCCTCGAAGACCTCCGACGTGGCCGGTGACGGCACCACGACCGCGACCGTCCTCGCCCAGGCGTTCATCCAGGAAGGCCTCAAGGCCGTGGCCGCGGGCATCAACCCGATGGACCTCAAGCGCGGTATCGACCAGGCCGTCATCGCGGCGGTCGGCGAGCTGAAGAAGCTCTCCAACCCTACCGCCGACGACAAGGCCATCGCCCAGGTCGGCACCATCTCGGCCAACTCCGATGCGAACATCGGCGACATCATCGCCACGGCGATGGGCAAGGTCGGCAAGGAAGGCGTGATCACGGTCGAGGAAGGCTCGGGCCTCGAGAACGAGCTGGACGTCGTCGAAGGCATGCAGTTCGACCGCGGCTACCTCTCGCCGTACTTCATCAACAACCAGCAGTCGCAGCAGGTTGAACTGGACGACCCGTTCATCCTCATCCACGACAAGAAGATCTCCAACGTCCGTGAGCTGCTGCCGGTGCTCGAAGCCGTCGCCAAGGCCGCCAAGCCGCTGCTGATCGTCGCCGAGGAAGTCGAGGGCGAAGCCCTGGCCACCCTCGTCGTCAACACCATCCGCGGTATCGTCAAGGTCGCCGCCGTCAAGGCGCCGGGCTTCGGCGATCGCCGCAAGGCCATCCTGGAAGACATCGCCAACCTCACGGGCGGCACGGTCATTTCCGAGGAAGTGGGCCTGGCGCTCGACAAGGCCACGATCACCGATCTGGGCCGCGCCAAGCGCGTCGTGATCACCAAGGAAAACACCACGATCATCGACGGTGCCGGCGATGCCGAAGGCATCCAGTCGCGCATCAAGCAGATCAAGGCGCAGATCGAAGAGACCTCGTCGGACTACGACCGTGAGAAGCTGCAGGAGCGCGTGGCCAAGCTGGCCGGCGGCGTGGCCGTCATCAAGGTCGGCGCCGCGACGGAAGTCGAGATGAAGGAAAAGAAGGCCCGTGTCGAAGACGCCCTGCACGCTACGCGCGCAGCCGTCGAAGAGGGCGTGGTCCCGGGCGGCGGCGTTGCGCTGATCCGTGCACTGAAGGCGCTGGAAGGCCTGAAGGGCAAGAACACCGACCAGGACCTCGGCATCGCGATCACCCGTCGCACGCTGGAGGCCCCGCTGCGCGCCATCGTCACCAACGCCGGTGAAGAAGCGTCGGTCATCGTCAACCAGGTCAAGGCCGGCGAAGGCAACTTCGGCTACAACGCTGCGACCGGTGAGTTCGGCGACATGATCGCCTTCGGCATCCTGGACCCGACCAAGGTGACCCGTTCGGCCCTGCAGTTCGCGGCCTCGGTCGCCGGCTCGATCATCACGACCGAAGCGGCCGTGACCGAAGTGCCGAAGAAGGACGACGGCGCCGGCCACGGTGGCGCGGGCGGCGGCATGGGCGGCATGGGCGGCATGGACTTCTAAGTCCCTGCCTTCCGGCTTGCTCCATGAGAGGCCCCGCGCAAGCGGGGCCTTTTTTATGCGCCGAGCAAATGCGTCTACCGATCAACCGTTTGCTATGTGCACGGCCTTAAACGCCTGGCGATCGGGCTTGCGATCCGCGGCGGGGAAGGCTTATCTGGGCGCTCATCCCACGCGCAGGAGCGCTATCCATGGCAAGGAAAGGCCGGTTTTGGTTGTTCATCGTTTTGACGTTGTCCGTCGCCTGTACACGGCAACCATCCCGCCCACCGCAGGCGCAGTCCGCAGGCGACGACGTCGCCGCCGCGCTCAACGCCCGTTATGACGACGTTCGATCGGTCTGTGACGGTGGCCAGCGTGCCGCGTACTTCTGCAGTGGCGTACTGATACGCAATGCGGCTCTGGGAGCGAGCTATCACTTCTGGAATCCTCGCCCCGACGACGAGTACTACGGTGTGTCGTTCAGTTATTTTCGCCGCGACGTCGGTTCGCGTGAACTGTTCGGCCAGACGGCAGGCTTCATCGCCGTACCCGCGGATCGCTGGAGCGAGGACGGTGGCTACGTGTGGCAGATGAAGTGCTCGTTTCCGTACGACGCCGTTACGAGCCTGGAGCGCGGCCCCTACGGATGCGGTGCCAGTGCGGATTATCCGGTCGACAGCCGGCCCTGCGCCGAGCAAGGCATCGTGACCACGCAAGCCTTCGCACAGCACTACCTCTCAGTGGCGCCCGAGCCGGAGAATCCACCCGATGCGTTTCGCCGTCGGGCATTGCACCAGTGCTCGTTCGGCGTGGATACCTTCTCGTTCGAGCTCAGTATCCTCGCTCGTCAGGGCGGCCGACTGGAGATTCCCTCGAGGCGTTACATGGAACTGATGATCGCGGAGTGGCCGCAGGACATTCCGGCCCGTCTGCCGATCGAGGCCATCTTCTACGCAGCCGAGCGTGGTGCCGCCGGCGTCGAGGAAGCGCGTAAGGGGCAGCGGGATTTCGCATCCGCGACAGGGCGTGTAGTGCCCATCGTGAAACTGGAAGGAAACGATGCCGTTCCCCCATTCAATTACAGCGAGAACGACCAGGCGCCTGAGCTCCGCCCTCGCTGATGTCTCGTTAGGCCAGGTGACGGGAGGATGACTCCTCCGGGTGGGCAGCATCGCCACCCGTCCTTTCGGAGTCATCGCCGGGCAAGCCCTGTCAGGCCATGGGCTCAGTACGAGATCGTGGCCGATGTCGCCGTGGTGCTCAGGCCGTAATTGCACTGGGGATTGATGCCGGAGGTGTTGCTGCCCTGCCACGGGGGCGACGCGACGCGCGTGTTGTTGCGGTCATACACCTGGATGTTGCGAAAGGTGATCGGGCCGCCGGGATACTCGCCGCAGGTGGAGACGTTGTAGACCTCCAGCACACCGCCGAAGACCCAGGTCAGGTCGGCATACGGGTTGGTGGTCAGCGAACTGGTCTTGCCCGTGGTGGTGTTGCGCGAGTCGATCTTCCACGTGGCGCACGCTTGGCCCGCCGCACAGGTGGAGTAAGTGTCGCCCACCACGGTATCGCCCGCGCTCGCCGGAATCGGATCGCTATGGAAGGTGGTGCCGTCGACACAGCAGTTCCAGCTGGCCAGCGTCCAGGCCTTGTCGTTGTAGCCGTTCCAGCCCAGTACCGGTTGGAGGATGGACTTCACCGTGGGCAGCTGTTCCAGGCCGGGGAAGAAATAGATGACCTGGTCGTCTTTCGTCGTGGGGGCGCTCGGCACCGTCCACGTGGCAACGATGCGGCCGATCGGTTTGCTGCTGGTGTAGTTCGCCGACTGCACCCAGCCGCTCTGTTCCGGTGGCGGCGTCGCCGTGCTGCGCAGCGTGCGCCGACCGTCGGCTTCGATGCGTTCACCCTGCAAGGTGTAATTGGCCTTGCCGCAGGTGGCTGCTTTTTCCATGGTGCCCGAGGCGCGGCGGATCATGCCGTTCGTTTGCAGTTCGTCCCCGGCATGCACGGTAGCCACGCAATCGGGGGAGAAATAGCCATTGGGTGTGACGACGTAATCGTCGGGGATGCCGGCCGGTTTGGCGCTGTCCGGCATCGTACCGACGCGGGTGAGCTGGGCCAGCGGTACCAATGTCGGCGTATCCGCCGCGGCGGCGCCCGCCGCGAGGGAGAACAGGGCAGCGATCATGCCTGCGCGCACCACGACCTTGCCGATGGAAGCGAACCTTTTCATGCGTACGACTCCTGCGTTGAAAGGGCGTCGTCCCTGTGCCGTCGACCAACGGTGGTCGGCGCGCGTCCCCCCGGCTCCCGCACCGCCATGGGTGCAAAACCAAGCTATCGCTGCGATGACAGGTGTTTCGTGATCCAGGGCACCGATAGCCGGCAGGGGCCTGCAATCACGCTGTAAATTCGGCACGCCTTCGCATTATGTTGCGAAAGCGGATCATTGCCCGGCGCCGGCTCCCGCCGCGGGTTCGGCATCGCCCTGACGAGGGGGAGTCGTCCCTGCGTCGGCAGGCGCATAGCTGGCTACCAGCGGATCAAGCTTGCGCTTCATCCGGAGCATCGCGATGTTCTTCATCGACGTGTCGGTGAACGCCAGCCCGGCGTCCTCGGCTGCCTCTTTCGCATCCGGGGCATGGGTCAGCGATGCCAGCTGCTGGCCCACAACCTGGGTGAGGGCGAAGTAGGGATCGTCGTGTATGCCGGCCTGCTCCAGCAGTTTGCCAGGCAGCATCCACGCCGCGAGATCGGCCTTGACGGGGGCCGGACCATCGCCGTGCGCGTCGATCAGCACGTAGGGCACGGTCTGCGTCAGCATCGTGTCGCCGTTGACGAAGCCGGCCTTGTCGTAGGTTTCGACCAGGGCGGGCAGGTGATCGCCATAGAACAGCAAAAGCGTCGGGCGCTCACGCTGCTTGAGCAGGGCGGCGAGACGTCCCAGCTCCGCGTCGGCGTGACGCATGTGATAGATGTAGTTGCGCAGCTGCAGCTTGGCATCGTCGCTGATGCCGTCGGGCACGGCGATGGCGTCGCGTTCCTTCGTGTCGATGTTCACCGACTTGTCGTACGGACCGTGGGCTTCCATGCTGATGGCGAAGACGAAGCGCGGCGGGCCGGCATCCTTCAGCTGGCTCATGATCTCGTCGGTCATCGCGCTGTCGGCCATGTACTCGCCGTCCTTGCGGAAATCCTTCGGGAAATCCGGCTGCGACACGAAGCGGTCGAAGCCCAGCGACTTGAATGCCGCGGTGCGGTTCCAGAACCCGGCGTCGTTGCCATGCACCGCGACGGTCTCGTAACCGTGCGAGCGCAGGACACGGACCATGCCCGGCATCACGCCCGCCTGCATCTGCAGGTAAGGAAACTGCATGGTCGGGAAGTAACGCAGCGACAACCCCGTCAAGACCTCGAACTCCGTGCGGATGGTGCCGCCGCCGAACGTTGGCACGTGCAGTTGCCCCGTGCTGGCGTGCTCGGCCAGGCGATGCAGGTTCGGCGCGAAGTCCTCGTGCTCGATCCCGCGGATGACACCGGGGTCGAAGAAGGATTCGCTCTGGATCACCACGATGTCCGGCGTCTGGCGTGCGTTGGTGGCGGCGCCGGCCATGTGCTGGCGCAGTTGGGCATCCGTGGCGGCAAGGAACTGCTGCGCCTCGGCCGGATCGGCCTTCTGCTTCCTGCCGGCATTCTGCAGGCGGAACTGCATGAGGGTGGTGACCACGCCGTTGTATCCGGCATTGGACGCGGCGGACCACGGCTGCATGCCCAGGCGGTCCTTGTTGTACATCGCCGACCAGGCCGGCACCCCCGCGGCCAGCGTGCCGATCAACGCGAACAGGGCCAGCCCGGAGACCAGGCGGCGGCCATGGGTGCGCCTTGCGAACAACGGTGGCTCGACGCGGGCGACCAGGACGATCAGCGCGACGACGCCGAGGATGGCCAGGTAGGGCAACGGGCTGGCGGGCAGGTAGCCGCCCAGGAGGTGCAGGCCGCCGTTCTTCAGCTGGCCCACCATGCGGAAATCGGCCGGCAGCAGGGGCGAGCCCAGGTTCTTCATCTTGATCGCGCTGACCGCCAGCACGGCACCCTGGACGAGGAAGGCGATGCCGAAGGACAACCAGGCGCGACGGGTGAGCACCAGCAGCAGCGAGGCCAGCAACAGCCCCGGCAGCGCATTGGCGAACAGGTGCCAGGGGCGCTCCGCCCACGCGCTGCTGGCGACGCCGGGATTGCCGTCGAGAAACCCCGTATAGAGGACGAACGCGACCGCCAGGCACAGCGGCAGGGCGACCCGTCCGGCGATGTCACGCCCATGTGATGAAAGGAGAGTCATAGCGTCCTCGTATCGCGCCCCTGTCGTGAGGGGATCGGGACTGTAACGTAATGGACATGAACCGGTTGTCAGGCGGTCATCGAAATGTCATGACAAAAAAGGTCATGATTCGCAAGAAAAACCTCAGTTTTGCGAACCCGGCCGCGACCGGTCCGCCTCGGGCACAATGACCATCCCATGAATGCTTCCACGCCAGCGCCACGCGAGAGTCCCGAACTCCGCGCCCTCATCGACCACCGCTATGCCGACGTCATGGCGGCATGCCGCGCGGCGCGCGTGCCGCTGCACGACGACGCCGGCGTGGCCGAGCGCATCCGCCGCACCTTGCTGGCCTCGGATTTCGCGTTCGATGTGCTGCGTCGCCAGCCGGAACTGCTGGCGCCTGCCGGCCTGGAACGCCTCCGCGGCAATCCGGATGCCAGCACCCGTGCCGCCTCGCTCGACCTGCCGGCCGACGAGGAGCGCAGCATGGCCATGCTGCGTCGTTTTCGTCACGCCGAGGCGTTGCGTATCGTGTTCCGCGACGTCAATGGCCTGGACGATGTGGACGACACCCTGGCCTCCACCAGCGCGCTGTACGAAACGTTGTTGTCGGCCGCCCTGCGTTGGTCCGAGCAGTCGCTGCACGCGCGCTACGGCCGCCCGCGCGACCCCGCCGGCGTGGAGCAGCGCATGGTGGTTGTCGGTTTCGGCAAGCTGGGCGGCAACGAGCTGAATTTTTCCTCCGATATCGACCTCGTGCTGGCCTACGCCTCCGGTGGCGAGACCGATGGCGCGCGCCCCCTCGACAACGGCGAGTACTTCATCCGCGAGACACGCCAGCTGGTGCGCCTGCTCGCCGAACCCACCGTGGACGGCATCTGCGCCCGCGTCGACCTGCGCCTGCGCCCGTTCGGCAACGCGGGGCGCCTGGCGCTTCCGTTCGCCGCGATGGAGCAGTACTACCAGCGCGAGGGCCGCGACTGGGAACGTTATGCCTGGATCAAGGCGCGTCCCGTGGCCGGCGACCGGGTCGCGGGCCGCGAACTGCAGGACATGCTGCGGCCGTTCGTGTATCGACGCTACCTCGACTACACGGCGTTCGCCGGCCTGCGCGAGATGAAGTCGCTGATCGATGCCGAGGTCGCACGCAAGGACCTGGCCGGCAACCTCAAGCTGGGGCCGGGCGGTATCCGCGAAATCGAATTCGTGGTGCAGCTCACCCAGATGATCCGCGGCGGGCGCGACCCCGCCCTGCGCGTGCGCGGGCTGCTGCCGGCCCTGCGTGCCTGCGAGGCGAAAGGTTACATCCCGGCGGCGCGGGCAAAGCTGTTGCGCGAGGCCTACCTGTTCCTGCGCCTGCTGGAGAACCGCGTGCAGATGCTGCGCGACGCGCAGACGCACGATATTCCCGACGACGAGCTGTCGCGCGAGCGTCTTGCCCTGGGCATGAATTACCCCTCGTGGAACGCGCTGGCGGAGGTGCTGGCCGGCCATCGCGATGCGGTGTCCGCCGAGTTCGCCGCGGTGCTGGTGCCGGAGGCCGGCGGCAAGGCGGTGGCGCCGGCGGCCGACGTCGAGTTATGGAACGCCGCCAGAGACGAATCACTCGTGGGCGAGACACTGGAAGCATCGGGTTTTCGTCCGGGCCACGATGTGGCCGCGGAGCTGGTGAAGCTGCCACGCGCGGCGTCGGTGCGATCGATGTCGGCACGCTCGTCCGAGCGGCTGGAGCGATTGATGCCGCAGCTGATCGGCGCGGCCCGGGGCAGTGCCTCGCCAGCGGCCAGCCTGTTGCGCATGCTTCGTCTCGTGCAGGCCGTGGCGCGCCGTTCGTCTTACCTGGCGCTGCTGGATGAGCAGCCCAGCGCGCGTCGCCGCGTGGCGCATGTCTTCGCCGACAGCGCGTTCCTGGCCGAGCGTGTCATCGCGCAACCGCTTCTGCTCGACGACGTGCTCGATCCGCGCATCGACCAGTTACCGCTGAAGCGCGCGGACATCTCGGCGGAGATGGCCCGCTCGCTCGGCACGCTGGACGAGCGCGACGCGGAGCACGAGCTGGAGCGCATCAACGAATTCCGCTCCAGCATCGCGTTCCGCCTCGGCCTGGCGTTCAACGACGGGCGGGCCGACGCAACGGCTACCGCGCGGCGCCTGGCCGGCCTGGCAGAGGCGGTGGTCGCGGCGGTGCTCGCCCTGGCCACGCGTGAACTGACCGCGCAGCACGGGCGCCTTCCCGGCGAGGGCAGCGGTTTCGCGGTGCTGGGCTATGGCAGCCTCGGCGGCGAGGAACTGGGTTTCGCCTCCGACCTCGATCTGGTGTTCGTCTACGACGGCAAGCGCGCCAACGCGATGAGCGACGGTCCACGTCCGGTCGACGGCACGCGCTGGTACCAGCGACTGGCCCAGCGGGTCATGCACTGGCTGAGCGCGCAGACCCACGCCGGCAAGCTCTACGACGTGGATACGCGCCTGCGCCCCGACGGCTCCAAGGGCTTGCTCGTGGCCAGCGTGGACGCCTTCGAGGCCTACCAGCGCGACCGTGCGTGGACCTGGGAGCACCAGGCGCTGCTGCGTGCCCGGCCGGTGGCGGGGGATGCGCGCGTCGGTGGGCTGCTGGCCGAGATCCGACGGGACATCCTTGCCACGCCGCGTGACGCCGCACGCGTCCTCGCTGAGGTGAGCGCGATGCGTGCGCGCTGGCGCGGCGAGCGCGATCGTTCCGACGGGGGGCATGTCGACCTGAAACAGGGCGGCGGCGCCTTGATCGACATCGAGTTCATCCTGCAGGGCATGGTGCTGGCGCATGCCGCCACGTGCCCGGCCATCCTGGATACGCCGGCCAGCAGTCCGCTGATCGACGTGCTGCGCGAGCAGGGCCTGCTGAGCCAGGCGCAGGCCGATACGCTGCATGTCGCGCATGCCGACCTGCTCCAGGCCGGCCTCGCCTGCACGCTGGACCTCCGTTCGCGCATCGCCACGCGCACGCCCTCGCTGGATCGGGTGCTCGCCGGGGTGACCCAGGTGGCGGGCGAGCTCGGTTTCGCCTTCGCCGCCACCGACGCGGCGTCCCGCCAGGCTGTCTGAAGATGGCGGCCGGCGTTATGCTGTGCGGCCGTCCACGGACCGATACCCCGATGACCCGACTGCCGCTGCTGATCGACACCGACCCCGGCGTGGACGACGCGCTGGCCATCCTGATGGCCCATGCGCACACCGATGTGACCGCCCTGACGGTTGCCGCCGGTAACGTCGGCCTGGGCCACACGGTGCGCAACGCCTGCACCCTCGTGGAGCTGATCGGCGCCACCACGCCGGTGTTCGCCGGTTGCCCGTCGCCGCTGGTGCGCGCCCCCGACGAGGACGCCGCGTTCGTGCATGGCGCGGACGGCTTCGGCGATGTCGGCTTCGCCGAGCCGGCCCACACGGCGCATGCCGAGCACGCGGCCCTCGCCCTGATCCGCCTGACCCGCGAGCGCCCGGGCGAGCTGACCCTGGTGGCGCTGGGACCGTTGACCAACCTGGCCCTGGCCGTGCGGCTCGATCCCTCGTTCCCCTCGCGCGTCAAGCGCCTGGTCGTCATGGGCGGCGCGGTGACGGGGCACGGCAACACCGGCCGGATACCCGCCGAGTTCAACATCGGCTTCGATCCGGAAGCCGCGCACGTCGTGTTCGAGGCCTTCGAGGGGTTCGACCTGGTCGACTGGGAAGCGACGGTCCGCCATGCCTTCCCCGACGAGGTCTACGACGGCTGGGTATCGGCGGGCGACCACCGCGCCGCCTTCTTCGAGAAGATCTTCGGCACGGCGCGCCGTTTCAACGCCGCCCACGAGCGCACGGGTTTCATCGCCGCCGACGCGCTGGCCATGGCCGTGGCGCTGGACCCCGCGATGATCGTCCGGGCGGAAACCCGCCATGTCGCCATCGAACTGGACGGGCGGCTGACCCGCGGCGCCACCGTGGTGGACTGGCAGGGCCGGCTGGGTGGGCGCCCCAACGCCCGGGTGGTGCTGGAAGTCGACCAGGATCGCTTCGGCCAGCTGATCGCCGGCGCCCTGGGCGCCGCGCCGACGGCGTCCGCCTAGGTATCCCTGCCCGCCGGTTGCGAAGGCCCGGGGTGCGGGCTACAATGCCGCTCTTTTCACCCCGCTATTTCTCAGGTTCAAGCCATGAAAGAGAACATCCATCCGAAGTACCAGCCGGTGGTCTTCCAGGACCTTTCCTCCGATTTCGCGTTCCTGACGCGTTCGACGATGTCCTCGAAGGACACCGTCAAGTGGGAAGACGGTAACGAATACCCGGTGATCAAGCTCGATATCTCGAGCCACTCGCACCCGTTCTATACCGGTAAGCAGAAGACGCTGGACGTCGGCGGTCGCGTCGACAAGTTCCGTCAGCGCTACGGCAAGAAGTAAGCAGCGACATCATCCGCGCGCCGCCTGCGGGGTGGCGTGTCGCGAGGATAGACGACACGGGGCAGGCTCAAGGCTTGCCCCGTGTCTTTTTGCGTGCGCGGTTTACACGCCGGGCTAACGGACGTTCGAAGAGCCTCTGTGTGATAATGGGGAACTTCGGTCGCGGGTTGCGACCGGTACGGCGCCTTCCCCAGGGGGCCGTTATCCCAACCATGGCTACGTCGTTTCCCCGAGGGGGAGGCGGCGGGAACAAAGCACAGAGGAGCTCGCCGTGTCCGACGCCAAAACCGTCAAATTGGTCGATGAATCCAACAAGCCCGTGAGCGAACTGCCGGTCATCGGCGGCACGCTCGGCGCCGAGTGCGTCGACATCGGCACGCTGTACAAGGACACCGGTTACTTCACCTACGATCCGGGTTACGGCAGCACCGCCAGCACCAAGAGCGCCATCACCTATATCGACGGCGACAAGGGTGTGCTGCTGTACCGCGGCTACCCGATCGAACAGCTGGCCGAGAAGTCCACCTTCCTCGAAACCTCCTACCTGCTGCTCAACGGCGAACTGCCGAACAAGACCGAATACGCCGCGTTCGAGCACGACATCACGCATCACTCGATGATGCACGAGAACCTGAAGTTCTTCCTGCGTGGCTTCAACCACGACGCGCACCCGATGGCCATGCTGGCCGGTTCCATCGCGTCGCTGTCGGCGTTCTATCACGACAAGCTCGATGTCGATAATCCGGAAGACCGCAAGCTCGCCGCCATCCGCCTGATCGCGAAGATGCCGACCATCTCGGCCGCCATCTACCGTCACTCGATCGGCTGGCCGACGCGTTACCCGCGCAACAACCTCGAGTACGTCACCCGCTTCCTGCACATGATGTTCGAAGTGCCGAGCGAGCCGCTCGAACTGAACCCGGTAGTCGCCAAGGCGCTCGACCTGCTGTTCATCCTGCATGCCGACCACGAGCAGAACGCGTCGACGTCCACGGTTCGCCTCGTCGGTTCCACCGGCGCCAATCCGTATGCGTCCATCGCCGCGGGTATCACGGCGCTGTGGGGCCCGGCACACGGCGGCGCCAACGAAGCCGTGCTCAAGCAACTCGAGGAAATCGGCTCCGCCGACAAGGTCGAGAACGCGGTCAAACGCGCGAAGGACAAGAACGATTCGTTCCGCCTGATGGGCTTCGGTCACCGCGTCTACAAGAACTTCGATCCGCGCGCGAAGATCATCCGCGAGATGTGCCACAAGGTGCTCGAGGAGCTCGGCGTCAACGACCCGCTGCTCGACGTCGCCATGAAGCTGGAAGAAGCCGCGCTGAAGGACGACTACTTCGTGGAGCGCAAGCTCTACCCGAACGTCGACTTCTACTCCGGCATCATCTACAAGGCACTGGGCATCCCCACCGAGATGTTCACCGTGATGTTCGCCATCGCGCGCACCTCCGGCTGGATCGCCCACTGGATCGAACAGCACGAAACCCCGGGCGCCCGCATCGGCCGCCCCCGTCAGATCTACACCGGCGCCGACGTTCGCGATTACATCCCGAACGACAAGCGCTAAAAAAAGGCCCGCAAATGCGGGCCTTTTTTTTAGCGCGGTAGGAGCGCACGCACGTGCGCGAACCCTCAGATCCCATCACGCGAATGAAGCCGAACGGCCGCATGTGCAGGCGTTTCCGTGAGCCCGGTGAACCTTGCAGGCCGCATGCGCAGGCGTTTCCGTGAACCCGGTCGGCGCCGGGTTTGCTTCGTTTTGCGCTCGGAAACGCCTTAATTTGTGCGAGGGGCGGCTTCATTCGACGTAGCAAGGTTCAGGGTTCGCGCACATCGTGCGCTCCTACCCGGCTAACAGGGCCTCGACCATCGACACGGTGGCGCGGCGCATGGGGCGCTCGTCCACACGGTCGAGCGGGGCCTGGCGCAAGGCGTCCATGGGCAGCACGGTAAGGTCGAACGGGATGCCGTCCGCGCCGAACAGCAGCACGGGGTGTTCGCTCTGCGCATCGTTGGACCAGCGCAGCCGACGGGTCTGGTTTTCCAGCGGGATGCCCTGTTCCTGCAGGAACAGCACAGGTGCCTCGGGATCGTCGCTGAAGAGATGCAGGCAGACGGCCGAGTGGTCGTCGGCGGTGCCTTCCAGCACGGCACCGACCAGTCGCGCATCGAAGCCGCGCAGGAAGCGCATCGCCTCGATCGCCGCCTCGCGGCGCGCCCGCAGGGCCTGGGGTTGTGTGTCGGCCTGGAACAGGCGCTGGTGCTCGCGCAGCGCGTCCTCGATCTCGTGGTTGCGCGGCAGCGCCTGGGTGTCGACGATACCCAGCCGCTCCGCGGCCTTCAGCTTCGCGTGGTGGAAGTCACGGATGCCATGCTCGCTCATCAGGCGGGCCGCCTCCTGGGCGACCAGGACGCGATGCCGCTGGGCCCTGTCCTGGGCATGGATCTTGTGGTGTTCGCCTCGTGCCATGACTCACCCCCGTGTGGTGTGTATGTGTACGTGTGCCGTCAGAAGATGTCGTAGGCGTGGTCCTGCTGTTCCTCTTCCTGCTTCTGTGCGGCCTGCTCGCGCAGGCGGTCGACATCTTCCACCTTCATGACTTCGCTCATGCCGCCCGGCGAGGGCAGGCCGGAGCCGGGATCGATCTGCACCGTGGCGATACCCGGGGGCATGGCCAGCGTATGTGACGGCTTGTCCTTCAGCACCGCGCCCATGTAATCCATCCAGATGGGCAGGGCCGCCTTGGCACCGAACTCGCCGCGACCCAGCGAACTGAAGTCGTCGAAGCCGACCCACACGGCCGTGGAGATGTCGCCGTTGAAACCAACGAACCAGGCGTCGCGGTGATCGTTGGTGGAACCGGTCTTGCCTGCCAGGTCGTCGCGACCGAGCGCACGTGCCGCCGAGCCGGTACCGCGCTTGATCACGTCCTGCATCAGCGAGGTGATCAGGTAGTCGTTGCGCACGTCGATCACATGCGGCGCCAGCTTCGGCGCCTGCGCCGTGTTGTCGTGGGCGTCGGCGGGCAGCACGGCATCGCCGGTACCGACACCGGCCGCAGAACTGCTGGCGGCGGGCTTGGCCGGGATCAGGGCCGTAGATGCCTGGGTGGGCGGGCCGGCCGGCGTGGGGTTCAGCATGCGCTCCTGGCACTCGGCACAGGCGCGCTCGGGATTGGCCACGTAAACCGGCTTGCCGTCGCGGTCGTCGATCCGCGAGATGAAATACGGTGTGATGAGGTAGCCGCCGTTGGCGAACACCGCGTAACCGCGCGCCATGCTCATCGGCGAGACGGAGGCCGTGCCCAGGGCGAGCGACAGGTTCTGCGGCAGGGCGTCCGGCGTGAAGCCGAAGCGCGTCATGTAATCGCGGGCGAAGCGGATGCCGATGGCATCCAGCAGGCGCACCGAGACCAGGTTCTTCGACTGGACCAGGGCTTCGCGCAAGCGCATCGGGCCGGCGAACTTGCCGTCGTCGTTGGCCGGCGTCCACATGCCGTCGGGGCGTGACGGGTCGGGGAAGGCCACCGGGGCATCGTTGACGATGGAAGCAGGCGTGAAGCCGCGCTCGAACGCCGCCGAATACAGATAGGGCTTGAAGCTGGAGCCCGGCTGGCGGGCGGCCATGACGGCGCGGTTGAACTTCGAGCGGACGAAGCTGAAGCCGCCGACCAGCGCACGGACGGCGCCGTCTTCCGGATCCAGCGAGACCAGGGCGGCCTGCACGGCGGGGATCTGGGTGAGGCGCCAGGGGCCCTTGGCCGGTTCCGGACGGGCCTCGGTGCTGACCTTGGCCGTGTCGGACGCACTGGCGTTCTCGGAGAGGTCGTCCTTTTCGCTGCGGATCAGGCGGACGATGTCGCCCCGCTTGAGCACGCTGTCCACCCGGGTGGGCGCGGCACCTGCACGGCCTTCGTTGACATAGGGGCGGGCCCAGGCGATCGATTCCAGGCTGATGGTCGCGGTTTCCTTCGCGGACAGGTACACCGTGGCCTCCTTCGCGCCCGTGGCCGTGACGATGCCCGGCATCATGCCGGCCACGCCCGTGTAGCCGGCGAGAACCCGGTCGTATTCGTCGGGACCGGCCTGTGCCGCCAGTTCCTCGTGGCCTTCCGGGCCACGGTAGCCGTGGCGGCGATCGTAGGCGGACAGGCGGCCGCGCAGGGCGTCGTTGGCAGCCGCCTGGCTGTCGCTGGGCACCGTGGTACGCACGACGTAGCCCTCGGTGAGCGCATCGTTACCCAGTTTCTCCAGCACCTGCTGGCGGACCATCTCGGCCAGGTACGGGGCATCCACCTCGATCTGCTGCTCGTGCGGGAAGGCGTCGTTCGGCTCCTTCACTGCCTCGTCGTATTCCGCCTTGGTGATGAAGCGGTTGGAGAGCATCTGGCCGAGCACCCAGTTCCGGCGGTTGACCAGGCGGGTGGGGTTGTTCAGCGGGTTGACCACCGAGGGCAACTGGAAGGTGGACGCCAGCGACGCGCACTCGGCCACGGTCAGCTGGTCGAGCGTCTTGCCGTAGTAATACGAGGCCGCGGCGGCCAGCCCGTAGGACCGGTGCCCGAGGAACATCTTGTTGATGTACAGCTCGAGGATCTGGTCCTTGGTCAGCTCGTTTTCCATGCGCAGGGCGATGAACACCTCGGTCAGCTTGCGCGAGTAGAGCTTCTCGGGGCTGAGGAAGAAGTTGCGGGCTACCTGCTGGGTGATCGTCGAACCGCCCGGGCCCTTGTCGCCGCCGGACAGGATCACGTGGATGCCGGCGCGGGCGATGCCGTGCCAGTCGACACCGGGATGGCTGTAGAAGTCGCCGTCCTCGGCCGATAAGACGGCATTCTTGAGGCGTGCGGGCACGTCGGCGATGTGCACCGGGATACGGCGGGTCTCACCGAACGAGGCGATCAGGCGTCCGTCCGAGCTCAATACTCGTAAGGGAACCTGCATGTGGTAATCACGTAGCACCGCCACGGAGGGAAGGCGCGGCGCCAGGAGCCAGTAGGCGACGCCGATGGCGCCTACCACGAAAAGGATGCCGGCCAGGGCGAGATACAGCCCGATGCGCAGCAGACGCTTGAGAATTCGCATGGAGGAAGGGGTTCACCGGCGTGAGGGTCGTGGCGGAGTATAGAGCTTCGCCGTCAGGTGGGGCGGTCGCCCCGGGTTCGACGGAAGGTGAGGGGTTTTCGCTAACCCAGTGACGCTATTTGTGAATTGGTGCCGGCAGGGCCCTAGCGGGCCGTTGCCAATCCGTTAAGATTTCGATCTAATGCCATCGCGCCGAAGACCAATTCCGACAAGGCGCGGGGAAGGGGGAAACGTGGGGCTCTTTACACCCAAAGCGGCGCCGCTCATCGGTGTCGATATCAGTTCGACCGCCGTAAAGCTGCTACAACTCAGTCAGGCCGGTGGGCGTTACCGCGTCGAGCATTATGCCGTCGAGCCGTTGCCGCCCAACGCTGTCGTCGAAAAGAACATCGTCGAGGTCGAGGCAGTGGGCGAAGCCATTCGCCGCGCTCTGGCCCGGTCCGGATCCAAGCTCAAGCACGCGGCCGCCGCCGTGGCGGGCTCGGCCGTGATCACCCGCATCATCCCCATGTCGGCCGATCTGTCCGAGGACGACCTCGAAGGGCAGATCCAGGTTGAGGCCAACCAGTACATTCCCTACCCGATCGAGGAAGTCAGCCTCGACTTCGAGGTGATGGGCCCGGTCCGCGACAACCCCGAGATGAACAACGTGCTCCTGGCGGCGTCGCGCACCGAGAACGTCGACATGCGCATCGCCGCGCTCGACCTGGGCGGCCTGACCGCCCGCGTGGTCGACGTCGAGGCCTTCGCCATGGAGAACGCTTTCGGCATGGTCGCCGACCAGCTCGCAGTGTCGCGGGACGCCCTGGTCGCCGTCGTCGATATCGGCGCCACCATGACCACCCTGGCCGTGCTGAAGAACCAGCGCACGATCTATTCGCGCGAGCAGGTGTTCGGCGGCAAGCAGCTGACCGACGAGATCATGCGTCGCTACGGCCTGTCCTACGAGGAAGCCGGCCGGGCCAAGCGCAAGGGCGGCCTGCCCGAATCGTACGAGATGGAAGCGCTGGAACCGTTCAAGGACTCGCTGGTGCAGCAGGTCAGCCGCCTGCTGCAGTTCTTCTTCGCGGGCAGCGAATACAGCCGCGTGGACCAGGTGGTGCTCGCCGGCGGCTGCGCCTCGATCGACGGCATCACTGAATTGCTCGAGCAGCAGTTGGGCGTGCCCTGCGTCGTCGCCAACCCGCTGGCACGCATGGCCCTGTCCAACCGCGTGCAGGCCCAGACGCTGGCCCAGGACGCCCCCGCGCTGATGATCGCCGTCGGCCTCGCCATGAGGAGCTTCGACTGATGGCACGGATCAACCTACTCCCCTGGCGTGCCGAGCGCCGCAAGCAGCGTGAGCGGGAGTTCTATATCCAGCTCGGCCTGGCCTTCGGTGCCGCCCTGGTCGTGCTGATCGGCTGGTCGCTGTGGATGGATGCCCGGATCGACAACCAGAACGAGCGGAACAGCTACCTGACAAGCGAGATCAAGCAGCTCGACGACCGTATCGAGAAGATCAAGGACCTGGAAAAGGTCCGCGCCGACCTGCTCCAGCGCAAGCAGATCATCGAGGAACTGCAGGCCAACCGCTCGCAGATGGTCCACCTGTTCGACGAACTGGTGAAAACCATCCCCGCGTCCGCGCGCCTGTCCGGCATGAAGCAGTCCGGCGATTCCATGTCGCTCGACGGCGTGGCGCAGTCCAACTCCAGCGTGGCCGAGTACATGCGCAACGTGGAAGCGTCGCCGTGGATGGGCCATGCGGACCTGCGCAAGACCGAAAACACCCATGACGCGTCGCGCATGCCGTATACGTTCGGCCTCGACGTGCACCTGAAGACCCCCGGCGACACCGCCCCGGCCGGCGCCTCGACGGCGGCCATGCCGACCGCAGCCGCGGTCCCCGCGCCACTGGCCCAGGCGGCGAAGGCGGTCACCGGCGCGCCGGCACCCGTCGCCACGGCGCCCGCCCGGCCCGCCACCACGACGATGCCGCCGGCGGCTACCCTGCCGGCCGCGGCCGCTTCGGCGGGAGTCAAGCCATGAAGTTCTTCGACGATCTGCGCAACCTCGACCGGCACAACGTCGGCGGCTGGCCGAAGCCCATCAAGACGTTCTTCACCGGCCTGGTCTTCGTCGTGGTGATGCTGGGCGGCTGGTATTTCCAGATCAGCAGCCAGCAGGACGACCTGGCCTCCGCCGAATCGCAGGAAGAGACCCTCAAGGGCCAGTTCTCGCAGAAGCAGGCCAAATCGGCCAACCTCGAGGCCCTGGAGCAGCAGCTGTCCGACATGCAGGACATGCTGCGCACGCTGCTGCGCCAGCTGCCCAGCAAGACGGAAATGCCCGAGCTGCTGATCGACATCTCGCAGACGGCGCTGGCCGCGGGCATCGAGACGGAGCTGTTCCAGCCCGGTCCGGAAACGCCCAAGGACTTCTACGCCGAGAAGCCGATCACGCTGCGGATGGTGGGCACCTACCACCAGTTCGGCACCTTCATCAGTGGGGTGGCCTCGCTGCCCCGCGTCGTGATTCTGACGCTGCACGACGTGTCGCTGAGCCCGAAGGCCGGTGACGCGAAGAATCCGGGTAACGGCCAGTTGGTGCTGCAGGGCACCGTGAAGACCTATCGCTACCTCGAGGACGACGAGACCCCGCAGGCGAAATCCAAGCTGCAGAAGGCGACGCCGTGATGAAACGCCATGACGCCTTGACCCGCCCGCTGGCCATCGCCCTGTTCGGCGCGCTCTCGTTGGCCGGCTGCACCAAGGGCACGTCCGACCTGCGCGAGTGGGTGGACGCCGAGAAGCACAAGAAGGGCGAGCCCATCCCGCCACTGCCCGTGATCCGCACGTTCGAAACCTTTGCGTACCAGGATCAGGGCGCGCGCGATCCCTTCAGCCCCAGCACGGCGGAGATGGACAGCAACGTCGCCAGCGGTCCGCGCCCGGACGAAAACCGGCCGAAGGAACCGCTGGAGATGTTCGGCCTCGACAGCCTGAAGATGGTTGGCACGGTTGGTGCTGGTGCCAGCCTGGAGGCGCTCGTGAAGGACCCCGGTGGCGTGATCCATCGGGTCCATCGCAACGAATACATGGGTCAGGCCTACGGTCGTATCACGTCCGTGGGTGAGGATCGGATCGATCTGGTCGAACTGGTGCCGAATGGCTCGGGCGGCTGGATGGAGCGCCCGGCAAGCATCGCGGTCGGCGAAAAATAAGAACTCGGGGATGACGCACATGACGACCAAATTGAATCATCCGCCGGGCAGCGCGCGTTACCGCGCGCGCCGCTGGATCCTCGGCACCGCACTGGCCATGGCGGGTGCCTTCGCCGGCACCGCCGCGGCGCAGAACACGCTGCAGAACGTGAGCTACGACGCGCAGCCGGGCGGCCGCATCGAACTGCGGCTGGCCTTCTCGGCGCAGGCGCCGACGCCGAAGGTCTTCACGACCAACAATCCGCCGCGTATCGCCATCGACCTGCCGGGCACCACCAACGCCTACAGCACCCGCCACCTCGACATCGGCAAGGGCTCGACCCAGGGTGTGTCGGTGATCTCCGCGGCCGGCAAGACCCGCGTCACGGTGGAACTGTTCCGCGAGTCGGCCTACCGCACCCGTGTGGAAGGCAAGACGCTTTTCGTCACCGTGAACAACGGACCGACCGGCGCGACGACCACCACCGCTACCGTGAGCGACCCGACCAAGGCGCTGCCTTCCAGCGCCGGCTCGCCGGTGTCCAACATCGATTTCCGTCGTGGCCAGAACGGCGAAGGCCGCGTCATGGTGACGCTGGGCGGCACCGGCACCACGCCGGAAATGCGCCGCGAAGGCGACCACGTGATCGTCAGCCTGGCTGGCTCGTCGCTGCCGCCGAAGCTGGCCCAGCGCCTGGACGTGCTCGACTTCGCCACCCCGGTACAGTCGATCGAGTCCAAGGCGTCGCCGGGCGGCGCCCGCCTCGACATCCGCACCAAGGGCGACGTGGACGTGTCGGCCTACCAGAGCGGTGCCGACTACGTGGTCGAGGTGGCCCCGAAGAAGGCCGCCGCGCCGACCGGCAAGGCCGCCAAGGGTCAGGACCCGACGTATTCGGGTTCCCGCCTGACCTTCAACTTCCAGGACATCCCCGTGCGTTCGGCGCTCCAGCTGATCGCCGACGAGGCCAAGCTCAACCTGGTCGCCTCCGACACCGTGGGCGGCAGCGTCACGCTGCGTCTGGTCAACACGCCGTGGGACCAGGCGCTGGACGTGATCCTGCGGGCCAAGGGCCTGGACAAGCGTCGTAGCGGCAACGTCATCTGGATCGCCCCGCAGGCCGAACTGGCCAGCTACGAGCAGAGCCTCGCCGATGCCCGCCAGAAGGCGCAGGATTCCGCGGAACTGGTCTCCGACTACATCCCGATCAGCTACGGCAAGGCCGAGGACATCGCCAAGCTGCTGACCCAGGGCAGCATGACCAGCACCGGCGGCGGCGCGTCCACCAGCGGCTCGCGCGGTTTCCTCTCCGGCCGCGGCAGCGTGTCGTTCGACGACCGCACCAACACGCTGCTGATCAACGATACGCCGGACAAGATCCGCGACCTGCGTGAGCTGATCGGCACGCTCGACCGCCCGGTCCAGCAGGTGCTGATCGAGTCACGCATCGTCGTGGCCACCGATACCTTTACCCGTCAGCTGGGTGTGCGCTGGGGCGTGCAGGCGTTCAACCACAACAACCCCAACCAGGTGACCGGCACCACGCCGGACCTGAGCAGCGGCACCAAGGGCACCGGCACGAGCGACCTGGTGACCCAGGTGCGGACGATCGATGCCACCAACGCCGCCGGCCAGGGCACCCTCGCCAACAACACGATCACCCTGCCGGGCGGCTACAACGTCAACCTGCCGGTGTCCAACCCGTCGGGCAGCATCGGCCTGGCGATCCTGGGTGCCAACTACCTGGTGGACCTGGAGCTTTCGGCCGCGCAGACCGAAGGCCGCAGCGAACTGATCTCCAGCCCGCGCGTGATCACGGCCAACCAGCAGGAAGCGATCATCAAGCAGGGCCAGCAGATCGGCTACGTGACCTACCAGGCGTCTAGCTCGGGCGGTGGCGCGCAGAACGCCACCGTGCAGTTCAAGGATGCCGTGCTCGAGCTGCGCGTGACCCCGACGATCACCGCCGACAGCCGCGTGTACCTCAAGATCAACGTCAAGAAGGATGCGCTGGCCCAGTTCGTCACCAGCCCGGGCGGCGGTTCGGTGCCGCAGATCGACACCCGCGAGATCAACACCTCGGTGCTGGTCGACAACGGCCAGACCGTGGTCCTGGGTGGCATCTACGAGATCACCAAGACCAACACGACCGACAAGGTGCCGGGCCTCGGCGATATCCCGGGCCTGGGCGTGCTGTTCCGCCGTACCAACCGCGGTAACAATAAGGCGGAGCTGCTGATCTTCGTGACGCCGCGCATCCTGTCCGACACGCTGCAGTAAGCAACTCGCGTTTCAAGGCGATATCGGGAGGCGGCCTTCGGGCCGCCTCTTTCGTTTGCGGGCAGGGCTCTCACCGAAAGCGGATTAAACTTCCCGGGCCGACTGTGGTCTCATCGGTCTTCCACCCGATACGAGATCCACCGATGTCCGAGACGCCGAACGCCACGACCCCGCTCCAGGAGGCCTTCCTCCGCCTGCGTGAGGAACTGACCCGCGGCATCATCGGGCAGCCCCACCTGGTGGAGTGCTTGCTGATCGCGCTGCTGGCCGATGGCCACCTGCTGGTGGAGGGTGCGCCCGGGCTTGCCAAGACGACGGCCATCAAGGCCCTGGCCACCCGTGTGGAAGCGGACTTCCACCGTATCCAGTTCACGCCCGACCTGCTGCCGGCCGACCTCACGGGCACGGACATCTTCCGCCCGCAGACGGGCAGCTTCGAGTTCGAGCGGGGGCCGCTGTTCCACAACATCGTGCTGGCCGACGAGATCAACCGCGCGCCCGCCAAGGTGCAGTCGGCCCTGCTCGAGGCGATGGCCGAACGGCAGATCACCATCGGTCGCCGCACGTGGCCGCTGCCGGACCTGTTCATGGTCATGGCCACGCAGAACCCGATCGAGCAGGAGGGCACGTTCGCGCTGCCCGAGGCCCAGCTGGATCGTTTCCTGATGCACGTGACCATCGGCTACCCGGACGCCGAAGCCGAGCTGGCCATCCTGCGGCTGGCGCGCCAGCAGGCCCGCGAGGCGATGCATCCCGTGCCGCCGCCGGCCTATATGTTGCGTCCCGCGGATGTCTTCGCCGCGCGCGACGCGGTACTCGCCGTGCACATGGCCGCGCCGCTGGAGCTCTACATCACCCAGCTGGTGGTCGCCACGCGCGAGGCCGGTAAATACGGTCCGGAGCTGGCGCGCTGGATCGCCTGGGGCGCCAGCCCGCGCGCCACCATCGCACTGGATCGCTGCGCCCGCGCGCATGCGTGGCTGGCCGGTCGCGACTTCGTCGTGCCCGAGGACATCCACGCCATCGCCCACGAAGTGCTGCGCCACCGCGTGCTGCCCAGTTACGAGGCCGAGGCGGAAGGCGTGCGCACCGATGCCGTGATCGATCGCCTGCTGGATCTCGTGCCGCTGCCGTGACCGTCGCCCCTGCCGTTGCCGATGGGCGCGTCCACGTGTCGTTGCCCGAACTCATCGCGTTGCGCTCCTGCGTGGCGCGCGCCCCGGCCCCCCAGGTCGTCTCGCGCGCGCCGCGCAGCGGGCAGCGCCCCGCGCGGCTGCACGGCCGTGGCATGGATTACGCGGAGTCGCGTGTCTACCAGGCCGGCGACGATGTCCGCCGCATGGACTGGCGCCTGACCGCACGCAGCGGCGTGGCGCATACGAAATTGTTCCAGGAAGAGCGCGAAGGCCGCCTGCTCGTGTTGCTCGACATGAATGCCAGCATGCGTTTCGGCACGCGTACCCGCTTCAAGTCGGTGCAGGCCGCGCGTGCCGCCGCGATCGCCGCGTGGTACGCGATGCGCGGCTCGGAACGCGTTGGCGTGCTCGCCTTCGGTGGCCAGCGCCAGCTCGTCCGGCCGCAGGGCGGTCCACGTGGTGCGCTGACGGTGCTCGGTGCCATCGCTGGGTGGGATGCGCTTCCGCCGGACGCCGACGAACCACTTTCGGGTGCCCTGCAACGCGCCGGTCGCCTCATGCACGGCGCGTCCCGGGTGCTGCTTGTCAGCGATGGTTTCGCCGTCGATGACGCGGCACGGGGGCGAATGCTCGGGCTGATCGGCAAGGCGGAGGTGTCGGTGCTGGGCGTGGCCGATCCGCTGGAACTGGCCGAGCCGCCGGCCGGCCGCTATCCGATCGCCTACCGCGGCACCCACTACGATCTGGCGCTGCAGGGCGACCGGCAACGTGCCGAGTTCGCGCGCGGACTCGGCGAGGGCCAGCGCAAGCTCACCGCGCTGGCGGGTGGCCTGGGCCTGCGTGTGCGCTCCATCGACACCAGCGAAGATCCCCTTGAAGCGATCGTCGCGTTGCTGGGCGCCAGCAGGAGGGCACGCTGATGCCCGACCAGGGTCCGGTACTGCGCGACATCCACGTGCCGCACGTGTCCGCCTGGTGGCCGCTGGCGCCGGGCTGGTGGGTGCTGCTCGGCCTGCTGCTGGTTGCGCTGGCAGCCGGCGCGATCGTCTGGCGTCGCCGCCGGGCGTGGCGCCGGCACGTGGACACGACGCTCGGCGAGCTGCGTGAGGCCCGTGCACGGCATGCCGCGGACGGCGACACCGCGTGCTTCGCCGCATCGGTCAGCCAGTTGCTCCGCCGTGTCGCCCGTATGCGTGACACCCGCAGTGTCACGCTGCGTGGGGAGGCATGGCGCGACGCATTGGTCGCGCTGGCACCGCGCAGCGATGTAACCCGTCTTGCGCAGCTCGATACCGCGATCTACCAGCCGGCCGCGTCGCTCGACGTGCCGGTCGTGGCGCGCGATGCGGAAGCCTGGATACGCGAGGCGATGCGTCGTCGTCCTTCGTCCGCCACGCCGGGGAGGGCATCGCATGTTCCTGCCTGAGTTTGCGTGGCCCTGGATGTTCCTTGCCTTGCCGTTGCCGTGGCTGCTGCGTCGCGTGTTGCGGCCGGTGCGGCCCGCGCAGGCGCTGAACCTGCCGCAGCCCGGGCTGGCGCTGACCCAGGCCGCGTCGATGCGGGCGCCGTTCGCGTCCACCCTGCTGCTCGCGCTGGCCTGGCTGTGCCTGGTCGCCGCCGCGGCGCGTCCGCAGCAACTGGGCCCGCCCGAGCCCCAACAGCGCAGCGGTCGCGCAATGATGCTCGCCGTCGATCTTTCCGGAAGCATGTCGCTTGACGACATGCGCCTGGCCGGTCGCGCGGTCACGCGCTTCGCCGCCGTGGAGGCCATCGCCGGCGACTTCATCGATCGCCGTGCGGGCGATGAACTCGGCCTCATCCTGTTCGGCTCGCAGGCCTATCTGGTCACGCCGCTCACTTATGACCTCGATGCCGTGCGTGCGCAGTTGCACGGTGCCGTGGTCGGACTGCCGGGTCGCGAGACGGCGATCGGCGATGCCCTGGCCGTGGCCGTAAAACGACTGGCCAGCCTTCCCGAGCAGGCGCGCGTGGTGGTGTTGCTCACCGACGGCGTGAACAACGCCGGATCCATCGCACCGCGCGAGGCGGCCCGTGCAGCGAAGGCGGCGGGCGTGCGCATCTACACCATCGGCATCGGTGCCACGGCAATGCGTGTCCCCGATTTTTTCGGTAGCCGCACGGTCAACCCGTCGGCCGATCTGGACGAAGGCATGCTCACCGATATCGCCAGGCAGACCGGCGGTCGTTTCTTCCGCGCCACCGACACCGATGAAATCGCGCAGGCGTATCGTGCCATCGACGCCCTCGAACCGTTGCCGCAACAAGGCGCCGCACTGCGTCCGCATATTGAATTGTTCCGCTGGCCGTTGCTGCTGGCGCTGGGTCTGCTGATGGTCGGCGCCGCGCCGCGCTACCTGGGCGGGAGCGCACGTCGATGATTCCCTCGATGGCCGACTTCCATTTCCTGCAGCCGCAGTGGTTGTGGCTGGCGCTGCTGGTTCCGCCGATCGCCTGGCTGGTCGGGCGCCGCGGTTCGTCGTCGCGTGCACTGTCGCGGCTGGCCGATCCCGCCCTGTTGCCCTATCTGCTCGACGGCACGCCCTCGGGCTCGCGCGGGCCGGCTGTCGCCGTGGTCGCTGCCGGGTTGCTCGCCGTGCTGGCCCTGGCCGGCCCTACCTGGAACCGGCAATCGCAGAAGCTCTTCGCCGAACACGCGGCGCAGGTGGTCGTGGTGTCGATGTCGCCGCACATGCTGGCCAAGGACATCGTGCCGGATCGACTCAGCCGCGTGCGCTACAAGGTCCGCGAGTTGTATGCGGCCAACCGCGACGGGATGAACGGACTGATCGCCTACACCGGCGAAGCCTTCATCGTCGCTCCGCTCACCACGGATGCGCACAGCGTGGACGACCTGCTGACGGCGCTCTCGCCGGACACCATGCCGGTGACCGGCGACGACCCGGCCAAGGCGATCGACATGGCGGCCGACCTGGTCCGTCATGCGGATCTTCGCGGCGGCTCCATCGTGCTCGTGACGGATACCGCCGATCGCTCGGCCGTGACGGCCGCGGCGCGTGCGCGCGCCGCCGGGGCACGCGTTTCCGTGCTCGGCGTCGGTACGGTGCGAGGCGGGCCAGTGCCAACGCCGGACGGCGGCTTCCTCAAGGACGATAGCGGCGCCATCGCCCTTGCGGCGCGTGACGACGCCGCGTTGTCGGCAGTGGCCGCTGCCGGCGGCGGTCGCTTCGTTCCGCTGGCGGATGGCGGCACCGATGTCGCCATCCTGGCCGGCATGCTGCACGACGACGGGCAGGGCAAGGCGGTGGACGGCGCACAGGCGGGCGCGTGGCAGGACCGCGGCCCGTGGCTGCTGCTGCCCCTGTTGCCGCTCGTCGCGCTGGCGTTTCGTCGGGGCTGGATGCTGGTCTTGTTGCTGGCCTGCCTGCCGTGGTCGCCATCGGCACGTGCCGACGGCGTGGTCGATGCCTTCCGCACGCCCGACCAGCAGGCCGCCGCCGCCCTGCGCGAAGGCGACGCCAAACGGGCGCAGGCGCTGGCGCGCAGCCCTGCCTTGCGTGGCGCGGCGGCTTACAAGGCCGGCGATTTCGCCACGGCACAGCACGCTCTCCAGTCCGGCACCGACACCGATTCGCAATACAACCTCGGCAATGCGCTGGCAAAGCAGCAGCACTACGAGGACGCGTTGGCGGCCTACGATCGCGCGTTGAAGCTCGATCCGCACAATGCGGACGCCGCCGCGAATCGCGCGGCGGTGGCCGACTTCCTCAAGAAGCAAAACGACGCTTCGAAAGACGGGAAAGACAAGCAGGACAGGAAGAATCAGCAGGGTAACAAGGACCAGCAGGGCAAGAACGGCAAGGACGGTCAGCAGGGCAACGGCGACAAGAACGACGCCGGCCAGCAGGACCCCAGGAACACGGGCGACGACTCTAAAAACTCATCCGGCAAAGACGGGAAAGATCCATCCCAGGGCAAGGACCAGCCGCCCGGCAAGGATGGCGAGAAGCCGGGTGACGACGGCAAGGACGGCAAGGAAAACAGTGCTTCCGGGAAGGACGGCGACAAGGGCACCGAGAAGGCGCAGCCGCCACAGGGCGATGCGGCCGCCAAGTCCGCGGCCGAGAAAGCGGAAGCCGAGCGTGCCCAGGAGGCGTTGAAGGAAAAGATGGACCAGGCCATGTCCGGGAAGGCCGCTGCGCAGGACGCGAAGAAGGACGATGGCAAGCCGCACGACCTGGGCGCATTGTCCGCCGGCGATGCGGCATCGAAACTGCCGCCCGACGTGCAACGCGCGTTGCTGCGCGTGCCCGACGATCCGGGCGGCCTGCTAAGAAGAAAATTCATGCTCGAGTACCAGCGTCGCCATGGTGCGGAGCCGGAGGAATGACGATGCGCCGCCTGCTCCTAGCCTGCCTGTTGCTTTGCCTGTCGTTCGTCGCCCTTGCGCAGGCGGTGGCGCCGACGGCGTCGCTGGATCGCACCTCGATCGATGCGGGCGATACCGTCACGCTCAACATCGAACTGGGCGATGCCGCCGGCGACACGCCCGACCTGTCGCCGCTCATGGCCGACTTCGTGGTGCTGGGTACCTCGACCAACCGCAGTCTCAGCGTCGTCAACGGCCGCCGCGAGGCGCACACCATTCTGGGCATCGCACTGCGGCCACGACGCGAGGGCCACCTGACGGTACCGGCCCTGATCATCGGCGGCCAGCGGACGCAGACGCTCACGCTGGATGTGTCGCCGGCCGGCAACGCGTCCAACGCGCCTGCGGACCGGCCCGTGGTACTGGAGGCCAAGACCGACCCGTCGCAGGCATACGTGGGTCAGCAGATCGACTACACGCTGCGCTTGTATTTCGCGGTCAACCTGGCCGACGGCCAGCTGGACGATCCCTCCGCGGAAGGCGCCGAGATCCGCCGCGTCGGCCAGGATGCTAATTTCCAGACCACCCGCGGCGGTCGCCGCTTCAATGTGGTCGAGCGGCATTACGCCATCTTCCCGCAGCATGCAGGCCCGCTGGAGATCCATCCGCCGAGTTTCCAGGGCACGGCGGTGGATGCCTCCGATGCCAGTGCGTTCTTCGGCACCGGTTCCCCGGTCAATGCCGTGGCCGAACGCAGCATCGTCCAGGTGCGCCCGCGGCCAGCCAGCGCCCCCGGCGGTGCATGGATTCCGGCGCGCGAACTGACGCTGGCGCTCGACGGCGTGCCGGCGGACGGCAAGGTGCGTGTGGGCCAGCCCATGACGCTGACGATGCGCGTCGATGCCACCGGCATGCCGTTCGAGGCGCTGCCGGCGCTGTCGTTGCCGACGCTCGACGGCGCGGACGTGTATCCCGACAAGGCGGTGACCGGTGGCGGCGCAAGCGGCCCGTGGATCACCGGGCGACGCCAGCAGGGCTTTGCCGTGGTACCGACGCGGCCGGGCACCCTGCATATTCCCGCCACGACGTTGCATTGGTGGAACGTGGTGACCGACACCGCGCAAGTGGCCACCTTGCCCGCGCGCGATATCGAGGTGGCGCCCGCGGCCGGTTCGGCCGCGACCCCTGTCGGCACGCCGCCCGCTGCCGCGGCGAACCCGCTGGCGGCAGGGTCCACTGCGTCTGCACCGCCCCCGTCGCTGCCTGCGACCGGCGTACCCTGGCGATGGCTGTTCGTCGGCGTGTGCGTGCTGTGGCTTCTCACCGTGGCTGCGTGGTTCGTCATGCGGCGTCGCAAGCCCGGCGCGTCACCTTCGGCGCGCCCGACCGCGGCGGCGCCCAGCCGTGAACGGCCGGCTCGCGAGGCCTTTCTCAAGGCCGCAGCGCATGCGGAGCCCGCCGGGATCGAGCGGGCGTTGCTGGGCTGGGCCGCCAGCGTGCAGCCATCCGCGCGGACGCTGGGTGCGCTTTCCGCGCTGCTGGCGCCGGGCCCGCAGCCGGCGGCGATCGACCAGCTGCAGCGCGCCCGCTTCGCCGGCGCGGAGGTGGATCGGGACGGCCTGCGTCAGGCGTTCGTGAATGGCTTCACCTGGAAAACGGCGCCGCGTGACGGCGACAGCACCGTGCTGCCGCCGCTTTACCCGCGCTAGCCGCGCAAGGCGTCGGCCAGCGCGGCGTCGTAAACGCGTGTCATGGCCGCGCCGAACGTGCAGAAGATGACCTCGGCAGGTGCCCAGGGCGCCTCGTGGACCGTCTGCACTGCCAGGCGGGCAGCGGCGTCGGGCGGATACCCGTAGATACCGGCGCTGATGGCGGGGAAGGCGATGGACCCCAGGCCGTGCTCCTGTGCCAGCCGCAGGCAGTCCTGGTAGCAGCCGGCGAGCTGGGCCGGCTCTCCGCGGGCGCCGCCATGCCACACGGGTCCCACCGTATGGATGACGAAGCGGGCCGGCAGAGCAAATCCCGGGGTGATCCGGGCTTCGCCGGTGGGGCAGCGTACGCCCCGGGGGTGCTCCGGCAAGGCCTGGCAGGCCGCCAGCAGCGCCGGGCCGGCGGCGCGATGGATGGCGCCGTCCACACCGCCACCGCCCAGCAGGGACGGGTTGGCGGCATTGACGACGGCATCCACCGCCAGGGTGGTGATGTCCGCCTCGCGAATGGTCAGGCCCATAAGGCAACTCCTTGTGACGGCACGGCGCCAATTGGCTACGATGGTCGTCTGTCAGTTCTGTATTGTCCCCGAAGGTTATGGCCGACCCGATCAAAGTTGAAGACATCTCGTTCGCCTACCTGATCAACGACGTGACCTTGCTGTTCCGCAAGCACTTCGATCGTCGGGCGGTGCGCTTCGGGCTGACCCGCGCGCAGTGGCGGGCCCTGAAGGCGCTGCATCGGCTGCCCGGCATGCGCCAGAACGAGCTGGCGGAACAACTCGACATGGAGCCGATCGCCGTGGGCCGGGTCATCGACCGCCTGCAGGCTGCCGGTTTCGTGGAGCGCCGGGCGGATCCGAAGGATCGCCGGGCCTGGCGGCTGCACGATACCGAGCAGGCGCGCGGCGTCATCGACGACATGGAAGAGATCGCGCGCGGCCTGCGTCGCGACGCCACCCAGGGCATCTCGCTGGACGAACTGCAGGTGATGCTGGCGGTCATGGACCGCATGAAGGAAAACCTCCAGGCGCTGGACGGGCCGGGCGAAGAAAACTGAGCCGACGGTCAACCGCCACGACGGATATGCGTTAGCGTTTACGGTTAATCGAAACCCCACACCCATGTCCGCGTCCCCGGATGCGGCGACCGAAGCCCGAAGGCTTCGGCCGGAGCACCCATGCAGCGATCCCCAGGGAAGAAGCTCGTCCTCATCGCCGGCCTGCTGGTCGTCGTCGCCGTGGGCATCGCGTTCTGGCGGCATGGGACGGGACACGACGACGCGCCGAAGACCCTCGGCGGCTCGCGTCCGACCGCGGCGACGCCGGTCAAGGTTGCCCAGGCGCAGCGCGGCGAGATCGACCTTTCGCTGAAGATCATCGGCCGCGCCGAAGCCTATTCCACCGTGGATGTGCGCTCGCGCGTCAGCGGTCAGCTCGAGACGCTGGCCTTCACGCCGGGGGCCCACGTGACGAAGGGCCAGTTGCTTGCCCGGGTCGATCCACGCCCCTTGCAGGCCGCGCTGGACCAGGCGCAGGGCCGGGTGGCCAGCGACCAGGCCCAGCTGACCAAGGCCGAGGCCGATCTGGGTCGTTACCAGAGCATGTTGGGCAAAGGGTTCGTCAGCCGCGCCGATTTCGACCTCTACAAGGCCAACCTCGGCGTGGCCCGTGCAGCGCTGGTCAGCGATCGTGCCGCCGTGCGGGCTGCGCAGACCCAGTTGGATTTCACGACGATCAAGGCACCGTTCGACGGCGTGACCGGTTCGCCGCTGGCCTGGCCGGGCGCCACCCTGGCGGCCGACACCACCGACATCGTGGTGCTCAACCAGGTCGATCCCATCCGCATCGCCTTCGCCATCCCCGAGGACAGCCTGGCCGCCGTGCGCAACAGTGCGCGTAGCGGCCCGCTGACGGTTCACGCGAAGATCCCCGGTGACACCGGCGCACCCCTGCAAGGCGATCTGGAATTCATCGACAACGCCGTGGACGTCACCACGGGCACCATCGTCCTCAAGGGGCGCTTCGCCAATGCGGATGCCCGGCTCACGCCGGGGCAGTTCGCCGAGGTGACACTGCCGACCACCCGGCTGCGCGACGCGATCAGCATCCCGGTGATCGCGCTGCAGAGCTCGTCCGCCGGCACGTTCGTCTTCGTGGTCAAGCCCGACCAGACCGTGGAGCAGCGCCCGATCACCACCGGTGCCACCACGGCCGACCGGGTGGTGGTGGACAAGGGCCTGCAGCCCGGCGAACGCGTGGTTACCGAAGGCCAGTTGCTGCTCGTCGACGGCGCCCCCGTGCGCGTCGACGAGGGATGAGGGCACGGGGATGAACCTGCCGGAACTCTGTATCCGTCGGCCGGTGATGACCACGCTGCTGATGGCCGCCCTGGTCATCTTCGGCATCGTGGCTTATCCCAAGCTGCCGGTGAACGAGCTGCCCAACGTCGATTTCCCGACGATCAACATCAGTGCCAGCCTGCCGGGTGCCTCGCCTGAGACCATGGCATCGTCGGTGGCGACGCCACTCGAGGCACAGCTGTCCACCGTGGCCGGCATCGATTCGATGACCTCGTCCAGTTCGCTGGGCTCCACCACGATCACGGTGACCTTCGCGCTGGATCGCAGCATCGATGGGGCGGCCCAGGACGTCCAGGCGGCCATCTCCGCCGCGCAGCGCCAGTTGCCCCAGGACATGCCGACCCCGCCGACCTATCGCAAGGTGAATCCGGCCGACGCACCCATCCTGTTCCTTACCATGCAATCGTCCACGTTGCCGTTGTCCACCGTGGACGACTACGCCGAGACCGAACTCGCCCAGCGCCTGTCGATGGTCGACGGCGTGGCCCAGGTCAGCGTGTACGGCTCGCAGAAATACGCCGTGCGCATCGCGGTGGACCCCGACCGGCTGGCCGCCACCGGCATCGGTGTCGACCAGATGGCCGCGGCGATCGCGTCCGCCAACGTCAACAAGGCCACGGGCTCGCTCAACGGCAGCCGCCAGTTGCTGTCCATCCGTTCGGACGGCCAGCTGATGCGCGCGGCGGATTACGCCCAGGTGGTGGTGGCGTACCGCAACGGCGCGCCCGTGCGCCTGTCCGATATCGCCGTGCCGCGCGACAGCGTGCAGGACGACCAGAAGGCCAGCTGGTTCAACGGCACGCGTGCCATCACGCTCGCCATCCAGCGGCAGCCCGGCGCCAACACGGTGGAAACCGTGGATCGCATCCTCGCGCTGCTGCCGGATTTTTCACGCACGCTGCCGCCTTCGGTGAAGTTGGACGTGATGTACGACCGTTCGGTGTCCATCCGCGACTCCGTGCACGATGTGCAGTTCACCCTGGTGCTCGCGGGCATCCTGGTGGTGCTGGTGATCTACCTGTTCCTGGGTAATGCGTCCGCCACGCTGATTCCCGCCGTGGCCCTGCCGATCTCGGTGCTGGGCACGTTCGGGGCCATGTTTGCGCTGGGCTACAGCCTGGACAACCTGTCGTTGCTGGCGCTGACACTGGCCGTCGGTTTCGTCGTCGACGATGCCATCGTGATGCTCGAGAACATCATGCGGCACATCGAGATGGGTGAGGCGCCTTACGAGGCCGCGATCAAGGGTGCCACCGAGATCGGCTTCACCATCTTCTCCATGACGCTGTCGCTCGTGGCGGTGTTCATCCCCGTGATGTTCATGGGGGGCATCGTGGGGCGCCTGTTCCACGAGTTCGCGGTGGTTATCAGCGTGTCCATCCTGATCTCCGGGTTCGTGTCGATCACGCTGACGCCCATGCTGTGCAGCCGCTTCGTCAAGGCGCACGCACACGACAAGCGCAGCCGTGTGGTGATCTGGTTCGATCGCGGGTTTGGCGCGGTGTCGGACGGCTATACGCGTACGCTGGCCTGGTGCATGCGCCATCCGCGCGTGGTTTTGCTGGTGTTCGCCGTGAGCCTCGTGGCCACGGGTGTGCTGTTCGTCGTCACCCCGAAGGATTTCATTCCGGCCGGTGACAGCGGCCAGCTGCGCGTGACGACCGAAGGGCCCACGGATATCTCGTTCAGCGCCATGTCGGCACGACAACAGGTGCTGGCGAAGATCGCCAAGGACGACCCGAACATCGAGGCGGTGATGTCGAGCGTCGGTGCCGGCGGCGCGCGCGCCACGGTTAACGCGGGCTCGCTCTTGCTGCGCTTGAAGGACCCCGCGGCACGCGGACACACCACCCCGGACGAGATCATCCAGTCGCTTCGCAAGCGCTTCGCCGACGTGCCCGGCATCCGTGCGTATATACAGAACCCGCCGGCGATCCAGGTGGGCGGTCGCCAGTCGAAGGCGCAATACCAGTACACGGTGCAATCGACCGACCTGAATGCGCTGTATGCCTGGTCGGGCAAGCTGGTCGCGGCGTTCCAGAAACTGCCCGGCTTCCAGGACGTCACCACCGACCTGGACCTCAACAGCCCGTCGATGGTGGTGACGGTGAACCGTGACAAGCTGGGCCCGCTGGGCCTGACGATGTCGCAGGTACAGACGGCCCTGGGCGACGCCTTCGGCGAGAACCAGATATCCACGATCTACGGCGCGGCCACGCAATACTGGGTGATCCTGCAGGTGGAACGTCGCATGCAGGACGATCCGGCGGTGCTCTCACGGCTCTACGTCACCTCGGACACGGGCAAGCTGGTGCCGTTGAGCACCGTGGCAAAGTTCGAGCGCAAGCCGCAGGTGCTCACGGTCAATCACCAGGGGCAGCTGCCGGCCGTCACCGTGTCGTTCAACCTCGCGCCGGGCGTGTCACTGAGCGATGCCGTGCAGCGCATCCAGCGTGCGACCACGGCGATGAACCTGCCGGGTACGCTCAGCGGCAGCATCCAGGGCACGGCGCAGGCGTTCCAGGACTCGGTGAAGGGCATGGGGCTGCTGTTGCTGCTGGCGGTGTTCGTGATCTACCTCGTGCTCGGCATCCTCTACGAGAGCTTCATCCATCCGTTGACGATCCTCTCGGGCCTGCCTGCCGCCGCCGTCGGCGCGTTGCTGACGCTGGTGCTGTTCCACGCGTCGCTGGATCTGTTCGCCTTCGTCGGCATCGTCATGCTGGTGGGCATCGTGAAGAAGAACGCGATCATGATGATCGACTTCGCGCTGGAGCGTCAGCGCGACGGCGGCGTCGCGCCACACGAGGCGATCTTCGAAGCCTGCCGCGTCCGTTTCCGGCCGATCATGATGACGACCATGGCGGCCTTCGCCGGCACGCTGCCGATCGCCCTGGGTATCGGCGCCGGCGCGGAGACGCGCCGGCCGCTGGGTCTGGCTGTGGTCGGCGGCCTGGTCGTGTCGCAGATCCTGACGCTGTACCTCACGCCCGTGATTTACCTCTACATGAACCGCCTGCAGGACCGTCTGTCCTCACGCCGCGGCGCTCCTGCGGATGCCGCCACCACCCCGGCCGCTGCTGTAGGAGCGCACGATGTGCGCGAAAAAAATTCACGATAACCTTTGATCGTGCGCGCCAGCTTCGAGGTTCGGCCTCAAAACATGTCGCGCACATCGTGCGCTCCTACGTGTGAGGGTCAGTCGTGCGCGCCGTCGCTGGCGAACGCGCCGGGGGCCGAGCCGAAATCGCCGTTCGCCTGCGCGGCCATGTACGCGAATGTGGCATACACCGCCACGTTCTGTGCCAGGGCCTTCGGGTCGATCTTGTCCAGCGTGTCGTTGGCGTTGTGGTGGTAGTCGAAGTAGTCGGTACCGTCCTGCGTAAGCGACAACGCCGCCATGCCCTTCGCGTGCATCTGCGAGAGGTCCGAGCCACCGCCGCCGGGCTTGCTGGCGTCATATGTAACGCCGATGGGCTCGAGCACCTTGGCGATCTGCGCGATCGCGTCGCGCGCTTCCGGCTTCACGCTGGCGGTCATGCGCCAGATGCGGCCCGCGCCGAAATCCGACTCCGTGCCGAGCTGGAACTTCGCCACATCCTTCGCATGGGCTTCGGCATACGCCTTGCCGCCCCACAAGCCCATTTCCTCGTTGGCAAAGGCGATGACGCGGATGGTGCGGTCCGGGCGTTGCGGCATGTCCTTGATCAGCTTGGCGGCGGCCGCGGCGATGGCCACGCCGGCACCGTCGTCGATCGCGCCCGTGCCGAGGTCCCAGGAATCCAGGTGACCGCCGATGGCCACGACCTGGTCGGGATGCTTGCGGCCGGTGACTTCAGCGATGACGTTGGCGCCTTCATACGTTCCGGCGAAGCCGACGTCCAGATCCAGGCGTAGCGTCACCGGTTTGCCTTCCTTGAGGATGCGTTCGAGCTGGTCGGCATCCGGCAGGGACAACGCGGCGGCGGGAATCGCCTGCTTCGGATCGGTGAAGCCGGTCACCCCGGTATGCGGCGTGCGGCTGTGCGGGTCGGTGCCGGCGGAGCGCAGCAGGAACGCCGCGGCGCCCATCTTCGCCGCGAGCACCGGGCCGCCGGTACGCGTGGCCGAACCCTTGCCGTAGTCGTGCCCGTCCTTCTGCTGTTGCATATGCGTGGACACGTAGACGATCTTGCCCTTGACGCTGGCGGGGTCCGCGCGCTTGAGCGCTTCCAGGTCGTCGAAGCCCACCACGTCGGCGGTCAGGCCGCCCGCAGGCGTGCCCGCTGAATACCCCAGCGCGGTCAGCGCCAGCGGCTGCGGGAACGGCGACACCACCTGGGCGTGCTCGCTGCGGCGCTGCCACAGCGGGTAGCTGACCTTCTCGGTATAGACCTTGTCGAAACCCATGGCCTTGAACTTCGCCACGGTCCAGGCGACGGCGCGCGCATCCGCGGCGCTGCCGGCCAGCCGTGCGCCCACCTCGGTGGTGAGGCCCGAGACGAAGGCATAGCCGGTGTCGTCGTTCATGGCGCGGTCACGCAGCTGGCTGGCAGCGGCGACGGCGTTGTCCGGGATGGCGGTGGCCTTGTCGGCGGCATGGGCGGAGAAGGCGAGTGCGACGCACGCGGCAAGCGCGTGCAGGCGGAACATGGAACGCATGGTGACCCCCGGGACGGTAAAGGTCGATTATGACCACGTCACGGGGTGCGCCCGCGTAGGTCGGAAGTCATGGGCCGGGTCGACGTGCCCGGCGAGGCTAGGACTGCGGCAAGGCCACCACGACGCGCAGGCCGCCCTCCTTGCGATTGCGCAACACGATGCTGCCGCCATGGTCCAGCACGATGGCGCGCACGGTGGCCAGGCCCAGGCCGATGCCGCCGGTGTCCCGGTTGCGCGAGGATTCGAGCCGGAAGAAGGGGGCGAAGACCTGCTGCTGCATGGTCTCGGGAACGCCCGGGCCGTCGTCGTCCACCTCCAGCAGGCACTCGCCATGGCCGGCGCGCAGGCGCAGACGGACGCGCTGCCCATATTTCAGGCCGTTCTCGACGAGGTTGACCACGGCGCGACGCAGGGCGACCGGGTCGCCGTCCAGCGTGACCGGCGGACCGGGCACAATCGAGACGTCGTAGCCGACATCGACCAGATCGTCGGCGACGCTCTCGACCAGGAGGCGGAAATCCAGCGGCTGCCGCTGCGTGCCCAGCGAACGGTCACGCATGAAATCCAGTGCCGCCGAGATCATGGTCTTCATCTCGCGCAGGTCGGCATCCACCTTGCTACCCAGCGGCTCCGGCAGTCCATCCAGACGGAACGACAGGCGTGTGAGCGGTGTGCGCAGGTCGTGCGCGATGGCGGCGATCATGTGCGTGCGCTCGTGCAGCAGGCGATTCACGCGCCCCTGCATGGTGTTGAAGGCATCCACGGCGCGCCGCATTTCCGGTGGGCCATCGCGCGGTACGGGTGGTGCACCGGTATCCGCACCCAGGCGTTGCGCCGCCTCCGCGAAGCGGTGGATGGGCGCGGACAGCGCGTGCGCGAACCACCAGGCCAGCGGCAGCAGGACCAGTACACCGGCACCCAACAGCCAGACTAGTTCTTCCTGGAGCAGGTTAGGGAAGGTCTCGCCCGGAACCCGCGCGACGCGCCAGCGCCCATCGGGCTGCTGCCAGCCGACCACCGAGGCGGCGCCCAGGGTCATCCGCATGCCGCCGCGGTGCCGGTCCATGCGACTGTCGGTGGCATAGACACGGAGGACATCGGGATGCACGCGCAGCAGCATGGCCAGGCGTGGCAGCAGGTGGGCCGACAGGCGCGCGTCCGTGCCGTCCGGCGCCACGGGCGCCGCCGCCTGCGTCAGTACGTCCAGATCCGCCGGTATCGGCGGCATGAAGTCCGCGCCCGGTGGCAGCATGCGCCGGTCGTCGCCGCCGGCGGCGTTCATGGCACGCGCGTCGGGGGTGGCCCCCGGGCTGGCGACACCCGCCGGGTCCGGCGGCATGTCGTCCATGCGCAGGGCGGCTACCACGTCGAACAGGCTGGCGATGGGCGGCAGCATCGGTGGTCGCCACGCAAGGATGCCCAGCCCGATGCCCGACGAGACCAGCAGGGCGCACACCGTCAACAGGAAGGTGCGCACGAAGATGGATGGTCCGGCCCCTCGGCTCACAATCGGGTCACCTTTGGCAGCAGCATGTAGCCCTCGCTGCGCACGGTACGGATCATTTCTTCCTGCGCCCTGTCGTTGAGCTTGCGCCGCAGCCGGCTGATCTGCGTGTCGATGGCGCGGTCGTACACCTCCGCGCGGCCGCCATGGACCAGGTCGAGCAACTGGTCGCGGCTGAGGATGCGCTGCGGGTGCTCGACGAACGCGCGGAGCAGGGCGAATTCGCCATCGGACAGGTTGATGAAGATGTCCGTGGGATCGCGCAGGTCGCGCCGCGTGACATCCAGCCGCCAGCCGGCGAAGCCGTACGGGCGTGCTTCCTCGGCATGCACCGCGTCACCCCGGCTGCTGCGACGGAGCAGCGCACGTACGCGGGCCAGCAACTCGCGCGGGTTGCACGGCTTGGCCAGGTAATCGTCGGCGCCCACCTCCAGGCCGATGATCCGGTCGGTGTCGCTGCCCAGGGCGCTGAGGATGATCACCGGAGGCCCCTTGGCCGCGGCGAGCCGCCGCGCGGCGCTCAGTCCGTCCTCGCCCGGCATCATCACGTCCAGCACGATGAGGTCGGGTCGCTCGCGCTCGACCGCTGCGGTCATGGCCGCGACGTTCTCCGCGGCACGCACGCGATAGCCGTGGCCGCCGAGGAAGCCGGTGATGAGCTCGCGCAGTTCGGGATCGTCGTCGACGACCAGGATGAGGGGATGCAGGTCCATGGACATGGGAATTAGATACCAGACGCGGGGACGCGGCGTTTGCCGACGCGGCAAAAGAACCGACACACAACGGACACACAGCGACATTCTTCCGTGACGCCAAACGCTTAGCGTAAGCCAACGCACACGCCATCCAGGGAAGACCATGAAGCCGCTTGCCGCGCCCCCGTGCCCACTTCCCTATCGGAATCGCCGCCTTGCCGTCCCTATCGCACGTTCTTGCCGAGTCGCCACCCGTCGACGAGGGTATCGCAACTAATCGCCTGCTGGCCCGCCGCTTCTGGCAGGCGCTGGTCGAGCGCGCCCCCAGCCGCTTCGAGACCAGTGCATTGATCGACGGGTATGCCGGGGAACGCCTGCGCCTGGGCGTCTTCCGCCACACCCCGCACGTGCTGACCGAGAACGCACTGCCCCCGGAGCACCGGCAAGCCGTGTTGCTCAGCCTGCAACTCGACGGCCGCGCACGCATCGAACAGCACGGCCGCCATGGCGACCTCGCCGCGGGCGACTTCTGTCTCATCGACCTGTCGCGGCCGTTCCGCCTGGAGGTCGGCCGGTGCACCGTGCAGGCGATCCATCTTCCGCTGGTGGCCCTGCGTGACGCCATTCCCCGCCTGGCCGACGTGGCGGCCATCGGCTTGCCGGGACACCTCGCCAGCGTCGGCTTCCTTCGTGTGTTGTTTCAGGAAATGTTCGCGCATCCGGCGGGCCTGACCGACGCGTTGGCCGACCGGCTGGCCGATGCCGTTCCGCATCTTCTTGCGGCAGCACTGGAATCGGTGGGTGCGGAAGGCGACGCCTTGCCTCGCCTGCGTCACTATCACAAGCGTCAGGTACGCCAGTACGCGCGCGAGCACCTGGCCGATCCCGAGCTGTGTATCGACATGATCGCGAAAGGCGTGGGCCTGTCGTCCAGCCACCTGTTCGACTTGTTTTCCGACGAAGGCCTGACGCTCATGCGCTGGGTGCGCCTGGAACGCCTGGCCCGCTGCCAGCGCGAGCTGGCCGATCCGCGACTGCGCCATCGGAGCATCGCGCATATCGCGCATGCCTGGGGCTTTGGCGACATGACCAACTTCAGCCGCTGCTTTCGCGATCACGTAGGGACGTCGCCGCGGCGGTTTCGCCAGGCCGCCATGCTCGGCCCGATACCCATGCTGGATGGTTCGGACGTCCAAACATCCAACGAATGACCGAATGATGCGGCAGTTTCCGCCGAATGGGTGCATGTTCTTAACACTAGATTGATGTCGTGGCCATGCGGCCACGCAACGTTCCGCATCGAACCACACGCCATGGGCAGTGGGGGAGAGCGCCTTGCCGGGCGCGCGCCTCGTGGCGTCGCACATCCTAAATTTCGGGGAGAGTTCCACAGTGAAGAATCCGACATCCATCCGGCTCAGCCGGATCAGCCTCGCGCTGGCGATGGCCCTGGGCAGCACCGGCGCCCTGGCCCAGTCGACCACCGGCAGCATTTTCGGCCAGGCGCCGGCCGCCGAAGGGGAAACCGTCCAGGCCAGGAGCAGCTCCGGCGTCACCCGCGAGGTGACCGTGGGTAGCGACGGCCGTTACACCGTGGGCTCGCTGCCCCTGGGCACGTATACCGTCTCCCTCGTGCAGGGCGGCAAGGTGGTGGACACCCGCAGTGACATCACGCTGCGAGTAGGCTCGGGTACCGAGGTGTCATTCGCGGCCGCCAGCGGTGCCACGACCAGCCTGGGCGCGGTCACCGTGTCGGCCAATTCGCTGCCGGCTATCGACGTGTCCAGCGTGGACGCGCGCACCGTGATTACCTCTCAGCAGCTGGCCCAGCTGCCGCTGGCGCGCAGCGCCGAAGCCATCGCGCTGCTGGCACCCGGCGTGGTGCCCGGCTACAGCGGCTTCACCAGCGGCACGACCGGCTCGTCGCTGGTGTCGTTCTCCGGTTCCTCCGTAACCGAGAACGCGTATTACCTCAACGGCTTCAACACCACCGACCCGCTCAGCGGTTTCGGCGGCATCAGCCTGCCTTACGGCGCCATCGACCAGCAGGAGATCCTCAGCGGCGGCTACGGCGCCGCCTACGGACGATCCGATGGCGGCGTGATCAGCCAGAGCGGTAAGCGCGGTACCGACGAATGGCACTTCGGCGCGCAGGTGCAGTGGACCCCGGCGTTCGCCCGCGGCACCAGCCCGAACAGCTACTACGTGACCGGCGCCAACGACGGCGAGATCTACCGTCGTTATTCGCAGAATAAATCGTGGGAAACCACCGAGAGCGCCTATGTCGGTGGCCCGCTGATCAAGGACAAGCTGTTCTTCTTCGCCGCGGTGGAAGGCGACAAGCGGTCCGGGGACAGCGTGGGTGCCGTCACCTCGTCGTACAACACGCAGTACCAGTACAGCAATCCGAAGTGGTACGCCAAGGTCGACTGGAACATCAACGACAACAACATCCTCGAGCTGACCGGCGCGTCGACGAAGACCTCGTACAAGGGCAACCTGTACAACTACGACTACGACACCAGGCAGACCGGCGACCTCAACAGCTTCGACACCTCGACCAAGAACAGCGCACAGGTGTCGATCGCCAAGTACACCAGCTATATCACCGACGACATCACGCTGACCGCCCTGTACGGCAAGCAGAAGATGACGTATTTCAGCCAGACACCGGGTTACGATCCGACGCTGACGTACATCAACGGCTCCGAGTTCGAGAACCCCGCCCTCACCGGCGGCACGCCGATCGTCAATTCGCAGACGGTTCTCACGGCGAACAATCCCGACCACCGCGCCACCAGCAACAACCTGCGCCTTGACCTGTCGTGGAAGCTGGGCGACCACACCATCACCGCCGGCATCGACAACCTCAACTCGCACGACATCGACGATGGCGAGACGGGCAGCGCCTGGCTCTACGGCTTCGGCGACCCGGCTACGCCGATCAGCGGCACGCCCTTCGTCGCCGCGCCCAACACGGGTGCGGGCGGCGAAACGGGTTACTACGTGTCCAAGTACCTGTACAGCACCTCGGCCTCGGTGCGGGTGAAGCAGCGTGCCCAGTACATCGAAGACAGCTGGCAGGTGGACGATCGCTGGCTGGTCAAGATCGGCCTGCGCAACGATCAGTTCACCAACTACAACCCGGACGGCGATGCCTACCTGCGCATGACCAAGCCGCAGTGGGCGCCGCGCCTGGGCTTCAGCTGGGACGTGCATGGCGACTCGTCGCTGAAGGTGTACGCCAATGCCGGTCGCTACTACCTCGCCATGCCGGCCTCGGTGGCGCTGCGTGCGGCGGCGGGCTCGCTGTACACCAACCAGTACTACACGTACACCGGTATCGATGCCAACGGCAATCCGACGGGTCTTACCCCGCTGGCTTCGTCCACCGGCGGCGCCGTGTCGGCCAACAACGAGTACGGTCAGGCACCGGATGCGAAGACGGTCGCTTCCAGCAACATCCGTTCCGAGTACCAGGATGAATACCTGCTGGGCTTCACCCAGCAGATCAACGCCGACTACGTCTGGGGCATGAAAGGCCAGGTGCGCAAGCTGCGCAACATCCTCGACGATATCTGCGATACGGGCACCATCGCGGCCAAGGCCGAGGCACTCGGCTACGACATCGATCCGACCACGCTCAACGGTTGCTACCTGTCCAATCCTGGCCGGGCCAACACCTACCGTGTCGTCAATCCGGCCGGTGGCTACTACAGCATCGACGTGACGAAGGAAGACTTCGGCATGCCGCACGCCAAGCGTAGCTACTACGGTCTGGAGACCTTCCTCGAGCATCCGTTCGACGGCACGTGGCAAGCCAAGATCGACTACGTGTACTCGAAGAGCTACGGCGACAGCGAAGGCCAGGTCCGGTCCGACATCGGCCAGTCCGACGTGTCGGCGACGGTGGACTGGGACTTCGGGAAGCTGATGGAGAACTCCAACGGCCTGCTGTCCAACGACCGCAAGCACCAGCTAAAGATCTACGGCTCGTGGCAGGTGGCGCCGGAGTGGATGCTCTCCGGCAACATCGCATTGCTTTCCGGTACGCCGAAGACGTGCCTGGGTTACTACGGTGCGGACGAGAGCAACCCGGTGGGCTACGGCAGCTATTACCACTACTGCGGTGGCGTGGCTTCCGCCCCCGGTGCGGCGGGTCGCCAGCCGTGGCAGCACATCGTGTCCTTGTCCGCCGAATACCGTCCGGTATGGGCTGACAAGAAACTTGGCTTCAACGTGATGGTCTACAACCTGTTGAACGAGTCGGTGGCGACGTCCACGTATGCCCTCTACGGCAACAGCAAGGCGCTCAACACCAACTACGACCGCATCAATTACTTCAGCACGCCGCGTTACGTCCGCTTCGGGATCAACTACGACTTCTGATCGGGCGTTTGGCTAGGTCATACCAACAATAAGCGCCGCGAGTCCCCCGACTCATCTACTGCGGCGCAACGATCTCCCCAGATAAGGCCGCCGGGCTCCCACCTGGCGGCCTCTTTTTTTTGTGCGTGGCGTTGGGCTTGGATCGCGGACATCGTCCGCTCCTACCGCGCGCGCATAGGCTCGGTGGCGGGTTAGGCGCGCGGGGGTTGCTGCTTGAGCAGGTCGCGGATTTCCGTGAGCAGCACCACGTCGGCGGCGGGAGCGGCGGGTTTGGCTTCTTCGCGGCGGGTGAGGCGGTTGATGGCCTTGACCACGAGGAAGATGGCGAACGCGATGATGATGAACTGGATCAGCACGTTGATGAACACGCCGTACTGGATGGCCACTTCGGCGGTCTTGTTCGCGGCGTCGGCAGGTTTGAGCACCCATTTCCAGTCGGAAAAATCGATGCCGCCGATCAGCCAGCCGATGGGCGGCATGATGATGTTGTCGACCAGCGACGTGACGATCTTGCTGAAGGCCGCGCCGATCACGACACCGACCGCCAGGTCGATCACGTTGCCGCGCAGGGCGAATTTCTTGAATTCCGCGACGATGCTCATGGGTGGTTCTCCTTGGGGGCGGGACGTCGAACGTAGAAATTAACGGTCGGGATGTAAGGAGTTCGCGAAGTCACACCCGGCGGCGTCGGACCCGCCGGTCTTGCGGACTCAGACCACCCGGCCTTCCAGCGTGGCGATGCCTTCGAGTGTGGCCCGGAAACGATCGCCTCGCACCAGCGCGGCCACACCGGCCGGGGTGCCGGTGTAGACGATGTCGCCTGCCTTGAGTTCGAACAGCCTCGACAGCGCGGCGAGGATCTCGGGCACGCCCAGCACCATCTCGCCCAGCATCGCCTGCTGGCGCAGCTCGCCGTTGATCTCCAGCGCGATGCGGGTGGTAGCGTCGGGCGAGACCTGATCGGCGGGCACCAGGGCGGAGACCGGTGCGGAGTGGTCGAAGGCCTTGGCGACGTCCCACGGTGCGCCCTTGGCCTTGGCCTGGGCCTGCAGGTCGCGGCGGGTCAGGTCCAGGCCCACGCCGTAGCCCCAGACCGTGGCGGCGGCCTGCTCGGTCGTGAGGTTCGAGCCGCCCGAGCCCAGCGCCACGACCATTTCCACCTCGTGGTGCAGGTCGTTCGTGGCCGAGGGGTAGGGCACGTCGGCGCCGTCGGTGACGAGGGCGTCCGCGGGCTTGGTGAAGAACATCGGATTGGCGGCATCGACCGAGGCGCCCATCTCGCGCGCGTGGTCTGCGTAGTTGCGGCCGATGCAGAAGACGCGGCGGACCGGGAAACGTTCGGTGCGCCCCGTGACGGGGATGCTCGGCGAGGCCGGCGCTGGGATGACGGTAGGCATGGGCAAAGGGTATCAGGTGACAGATGTCACGGCGGATGGCTGATGGGCGGAAGTGGTGCGGGTGCCACCCGGGCCGGATGATCGTGTTGCCGATCCGCATTGCCAGGGGCCAGGGAACATGAAAGCGAATGCCGAGCTGCTGCGCCAGCTCAAGATCGACCGGTCGCAGAAGGAATCGCCGGGGAGCGAAAACGGCAAGCCGGCGCGTATCGTCGGGTGGCTGCTCGGCATCGTGGTGGCGCTGCTCGCCCTCGGTGCCGTGGCCTGGTTCGTCGTTGCCCGGCGGCCTGTCGAAATCCAGCCTGCGCCGTCCCCCGCCTCGACCGCGACCGTGGCGCCGTCCTCTGCCGCGGACGTCGGCACCGTGCTGCAGGCCACCGGCTATGTCACCGCGCGTCGCCAGGCGACGGTGTCGGCACAGATCACCGGCACGTTGACCGAGGTGCTGATCGAGGAAGGCGACCGGGTAAAGAAGGGCCAGGTGCTGGCCCGGCTGGAAGACAACGCGCTGCGCGCCAGCCTCAAGGCCGGCCGTGCCACGGCCGCCGCGGCGCACGCCGGCGTCGCGCAGAGCCAGGCGCAGCTCGACCAGTCGCTGCGTGACGCGGATCGCCAGGAGGCGCTGGTCGCTCGCGGGCTGGTGTCGAAGCAGCAGGCCGAGCAAAGCCGCACCCAGGCCGCCACGTATCGCGCCCAGCTCGACACCTCACGCCGCCAGGCCGACGCGGCCGATGCGCAGGTGGGCGTGGGCCAGGTCAATCTCGACTACACCGTGGTGCGCGCGCCGTTCGATGGGGTGATCACCGACAAGGCGGCGCAGGTCGGCGAGATTGTCTCGCCCCTGTCGGCCGGTGGCGGCTTCACCCGTACCGGCGTCGGCACCATCGTCGACATGGATTCGCTGGAGATCGACGTCGATGTCAACGAAGCCTATATCGGCCGCGTGCGGTCTGACATGCCGGCCGAGGCCGTGCTGGATGCCTATCCGGACTGGAAGATCGGCGCCCATGTCATCGCCATCGTGCCCGCGGCCGACCGCGGCAAGGCAACGGTGAAGGTGCGCGTTGCGCTGGAGACGAAAGATGCCCGCATCGTGCCGGACATGGGTGCGCGCGTCTCCTTCCTCGAACGCCGCGCGACACCCGTCGCTGCCACCGCTGCCATCAGCACCGCTCCCTCCACCGCTTCCTCGCCCTGACCGTCCGGAGAACCTTGCCATGACTACCCTGATCGACATCCAGGACCTTTCCAAGGTCTACGAACGCGGCCGGCAGAAGGTCGAGGTGCTGCACGGCGTGAACCTCACGATCGAGGAGGGCGATTTCCTCGCCCTGATGGGGCCGTCCGGCTCGGGCAAGACCACGTTGCTGAACCTGATTGGCGGGCTGGATACGCCGACCTCCGGCAGCCTGGCCGTGGCCGGGGAGCGGATCGACCGGCTGGGTGCCGGTGCGCTGGCCCGCTGGCGCGCGGCGCACGTCGGCTTCGTCTTCCAGTTCTACAACCTCATGCCCATGCTCACCGCGCAACGCAACGTCGAGCTGCCGCTGTTGCTCACGAAGCTGACCGCCGCGCAGCGACGCACGAACGCATCGATCGCCCTGCAACTGGTGGGGCTCGACGATCGCGCGTCGCACAAGCCGTCGGAACTCTCGGGCGGCCAGCAGCAGCGCGTGGCCATCGCCCGCGCGATCGTCTCCGATCCCACGCTACTGGTATGCGACGAGCCGACGGGCGACCTGGACCGACAGTCCGCCGAGGACATCCTGGGGCTGCTGCGCGAGCTCAACCGCGAGCACGGGAAGACCATCGTGATGGTGACCCACGATCCGAAGGCCGCCGAGTATGCCAACCATACGCTGCATCTCGACAAGGGCAGCCTCGTCGATCACGCCGCGGCCTGACCGAGGAACTCCGCATGAAATACATGCACCTGATCTGGGCCGCGTTGTTCCGGCGCAAGACGCGTACCTTCTTTACGCTGGCGTCGATCCTTGCGGCCTTCCTGCTGTTCGGCATGCTGGATGCCACGCGCGCCGCGTTTTCCTCCGGCGACAGCGTAACCGGCGTGGACCGCCTGATCACCGCGTCGCGTTATTCGATCATCCAGTCGCTGCCGGCAAGCCTTTCCACGCGTATCCAGACGATCCCCGGCGTAAAAGCCGTGGGCGGGTCCAACTGGTTCGGGGGCATCTACCAGGACCCGAAGAACGTCGTGCTCAGCTTCGCGGTGAGTGACAACTACCTGGACATCTACCACGAGATCGACCTGCCGGCGGATCAGCGCAAGGTGTTCGAGGCCACGCGCACCGGCGCCATCGTGGGCGAGGCCCTGGCGAAGCGCTTCGGCTGGAAGATCGGCGACAAGGTGCCGCTGCAGTCGACCATCTTTCCGCAGCGCAACGGCGACAAGACCTGGCCGTTCGATATCGTCGGCATCTACACGCCGGCCCGTGGCGCGGCCAATGGCACCGATCAGCAGTTCTTCTTCCACCACAAGTATTTCGAGGACGCCAACGCCTTCCGTAGCGTCGGCACGACCGTGGGCTGGTACGCCGTGCAGCTGACCTCGGCGGACAAGGCCGACAGTGTCGCCAGGGCCATCGACGCGCTGTCCGCCAACTCCGATCACGAGACCAAGACGCAGACCGAGCAGGCGTTCAACGCCTCGTTCGCCAAGCAGCTGGGCGATATCGGCCTGATCGTCTCGGCCATCATGGGCGCGGTGTTCTTCACCCTGATCCTGCTGACCGGCAACACCATGGCGCAGGCCGTGCGCGAGCGCACCAGCGAGCTGGCCGTGCTCAAGACCATCGGTTTTTCCAGCCGCAGCGTGCTCGGCATGGTGCTGGCCGAGGGCATCCTGCTGCTGGTGCTTGGCGGCATGCTTGGCCTGGCCCTGGCGGGCATCGTGGTGCCCATCGTCGCCAAGGGCAGCGGCGGCATGCTCAATCTGCCGCCCATCGGCTTGCAGACCTGGCTCACGGGGCTGGCGCTCATGGTGGCGATCGGTGCGCTCGTCGGCGCCTTGCCCGCCCGCCGCGCCATGCGTCTCAACATCGTCGATGCGCTCGCCGGGCGCTGAGGAACCGTCATGAATCGCATCAAGAAAATTGGCTTCGGCCTGCTGACACTGCTGTTGGTCGCCGCCTTCCTCGGCGTATGGATCGCGTTGCCCTGGCAGGGCATCGTGGCACTGGGCCTCGCCTTCGCGGCGTGGATGGCACTCAGTCGACGCGGCCGGCAGACCTGGCAGGTGACCCGCGTGGGGTTGGCCACCGTGGTGCAGCGCCTGGGCTCGTCATCGGTCGTGGTGGTCGGTATCGCCGGCGTGGTCGGCGTGCTGGTGGCCATGCTGGCGATGAGCGACGGATTCGCCGAGACGCTGCGGGCCACGGGCAACGACCGCACCGCCATCGTGCTGCGCGGCGGTTCGCAATCGGAGCTCTACTCCGTCCTCGATCACGACAGCGCCAACGTGGTGATGCAGGCGCCGGGCGTGAAGAAGGACGCGAAGGGCCGGCCGATCGCCTCCGGCGAGTTGGTCGTCGTCGCCAACCTTCCCCGCAAGGCCGCGCCCGGCACCGACGCCAACGTGCCCATCCGCGGCGTCGGCGCCGATGCGTGGGCACTGCGCGAGCAGGTGAAGATCACCGCGGGACGCACGTTCCAGCCGGGCTTGCACGAACTGATCGTGGGCAAGGGCGCGCGTGCCCAGTTTGCCGGGCTGGATATCGGCAGGAGCATTCGTCTGGCCGGCCAGACATGGACGGTGGTCGGCGAGTTCGCGTCCCATGACGCGCTGGAATCGGAGCTGTGGGGCGATACGCAAAGCGTCGCCTCCGCGTACCGCCGCGGCAGCAGCGTGCAGTCGGTCACAGTGATGCTGGACTCGCCGCAGGCGTTCCCGGCCTTCCAGAAGGCGCTGGCGGCCGATCCGCGACTGAAGGTGGATGTCAGTACCACGCAGGCCTATTTCAGCAAACAGTCCGAAGGCCTGACCAAGGTGCTACGTGCCGTCGGCATCACGGTGGGCTTGATCATGGCGATCGGCGCCATCTTCGGTGCGCTCAACACCATGTTTGCCGCCGTGCAGGCGCGTGCACGCGAGATAGCGACGTTGCGGGCGATCGGTTTCCGCGGGCTGCCGGTGGTGGTGTCGGTGATGCTGGAGACGATGTTGCTGGCGCTGCTGGGCGGCTTGGTCGGCGCCGGCGTCGTCTGGCTGGTCTTCAACGGCTATACCGCCTCGACGCTGGGTTCGAATTTCAGCCAGGTGGTATTTCGTTTCCACGTGAGCGGCGCGCTGCTGTGGACGGGCATCAAATGGGCGCTGGCCATCGGCTTCATCGGCGGCCTGTTTCCCGCACTGCGCGCGGCGCGGGTGCCGGTGACCACGGCGCTGCGCGAGCTGTGAGTTCAGTCGGCCGGCGTGGCCTCGCCGGCCTCGCAGGTATCGCGTTCGAGGTTCCATCGTCCGTCCTGCGCATCGCAGGCGTCGATGTCGGACAGCCGGGCGTCCAGGTCGGCATACATGGGGTCGGTATCGGGCCGGAAACGCTGGCAGGACGCGATGGCCGCCACGCCGATACCCATGACCGTGAGACCGCGCGCGACGCACAGGCGTCGTCGGTACGCTTTCCGGTTACGCGTTGCCAGGCTGCCTGTCATGCCGTTCTCCCGTGAGTGAAACGGGCAGCGTAGGCGGGCGGTCGCGCACCGCCCATCGAATAATTCTCAAAAATGCGGGCGCAGGCGCAGGCCGAGAACCGCGTCACATTCGCTGGGGAGAAACTTAGGCCTTGCGTGTCCGCATCAGCGTAATGATGCCCACGCCCACGAGGATGATGGCCATGCCGGCAAGGTCGAACGGACCGACATGCTCGCCGGCCAGGGCCGCGCCGAACAGCACCGCCACGGGGGGATTTACGTAGGCGTAGCTGGTGGCCAGCGCGGGGCGCACCGTCTTGAGCACGTAGAGGTACGCGCTGAAGGCGACGATCGAGCCGAACACGATGAGGTAAGCCAGCGCGATCGTCGCACCGACCTGCGGGTGGTCGGGCAGGTGCTCACCGTGCAGCAGCGCGAGGATCGCCAGCGAGACGCTGGCACAGAGCATCTGCGCCGCGGTGTTCATCGGGCCCGAGGGCATGTCCTGGCGCTTGGACCATACCGAGCCGAAGGCCCAGGCCATGGCCGCGCCGATCAGGGCGATGGCGCCCAGCGGCGAGGCGGAAAGCCCGTCACCCAGGTTGAGCACCACGACGCCGACGAAGCCGAGCAGCAAGCCGACCAGCTCGCCACGCGTGGGCCATTCGCGATAGAGGCCACCGAAGGCGGCCGCGAACAGCGGCATGCTGGCGACCGCGACGGCGGCGATGCCGGAGCTGACCGACTGCTCGGCAAAGCACACCAGGCCGTTGCCGCCGGCGAGCAGCAGCGTGCCCACGATGGCGGCGTTGCGCCACTGGCGGGCGGTGGGCAACGCCACCCCACGGAGGCGCAGCACCGCGAACATCAGCACGCCGGCGACCGCGAAGCGGATCGACGCCAGCAGGAACGGCGGGTAGCTGACCAGCGCGTAGCGGATGCCCAGGTAGGTCGAGCCCCAGATCAGGTACATCGACAGCAACGACAGCGGCACCAGCCAGCGCGGGCCGGCCAGGGGAAGGGTGGGAGCGTTGGCGTGGCACGCGGCGTTGGACATGGGTAACCCGGGCAGGCACGCGCCGCCTCGTGCGGCGCGGAGCGGGAAAGATATCGCCGTGGCGCACGGCGCGGTAGCGAAACGTTTGCAGGTCAGGCTTGAGCGGTGCTCACGGCGCGTTCGATGGCCAGCAGCTGCCGCTTGATTTCCAGGCCCCAGCGCCAGCCGCCCAGGCTGCCGTCTTCGCGGATGATCCGGTGGCAGGGCACCAGCAGCGCCAGCTTGTTGCTGCCGCAGGCCCGCCCGATGGCGCGGGCCGCCTTGGGCACGCCCAGCCGCGCGGCAAGCTCACCATAGCTCAGCGTCTCGCCCTGCGGTATGCGCGTCAGGGCCTCCCACACCCGCCACTGGAAGGCCGTGGCGGCGACATCCAGTGGCGGCATGGCCGGGGTGTCGCCATGGTCCCAGCCCAGGTCGCGGCTGACCCGGGCGATGACCGCATCGAGCCAGTCGTCGCGCCCGGCGTCGACGCGCTCGTGCTCGGCCAGGGGGAACTCCGCCACCAGCCGTGCGTGCAGTGCGTCGTCGTCGGCACCCAGCGTCACCGCGCAGATGCCGCGCGCCGTGGTGGCGACCAGCAGGCGTCCCAGTGGCGTATCCGTGGTGGTGTAGCGAATGGCCGCCCCGGCGCCCCCGGCGCGGTAACTGGCCGGAGTCATGCCCAGGCGTCGGTCACTCTCTTCGTACACGCGGCTACCGGAACCGAACCCGGCTTCGTAGACGGCATCGGTGACGCTGGCCCCCTCGCGGAGCGCGCCACGCAGTTGGTCGAAGCGCCGCGCACGGGCGTATTCCGCGGGGCTGACACCGAAGCGGCGGCGGAAGGCGCGCTGCAGGTGGGTCGGGCTGAGGCCCGCGAGCGTGGCCAGGGTAGCGAGATCGCTGGCGCCGCCGCCGTCATCGAGCGCGGCACGGACCCTCTCCAGGGCATCGTCGGCGGTAGGGCGCATGGCGGGAACCTGGGTTTTAATCGTGGCCTCCGGCTAGGAGGGGCCAGCGTAGACGCGGGCCTGCGCCCGGCACTATCCGCTTCTTGCGTGGGCGGCCTTAATGATGAACCGGCTGGCGCTCGCGGATGACCACGAATTCGCCTTCCAGCACCTTCGGCTCGTGCGGTGCGCGCGTGGCCGAGGGTTGCGGCACGGGGCGCCCGCCGCCACGAGCCAGCTTCCACTGGCGGACGGCCAGGAAGACCAGGCCACCGGCAAGCATCACGCCGATGACGACCACGCCGAACACCAGCAGCACCCCGAGCACGGCCAGGCCGGCCACGACGGACAGGGCACGGGCCAGTGGGTTGCGGGAACGACGAAGGGGCGGGAAGACGAAGCGCATTGGTTAAAAATCCGTATGGCACAATGACATGCGTGGTTGCCGCTTTACCTTGGGGCAACCCACCCTCATAGACAAGTGCCATGACTCCCGACCTCTCCGCCGTACCCCTCTGCCTGCTGGCCGACATCCCCGATGGTGGCGCCGTCGAAGCCGAAGCCCTCGTGCAGGGCGAGGTGGAGTCGTTGCTGGTCTACCGCCACGGCGACGAGGCCCGCGCCTACCTCAACGTATGCCCCCATGCGGGCCGCCGGCTGGATTACGCGCCCGGGCGGTTCCTGGTCCGCAACGGCACGATCATCTGCGCGGCGCACGGCGCCACCTTTGCGGCCGACAGCGGCGACTGCACCCAGGGCCCCTGCCGTGGCGACCGTCTGCGTGCCGTGCCCGTCGCCGTGGTCGAGGGTGTGGTGCGCCTCGCGGCTGAGAAACCCCTCAGCGGTACATGAGGTTGATCACCACCAGGGTGATCACCAGCACCAGTACCGTCAGCGGCAGCCCCACGCGCAGGAAATCCTTCGCGCGATAGCCGCCGGGGCCCGCGATCATCATCAGGGCGGGGTGGCCCGAAGGCAGCAGGAAGGTATTGGACGACGACACCGCGACGATCAGCGCATAGGCCGATGGGTTGCCGCCCGTGCTGACCGCGACGCTGATCGCCAGCGGCACCATCATCACGGTGGCGCCGACGTTGGACATCACCTGCGAGAACATCAGGGTGAGCACGGCGATGCACAGCTGCAGCGTCCATTGCGGCGCGCCGCCGAGGATCGCCAGCACTTCCTGCGCCAGCCACGACGCGGTGCCGGTGGAATCCATCGACCAGCCCAGCGGGATCAGGCAGGCGGTGACGAAGATGGTCTTCCAGTTGATCGCCTTGTAGGCCTCGTCCATATTGAGCACGCCGGTGAGCAGCATGCCCACGGCGCCGGTCATCATGGCCACCGACAGGTCGAGGTGGGTGAACAGCGCCAGGCACTTGGCCAGCACGAAGAAGCCTACCGCCTGCCAGATCTTGCCGGGGCGCTGTTCTTCCTTGGGAATGTCGGTGACCACCACGAAGTCGCGGTCTTCCTCGGCCAGCAGCAGGTCGCGCCACTTGCTGTGCAGCACCAGGGTATCGCCGGCGCGCAGGCTGACCGCGCGCACATCTTCGCGGAACACCTCGTCGCCGCGGTTGACCGCCAGCACGGAGATGCCGAAGCGCTTGCGCAGGCGCAGCTCGCCTACGGTCTGCTTGATGAAGCGTGAGCTGGGCGGCACCACCGCCTCCGAAATACCGGCACGCGTGGTGTTGAACTGCTCGCCGAGCTGGCGCATGCGCATGGATACGCGACACAGCTGGTTGTTGGCGAACGCCTGGATGGCATCCTTGGGCGCCAGCACGCCCAGCACCGTGCCCACCCAGATCATCTGGTCGGAAGGCGGCGCCACGCGGCTCTCGTTGCCGTTCTTGATGGCCAGGATCAGCGGCGCGCCGTGCAGTTGTTCCACCTCGCCGATGCTCATGCCCACCAGCGGGCTTTCCGCCGTGACGGTGAGCTCCGCCGTTTCGCCCGCGATGCCGTAGGTGTCGGCGAAGTAGCTTTCCGTGCGGCCGGGCGTGACCTTCAGGCGCTCGTCCTCACGCTCGGGCAGCAGCTTGCGGGTGAAGAAGTAGAAGAACAGCACACCCACCACGGCCAGCACGAGGCCTACCGGGCTGACACTGAACAGGCCGAAGCGGGGGATGGTGTGCGCCCCGGGCGGCAGGTTGCTGTTGGCGCTGGCGATCAGGTCGTTCAGCACGATCAGCGGCGAGTTGGCGATCAGCGTGGTGTTGGTGGCCGTCAGGATGCAGAAGGCCATGGGCAGCAGCAGGCGCGACATCGGCACGCCGGTGCGGGCCGACAGCCGGCTGGTCACGGGGATCATCAGCGCGGCCAGCGCCTGACTGGGGATCACCGCGCTGAACAGGCTGGTGACCGAGTTGACCACCACGCCCAGGCGCGATTCCACGCCACGCGCCATGCGCATCACGAAGGCGGCCGTCAGGTTGAGCACCCCGGCGCGGTCCAGGCCGGCGCCCATGATCATGATGGCGATGATGGCGATAACCGCGTTACCGGCAAAGCCGTTGAACACCTGATCGCCGGGAATCAGGCCGGTGAGGCCGATGGTGACGACGACCAGCAGGGCGACGAGGTCGGCCCGGATCCACTCCAGAACGAGCATGAGCATGGTGAAGCCCACCAGGCCCAGCACGAGGATCATTTCAGGCGTTAGGGTCAGTGCCACGAGCCGGGGGCCCGGGTCCGGTCGTTGGAGGCGTGCGGTGGCATGGTGTTGCCAGGCGGCTATCGATGCCGCAAGAGTATACGCGTCGGGGGTGGCTCCCGGCTGAAGAAAAACGATGACCCGCGAGCCGCCGGGGCGGCCCGCGGGTCATCGTGCATCGTCAGCGGCTGAGGTTGCTCACCGCCAGGTCCACGATGGAATCGCCACGGCCGCTCATCACCGCCTTCAGCGCGTAGAGGCTGAAGCCCTTGGCCTGCTCGGCGGTGATCTTCGGCGGCATGGACAGTTCCAGCCGGTTGCTGACCACGTCCAGCAGCGCGGGGCCGTCGTGCGACAGCACCTCGGCGATGGCCGAGGGCAGGTCGCTGGCTCGGGCGACGCGGCGGCCATGGATGCCCATGGCGTTGGCCATGGCGGCGAAGTCGGGGTTCTTCAGCTCCACGCCGGTTTCCAGCAGGCCCGCGGCCTTCATCTCCATCTCGACGAAGCCCAGCGTGCCGTTGTTGAGCACGATGACCTTCACCGGCAGGCCTTCCTGGGCCAGCGTGATGAAGTCGCCCATCAACATGGTGAAACCACCGTCGCCGGAGAGCGAGATCACCTGCCGCCCGGGATGCGACGCCTGGGCGCCGATCGCCTGTGGCATGGCGTTGGCCATCGAGCCGTGCACCCACGAGCCGAGCAGGCGACGCTTGCCGTTCATCGCCAGGTAGCGCGCGGCCCACACCGTCGGCGTGCCGACATCGCAGGTAAAGATGGCATCGTCCTCGGCCAGCTCGCTGACCAGGCGGGTCACCTGCTGCGGGTGGATGAGGTCGTGGCCGGGTTCGATCCGGGCCAGTTCGTCCAGGCCTTCGCGGGCCCGCGCGTAGTGCGCCAGGCAGCGGTCGAGGTGTCCGCGCACGCGCCGGGGCTCGATCCGTGGCAGCAGGGCGCGGATGGTCTCGCCCACGTCGCCCACCACGCCCAGGTCCAGGCGGCAGCGTCGTCCGAGGTTCTCGGGGCGGATGTCCACCTGCGCGATCGTCGCGTCTTCCGGGTAGAACTGGCGGTACGGAAAATCCGTGCCCAGCATCAGCAGGGTGTCGCAGTCTTCCATCGCGTGGAAACCGGAGCTGAAACCGATCAGGCCGGTCATGCCCACGTCGAAGGGGTTGTCGTACTCCACGAACTCCTTGCCGCCCAGCGCGTGCACGATGGGCGACTTCAGCGCATCGGCCAGGGCGATCAGGTCGTCGTGCGCGCCTGCCGTGCCACGGCCGCAGAGCAGCGTGATGCGCTTGCCCGCGTTGAGCAGGTCGGCCAGGGCATCCAGCTCGCGTGCCGCCGGTACAACCTTCGGCGACGGCGGCAGCAGGCCGGCCACCGGGGTCACGGTCTTCACCGGCGACTTGCGCATGGCCACGTCGCCCGGGATCACCACCACGGCCACGCCACGCTGGCCGACGGCGGCGCGGATGGCGGACTCCAGCACGCGCGGCATCTGCGATTCGTCGGAGACCATCTCGCAGTACACGCTGCACTCGCGGAACAGCTCGGTGGGATGGGTTTCCTGGAAGTAGCCGCTGCCGATCTCGGCACTGGGAATGTGTGCGGCGATGGCCAGCACCGGCGTACGCGAGCGATGGCAGTCGAACAGGCCGTTGATCAGGTGCAGGTTGCCGGGGCCGCAGCTGCCGGCACAGACGGCCAGCTCACCGGTGAGCTGCGCTTCGCCACCGGCGGCGAACGCGCCGGCTTCTTCGTTGCGGACATGGACCCAGTCGATCCGCTGGCGCTCGCGCAGCGAATCGGTGATCGCGTTGAGGCTGTCGCCTACGACGCCGTAGATCCGGCGTACGCCGGCTTCTTCCAGGGTGGCCGCGATGAGGTCGGCAAGGTTGGCGATGGACATGGGGCACTCCGTGAACGCGAAGCCCCACGTTATGCGCCCTCGACGGTCAACGCACCGTCGTCGGGCGCGCCGCCGCTTGCCGCCGTTTCATTCGATCAGCCGTGCCACTCGTAGAGGTAGTCCCATACGCCGTGGCCCAGGCGCGTGCCGCGCCGCTCGAAGTGGGTCTCGATACGCCAGTCGGGCCGCTCGGCGGATTGGCCCGGACCGACGCGATTGCGCCAGCCTTCGGCGGCTTCCATCGTCTCGCGCATGTGCTCGGCGTAGGCCTCCCAGTCGGTGGCCAGATGCAGCAGGCCGCCGGGTGCCATGCGCGAGGCCAGCAGCTGCACGAACGCCGGCTGCACCAGGCGACGCTTGTTGTGGCGCTTCTTGTGCCAGGGATCGGGGAACCAGATCCGCACTTCCGACAGGCTGCCCGGCGGGATCTCGTGCTCCAGCACCTCGACGGCGTCGTGCTTATACAAGCGCACGTTGGTCGCGTCGCGCGCGGCCAGCACGTTCATCAGGCGGCCGACACCCGGCCCGTGCACTTCCACGCCGATGTAGTCGCGCGCGGGGTCATGCTCGCTGGCCCAGGCCAGCGCCTCGCCGTTGCCGAAGCCGATTTCCAGCACGCGCGGCGCATCGCGCCCGAAGACGTCGCCGGGATCGCGCACGCTGCCGTGGTAGTCGAGGCCGAAGCGGGCCCAGTGGTCGTCGAAGGCGCGCTGCTGCGCGGGCGTCATCCGGCCTTCGCGCAGCACGAAGCTGCGGATACGGCGGTAAAAGGGGGCGTCGCCGGCGGCGTCGTCGCGGCTGTCGTCGTCGGGGGTGGTCTGCATGCGCCTAGTGTAACGTCAGCGCCCGTTGTTCCACCCACCGCCGCGCATGGGGATGCCCGTGCCGGGCTGGTTCCCGCTGCCCATGCCCGTGCCGGGTTGCGGCGCGCGGCTGTTGGTCGTGCCGGTGCCCGGCTGCACGGGGCGCACGTCGTCGTGCCCGCTGCTCCAGCCCGGATTGCCGTTGTTCCAGCCGTTGCCGTGGTCGGGCCGGCCGTGGTTCCGGTTGCGATCGCGATCGTAACGGTCGTCGTGGTCATAGCCATTTCCGTAGCCGACGCCGTAGTTGCCCCCGTAGTAGCCGCCGTAGCCGTCGTTGTACGGGGCGTCACGGTCGCGGTCGTAGCCGTCGTCGACCACCGTGGCCCGGTCGCCCGCATAGAGGTGTGGGGGCTGTGGGAGGGTGGCGGTGCTCACGGTTTCCCGGCGCACCGGAGCGGCGGGGCCGGAAATGTAGCTGACCCCCGGCTTGGGCATGTCAGCGGTGGACACCGTGCGCGACTGCGCGGAGGCGGCGCCAGCGGCACACAGCGCGAGCGCCGAGAAAGCGGAAAGCGTTAGTGCGCGATGCATGAGCCGACCCTCGTCAGATTCCCCGGCACGATTATGCGCCGGTCCTTGGGGGGCCGGGTGAGGGCGCCGGGAGGCGTTCAGGTGGACGCCACCTTTCGCGGGTGGGGGGTCTCGTATTACCATCGGTAACCGATGCGGGTGTAGCTCAATGGTAGAGCTGTAGCTTCCCAAGCTACTGACGAGGGTTCGATTCCCTTCACCCGCTCCAGCTTTCCTTCGAGCCCTTGGGGCACAAGGGTTGCAGGCAATCAGCGATATCCGGAAACGGCCTTCAAAAAGGTATCGTTTGAGGTATCGCCCTCGTGCCAAAGCTCCTTTTCCTGCATCGCCCTGCCGGACTCTATGCCCGCTTCTGTGCGCCTGCCGACCTTCTCTCCGCCGTCGGCTCCCGCTTCTGACGCCGCTGTTCCGCAACGCTGATGCATGGCGGGTTCTGGATGCTTCGGTCGCCCTGTTTCGGCTGGCGCTGCGCGCGTTTCTATGGGTAAGGCCGCTGCATTGAGCGACTACCTCACCCACCATGCAGCCAGCTCATGTCGGCGACGTGGCGGGAAACGTTCGGCTCGCGGCCGCCGGGCCGTGCTAGTAGCCGTCCACCGAAATCGTCATCACGGAGCCGCCGCGCACCGGGTCGTCACCGAGCACCAGGTGGACTTCCTGGCCCTTGTCGTCATTGCCCACGGTGATAGTTGCGTCGATTTTTGCAAGGAAAACACCTCTCTTGCGCGCCCCGCCCGTAAGGCACTCTACGACTTCCTCGGCGTTTCCACCGGGGAACTCCATCGAGCCAAGCTGGATGAGTGCCGCGCAAAAGGGCTTCGCTGGCTCATAACCGTCGTGCGCGCACGCTTTTCACCTAGGGAGAACCCCGTCTGGTCCGAGGTCTTGAATGATGAACCCCAGATCGCATTGAAGGCGATCTTGCGCGTCTCGCCAGCATGTACGGAATGCACGAAGGACTTCAACGGATCGCACAAGCGCTTGTCTGCGGCAAACGATGGCCGCGCAGCGACGCTCATCATCAACACGGCCATCAGGATGCGCAACCGTTCGTGAAGCATAAGGTGCCTCTTCGTCAGCGCGTTTCGTTCATCACTCACCCGCAGGCGGTTCCCACAGTTCAACCTTGTTACCTTCCGGGTCGATCACCCAGCCGAACTTGCCGTGCTCGGAGTCATCGACTTTATCGAGAACATCGCAGCCCTCCTCGCGAAGAACCGCGATCAGCGAATGCAGGTCATCCACGCGATAGTTGATCATGAAGGTGTGCCCATCAGACACCTGCTCATCCGCGCCGGATGAAATCGACCAGACGGTCGTCCCGTTGATCGGATTGCCGTCGCCGTCGTCCCATCGGAAGGCCGTGCCGCCCCATGCCTGGACATCGATGCCGAGGTGCTTCTGGTACCACGCCCTGAGGGCGGGCGCATCCTTGGCCTTGAAGAAAATGCCGCCAACACCGGTGACTCGTTTCATATGGAACTCCAGGGTAGGCTGAGCTGTAGCTGGCAGACTTAAACCGCGAGATACCGCACGGTAGCGCTACAGGTTCGCGGACGCTTTGCGCTCCGTTACTTCAGCCGCGCCCTTTCATGAACATCACAATGAGAACGATGCAGAACAAGACCATCGCCAAAAGCCGCGCGATCCACGGAACGATAAGCCAGCCGCCGAGCATGCCAACGATCTTGCTTGCCACGCTGCTATTCAATACGCGATCGCTCTTGACCTGCCCGCGCACGGGATGGCCGCAGTGTGGACAAGCCGCCGCTTTGTCGGACACATCGTGTCCGCATTCTGGACATTGAATCAGTGCCATAGTTGATCCTCGCGTAAGACCTTGAGTTCACCCAGTTACTGCTTGCGAACGATGCTTGCCTTGTGCGTCAGATTGCGAGGTGCCATGCATTTGTCGCATCAGGCAGAGGTATCGCTACGACCCGGTTTCGTGATGCACTACGGACCACGGGATCATGACACGGGAAGATCGAGTGATGCGGACACTACCGTTGTGGTTGTCGATAGGGCTTCTGGTCGGCTGCGGCGCGTCGGATGATAGGGAGCACGCGGTCGCCGCGCCGCCGCCGGTGCGCCATGAAACGCTGCGCGACGTGCCGCCGCCTGCGCGCGACGTTACCGCGACTAACGACACTGCCGCCGCCGCTACGGCGCCCGTCCCCGACTTCCCGGTCATCCCGCCGATCGTCGTGCCGGATATCCTGGGCGTGACCCCGGCGCAGCGGGCGCTCGAAGCATCGATGAAGGATGCCATCGATCCCGTCGCCGGCATCAGCGTGGCGCCTGCGCGTTGCGGCACCGACGGCACACTGGTCAACGACGGTGGCATCACCAGCGTGGATGCACAGGGCAACCTGCTTCGCAACGGTAGGGACGGCGTTTTCAAGATCGGTGCCGATGGTACCGGCACGGCCAACTTCGAGGGTGGCGTGGTCAGCGTCAACGCCGATGGCAGCGGCACCATCAACGGGTCGGTGGGTGACGGCGCCGACGCGATCGTGCAGGTCCATGCCGATGGATCGGGTACGTACAACGGTCCCGCTGGCATCATCAGCCTGGACGGCAAAGGGGCGGGCACCTGGAACGGCAAGGGCGGCGTGATCCAGAACCACGGCGATGGCAGTGGCTCATGGAACGGCCCCGAGGGCCTGGTGACCATCAACGCGGACGGCTCGGGCACCTGGAACGGTCCCCACGGGCTGCTTCACAACAACGGCGACGGCACCGGCCAGATAGGTACCCCGCCGCATCCCGTGACGATGGCGCCGCTAGCCAGGGTGGTGCCAGCGGGACGCTTCCCCCCGATAAAGCGGTTCGCGCCGCCCGGCGCGCCGTGCGGCTACCTCATCACCTTGAGCGATCGTGTGTTGTTCGATTTTGACAAGTCGGCGATACGCCCGGACGCCGCGCGCATTCTGGATGCGCTGGCCGGCGCCCTGTCCCATGTGCAGGCACGCGACATGGAGATACGCGGCCATACCGACAGCAAGGGGAGCGACGACTATAACCAGCAGCTGTCGGAGCGACGGGCGGTGTCGGTCCGCGACGCCTTGGTCCAGCGTGGGTTGTCGATCGGGGCCACGGCAAAGGGTTACGGGGAGTCAAAACCCGTCGCCCCGAACGAAGTCGACGGCAAGGACAATCCCGCCGGACGGCAAGCGAACCGGCGCGTCGAGGTATTCGTCCGGACCTAGGGCGGCGTTTCCCCGGTCAGGATGACCATGCAGCTTCGTTCGTCAGGAGCCGATCCGGTTGTCCTTTCCGTAGTCTTCGACGACGGCGGTGCCGTCCTGCTGGGTGATCTCGTTGTTGCTGCCGTGCAGCGTGGCCGAGCGGATGGACAAGGCGCGCAGGCGCGTTTCGCGGCCCGGTACGCGCAGCTCATCGACATGGCCGACCTGGAAAGTGCCACGCTCGCCAAAGATCTCGACAGTCTTCAGGTCGCTCGTTGTGACGACCTGAGCATTGGCGCCGACCACCCTCAGACCTTCCGCATGCTCGATCTGCAGATTTCCGTAGGCACCCAGCAGCGCGATCATGCCGCAGTGGCCACGCAGGATCAGGGTCGCATGCTGCCCGGTGATATCGACGTTGCGATTCTCACAGTTGATCGTGCCGGTGGTCGAGGTAACCGACAGGGTCTCGCGTTCACCGTGGCCGTCCCCGGCCTGCATCGATGCCACGGAGGGCACGGATGCAACCGGTGGTGCGGGATCGACCTGCGGTGCAGCGGGCGGTGCAGCGGTGCTGTCGGCCGACGATGTCGATGGTTGGGTGCACGCGGCAAGCGCTAACCATGACAGGTAAAAAAGCGGGCGAAGCGTCATCGCGATCTCCTTGTGGGCCAGGCCCTTTCCGCACGGTGGCGGGGAGTGCCGATAGTGCTTGGCGTACCGGGAATCGTCCAGTTACCGCCAAGCGATCGTTCATCGTTCGCGTGGGAGACGAGGCTGGGTGACGCTGACAAAGAAAAGGCGACGGTAAAAACCGTCGCCTTTGTCGATGCTTGCCGGGTAACCGTCCGGCCCCGGCAAGACCGGAACGCGTCCCTGCGTTACGGCATTCGCTCGATCGCGGTGGCGATCAGCGCAGGCGGTCGTCCACGACCACGACATACCGGCGGCCGGCCAGCGCACCGCCAAGGGCAGCGGCCATCGCACCAAGGATCAGCGCAATCGCACCGCCCAACGACGCCTTGGCGGCAGCCTTGGCCGCGGCATCCGCCGCTTCGCGAGCCTTGACCTCAGCCTCGGCCTTCGCCTGCGCGATCTTGGCCTTGGTCTGCTGGTACTGGGTGATCCAGGTGTCCACCCGCTGCTCGGCTTCCTGCTGCGACACACCGGTGCGTGCCATCACCACGTTGACCAGGGCCTGCTTGTCCGCCTGCTGCACGGTGTCGCTACCCGAGGTGATGATGCGCTGCGCCACGGTCTGCACGTCTTCGCCCGTGTCGCCGTTGGCCTGGTTCTGCGCCGCGTCGTTGAGCTGGTTGGCCGCGCCGTTGGCCTGCTGCTTGAGCGCGTCGGGCTGCAAGGCGGGCTTGCCCGTCTGCGCCAGCAGCTGCTGGGCCTGGCCCTTCAGCGAGTCCATCGTGATGCCGCTTTCCTGCAGCTGATTCTTCGCTGCGTCCACGACGGGACCCGCGGCGGCGGCAATACCGCTACCGGCCACGGTCGCGACTGCACCGGCCGCCGTGGCCCCACCCTTCACGATGGACGTGACAGCGGTGGCCACCAGGTACGCGCCCAGAAGACTGGCCAGACCCCAGGCGACGAGGCCGTGGAGCATGGCGTCCGTCCGCCCGGGCGCACCCGCAAGGTGTCCGGCGACCCAGCCGCCGGTGAACAGGGCCAGTACGCTACTGACGCCCCACCAGACCGCGGCACCGATGCCTACGCTGGAGGCATCGGGCGAATCATGGGCCATTGCGTCGGTTGTGCTGAAGCCGATGCCTGCGCCAATAAGGCTGAGGACGAGCTGGATGACCACAGCCATGATGACGCCGGCAAAGATCGACCCCCACGAGATACGACGGATAAGTGCCACGTCGCCTTCTGTAATGCGGGAGCCTACGGGGGCGTTGTAGCCGGATTCGGAGCGGATGGTGTTCATGGAAGTCCTTTTGGCCATCGGCCAGATGAGATGAGCCGGCGTCGTTCTTTAGGGCGATCCGGTGGTGTGCGGTGACAGTGTCCTGAGGCCCGTGAGCGCCTCGTGTGGACGGCGTGTCGTCAGGTATCGCACCATCCGCGCAGGGCGGACCCCAGGTGCCATCCGCACCTGGCGAGCCCGGGATCGCCGAGTCTAAAAAACGAGCACAAGCGGCATCATCCGGTGTAAAGGACTAAAAGCCATCACTCCACGTGATAAAGCACCGCAGCACCGGGCTTGGCCTCGAAGGCGGGCACGGTACGCTGCTTCAGCTCCACGCCCTGGGTGTTCCACACCAGGGTGTCCGAGGGATACGCATCCTTACGGGTCATCGCGTCGATCTGCTTCACGATCACCTCCGAGCTGCCTTTCACTTCCGGGTTCCACTCGAATACGCCGACCCGGCCGTAAAAGACGGCGGGTGCGTCGGCATCGAGGCGACGATCGGGGCACATCACCAAACCGCGCTCGAGCATGACGCGGAGTGCGCCGACGGGCGTGGCCGTGACGGTAGGCGTAGTGCGATCCGCGCTATGGCCCGGACAGACGTTCGCGGAGCGGGTGACCATCTTTTCCACGACTTCGCGATCGGATTGCGCGAACGCGGGCAAGGCGAGCAGCGACAGGGCGAGCAGGGACACGCAGCGTAGGTGCTTCATGGGAATGACTCTCCGGCCTGAGTGCAATGGAGTGTATCCACGTAAACGACGGTTACAAAGCCTGTCGAATTTCTGTGAATTCACCGGTCGTCAGTGCGCCTCTGCGCAATTTATAAAGTGCGAACGAGACATCTATGCGGTATTCGTCGCATTTGGCGTCGAATGCCGCCCATGCATGAGTGCCCCGCATCATCTTTCGATTCACCCTCAATATTTGTTACCGCGCGCCGATAACCGAGGAATATCAAGCATGACAACCGCAACGGATTTTGCCTCTATTAAATCGGTAACTTCCACTTTTTTCGGAAAGGGCAGTGCCAGCACTTCTAAAAGATAATTGCCAAAATGAAAAAGAACCACATGAGTGTCACGCAGCGACTGTTGATTACGTTTTCACTCTTTTCTGCCGCGCTCATTGCATTGGGTATTGTCGCTATCACGGTGACTTCCGGCTTTCAATCTCGCTTTGAATATGTCCAGGTCAATGCTATTCCCTCGATCAAGGATCTGGGGAAACTGATAGATCAGAGCAACGAACTTTCTATTCTTCTCTACGTGCATCAAAGCCAGACAGATGACAAGAAGCTGCCAGACGTGGAAGCGCGCATCCAGCACCAGATATCAGGGCTGAAGGAGCTGACGAAGTACTACCTAGCGAACGACATTTCGAGCGCGGAAGACGAACGACTGACGCACGTGGCTTTTGACAACATCCGAAAGGTCGAAGAAAAGCTGCCTGCCTTTCTGGCCGCGTCCCGGGCACATAACGATGCAGTAAGTCTTCCCCTTGTCGAAGGCAATGACGGTATTGGTAGTGCGATTCGCCAGCTCATTTCGGACTATCAGAAACAGCTTGTCATCAACATCGAGATCGGCGAGGACCTGCGCGTCACCAACCACAGCATCTTCAGCAAGACCGTCTGGGGTATTGCCGCGGGTGTCTCGGCCACCATCTTGCTGCTTGGCTTCTTCGCCTTGGTCACCATTCTTCGGGTGCGCAGAAGTCTTCGGGATATCGGAAACACCATGACGGTTGCAAGCGAGCGCCTCGACCTTACAGTCAGCGCCGATGCAACCCGCAGTGACGAAATAGGCACCATGGCGCGGGCGTTCAACAGCCTGATGCAACGGGTGTCCGAAGCGCTCGTCTCGGTAAACGTCGCCTCCCAGTCGGTCAGCAGCGCGTCGGCTCAAATTGCAGCGGGCAATGAAGACCTTTCATCGCGAACCGAACAGCAGGCCGCTTCTTTGGAAGAGACTGCTGCCAGCGTGACCGAATTGCATGAGACCGTCCGGCAGACCGCCGACAACACGCGTCAGGCAAGCCAGCTGGCGGATAGCATGAACGACTTGTCGAAGAAGAGTGCGTCATCGCTCGATACGATGCTGGGCACCATGGGTAACATTCGCCATAGCTCGCGCAAGGTCAACGACATCATCACGCTGATCGAAGGCATTGCCTTCCAGACCAACCTCCTGGCTCTGAATGCCGCGGTGGAAGCGGCACGTGCGGGTGAGCATGGCAGGGGCTTCGCTGTCGTTGCCGGCGAGGTAAGAATCCTCTCCCAGAATTCCACGAAGGCTGCACGAGAGATCAAAGCACTGATTGGTGCCTCGAACGACCTGATTGAAGAAGGCGTCAATCAGGCGAGCGACGTGGGCGAGAACATGAACTCCATGGGTGTGGCCATCCAGCAGGTCACTCATCTCGTCAACGAGATCGCCGCGGCGGCAACGGAGCAAAGCCAGGGCATCGGCCAGGTGCGTCAGGCGGTCAACCAGATGGATGACGTCACCCAGCAGAACGCCGCGCTGGTGGAAGAAGCCTCGGCTGCCTCCAAATCGTTGAAGGGGCAGGCCGATGCACTTGCCAGGCTGGTTGGAGAATTTCGCGTCAGTCACGACGCCGAGCAGCGTGAGACATTGGCTGAACCCCTGCCACCGCTAGCCGTGCTGTTGCCGGCATAAACGTAGACAGCGCAGCCATGGCTGCGCTGTCGTCTGCCAGCACATGCTCGCGGATCGGGTCAGGTTTCCTATCCACTGATATACCGTTTGGGCAGGGCACTTTGGGCGAACACCTCGGCATAACGCCTGCGACCGGCTCGCGTCGGTCCGATAATGTGCATGAGCATCGCCCAGCGGACGGGGTCGCGCGTTGCGCCGATACCTCCGATGCGTGGACCGCCGCCCAGACATCGCCGCACGTACCGCAGCAGGCTCGTGCCGGTCGATACATCCAGCACGATGAGACCGGTCGCGCGGGCAAGACGCTGGGGCAGCAGGCGCGAATAGTTGCCTTCCATCACCCAGCGGTCTTCCGCGATGGCGGCATCATGCAGTGCCTGAAAGGCTTCGTCGTCCCGAAGCGTCCACGGTGTACCCGGCACGTGCCGCAACTGGTCGAGGTGCACACACGTCAGATCATTGGCGCACGCAATGGTGTGCGCCAGGGTTGACTTACCCGCATTGGATGGCCCAAGGATGCAGATGCGCGGGCCGAGTTCGTTCATCAACACCCTGTCACCCTCGTTCATTACGCCATGCGACCCCCGAGCCTCCGACACTACGGTTCGCCCAGACATTGTCGCACCAGCATCGATCCTGATCGATGGCGCCCCGTTCAAAAACGGGCCGATAGTCCAACATAGAACTGGCGATCGGGTGTTTCACGGGTCATGCCGACATTGGCCCCCACATCGACCTGCCAGGCGGGCGTGACGAGGTAGCTCAGCGCCACATCCGCCGAACGCTGGCGTACCGTGCCAGAGGGATCGCGGTTGACCAGGTCCCACACTTCCACGGCGAGCGTCATCCGGCTACCCAGCGGGTGCGCGACGTTGACCAGGTTGACCAGCGCCGCATGGTGACCCGAGCCATCGAGATCGGCCAGCACATCCACTTCGGGGCCCAGCGTCAGTGCGAAGCCGCCCGGGAGCGGAACCGCGACAGGCAGGGCGACGCCGCCTTCCCAACGATCGTTACCGATGCCATGCGCTGCGGTAGGCGCTTTGACGAAGGGGATGACTGCTACGGAGACAGCATCGGTATCGACAAACCGATGCTTCAGGCGCAGATAGGCGTCGCCACGACCGGACGCGTGGCTGCGCGCATCGCTTGCGTGGTCGCGCATATCCACGGCGATGTGCGGCGACCAGCTGAGTTGTATGTCGGTTTTATCGTCGAGCCCATACTTCAGCGTCGGATTGATGATGTTGACCGTACGCGTGGTTGTCGAAGCCTGATGATCGCGCGTGGTGTTGCCGATATCGATTTCGACCTGGGCGGAACCGGCAGGCACGGTGCACGTCGAGTTGGCCTTGGTCGGCCGGTCGGTGCAGATGGGCGTTGCGGCATCGTCGGCGAAGGATGGTGACGACATGGCCACCAGGACCATCGCAAGACAGGCGGCCAGCGCAGGCGTCCGATGGCGGAGGCGGGGATATGGATTCATGGCGTGCGGGATATCGGAGGCAATCGGTGCCGGTACACGCAAGTTATTGCGAGACGCCGTAAAAGCAATAGGTTTCCTGGACGGGATGCCGTAAACAACGCGCAAACTTACGGTTCGTCGCGCGTGCGATCGGCGTTACAGTTCGGCCGGACATTTTCCGGAGAAGGTCATGGGCAGACACGTCGCGGGTTATGGGGTCCTGCTGGTCATTGGTGCGTTGCTGGCGCAGGCAGTGCATGCCGACGACTGGCCGAAAGACGCCTCGGGGCGGCCGGCCTCGGGCGAGGCTATGGTTCAGGTCACCGTTGACCCTGACGGACATGCGAGTCATGCCCGGATCGTTCGCACGACGGGCAATGCGGACCTGGACCGCAAGGCGCTGTCAGTCGTCGAGGCGCACGCCTTCAACCCACCCGTCCAGCATGGGACCCGACGGAGTGTCGAGGCGATCGTACCGGTCAAGCTCGATCCCTCCGGAGCCGCGGTGGCGCATGCCCCTGTGGCGCCCCAAGCCTAGAGAAAGAAGACAGAACCCGTGTAGGGGAATGCCTACACAACTGTAGGGCGTAGGCCTACACCGCTCCTGGTCGCTCTTATCCATAATCCTGCGGACGACGACCGCCTGAGCAGAAGGATCAAGGACGATGTGGGCACTCCAGCATCTGGAAAACAGCCAATGGGCGTTGCACGGCGTGCGCGCCGCGGCGGCGGCCTTCCCCTGGTGGCGTCAGTACTGCGCCCGCTGGAATCCAACGCGCCGTCGGATCTGGATCGCGGCGGGTGTCGTTCTTACCCTGGTGTGCCTGGGTTTTTTGGCCCATGACCTCTACATGCCGTCGCCTACCGGCGTCGGCTTCGACGAGTCCTGACGGCGCGCAGCACGCAGCGTCGTTCACGAAAGCGTACAGGTAACACGCCTACCCTCGCCGGATTCTTCCTCCCGGTGACTCATGCCTGCCACCCTTTCCCGTCAGCTCTTTCTGGTCTGGGTGCTGATCCTTGCCGGCTGCGTCGGCATGGCCGGTTTGCTCTTCGCCGCCTGGCAGCAGTCCGGCAGCATGCAGCTTGCCCAGGCGCGACAAACCCTGGACACCGATTGCGCGTCCCTGGTCGCCCGCTATAACGGCGCCAGTGCGGACGCACGCTCGGAGTCGCTGGCCAACGGCCTTGCCAATGTCGTGGTCCAGCTGGTGCTGGCTGACCAGGATGGCATCGAGGGCGGCGTGTGGGACAACCGCACGGGCTTCGTCGCCTATGCCTACCCCACGTACCAGGGATCGGGCAGCAAGTCCGACGTGCCGGACGCGGAGCGGGGCAACCTGGTGACGACGGCCGCGGCGGCCCTGTCACGGCACGAGAAGGTCGGCTATACCCGTTCCGGAAAGCGCGAGTCGCTGTTGATCGCCGCCTGCCCGATCGACGCGTACCGTGCGGGATGGACGATGACCCACCTGGCCCATGCACCGGGCCGCTCGTCCGGATTGTTCGCCGCGGCGGCAGGCGTACTGCTGGCCCTGGCGCTCGCTTCGGCCGGTGCGCTGGGCGCCATCATGCGCCGCTGGTCACGACGCTTTGCTGCGGTGGAGCATGCGCTCGCGCACAGCGACGCCATTCCCGACCTGCCGCGAACGGGTGCGCCGGAGCTGGATCGTCTGGGTGAGACGGTGGTTGGCTATGCGACCCGGCTCGCCGAGAGCCACCGCGAGGCGGCCACGCTGGCCAGTCACCTCAGCCGTCATGAGCGCCTGGCCTCGCTGGGCCGCATGACCGCCACCGTGGCGCACGAGATCCGCAACCCTATTGCCACCCTGCGCCTGGCCGCCGAGAACGCGCTGGCGGTCACACCCGAAGCGTTGTCCCCGACCACACACGCCTCGCTGGACCTGATGCTGGCGCAGGTGGGCAAGCTGGACGCCCTGGTGGAGACGCTGTTGCGCATGGTGCAGCCGGTGCGCGTGGAGCGCACCGAGGTGGACATCGCCGACTGGGCCGGTCGTGTGCTGGCCGAGCTGGGCGACGGGCAAACCGCCGTCGCACTGCGCGTCGGCGATGGGGCGACCACCTGGTCGCTCGATCCGGCGCAGATGGAGCGTGCGGTCGACAACCTGCTGCGCAATGCGCTGCGTCATCGTGCTGCCGGCAGTATCGTCAACTGGTCCATCGAGACCATGGATGGTCGCCTGGTCATGATCGTCACCAACGTAGGCGAGCCGATGTCGCAGGAGGTGCGCGACCATCTGTTCGAGCCGTTCGCCACGGATCGCATCGACGGTAACGGCCTCGGGCTGGCATTGGTGCGCGATATCGTCGAAGCCCATAACGGAACCGTCGGCCATGCATGGCACGACGGCCAGACCGCCTTCCGCGTGGAGCTGCCATGGCGCTGATCCTGCTCATCGACGACGATCGTGATTTCGGCGCGACGTTGGCTGTCACCCTGGGTTCGATGGGGCACGAGGTGATCGTGGCGACGGACGGCAGCGCAGGGCTGGCCATGCTGGCCGACGCGCCGGTCGAACTCGCCTTCGTCGATTACCGCATGCCGACGATGGACGGCATCAGCTTCCTGCGCCAGCGGCAGGCCGACGATCGCCTCAGCGCCATTCCGGTCATCATGCTGACCGCCTTCGCGTCGGGCCAGAACACCATCGACGCCATGCGCCTGGGTGCCTTCGATCACCTGACCAAGCCGATCGGGCGGGCCGAACTGGCCGAGATCGTGGCGCGCGCGCTGGCCTCCGGCCATCGGACCAGCGTGCCGGCGGTGGCGGCCGACGACACCGAGCTGGCGGGCAGCAGCCAGGGTATGCGCCAGGTGCAGAAACGCATCGGACTGGCCGCCGCCAGCGACGTGCCGGTGCTGATCACGGGCGAGACGGGCACGGGCAAGGAGCTGGTCGCGCGCGCCTTGCACCGGGCCAGCCCGCGCGCCGCCCGGCCGTTCGTCGCGGTGAACTGCGCGGCCATCCCCGCCGACCTGCTCGAGAGCGAACTGTTCGGACACCGGCGCGGCGCGTTCTCCGGCGCCACCACGGAGCGCGAAGGCTATTTTCGTGAGGCCGACGGCGGCACGCTGCTGCTGGACGAGATCGGCGACATGCCGCTGTCCATGCAGGCGAAACTGCTGCGCGTGTTGCAGGAGGGCGCCGTGACACCGCTGGGCAGCAGCCAGCCGGTCCGCGTGGATGTCCGCGTGCTGGCCGCCACGCACCGCCGCATCGGCGACCTCATCGCGGCAGGCACGTTCCGAAGCGACCTGTTCTATCGCCTCAACGTGCTGCCGATCGAACTGGGCGCGTTGCACGAGCGCCCCGAAGACATCCCGGCGCTGGCGGATCGTTTCCTGCGGGAAGACGGCCGGCCCGGCAAGCAACTCACCGAAGCCGCCCTGGCGCTTTTGCAGGCGTATGCGTGGCCGGGCAACGTGCGCGAGCTGCGCAATGTGATGGAGCGTTGCCGTGTACTGGTGGCGGGCCAGCGCATCGACGCGGCGGATCTCGCGCCGATGCTCAACACGGCCGCGCCCGCCGTGGCGATCGCCGCCGATGCCGCGCCGGAGAGCCTGCCCGATGCCGTGGCGCGCCTCGAGCGCACGATGATCGTCGACGCCCTGCGCGAGGCGCAGGGCAACCGTGCCGAGGCAGCCAGACGCCTCGGTATCCGGCGCCAGCTGCTCTACCGCAAGCTGGTGGATTACGGGCTGGAATGATGTCCCGCGGGCGGACACCCGGGTGTCCCGGAAAGGGACATCGCGACCTGCACTCGCTGCGCGCGGCCGCGCCATGCGGCGTCCAGAGGGTTGGCACGGCGCATGCATCGACCTTGATGCGGCCTCCCCACCGCACCTCGGAGTCGAACATGAAAACTCGCGTTCTTTCCTTTGCCATCCTCGCCGCTTGCGGCGGCATGACGGCCGCTGCTGCCGCCGTCGCTCCGTCGCCCACCGCGCCCCGGCCCGTCGTGGCGGCCCAGGCCCAGCCGCCGGCACCGGACCAGGCGGCTCCGCTGCCACCGCCGCCCCCGCCGCCGATGACATCGTCCCAGCGCAGCGTGCAGCTGAGCGGTCGCATTGCCCGCTTCCTGGTCAACCCGAACGGCGAGGTGGACGGCGTGCTGCTTGCCGACCACACGCAGGTCGATTTCCCGCCGACTCTCGGCGCGTCGCTGACCGCCAAGGCCAGGACGGGCGACCGTCTCGACATCGACGGTTTCCGTGTGGGTACGTTGCCGCTGGTCCGAGCCGCCTCGCTCGGCCTGCCCAATGGTGACAAGCTGGTCGATACGCCGCCCGCCGTTCCGCCGGCACCCCCCGTTCCGCCGGCTCTCCAGCCGATGGATGCGCAGGGTCGGGTGACCCAGGCGCTGCTGGGGCCCATGGGCGAGGTCAACGGCGTGGTCCTCGACAGCGGCCCGATCGTGCGGGTCCCGCCGCCGGCTGCGGTGGACAATCCCTTGCTGCAACCGGGCGCGCGCCTGAGCGCCAAGGGTTTCGGTGTGGAGTCTCCGTTCGGCAGGGCCATGCAGGCCACGGCGATCGGCGCTTCCCCCGGCACCGAACAGCCGCTGGTGCAGCCGCCGCAGCCGGGTCAGCTCCCGCCGCCGCCGCCCGCCCCTCCGGCGCCCCCGCAGACGGTGCCGGGTCCGTCCAACACGGTGGGCATGGTTCCGCCGCCCGTCCGCTAAGCCGATCACCGCGTTACACGGCCGCCCGTTTTACGGGCGGCCGTCCTGCTTTCCTTTTTTACTGGAGATACCCATGCATCATCTCGACCCCGATCGCCTGCCGGTGATCCGCGGCGCCCTGGACCGTTTCCTCCTCAACGGTCACGGTCTCATCGACGGCCTGTTGCTCGATGACGGCATGGAGGTGCACACGCCGCCGCACCTTTCCGCCGCGATCGAGAAAGCCATCAGGCCCGGCGTGACCATCGAGGTGCGTGGCGTGGCGCTGCGTGACGTCGATCTCGTGGTGGCCGTCGCCATCGACCCGCCCCGTGGCAAGCGCATCATGGACGAGGGTCCCGGCAAGGGACACGACAAGCCGAAAGTGGCCGATGACGGTTCGCGCTGGTCGTACGAGGGCACCGTGGAGCGGTTGCTGCACGGTCCCAAGGGCAACGTGCACGGCGTGCTGCTGGACGATGGCGTGATCGTGCGCATCCCGCCCCATGCCGCCGATGCGCTGTCGAAGCATCTCGTGGTCGGCCGGGGTATCGGCGTGGAAGGCCGCTGGCTGGATACGCCGCACGGCGCGGTGATCGAAGCCGACAGCCTCGGCAAGGACGCGGGCTCCGTGACGGCGTTGCCGAAGAAGCCCAAGCCCAAGCACTGATCCAGCCGCTTCCGCGCCCATGAAAAAGGGCGGCGCGTCGATGAGTCGACGCGCCGCCCTTTTTTCGTGGCCTCAGCCGCCCTGCATGGCCGCTTCGGGGATACGCACCGCACGGGCCCGGCTCGGGAACGCGTGCCGCACGATGCGCCAGATCACCTGGCCGAACTGCTTCGGCAGCGAGCCGGTGTTGTAGTGCTGGCCGTACCGCGCGCAGATCTGCTTCACTTCCACGGCCATGGCTGCGTAGCGGTTGGCCGGCAGGTCGGGGAAGAAGTGATGCTCGATCTGGTGGCTGAGGTTGCCCGACATCACGTTGAGCAGCTTGCCGCCGGCGATGTTCGACGAGCCGCGCAGCTGGCGCAGGTACCAGTGGCCGCGGGTTTCGTTGCGGATGGTTTCCTTCGGGAACACTTCCGCATCGGCGGTGAAGTGGCCGCAGAAGATGATGACGAAGGTCCACACGTTGCGCATGCCGTTGGCCACCATGTTGCCCAGCAGCACCGGCAGGAAGAACGGGCCCGCCAGCAGCGGGAACACCAGGTAATCCTTGAGCAACTGGCGACCCATCTTGCGGCCGACCGGACGGAACGCCCGGCGCAGCTCGGCACCCTTCATCTTGCCGGCGAACCAGCGGCCCACGCGCAGGTCCTGGATCGCCACGCCCCACTGGAACAGCAGCATGAAGACCACCGCGATGAACGGCTGCATCAGGTAGAACGGGCGCCAGCGCTGTTCCGGGAAGATGCGCAGCAGGCCGTAACCGATGTCGTCGTCCATGCCGCGCACGTTGGTGTACGTGTGGTGCTGGAAGTTGTGCGTCTTGCGCCAGGCATCGCCCGTGGCGACGATGTCCCATTCGTAGGTCTTGCCGTTGAGCTTCGGGTCGCCCATCCAGTCGTACTGGCCGTGCATCACGTTATGGCCGAGTTCCATGTTTTCCAGGATCTTCGACGCACCCAGGCACAGCACGCCCAGTATCCACGCGGGTACCAGTACGGCGTGCACGAAGGCACCGAGGAAGAGCAGGGCGCGGCCAGCGACGCCGGTCCAGCGCACGGCGGCCACGATGCGGCGGATATAGCGTGCATCGCGTGCGCCGACATCCGCCGTGACGCGTGCGCGCAGGGCGTCCAGTTCGTCGCCGAACGACTGCAGCTCGGCAGCGGAAAGAATGCGGTTGGTGATACGGGCCATGTGATTTCCTTAGAGGTCCAGGACCAGATCGGTGCTCGGCGCGCTGACGCACAGGCGTACCTGGGTCGACGGTTCACCGTTGTGTGCGCCGGTCAGCGTGTGCCGTACCGTGCCTGACTCGCGTCCACAGACGCAGGTGTTGCAGATGCCCATGCGGCAGCCGTGGGCGGGGCGAAGGCCCTGCGCTTCCAGGCCTTCCAGCAGCGACTGGCCGCGGGCGAGGGTGAGGGTGCGACCGCTCCGCGCCAGATGGACCTGGACCTCGCCTTCTTCGCCGTCCACCAGGGCCGGTGCGCTGAACGCCTCGGCATCGAATCGCGCCACGCGGCCTTCCAGTCGCGCGCGGGCGGCCTGGATGAAGCCGCCGGGGCCGCAGGCCAGCACACGGCGCGAGGCAAGGCCGTCCACCGAGGTCAGCGCGATGGCGTCGATGCGCTCGTCGGGGTGGCTTTCGTCGCGCGTCAGCAGGGTGCGCAACCGCAGGCGCGGATGGGCGGCGGCCAGGGCCTGCAACTCGTCGACGAAGCAGAGTTCATCGCGCTGCCGGGCCCAGTACATCAGGTCGACCTTGACCGGCATGCCCTGCGCGGCCAGCGAACGGACCAGTGCGCGCATCGGCGTGATGCCGCTGCCGGCGGCCAGCAGCAGCAGGTCGTCGCGCGGGGCGGCAAGCGTCATCTCGCCGAATGCCTGGCCGAGCGTGACCACGTCGCCGATCCGTGCCTTGCTTGCCAGGTGCCCGCTGACCAGGCCCCCCGGCATGGCCTTCACCGTGATGGCCAGTGTGCCGTCGACCAGGGGGGTGGGGCTGTAGCTACGGACCAGCCGACGACCTTCGATCTCCACGCCGACGTTGACGTGCTGACCCGGCAGCATGCCGCGCCAGTGGCGATTGGGCCGTAGCACGAGGGTCACGGCATCCCGGCCGGCCGGCGCGCGCGAGAGCAGGCGCGCCATGGGCTGTTCGAGGGTCCACAGTGGATTGAACCGGGTGGCCCAGAAGTCGAACAGGGCGGGGGACACGGCACGCCGGACGGCGCGCTGCAGGCGGGGTGGCTTCGGAACGGGGAGGGCGTTCATGCCTTCACTATACGCCCATGTTTACGAATGTCTATACAGTTGTGCAGTGGCGGGGAGGAGTATGATCGGGCCTTGCCCGCCACCGCTGCCTCATGACATCCATCATCCTCACCCCGTCCCTGGCCAACCCGACGCTGCCACGCAAGGTCGGTATCGCCCGTGAGGACCTCCTGGCCGCCGCGCTGAAGCTGATCGGCCCCAACCGCAGCCTCTCCACGGTCAGCCTGCGCGAGGTGGCCCGCGAGGCGGGCATCGCCCCGAACAGTTTTTATCGTCAGTTCCGTGACATGGACGAACTGGCCATCGCGCTCATCGACCTGGCCGGTCGTTCGCTGCGCACCATCATCGGCTCGGCGCGCGAACGCGCCACGTCCACCGACCGCAGCGTCATCCGCGTCTCGGTCGAGACGTTCATGGAGCAGCTGCGCGCCGACGACAAGCTGCTGCATGTCCTGCTGCGCGAGGGCGCGGTGGGCTCGGACGCCTTCAAGCGCGCGGTCGAACGCGAGCTGATGTACTTCGAGGACGAACTGCGGGTCGATCTGATCCGCCTAGCCGCTGCGGAGCACGCCACCCTGCACGAGCCGGCGCTGGTGTCCAAGGCGATCACCCGCCTGGTCTTCGCCATGGGCGCGGTGGCCATGGACCAGCCGCCCGAGCACGATCCGCAGGTGATCGAACAGATCGCCAAGATGTTGCGGATGATCATCACCGGGTCGCGCGTGCTGGACCAGACGGGCGGTTAGGTCCCTCTTCCCGGCAGGCGCCACTGGGGACGCGCCGAATCGGCCTGACGAATCATCGACACGTGGTGGCCGATGATCGCGCGGTCTCATTCCTTAGCCGCCGCCAGGGCCTGCCATGTCCGAAACCATCTTCGAAGCGTTGCGCGAAAGCCACGCGACCCAGCGCTCCCTCGTGCGCAAGCTGCAGCGCTCGGAGCCGGGCCCGCACCGTGTGGAGTTGTTCACCGCCCTGCGTATCGAGCTGGCGGCGCACGAGGCGGCGGAGGAACGCTACCTCTACGTGCCCATGCTGATGGACGATCGCGGGCTGCATTCATCCCGCGACGCCCTGGCCGATCACCATAAGATGGACGACCTGATCGAAGAGATGCAGACGCGCAGCCATGCGGGTCGCAGCTGGACGGCCAACCTGGCGAAGCTCTCGGAAGAGCTGCACGACCATCTGCGCGAAGAGGAAAAGATCTTCTTCCAGTTGGCCGGCAAGATCCTCAAGGAGCCGCAGAAGACCAGCCTGGCGAAGAAATATCGCAAGGATTTCGCCGCGCACGAGAAGCGCCTGCGCGCCGAGTGACCCGTGACGTCGCCGCCGGCACCGGCCCGCGGCGATCCGGCAAGCCGCGGGTTTGCCTGGTCTGGCGCATGATGTGACCATCGCGCGCTTTCAGGGACAGGAGAGTCCATTGCTCAAGACACTTATCTGGCGACCGCTGCAACGACTGGTCGACTTCGTCGCGGGCTCGGCCGTGGGTGGCCTGGTGCTGATGGGATCGGCGGCGCTTGCCATGGCGGTGGCCAACTCGCCCTGGGCGCCCGTGTATTTCGCGGCGTTGCACGCGTCGGTCGGGCCATTGAGCGCTCTGCACTGGATCAACGATGGCCTGATGGCGGTGTTCTTCCTGCTGGTGGGCCTGGAGATCAAGCGCGAGTTCCTCGACGGCGAACTGGCCTCCAACCCGTTGCGTGTGCTGCCGGGGCTTGCGGCGCTGGGCGGAATGATCGTGCCCGCGGCGATCTACCTCCTGGTCAATCGTGGCGATGCCGCATCCATGCGTGGCTGGGCCATTCCCTCGGCCACCGACATCGCCTTCGCGCTAGGCGTGGCGGCCTTGCTGGGCAGCCGGGTACCGGCCTCGCTGAAAGCCTTCCTCGCCGCCCTGGCGATCATCGACGACCTGGGTGCGGTGGTCATCATCGCGGTGTTCTACACGCCGGGGTTGTCCACGCTCTACCTCGGCCTCGCCGTGCTGGCTGTTGCGATCATGGCGCTGATGAATCGTTTCGGGGTTGCCCGGCTGTGGCCTTACCTGCTGCTGGGTGCCGTGCTTTGGGTCCTCGTGTTGAAGTCCGGCGTCCACGCGACGCTGGCGGGCGTGGCGACGGCGCTGTGCATTCCGCTGGCCGATCGCCAGGGTCGCTTGCCGTCGGACGACGATTGCAGCCACTCCCCGCTGCTGCGCCTGGAGCATGCCTTGCACCGGCTCGTGCCGATCACGGTGCTGCCGCTGTTCGGTTTTGCCAACGCCGGCATTTCCTTCGCGGGGGTGGGGTTGGCGCAGTGGCTGGCGCCCACCACGCTGGGCGTCGGTCTGGGGTTGCTGCTGGGCAAACTGGTGGGCGTGTTCGGCGCTGCGTGGCTGGCGATCCGGCTGGGCTGGGCGCGGATGCCGCGGGCCGCGTCGCGCATGCAGCTGTTCGGTACCGCTTTGCTATGTGGCATCGGCTTCACGATGAGCCTGTTCATCGGCATGCTGGCCTTCCCCGACCATCCCGATGTCCAGGACGAAGTGAAGCTGGGTATCCTCGCCGGTTCCCTGCTGGCGGGACTCGCCGGATGGGTGGTGCTGCGTACGGCACCCGCTTCCCCGGACGCGGAGTTCGACGACGGCTGACGCCGTAACGCCTTGTGCATCGCGGTATGCTTCGGGGTGAACGTTCATCCCTTCGAAGGAGCCTTTCGTGGCCGATCGCAAAGACATCGAATGCTGGCTCACCGATATGGACGGCGTGCTGGTGCACGAGAACAAGGCCTTGCCGGGCGCCCCCGAGCTGATCCGGCAATGGCGCGACCAGGGCAAGCCCTTCCTGGTTCTGACCAACAATTCGATCTTCACCCCGCGCGACCTCAGCGCGCGGTTGCGCACCTCGGGCATCGACGTGCCGGAAGATCAGCTGTGGACCTCGGCGCTGGCGACGGCCGCTTTCCTGAAAGCCCAGTCCCCCGGTGCCTCCGCGTTCGTCATTGGTGAGGCGGGCCTGACCACGGCGCTGCACGAGGCCGGGTTCATCATGACCGACACCGCACCCGACTACGTGGTGCTCGGCGAAACGCGCACGTATTCGTTCGAGGCGATCACCAAGGCCATTCGCCTGATCGGCGCGGGTGCCCGCTTCATCGCCACCAATCCCGACGTGACCAGCCCCAGTGCCGAAGGGCCGTTGCCGGCGACCGGTGCAGTGGCGGCGCTCATCACCAAGGCGACGGGTCGCCTGCCTTACATCGTCGGCAAGCCGAATCCCATGATGTTCCGCTCGGCCATGAACAAGCTGGGCGCGCACTCGCACAATACGGGCATGATCGGCGATCGCATGGATACCGACGTGGTGGCCGGCATCGAGGCCGGCCTGCACACGGTGCTGGTGCTCAGCGGCATCGCCGACCGGGCCGAAGTGAATCGTTATCCCTTCCGCCCGGCGGAAATCCTCGATTCGGTCGCGGACCTGCTCGAGGGCTGAGGGTCGCTTACTTCGAGGGCTTGGCGGCGTCCACGGGGGTGGGCGCCTCCACCTTCGGCAGCGTCATCTTCTGGCGCTGCGTATCGATGCGGCGCTCGCGCGCAGGCAAGTCGAGCTTTTGCGGCCTGCCGCTGGCCAGGGCCTCCATGATGCCCTCGACGATCAGCACGTCGATCAGGCCTTCCTGGCCGTCCGGCTCAGGATCCTCGTTGCCGAGGATGCATTCGGAGAAGTATTTCAGCTCGCCGCCGAACTGGTCGGTGACCGGGGGGCTGACCGTTTCCTGCGTATCGCCGATGCTGACCGTCTGCTCCAGCGACTTGCCATAGGTGAAGCAGGGACGCATGTGGACGCTGCCCTTGGTGCCTGCGGCGTAGAACGCGTCCACGGCGTGGCCGTAATACGACACAGAGAACAAGGCCACCCGGTGACCGGGGAAACGCAGCGTCACCGCCACGGTATGGTCGAAATCGCCCAGCCCCGAGTCCGGGTGACGCAGCCCCACGGCCGACACCACCTCGATCGGATCGGCATCGAACACGTAGCGCGCGGCATTGATGGGGTAGGGGGCCATGTCGAACACCGGGCCGGCCTTCGCGCCGTTGGTCGCACGATGGTTCTTCGGGTCGACCATCTGGGCGAACGTCGCGCTGAAGGTGTGCACCTGGCCCAATTCGCCCGAACGGATACGGTCGATCAGCGACAGCGTGGACGGCTCGAAGTGGAGCCGGTAGGCCACCATCAGCCTGGCGGTCGACGCCGCCGCTGTCGCCAGGATCTCGCGGCTGGCCTCGCTGCTGATCTCCAGCGGCTTTTCCACCAGCACGTGGATGCCGGCCTTCAGCGCGGGAATGACGAATTCGGCGTGCCGCCAGTTGGGCGTGGCGATGTACAACGCGTCGATCTTGCCGGAGGCGAGTAGCTCGTCGAACTGGTCGTAGCTGTAGACGCTGTCGATGCCGTACCGCTCGCCCACCTTGGCCGCCTTGGCCGTGTCGCTACTGACCAGCGCCGTGACGACGGAGTTACCCGTGTGGTCCACACCGGGCAACATCGCTTCCTGGGTGATGTCGCCCAGGGCAACGAAACCATAGCGGACCTTGCGGTCGGTCGGGGTGGGAGTGGTTACGGACATCGGATGCTCCTTGGATATCGAGCATCCAGTATGGAATCGCAGGTGTTCATGGCACGTGGTAAACAGGCGAACAAAACCGTGAAAGCCTGCCGCAGGCGGCAGCCCACATTGCTTCCACACGGCGACCTGCCAGAATGGCGCGTCCCGGAGAAACCCATGTCCCACGCGCCCGCCCCCAAGTTGCCCGCTGCGGCGGAAGCCCGTCGCCTGGCGGCGCTGTCGTCGTTCGGCATCCTCGATACCGAGAAGGAAGGGCCTTTCGAGGACATCGTCCGGATCGCGTCCTACGTGTGCCAGGCGCCCATATCGGTGGTCAACCTGATCGATGCCGAGCGGCAGTGGTTCAAGGCGGAGATCGGGCTGGGCGTGCGTGAGACGCCGCTGGACACCTCGCTGTGCGCCCATGCGATCCTCGAGCACGATCTGCTGGTCGTTCCCGACACCACGCGCGATACCCGGTTCGCCTTCAATCCGCTGGTCACCGGCGAGCCGGGACTACGGTTCTACGCGGGGGCGCTGCTCAAGACCGCGGACGGCCTGCCGCTGGGCACCGTGTGTGTCCTGGATACCAAGCCGCGCACGCTCGACGACTTCCAGCTCGACACGCTGCGCCGGCTGGCCCGGCAAGTGATGTCCCAGCTGGAGCTGGGCCGCATGCTGCGCCGCTCGGAGCGGCGTGGCGATCACCTTGCGCGCCTGGTGGCGACCGCCGGCCACGACCTCAAGGCGCCACTGCGCGCGGCGCTCTACGCGATCTCGCGGGTGCGCGGCTCGGTGCCCGACGACCAGCTACCCCGCCTGGACGGGGCCAGCGCCGACCTGCTCGGCATGGACCAGCAACTGAACCGCCTGCTGGCGGCCACGCGCGTGGATGCCGGCGGCGACACGGTGGAGTTGACCCCGGTGGTGCTGGGAGACGTCTTCGACGCGCTGGACACCACCTGGCGACGGGCGGCGCAGCGCAAGCGCGTGGCGCTGACGATCGAGCCCACCACGGCGGTGGTGCTCGCGCATGGGCTGCTGCTGGAGACGGTGCTGGGCAACGCCTTGTCCAACGCCGTGAAGTACACCCCCGAGGACGGCACGGTACGCATGGCGGCGCAAGCCATCGACGGCAAGGTCATCATCGATGTCGAGGACACCGGCTGCGGCATCGCGCCCGACAAGGTCGAGGAACTGTTCGCCGCGTTCCGGCAGGCCGACCCGCAAGCCGAAGGCCTGGGACTGGGCCTGTGGCTGGTGCGGCAGAGCGCGGACGCGCTGCGCGCGGAAGTCCGCATCCTTCCGCGGGAAGGTGGCGGCACCTGTTTCCGGGTGGTCCTCGACGAGGTGTCGGGCTCGCCGGCCGCTGAAACGGCCTGAGCCCACCCCACGTCCGGTTCAGAACGTCGCACCGATCGACAGCGTCGCGAAGTCGTGGTCGGCCAGCGTGTCGTACGTGGGATGCCCGAGATAGTTCGTGTAGGTAAGGTTGGCGAACCAGGTGGTGTCCAGGGTCGCGCCCACCCCCAGGGTGACCTGCCTGCGGCCGCCCACCAATTGGCCGTCCACCGAATAACCATGCACGTCCTGGCCGATGCCCAGGCTGGGCGACACCACCCAGCCGTGCGCCACGGGATAGGCCAGCGCGGTCTTTAGTCGATAGCCCCAGGCAGACCGCGTGTAATAGCCGCCGTCGTGGCAGCCCGCGGGGTTCTGGATGGCGGTACAGGCGCCGCCGTAGCCCTCGCTGGAAAAGCCCCAGTGGAAGCCGCGCCCGTAGCGCACGTCGGTCAGGCTGGGCAGGTCGGTATGGCTGTAGGCCAGCTCGGCGGCAAAGCTGCCGCTGGCCGCGCCCAGCACTCCGGTGAAGGCCCGCGTGGTGTTCAACAGCAACTGCGTGCGGTCGTGGCGGTCGGAGCCTGCGAGCACGCCGCCCGGCGGCAGGCGTGGGTTGCGAGCCCCGATGGGGCCACCGCTGCGCGTCAGCGCGGCGAACATGTCGGCGGTATTGATCTGCACCGGCAGGTCCTGCGTGTAGCTGGCCTCGCCCGCGATCTTCCAGGCGCCCACGCGTGTGCTGGCGGAAACGCCCCAGAGACGGATGTCGTCGGGGTAATCCCACAAGACGTGGATGGAAGAAAGCCGTGCGGACAGCTGGGCGTCCGCCAATGGCGCGCCGGCCGCCAGCAGCAGGGGCACGACGGCGTTGTTCTGCTGCGCGGGATCGATCGTCGTGGCGTCGAGGATCGGCAGGCGCGAGTTGTAACGCATGTAGTACACGGCCAGGTTGGTTGCCGGGCGATCGAAGGTGTAGCGCAGGGTGGCGCCGTACTGGCCGTGGTCACTGCCATCGCGTGTGTCCGCGCGGGGCAGCACGCCACCGACCGCATACTGGTAGCCGTCGCTAAGCCACCGCCCGGCACCCGGGCTGTAGGCGTTGATCGGGTAATAGGCGTTGCTCTCGATACCGCCGCAGCCCGGGTCCACGCCCAGGTCGGTGCCGGAGAAGAACGTGCCGCAGGGGTCCAGTTCAGCGGGGCGCCACTTCCACTGGTAGAACGCTTCCACACTCCAGTGCGGATCGAAGGTCAGCTTGCCCCAGAGCATCTCGACCGGCAGTTGCGCCTCGGTGGCCGGATCCGTCCCGGGCCGGTGCAGCGTGGTGTAGTCGGTGGGGTTCACCTGGTTCACGCCCTGCATGAACAGGCCTTCGCCCCATTTCACCGTCTGCTTGCCCAGTCGCAGGTCGAGCGCCGCTTGGTCGTCCAGCGCGAAGTGGCCGTACACATAGGCGTTGAGCCACATGAAGCCGGAGAAACGATTGGACCGGGACAAGCCGTGATCGTCCAGCGGCCGGTCGGCGGCGAATGCGCTGGCGCCGCTGCCCTGCGGCACGTCGTGGTGTTCGAGCGTGGGGTCGTACCAGGCACGCGCGCTGGCGGCGAGGCCGATGTTCTCGTACTTCAGGTCCAGTGCGCTGGTGACCTTGAACAGGCTGGCATAGACATCGTTCTTGCCGTAGTTGAGGTTGCCGTCATCGGCGGTGTCGGCGCCATCGCCGCCCTTGGGCTTGCCGTCGGATCGGAAGCCCTTGCCGATCAGGTGCTTCGACGGATCGTTCAGGCGCACGCCGGCACCTGCCACGATGCGGGTCTTGAGTGTGCCTTTTACCTGGCCATCGGCGAGCGTGAAGTCGGTGGCGTGCAAGGCGGTGGCGAACAGCGCCGTCAGCGGGGCCGCCGCGAGTAGCCATCGGCGTGGATGCATCGTTGGTTCCCTGGAAAGCTTGACGGCATTCTAGACATGGCAGCTATATTGGGCGCAAGGCGTCTGGACGTCCGTCTTCTGCGACTTTCGTCGCAGCTTTACTCGTTTCCCCCTCGTATCCGGCGAATACCGCTCATGAGTGCAACCCTTCCCGATGACACCGTCGACGCGCGCCCCCTGGATCGCCGCGATGCGAAAACGCTGGTGCTTTCCGCGCTCGGCGGCGCGCTGGAGTTCTACGACTTCGTGATCTTCGTGTACTTCGCGAAGACCCTCGGCCACCTGTTCTTTCCGCCGGGCGGCTCGGACTGGCTGGCGCAGCTTCAGGCCTTCAGCCTGTTCGCCGTGGCCTACCTTGCCCGCCCGCTGGGCGGCATCGTCATGGCGCACTTCGGCGATCGCGTCGGCCGCAAACGCATGTTCACCCTCAGCGTGTTCCTGATGGCGGTGCCGACGCTGTTGATCGGTGTACTGCCCACCTACGCCAGCATCGGCCTGTTCGCGCCGGTATTGCTGACCTTGCTGCGCGTGGTGCAGGGCGTGGCCATTGGCGGCGAAGTACCCGGCGCCTGGGTCTTCGTGTCGGAGCACGTGCCCTCGCGTCGCAAGGGCCTCGCCGTGGCCAGCCTTTCCGCGGGCCTCACCTTCGGCATCCTGCTGGGCTCGTTGCTGGCCGCCTACCTCAACGCGCACATGTCGCCCGAGGCGCTGATGGACCATGGCTGGCGCATCGCCTTCATCCTGGGCGGGGTGTTCGGTTTCATCGCCGTCTACCTGCGTCGCTGGCTCAGCGAAACACCCGTGTTCGCACGCATGCGCGAGCGTCGGCAGCTGTCCGAGGAACTGCCGGCGTGGGTAGTGGTGCGCGACCATCTGCCGGGCGTGCTGCTGTCGATGGCCGTCACCTGGGTACTCACGGCAGCCATCGTGGTGGTCATCCTGATGACGCCCACGCTGATGCAGACGGCGTTCCACGTCGATGCCGTGCGGGCGTTCACCGGCGGCAGCATCGGCGCGTTCACCCTTTGCCTGGGATGTGTCGGTGGGGGCTTGCTGGTGGACTGGCTGGGCCGCGGTCGCGCCATGCTCATCGCATCGGTGGGCCTCATGCTAAGCACCTACGCGCTGTATTTCGACCTGCAGGCCGGTGGCGCCCACCTGTATCCGTTGTATGCGCTGGCCGGGGCCTTCGCCGGGGTGGCGGGCGTCGTGCCCGCCGTGCTGGTCGCGGCGTTTCCCGCCCCGATCCGTTTCTCGGGCATTTCCGTGTCCTACAACGTGGCCTATGCGATCGCGGGCGCGGTAACGCCGCTGGTCGTGGGCTACCTGGCCAGGGCGGCCGGCGGCATCGGCCCGGCGCACTATGTTGCGCTGGTGTCGTTGGTCGGGGTCGCCGCGTCCGTCTACATGATCGTGGACAAGCGCCACGCCGTGTGGTCCTGACCCCAACGCAGCGCGGGGCTTCACATCGATTTCATGCGGGTGACGGCGTGGCGCGGTGCCATCGGCGTCAACCCGGTTGCGCGCCGGTCCGGGCTTGGGCATGCTTTCCTCATCGTGCACCGTCCCTGGTGACGGCCACGACGGTTTCCCGCATTCCCTTTCGTCCCCTACACGTCGCACCAGACCCATGACTGATGTCATCACCCTTGGCTGGCGCGAACGGCTCGCACTTCCGTCGCTCGGCGTCACCGTCCTCAAGGCCAAGCTCGATACGGGCGCGCGCACCTCGTCGCTGCACGTCGAGTGGCTGGAGGTGGACGAGCGCGCCGATGGCGCATGGTTGCGCTTCCAGGCGCGGACCACCCGCAAGGGCGGGTTGTCTGAGCCCTGCGAGGCGAGGGCGACCGGCCGGCGCAACGTCACCGATTCAGGCGGTCATCGCACCACGCGCTGGTTCATCGAAACCGAGATCGAACTCGCCGGTCGCCGCTTCATGGCGGAGGTGAACCTGACCGATCGCCGGCACATGCTTTTCCCCCTTTTGCTCGGCCGGACGGCGCTCTTCGGGCGCTTCCTGGTCGATCCCGCGCTTTCCTATTCGCAGACGCCGCGCCGCGTCGTCCGGGACCATCCATGAAGCTGACCATCCTGTCGCGCAACGCGCGGCTGTATTCCACGCAGCGGCTTGTCGAGGCGGCGCGCAAGCGGCGCCACACCGTGCGTGTGATCGACCCCCTGCGTTGCTACATGAGCATCTCGCCGGGATCGTTCGCCATCCATTTCAAGGGCAAGCCGCTGGGCCCGGTGGACTGCGTCATTCCCCGGATCGGTGCCTCCAGCACCTTCTACGGCACCGCGGTGCTGCGCCAGCTGGAGCAGATGGGCGTCTACACGCCCAACCCCTCGGACGCGGTGCTGCGCGCCCGCGACAAGCTGCGGTGCCTGCAACTGCTGGCGTCCCGTGGTATCGACATGCCGCTGACCGCCTTCGGCGACAACCCCGACGACACCTCCGACCTGCTGGCGATGCTCGGCGACCCGCCGCACATCATCAAGCTCAACGAGGGCACCCAGGGGGCGGGCGTGGTGCTGGCGGAGAAGAAATCGGCCTCGCAGAGCGTGATCGAGGCGTTCCGCGGGTTGTATGCCAACTTCCTCGTCCAGGAGTTCATCCGTGAGGCCAACGGCAGCGACCTTCGCTGTTTCGTGGTCGGCAACGAGGTGGTCGCGTCCATGCAGCGCTCGTCCGCGCCGGGCGAGTTCCGGGCCAACCTGCACCGTGGCGGCAGCGCCGCCCAGGTGGAACTGTCCGACGACGAGCGACGGGTGGCGATCGAGGCCGCGTCGGCGCTGGGCCTGGAGGTGGCGGGCGTCGACCTGCTGCGTTCCTCGCGCGGCCCGCTGCTGCTGGAGGTCAATGCGTCGCCGGGGCTGGAGGGTATCGAGGGCAGCACCGGCGTCGACGTGGCCGGCGCCATCATCGCGCACTGCGAGGAACGCCTGGCCGCCCGGCCGGCCGTGCCGAAGGCACGCAAGCCCAAGGCGCCCAAGGGATTAACAGCGATTTAAACGGTGCTGACCTATAAAGGTTCCACTGTGATTCCGCGGGGCGGAATGACGGTATCGGGGCAGTAGTTCTTTCGGCCCGGGCGGTCCTTCCGCCCGGGCCTCTCTTTTAGTGCTGTCCGCTTCACGGGTTCCCCGTTAAGCTTGCTGTCGCAATACTTGCAAGATTCACAAGAGCGACCGCCCAACGGAGTGCCGCATGCGCGTCCTGGTCATTGAAGACAACACCGACATCGCGACGAACATCGGGGATTACCTCGAGGATCGCGGCCATGTCGTCGATTTCGCCGGAGACGGCGTCACGGGCCTGCACCTGGCCGTGGTCCACGACTTCGACGTCATCGTGCTCGATCTCACCCTCCCGGGCATGGACGGCCTGGACGTCGCCAAGAAATTGCGCCACGAGGCGCACAAGCAGACGCCCGTGCTGATGCTGACCGCCCGCGACTCGCTGGAGCACAAGCTCACCGGCTTCGAGTCCGGCGCGGACGACTACATGACCAAGCCGTTCGCGCTGCAGGAACTTGCGGCCCGGCTGGAGGTGCTTGCGCGCCGGGGCAAGGGCCCGCAAAGCCGTGTCCTCAAGGTCGGTGGCCTCACCTACAACCTCGACACCCTCACGGTCAGCCGCGAGGGCAAGTCGATCCAGCTCAACCCGATCGGCCTCAAGCTGCTGCAGGCCCTGATGGAAGCCAGCCCGTCGGTGGTCACCCGTCAGGACCTGGAACAGCGCGTCTGGGGCGAGGAACTCCCCGATTCCGATTCCCTGCGCGTGCACATCCACGGCCTGCGCGCCGCGATCGACAAACCCTTTGAAAAACCGTTGATCCACACGCGTCACGGTATTGGCTATCGCATGGTCGATCCGGATGCGGTCCAGACGTAAGCTTCGTTTCCGCCTCATCGTCACCTTCGCGCTGTTCGGCTTCGGCCTCAGCGCGCTGTTCGCGTACGCGGCCGTCAACATCCGCACCCGCGTCGAAGAGCAGCTGATCAACTCCGCGTTGCAGGACGAGGTGGACTCGATCAACGCGAAGGTCCGCGCCAACCCGGCCGAGCGCCCGCCGTTCGACATCATCAAGGGTGCGACCTTCAGCGACCGCACGCTCTACAAGGCGCCGCTGAACTGGCAGTCGCTGGAGACGGGCGTGCACGACGTGTACGAGGATGGCAAGGACGGCAAGCCCCGGCATTACAAGGTGGCCGTGCGGCGTGAGGACGGCATCATCAGCTTCATCCAGTTCGACGTATCCCGCGACGAGCTGGGCAAGCGTCAGCTGGTCACCAGTGTGGTCGCGGCGGTGTTCCTGTTCGGCCTGTTCTCGCTGGTGCTGGGCGTGTGGCTGTCGTCGCGTGTGCTTCGCCCGGTGACTGACCTGGCCCGCCGCCTGCGCGACTTCCGCCGGGTGGGCAAGGCCGAGGCACTGGCGCCGCACTTCGCCGACGACGAGGTGGGCGAGCTGGCCGTAGCGCTGGACGAATACGCCATGCGGCTGACCTCCGTGGTGGAGCGCGATCGCGAGTTCAACTCCGATGTCAGCCACGAGCTGCGCACGCCGCTGGCGGTCATCGCCAGCACCACCGAATTGCTGCAGGGCTCACCGGACCTGACCGACAAGCTGCGCGAGCGGCTCAAGCGCATCGAGCGCGCGTCGCGCCAGGCCACCGAGCTGATCGAGGCCTTGCTGCTGCTGTCGCGCGCGGAACGCCGCGGCCCCACGCGCGGCGAGACCACCGACGTGGCCAAGGTGTCGGCGGACGTCATCGAGAGCCAGCGCCCCCAGATGGGCATGAAGCCCATCGAGATCGAGCTGATCGCGGACGGCAGCGTCACGGTGAATGCGCCGGCCTCGGTCCTGTCGGTGGCGCTGACCAACCTGATCGGCAATGCCATCAAGTACACGATGGAAGGCAAGGTGACGGTGCGCGTGCTCGACGGCCGCGTCGACGTGATCGATACCGGCCCCGGCATCAAGCCGGAAGACGCCGAAAAGCTGTTCCAGCGCGGCATCCGCGGCGAAAGCGCTACGGGCGGCGGTGCCGGCCTGGGCCTGGCGATCGTGCGTCGCCTGTGCGAACTGTACGACTGGGACGTGTCGCTGCGGCCGCGCCCCGACATGGCCGGCGCAATCTCGACCATCGACTTCCGCTGACGTAGCAACAATAGCTGTCACCAAGCTTTCATTTTACTGTCGCACCATCTGGGGCTTCACGGCGCGAGAAGGGCGGTCCTCAGGGGAGGCACATGCCGCGGCGCCCGAGCATGTAAGGACGCCCCTTGTTCAAGTATTCCGCTTTGGCCGTTGCCCTGGGCATGGCCCTCGCCTCCGCCGCGTACGCCACGGATAACGACACCACACCGCCGCCTGCGACCACCGGCGCCACCGCCGGACGCGAGAAGGCTCAGGACCTGGACACGGTGTCCGTCATCGGCAGCGGCGAGACGCGCCAGGTGCAGCGCCTGCGGACCACCGACCAGAAGGCGTTGCCGCCGGGTACCAGCCTGCAGAAAGTGCTCAACACCTTGCCGGGCGTCAACGCGCAGTCCGCCGACGCGCTGGGTACCAACGAGCAGTCCATGACGCTGAGCCTGCGCGGCTTCAGCGGCACGCGCCTGGGCTATACCCTCGACGGCATGCCGTTGGGTGACAGCGCGTACAACAACTACAACGGCCTGTCGATCAACCGCGCGCTGATCTCCGAGAACTTCGCCGGCGCGGAGCTTTCCGAAGGCATCGGCAACCTCGGTACGCCCTCCACCAGCAACCTGGGTGGCACGATCGCCTACAGCTCCAACGACCCGGCGAAGACGATGGGTGGCCGCGTGGCCCAGACCTTCGGCAGCGACGCCAACCGTCGCACCTTTGCCCGCTTCGATACCGGCGAGCACGACGGTTTCTCGATGTACCTGTCGGGCGCGCGCACCACGTCGGACCTGTGGAACCACCAGAGCGTGTACAACGGTTCCACCACCAAGCAGTTCAACGGCAAGGCGGTGTGGGATTTCGACTGGGCGCGTTTCACCGCCTTCGCCGACACCTCGCGTACCTCGCAGGCGGATTATTTCTACCTGTCCAAGAGCGAGCTGGCACGCGGGCTGGGTTACGACTGGGGTGGCTACGCCCCCAACTGGCAGCGGGCCATCGGCAAGGCGTACTGCAATGCCGGCACCCTGAATGCGCGGCGCTGCGACCGCAGCGGCGCGGACACGGATGCGGACGGTGCCTTCACCGCGGGGCAGATCCTGCGTGACGACAACCTGTACTACCTCGCGGGCGATTTCTTCCCCAGCGACACGGTGACCCTGCACGCCCAGGTCTACCATCACGAGGACGCCGGCGAAGGCCACAACTGGAACAGCGGTACCTACTCGTATCCGGGTACGCCGCAGCAGTTGCCGATCATCTTCCGCAACACGCTCTACACGATCAACCGCTCGGGCGCGATCCTCTCGGCCGCGTGGGACTTCGCCAACCATCATCTCGAAGGCGGCGTCTGGTACGAGCACAACATTTCCAGCGCCTCGCGCTACAGCAGCTACGTCACCGGTCCGCGCGACCTCAGCGGCAGGATCGACACCCAGCCCAACCTGGGCGTGTTCGACCAGCGCACCGTGTGGAACACGCGGCAGGCCTTCCTGCAGGACACCATGCGTTTCCTCGACGATGCGCTGACCGTCGACGTGGGCGTGAAGAGCCCGCATGTCACCTCCGACGCGCAAGCGCTGCCGGGCGTGGCCAGGACACCGATCAGCCCGACCTCCAACAACCAGTTCGCCACCGGCAAGCTGAGTGCGAGCAAGGCCTTGCTGCCGCAGTTCGGTGCGCGCTACAAGCTGGCCGAGGGCCAGGAAGTGTTCGCCAGCTTCGCCAAGAACATCGCCATGTTCCAGGGTGGTTTCAAGCTCGGTCCGCAGGCGGTCAGTCAGTCGATCTGGAACAGCCAGGGCGACCTGAAGCCGGAGAAGTCGCGCAGCCTCGAGGCCGGCTACCGTCTGGAGCGCGACGGCTTTGCCGCATCGCTGGCGGCCTACGACGTGCGCTTCGACAATCGCCTGCTGCAGTACAACCCGTGCGATTCGCGCCAGCCGGTCGGCGCCAATTGCGGCAACCGCTTCTACAACGTGGGCGGCGTGAACAGCCGTGGCGTGGAAGCCACCTTCGTGTGGCAGCCGACCGATCACCTGCGCTGGTACAACTCCGCGTCGTACAACCGCTCCACCTATGCCGGTGACTATACGCAGGCCGGCGTGGTGCAGCACACCCGCGGCAAGACGCAGACGGACACGCCGGGGCGGCTGCTGGCCACGCAACTCGACTGGAACCAGGGCCCCTGGTTCGCCTCGCTGCGCGGCAAGTACACCGGTGAGCGCTTCTACACGTACACCAACGACCAGGGCTTCGGCGGCTTCACCACCTGGGACATGTCGGCGGGTTACGACTTCGGTGCGTTCTCCGTGGCCAGGGACGTGCGCCTGACGCTCAACGTGACCAACCTCACTAACAAGCGTTACGCCAGCAACCTGGATTCGAGCGCCTTCGTGCCGAGCGACCCGAACGGTACCGCCTATGTCTTCCACGCGTCGGCACCGCGCCAGCTGTTCGCCACGCTGGACGTGCGGTTCTGATGCGTCGGCTCATCGCGGGCCTGGTCGCCAGCCTGGCGCTCGGCGGCCTGTCGGCACAGACCCTCGAGCTGCGCGTGCCCGACCTCGCGGCGACGCCGCTGCCGCGCAGCGTCGACATGGGCGGTGTCACCTATGTCGACCACGGCCTGGTGGCCGCGGGCTCGCTGCCTGCGGGCACGGTGGATTTCCTCGGTGACACGCTGGGCTCGTTCTCGTCGCTGGCGATCCAGCCGGGCACCTGGAAACGGGAGGGCGATACGTACACCGGCGTGTTGTGGACCTTGCCGGATCGCGGGCGCAACGACCCCGAGCACCAGCTTTTCTTCGACTACCGGGCGCGACTGCACCGCTTCAGGCTCACCCTGCGCCTGGGCGACACGCCGCAACTGACCTTGCTGCCGGACGGCGGGCGGGAACTGCGCGACTTCGATGGCCGGCCCTTCACCGGCGCCGAGCCGGGGCAGGGTACCCGTAGCGAGCATGGCATCGTGTTGCCGTCACCGGCGAAGGGGACGGGGGCCGGCAAGGTGTCGCTGGACGCCGAGTCGTTGCAGTTCACGCCCGATGGCGGTTTCTACGTCGGCGACGAATACGCGGCCAACGTATATCGCTTCGACCCGCGTGGACGACTCACCGGCATCGTGGTGCCGCCGCTCGCGGTGCGCCCGCGGGATGCCGCCGGTCGCCCGGACTTCACCTCGCTGCGTCCGCCAGCCACAGGCCGGCGCAACAACCAGGGCGTGGAAGGCATGGCGCTGTCGCCCGACGGCACGCGCCTGTTCGTGGTGCTGCAAAGTGCCCTGGTGCAGGACAGCGCGCCCGGCGACGCGTCCGGCCGCACGCTCGCGCGCGTGGTCGTCTACGACACGAGCCGCACCACGGTGCCGTCGACGCCCATCGCGCACTACGTGGTGCGCCTGCCGTCCTATACCGATCGGGGTGACGGCGGCAGCCCGAACCGCACCGCGGCGCAGAGCGAGATCCGCGCGCTCGACGACCATCGGTTCCTCATGCTGGCTCGCGACGGCAGTGGCTACGGCGCCGAGCGCAGGCGGCCCATCGTCTTCAAGAGCATCCTGCTGGTGGATACCGACGGCGCCACCAACCTCGCGGGTACGCCGTACGAAACCGCCGCCACGCCGGTCATCGATGCGCACGGCATGTTGCGTACGGACATCCATACGGCCACCACGCGGCCGTTCGTGAACCTGCTGGACCCGGCCAACCTGGCCCGTTTCGGCCTCGGTGTGCAAGCGGACGAGGCGGGCAAGGCACAGCTGTCGGAGAAATGGGAGGCGATGGACCTGGTGCCCGCACTCGATCCCGCGCATCCCGACGACTGGTTCCTGCTGGTCGGCAACGACAACGACTTCATCGCGCGGCACTGTGTCATGGACGGCCAGCGCTGCGATTCGGACATCGACAACGACAACCGCATCCTCGTGTACCGGCTGAGCTTGCCGGGCATGCGTTCCGCCACCGCTCCCCACCACCGATAAGGGTTACGCGCATGATGAAACGTACGGTTCTCTCGCTGCTTTCGGCGAGCCTCCTGCTGGGCTCGTTCGCCAGCCACGCCAATAGCCCGGCCTATGTCGACAGCAAGGAATACAAAGTGCTGCTGGACGCGTCGCGCTTCGCCAGCAACCCGTCCAGCGCGGCCGGTACGCTGCTGCAGAACCTGTCCACGCGCCTGAGCGCGCTGGGCTTCGACAAGACGGTCGGCGGCGGCTTCACTGCGGGCAACCGTGACACGCTGGCCTATTACGACACGGCGCACAGCTGCGCGCTGATGAAGGCGGGTTACTCGGTGCGCACGCGCGCCGGCGACGACCTGGACATCCAGTTCAAGTTCCGCCATCCGGATGAGGAACTGTCTTACGCCACGGACGTCTCCGGCGCGGGCAAGAACAAGAAGACCAAGCTGGAAACGGACGTCACCCCCGGCGGTCTCGTGCTGGCGCATTCGACCAAGCAGGATGCGACGACCACGCCGGGTACGGTGGCGGACCTGATCAAGCAGTTCCCCGGCGCATCCGCGTTGTCGTCGCTGTCGTCGTCCACGCTGTCGAAGGTGGCCGGCGTCACCGTGACACAGCAGGAATACGACGGCCCCACCGCCGACCTGGGCCAGTCCGTGGCCGAGTTCACGCTCACGTTGTGGTACGTGGACGGTGCAGCCACGCCGGCCCTGGCCGAGTTGTCGTTCCGCGTGGACGCGGATGCGGACAAGTACTTCACCACGCCGGTGCTGCAGCGCTCGCAGGTGCTGAATACGGCAATGGGCTCGATCGGCAACGGCTGGAACATCGCCAACGACGGCGGCAAGACGAGCTGGCTGTACGCCTATCGCTCGTCGTCGTTCCCGAACGGCTTCTGTAACTGATTCACCCCTGAGGGGGGCCTTCGTGGCAGCTGGTGGCGTTGCACAGGATCTCGATCGGTGCACCGCCACTGTCGCAACGGCTGAAGAAGTGGGCGTTGTCTCCGTCCACGCTGCGCACGCGCAGCATCCGCTCGCACTGGTGGGCGGATGCCACGTCCTGCGCCGCTTCGAACATCGGCTTGCCGATGCGGTTGTCCAGGGCGGCCAGGCCGTACTCGGCCTTCACTGGCGCGGCTGGCGCGGCCATCGACGCCGATGAGGGCACCGCCCCGCGCTGCGGTGCGGTCACGCGGGCTGCGACAGCGTCGGCATGGGCCGGTGCAACACTGGCCGGGGCGACCATGGCGTCGTCGGGGGCCCGTAGCGCCGGCGCTTCAGTCACGAGCAGCTTGCTCTCGCGCACGCCTTTCTGGCCCTTGGTTTCGTCTACACGGTGCAGCAGCGAGCTGGCTGCCCACATGCCGACCTTCACCTCCTGCCAGACGTAGTACACCTGGCCCGCGGTGGTGGCCAGGGAGAGGGTGGAGTCCGTTTCGCCCTTGGACGTAATGATGTGGTTGCCGCCGAGAACGGCAACTTCAAGGAAGCTGTTGGGACCGGTGTCGCCCACGGCGATGCCATCGACGAGTACCGGAAGCTTGATCGCGGTGCCGAGGATCTCGTTGCGGTAGATGTAGACCACGGCCTTGTCCGGCACCGGTGCGAAACGCTTCGCCCGCGCGTCGGCGTCCTGGCCGGCCTTGTGCACGCTGGCGCAACCGCTGACGGCGCACGCGGCGGCTATCGCCCAGACGGCGACCTGTTGGACCTTCATGTGTTTTCCCCCTGTGGAATGCGGAACATCGCGCGCAGGGCACACCCCTGCGCGCGATGTTTTATCACAACGGTTCGAGCCAGCCCCAGCGGTCGGTCGTCTTGCCACTGAACAGGCCGAAGAACAGTTCCTGCAGGCGGCGCGTGATCGGACCGGCCTTGCCGGTGCCGATCTGCTTGCCGTCGACCGAGCGGATGGGCGTGACTTCCGCCGCCGTGCCGCACATCAGGATCTCGTCGGCCAGGTAGAGGTACTCGCGCGGCAGGTCGCGCTCGATCACCTCGAGGCCTTCCTCACGGGCGAGCGTCATCAGCGTGTGGCGCGTGATGCCCGTGAGGATCGACGCACTGGCCGGAGGGGTGTGCAGCGCGCCGTCGAAGACCAGGAACAGGTTCTCGCCGGCACCTTCGCTCAGCAGGCCCGTGGAGGCCAGTGCGATGCCTTCGCCGAAGCCGAGGCGACGTGCCTCGCGGGCGATCAGCTGGCCGGACAGGTAGTTGCCGCCGGCCTTGGCACCGGCCGGGATGGTGTTGGGCGCGAACCGCTGCCAACTGGAGACGCAGGCTTCGATGCCGTTCTCCAGGGCCTCGGGGCCGAGGTAGGGACCCATGGGCCAGGTGGCGACGGCCACGTCGGTCGGGCAGTCGGCGGAGAGGCCGAAACCGCCCAGGCCACGGAACGCGACCGGGCGCAGGTAGGCCGCCTGCAGGTCGTTCTTCTTGACTACCTCACGGCACGCGGCCGCAAGCTCCTCAATCGAATATGGAATCTCGATGTCGTAGATCTTCGCGGACAGGTACAAGCGCTTGAGGTGGTCGGTGAGGCGGAAGATCGCCGCGCCGTCCGGCGTCTTGTAGCTGCGGATGCCTTCGAAGACCGAAGAGCCGTAATGCAGCGCGTGGGCCATGACGTGGACGGTGGCATCGCGCCAGGGCTTGATCTGCCCGTTCTGCCAGATCCATTCGGGGTAATTCTGCGACATGTGAGCGCTCCGGAGGGGACCGCCCATGATAACGGGTGCCAGCCGGCGGCACATGGCGCGTTGCGTCAGGGCATCGGTGGAAGACTCAGGGCCGCGGGCGCAGCCACAGGCAACCCGAGTCGCGGACCACGTCGAAATGCGCATGCCGTGTGGCGAGCCCGCCGCCGGGTACGGAGGTCGCCACGTCGATGCCCGCCGCCTCGTCGCCGTCCAGCGACACCAGCGGCTGACGGATGAGCGCCTCGATGCCGCGCATGCCCTCGGTCGCGCTTTGCCCGGAGGCATTCCACAGTACGAGGCCGCCGATGCGGTTGGCGCTTTTCAGGGCGAAGCCCTGGGCGATGCCGGTGCGCAGGTCCGCCAGGCTCTTGGCGCAGAGCAGCCCCGCCGTGGCGCCATCGGCGGCGGCTCCGCCGGGACGTGCCGACGTGGCCGCGGGCGGCAGGACCGGGGTGGCACCGATGGTCGCGCAGGGCTGGTCGGTAAAGGCCGGGCGCCCGTCCGTCCCCACACAACGATGGATAGCCGTCTGCGCGGCGGCAGGTACGGCGATCGCAAGCAGGGTGCAGAGGATGGGAAGGACGCGCTGACGGTTCACGGGAGGCATGCGAGGAAGGGGGTGACCATCGTCTCCCACGACGCCTCCACGGACGGTGACGGACGGCAACGGAGGGCGAGGGGCGCGACCGGTCCGGTAGGGGGGCTCTGGTAAAGTGGCACATCCCACCACGCAGCGGCCCACACCTTCATGGCCCCGACCCCCGCCGACACGTCGCGCTTGCCGATCTCCCTGTGCGTCATCGCGCAGAACGAAGCCGACCGTATCGTCGCCTGCCTCGCCTCCGCCGACTTCTGCGACGACGTGGTCGTCGTGGACGGCGGCTCCCTGGACGCGACCGTCCCGCTGGCCGAAGCGGCGGGCGCGCGCGTGATCCACCGCCCGTTCGACGGCTTCCGTACGCAGAAGGATTTCGCCGTGGCCGCCGCGCGGAACGACTGGGTGCTTTGCCTGGACGCGGACGAATGGGTGGACCCCAGTCTTCGTGCGGCGATCCTGGCCCGCTTCGCCAAGGGCACCGGCGACACCGCCGCGTTCCGCATCGTCCGGCGCAACCGCTTCCTCGGCAAGGTGATGAAGCACGGCAACGCGGGCTCCGATCGTGTCGTGCGCCTGTTCGACCGGCGCACCGCGGGCTGGCACGGTGCCCGCGAGATCCACGAGTCCGTCGTGGTCAACGGCCGCACGGAAGCCATCGACGGCTGGCTCGACCACGATCCCTACCGGTCGTTGTCGGCCATGCTGGCCAAGCAGGAACGCTACGCGCACCTCATGGCCGAAGAGGCCTTCGCCAAGCGCAAGCGCACGGGCCTGGCGCAGATCGTGCTCAGTCCCGCGTTCCGTTTCCTCAAGGGCTATGTCTTCCGCGGCGGCTTCCTCGACGGCTGGCGCGGGCTGATCTATGCCCTGCTGCGCGTGGAATACGTCCGCCGCAAGTACGTGAAGCAATACCTGCTGCAGAAGGGCTTCAAGCCCTGACGATCACCGGGCGAACAGGGCCGCGCGATCGCGCCAGGCCTTGTAGCGACGCACGGGATTGAGCGGTTTGCGCCCGAGCCGCGCCGCGCCGGTAGCGAGCATGGCGTCGGTCGCATCGAGCACACGCTCGCTCGAACGCCCGTCGCGGTAGGGGTGGATGTCGTCGCCGTGGGCCTTGAGCGCCGCCATCAACGCTGCCGGGTGCGACAACGCCACGTGGATGGCCGCATCCACGTCGGCCGGCGTCGCCACGTCCAGCATGAACGGCTCGGGCCGCCGGTTCGCCACGGTGACCACCGGTTTGTCCTGCACCGCGAATTCGTGGATCACCGACGAGGTGTCGCAGACCAGCACGTCCGCGGCGCGTTCCATGTCGATCAGGCGCTCGGCATCCAGGTAGCGCGCATTGGGCGCCTCCAGCGCGCGATAGGCCTGGATGAGTTCCGGCTCGGATTTCGGGTGCAGTGTCAGCAGCCACTGGCGGTCGCCACGGGCGATCAGCGAACGCAACGTCTCCTGCATCGCCGGTGCGCAACTGAGGCGATGACTGAAAGTGGAGGCGAACATCACCACCGGTCGACCATCGCGTGCCATCAGTGGGCTGGGCTCGGGGCCGAACAGGGGATCGAGCTTGGGCCAGCCCGTCTCGACCACGGCAAAATGACCGTGCTGCGCCGCCAGCGCCTGGAAGGGCAACGTCGTCGCGGGCCCCTGCGTGGTGTACAGATCGAAAAAACCGCGGATGGCGAAGTGGCCGCGGTCCGGCTCACGCTTGTTCGCGTTGAAGCCGTGAAACACCTGCACCTTGAGCCCCGGGATGCCGGGTGGCGCCCAGTTCGCAGCGCAGAACGTCGCATCCGGCGCGAAGGCGCGTGCTTCGGACAGCTGGCGCAGGCGCACTTCGTCGTTGCCCAGCCGCGCCGCCACGGCATCGGTCGTCAGCCAGCGCACCGCGATACCCCGCGCCATGGCAGCCGCTGCCAGGGGGCGCAGGATCGGCAGCGCATAGGCCTCGGTGGCGAACATGACGCAGGCACGCATGCAGGAATTCCTGGTGGGTCGGTGAACGGGCCGAAGTATAGAAGACGACGCCTCTATAACCGGTCGAGCACCGCCGTCGTCGCGCGTGCGCGATTGATCGTGTAGAAGTGCAGGCCCGGTGCGCCGCCGTCGATCAATCGGCGGCACAGTTCGGCGACTACGTCTGCTGCCAGTTCACGTACCGCTGCCGCGTCGTCGCCATGGGCCTGCATGCGCTTGACGATCCACCGCGGAATCTCCGCGCCGCACTGCTCCGAGAACCGGCGCAGCTGGCTGAAATTGGCGATCGGCATGATGCCGGGCACGATGGGGATGCTCACGCCGAGGCGGGTCACGTCTTCCACGAAGCGGAAATATGCGTCGGCATTGAAGAAATACTGCGTGATCGCGCCATCCGCGCCCGCGTCCACCTTGTCCCGGAAATGGCGCAGGTCGGCCAGGGCATTCTCCGCCTGCGGGTGCGTCTCGGGATAGGCCGCCACCTCGATGTGGAAGTGATCGCCGCTGTGCTCGCGTATGAAGGCGACCAGCTCCGCGGCATAGCGGAAGTCGCCTGGCGTGGCCATGCCTGAGGGAAGGTCGCCGCGCAGGGCGACGATGCGCCGGCAGCCCGAGGCCTTGTACGTGTCGAGCAGTTCGCCGATCTCTGCCCGCGTGCCGCCCATGCAAGACAGGTGCGGGGCCACCGACAGCCCGTGCTCCTGGCGCAGCTGTTTCACGGTCTTATCCGTGTAGCTGAGGGTCGAGCCGCCGGCACCGAAGGTCACCGAGACGTAGTCCGGCTCGCTCTTCTTCAGTCGGCTCACCGCGGCATCGAGCTGGACGCGCTGCTCTTCGGTCTTGGGCGGGAAGAATTCGAAGCTGATCGCAGGCATGGTCGGCATCCAGGAGGGTCGCTGCCATTGTATATATCTTTATATCTCGATGGAAAGATGCTTGTTAGGGAAGGTGCCTCCGCCCTGTTGCACGTCCGTTCAACCGATAGCCTCTAGAAACGAGGCATCAAGGAGACCCGTCATGATCGCTTCCCTCGCAATCACTACGCTCATCGCTACCAAGGGACTCGCCGCCACCACCGGCGCTTCTGCCCCTCCACCCACCGCCTGCCACGCCGAAGACCTCGCCGTGCGCACCGACGCGGGCGACGGCGAATTCAACGGTATGTCACACGGCGGCACGCGGCTGATCGTGCGCAACACGGGCCACACGCCTTGCCTGCTTCCCGGCCTGCCGACCGTCGTGTTCCTGGATGCCTCGGGCGCCGAGCAACCGACCCTACGCAACGCACCTCCCGGCATGCATCCCGGTCCCATCGTGTTGCCGGTGCGGGTTGCGCCAGGCGCAGAGGCGGTGACCACCCTGCGCTGGATAAGTGGTGAGGTTTACGATCGGAGCCGCTGCTTCACCTCGGCGCGTGTCCGCGTCCGTTTCGGCGCTACTGCCATGATCGAGGGGCCCATGCAGGCCCACGTTTGCACGCAGGGCGATGCGCCGGCCAAGGTCGAGCAACCGCCGATGACATCGAAGCCATAAAAAAGGTTCTTCGCGCGTTACCGGGGAGGAGGTGTCGGGCGGTCACCCTCTGCGCTCGAGCAGCGGCCGCAAGCGGCCGAACTCGCTCAGAGGATGACCACCCGACACCTCCCTGACGACTGAGGTCCCGGTGCGGAGAGCAACGCTCGCGGCGTCGCACGGAGCGGCATCGCCAGGGTAGCGCCCGAAGTCGCCGCTGCTTTGCTCTCCACGCCCGTTTGCCTCTGTCGTCGCAGAGGTGCTGGGTGGTTACGCTCTGAGCGAGTTCGGCCGCTTGCGGCCGCTGCTCGAGCGCAGAGTGTGACCACCCAGCGCCTCATCGCCGCGCCATACGAGCGACGCGCTCTGGCTCTGGCTTCGGCTTCGGTACGGCCCCGGTCATGCGTGTAGAACCAAAAAAAGGCGCCCGAGGGCGCCTTTCTTTTCAACGATAGGAACCGTCGATCAGTAGCGGTAGTGATCCGGCTTGTACGGGCCTTCCACCGGCACGCCGATGTAGTCGGCCTGATCCTTGGTCAGCACGGTCAGCTTCACGCCGATCTGCGCGAGATGCAGGCGGGCCACTTCTTCGTCCAGCTTCTTCGACAGGCGGTACACCTTCTTCTCGTAGGTGTCCTTGTTCTTCCACAGGTCGATCTGCGCCAGCGTCTGGTTGGAGAAGCTGTTCGACATGACGAAGCTCGGGTGGCCGTGGGCGCAACCGAGGTTGACCAAGCGACCTTCGGCCAGCATGTAGATGCTGTTGCCCGTAGCGAAGGTGTAGCGATCCACCTGCGGCTTGATCGTCTCGCGGGTGACATCCTTCGCGCCGTTCAGGCGATCGATCTGGATCTCGTTGTCGAAGTGGCCGATGTTGCAGACCAGGGCGTTGTTCTTCATCGCCGCCATGTGCTCGAGCGTGATGATGTCCTTGTTGCCCGTGGTGGTGACATAGATGTCACCCAGGCCCAGGGTCTCTTCGATCGTGGTGACCTGGAAGCCTTCCATCGCGGCCTGCAGGGCGTTGATCGGGTCGATCTCGGTGACGATCACGCGGGCACCGAAGCCCTTGAGCGAATGGGCGCAGCCCTTGCCGACGTCGCCGTAACCGCAGACCACGGCGACCTTGCCGGCCACCATGAGGTCGGTGGCGCGCTTGATGCCGTCGGCCAGCGACTCGCGGCAACCGTAGAGGTTGTCGAACTTGCTCTTGGTGACCGAATCGTTGACGTTGATCGCCGGGATCAGCAGCTTGCCGGCTTCGGCCAGCTGGTAGAGGCGATGCACGCCGGTGGTGGTTTCCTCGGAGACGCCCTTCCACTCGGCGGCCACCTTCTTGAACCAGCCCGGACGCGCGGCAGCCGTCTTCTTGACCAAGTCCTTGATGACCTGCTCCTCGTGGCTGCCGCTGGGGGTGTTGACCCAGTCGCTGCCGTCTTCCAGCTCCACGCCCTTGTGGATGAACAGGGTGGCGTCGCCACCGTCGTCCACGATCAGCTGCGGGCCCAGCTCACCCGGGTGGGTCAGCATGTCCAGCGTGCACTCCCAGTACTCCTCCAGCGACTCGCCCTTCCAGGCGAACACCGGCAGGCTGTCGGCGGCGAGGGCCGCGGCAACGTCGTCCTGGGTGGAGAAGATGTTGCAGGAGGCCCAGCGCACGGACGCGCCCAGCTCGCGCAGGGTCTCGGCGAGCACGGCCGTTTCCTTGGTCACGTGCAGCGAGCCCGACAGGCGCACGCCCTTGAGCGGCTTTTCGTTGGCGTAGCGGGCGCGGATCTGCATCAGGCCCGGCATTTCCTCTTCCGCCATGCGGATGCGGCGGCGGCCGAGGGCGGCCTGCGAGATATCGCGGACCTTGAAATCGTCGAAGGCTTGGTCTTTGGTAACGGCGTTCATCTGGCGTAGCTCCGGAAGTTCACGGGGGCGCCGTTTGGTGGGACGCCGCGTCGAGCCTGGCCAGGGGACGATGCCCATGGTCGCAGCGCCCCTCGACGGGCAAAACGGTCCGGCGATTATATCGCGGAATCCGGATGCAAGGATGAACACGTTTTTCGGTACTCTCGGGGTTTCGTCCTACGTGAGAGTCCGATGGAAGCTGCGCGCGATCCCGAATTCCTGCCCCACGACGGCCCCCTGCGCGAGGACGTGCGCCGCCTCGGTGCCCTGGTGGGCCAGATGCTGGCCGAGCAGGGCGGTCAGCCCTTCTTCGAACGGGTGGAGCATGTGCGCACCGCGGCCATCCACCGCCGACGCAGCGGGGCCGCCGTGGACGCCCTGGCCGACACCCTGACCGGACTGGAGGCCGCCGATGCGGAGTCCCTGGCCCGCGCCTTTGCCACCTACTTCCAGGCGGTGAACACCGCCGAGCGCGTGCATCGCATCCGGCGCCGCCGTGACTACCAGCGCGAGGGTGGGGCGGCCCAGCCCGAGTCGCTGGCCGCCGTGTTGGCGCGGCTGAAAAAGGACGGGGTCGGTCGTGAGGAACTGGCCTCGCTGCTGGACCGGCTCGACGTGGAGCCGGTGTTCACGGCGCATCCCACCGAGGCCGTACGCCGGTCGTTGCTGGAGAAGGAACAGGAAATCGTCCGCGCGCTGGTCGACGAGTTCGATCCCACGCGTACGCCCCAGGAACGCCGTGACGACGACGCACGCATCCTCATGGCGCTGTCCTCGGGCTGGCAGACCGCCGAGGCGTCGCCGGTGCGACCCAGCGTCCAGGACGAGTTCGACCACATCAGTTTCTATATCGCCAGGCCGATCTACCGCGTGTTGCCGGCCCTTTACGAGTCGCTGCAGCAGGCGATCGACGAGACCTACGGCGAAGGCGTCACGATCCCCCGCCTGCTCCGCTTCGCCACCTGGGTGGGTGGCGACATGGACGGCAATCCCAACGTCAACGCCGATACCGTCGCTGCCACGCTGTCCGCACAGCGCGCACTGGTGCTGGAGCGTTACCTCGAAGACGTCACGGCGCTGGGCCGCCTGCTCAGCCAGACCGACGATCGCGTGACCCTGGACGATACGCTGGCGCGGCGCCTGCAGACCTACCGCGACGATCTTCCCGAGGCGGCGGCGCGCATCCGCCCCCGTCACGCCGATATGCCCTACCGCACCTTCCTGGCGTTCGTCGCGGCCCGCCTGGAGGCGACGCTGCACGAGACGGCGCAGGCCTACCCGGATGCCGATGCGTTCATCGACGACATCGCGCTGATCGAGCGAAGCCTGCTCGATCACGACGGTCGCCATGCCGGCGCCTATGCGGTCGGTCGCCTGCTATGGCGCGCACGCACGTTCGGCTTCCACCTGGCCCGCCTGGACGTGCGCCAGGATGCGCGCGTGCACGACGAGGCGCTGGGCGCGCTGCTCGACGATGCCGAGTGGGCGCAGCGCGACACCGGGGCACGGGTGGAGGCCCTGCGGCCGTATGCCTCCGGCGAGCGCGCCTTCGCGGCCGGCGACGGCCATGAGGCGGCGGAGATGCTTCGCGCCGTGTTCGCGACGCTGGCGGACGCGCGGCAGCGCTACGGCACCGAGGCCACCGGCCTCTACATCATCAGCATGGCCGAAACCGCGGCCGATGTGCTGGCCGTGCTGGCGCTGGCGCGTCGGGGCGGCCTGGTCGACGACGGTCGCGTGCCGCTCGACGTGGCCCCGCTGTTCGAGACCATCGACGACCTTGCCGGCGGCGCGGCGACCTTGCAGGCGCTGCTGGACGACCCGGTCTATCGCGAGCACCTGAAGGCTCGCGGCGATCGCCAGTGGGTGATGCTCGGCTATTCCGACAGCGGCAAGGATGGCGGCACGGTGGCCTCCAAGTGGAGCCTGCAGCGCGCCCAGGCCGAATTGCTCGACGTAGCCGCGAAGGCCGGCATCCGTGTCGCCTTCTTCCACGGCCGCGGTGGCTCGGCCAGCCGAGGCGGCTCGCGGATCACTCCCGCGCTGATGGCCTCGCCGCGGGGCTCGGTCGGCGGTGTGCTGCGGGTGACCGAGCAGGGCGAGGTGATCCATCGCAAATACGGTATCCGCGCATTGGCCGTGCGCAACCTGGAGCAGACCCTGGGCGCCGTGATGCGCGCCTCGTTGCGTCCGCGCGAGACCGAGACCCGTGAGGCCGGCTGGAAGGACGTCATGGCCCGCCTGTCCGACGAAAGCCGCAAGGCCTATCGCGCCTTCGTCGATACGGAGGGTTTCGTCGACTATTTCCGCGGCGCCACGCCGATCGACGTGATCGAGCGCATGACCCTCGGCTCTCGCCCTGCGCGTCGGCGCAGCATGAAGGGCGTGGAAGACCTGCGCGCCATTCCCTGGGTGTTCTCGTGGACGCAGTGCCGTGCCGTGCTCACCGGCTGGTACGGTCTGGGCAGCGCGCTGGACGCCGTGGCGAAGGAGTGTGGCGAAGACGACCTGGTCCGCATGGCCCATGAGTGGCCGTTCTTCTCGACGATGCTCGACGATGTGGAGATGGTGCTGGCCAAGGCCGATATCGACATCGCGGAGGCGTTCTCCCGCCTGGCCGGAACGCTGCACGAGCGGTTCTTCCCGATGATCCGCGCCGAATTCGAGCGCACGGTGGCCTGGGTGCTGAAGCTGAAGGGCGCCAGCGAACTGCTGGCCGGTGACCCGCGGCTGGCTACGTCCATCCGCCTGCGCAACCCGTACGTGGACCCGATGAGCCTGCTCCAGGTCGACCTGCTGCGTCGCTGGCGCGCGACGGAGGGTAAGGACGAGGCGCTGCTCAATGCCCTGGTGGCCTGCGTCAATGGCGTGTCGCAGGGGTTGCAGAATACGGGGTGAGGGTGGGGTGGGGCGCGGCAACGGAGGGGGTGCCGCGTTGCCGCCTTGTTGGCTTTTCGCGCACATCGTGCGCCCCTACCGGTGGCGACGGTGGGGCTTGCCGCGTCGTCGCTTTGTTGGCTTTTCGCGCACATCGTGCGCTCCTACCGGGGCGAGGCCGGGTAGGAGCCCACGATGTGGGCGATGCTTTTAACGCCGCTTAACCCGATCCCCTCAACCCTCGAGCTCTTCCCACCGCGCGAACGCCACATCCAATTCGGCCTGCAGCTTTGCCAGTTCCTCGTTGGCGCGGGTGATGGCGGCGGCATCCTGCTGGTAATACTTCGGGTCGTTCATCGCCTCGGTGCGCTTCGCGATCTCGGTCTCGAGCTGCTCGAGCTTTGCCGGCAGCAGGTCCAGTTCACGCTGCTCCTTGAAAGACAGTTTCTTCTTCGGCGCGGCCGGGGGCGGCGTTGCCGCGGCGGGCGCCGGCGCGGAGGCCTTTGCGCTGGCGGCGCGGGCCGCCTCGATGGCCGGCTTCTGGCGCAGCCAGTCGCTGTAGCCGCCGATGTACTCGCCGACTTCGCCGTCGCCTTCCAGCACCAGCGTGCTGGTAACCACGTTGTCGATGAAGTCGCGATCGTGCGACACCAGCAACAGCGTGCCGGTGTATTCGTTGAGCAATTCTTCCAGCAGTTCCAGCGTCTCGACGTCGAGGTCGTTGGTCGGTTCGTCCATCACCAGCAGGTTGGACGGCTGCGCGAACAGCTTGGCCAGCAGCAGGCGGTTGCGCTCGCCACCGGACAGACGGGTGATCGGCGCGCGTGCGCGCTCGGGCGAGAACAGGAAGTCCTGCAGGTAGCCGATGATGTGCTTGCGCTGCCCGTTGAGCTCGATGTATTCGCGCCCCTCGGCCACGTTGTCCAGCGCGTTCGCGGTGTCGTCCAGCGTGGAGCGGTGCTGGTCGAAATAGGCGATCTGCAGGCTGGTGCCCAGCGTGGATTCGCCGGTTTGCGGCTTCAGCTCGCCCAGCAGGATCTTCAGCAGCGTGGACTTGCCCGCACCGTTGGGTCCCATGATGCCGACGCGGTCGCCGCGCATGATGGTGGTGGACAGGTCGCGTAGCAGCGTGCGGCCGGCGTAGCCATGGGTGACGTGCTTGAGGTCGACCACCTTGCGGCCCGAAGCCTGCGCACTGCCCAGGGTGATCTTGGCCGTGCCGGTCTGCTCGCGACGCTCGGCGCGCTCGCGGCGCAGGGCCTTCAGCGCGCGGACGCGGCCTTCGTTGCGGGTGCGGCGCGCCTTGATGCCCTGGCGGATCCACACTTCTTCCTGGGCCAGCTTGCGGTCGAAATGTGCGGTGGCCTGTGCCTCGGCGTGCAGGCGTTCCTCGCGGCGGCGCAGGTAGTTGTCGTAGTCGCCCGGCCAGCTGGTGACGTTGCCGCGGTCGATCTCGACGATGCGGGTGGCCAGTGCGCGCAGGAAGCTGCGGTCATGGGTGATGAAGACGATGCTGCCGGCGAAGCCCTTGAGGAACGTTTCCAGCCAGGCGATCGCCTCGATGTCCAGGTGGTTGGTCGGCTCGTCCAGCAACAGCAGGTTCGGGTCGCGGACCAGCGCCTGGCCAAGCAGCACGCGGCGCTTCATGCCGCCGGAGAGGTCGGCGAAGTCGGTCTCGGCCGGCAGTTCCAGCCGCTCGATGACCTGCTGCACGCGGGAGTCCAGGTCCCACGCGTTGTGGGCCTCGATCTGCGCCTGGACGTCGCCCAGGGCATCCATGTCGCCTTCTTCCAGCAGGTGGTGGTACCGCGCAAGCAGGTGGCCCAGTTCGCCCAGGCCCTCGGCCACCACGTCGAAGACACTGCCGGTGGTGTCCTGCGGCACTTCCTGCGTCAGCCGCGCGATGCGCGTACCGCCCTGCAGGCGGATCTCGCCGTCCTCGGCATGGATCTCGCCGGCGATGAGCTTCATCAGCGTGGACTTGCCCGCGCCGTTGCGCCCGACCACGCAGACGCGCTCGCCCGCGTCGAGGGAGAGGTTCACCTGTTCAAGCAGGAGCGGGCCGCCGACGCTGTAGTCGACATTGAGCAATTGGATAAGAGACATACCCGCGATTGTAACCGGGTCGCGGGGCACGGGGTGGACGGCGGTGGTGTACGAGAACGCGGCATGAGGGAGGCGTAGGAGCGCACGATGTGCGCGAAAAGCCCCCAAGGCGGCGACGCGGCGGCGTGGCGACGAGGCGACCCGGCGACGAGGCCTCGCGGCCACGAGGCCACGCGGCACCCCCATCGCGCACATCGTGCGCTCCTACGGGGAGCCGTCGCCGGCCGTCGGGCTCACCCCAGATCGAGGGTATAGCGGGTGTGCTGGCGCCAGGGGGTGCCGGGGCGCAGCACGACCGCCTCGGCCTCGGGGCTGTTGATCTGGTCGGGAAAGGCCTGGGTTTCCAGGGCAAAGCCGGCAAACGGCCCGTAGGCCTCGCCGTGGCGACCGGGTTGGCCGGTAAGCTTCTGCCCGCTGTAGAACTGCAGCCCGGGGCGATCGGTCGCCACGGTCAGTCGGCGGCCGCTGGAGGGTTCGCTGACCACGGCCACCGTGCGCGGAGTCGCGCCGGCCGGGCCCTGCGGCACGTAGCAATGGTCGAACCCGCCGACCAGGCGCAGCTGGGGATCGGGCCAGTGCAGGCGTGAGCCGATCGGGGCGGCCTCGCGGAAATCGAAGGCCGTGCCGGCAACATGCTGGCGTCCCACGGGGATGGCGCCGGCATCGATCGCCAGGAACTCGTCGGCGTCGATCCGCAGCATATGGTCGCGGATATCCGGCCGGCGGTCGTTGAGATTGAAATAAGGATGCGCGGTGAGGCTGAGCGGCGTGGGTGCGTCGCTGGTGGCCAGATAGACCAGGTCCAGCGTGCCCTCATCGTCCAGGTGTACCTGCAGTTCCACGCTCACCTCGCCGGGAAAGCCGCCGTCGCCTTCGGGGGAGACCAGTCGCAACACCAGCGAATCGCCGTCCGGTTCGACATCCCAGCGCTGCACGTGGAAGCCCTCGTGGCCGCCGTGCAGGTGGTTGCCGCCATCGTTGCGGTCCACGCGGTAGTCGATGCCGTCCAGCCGGAACCGGCCGCCACGGATGCGGTTGGCCCAGCGGCCCACGATGGCGCCCATGTAGGCGTCGGAGGCGAGGTATTGGGCCGCGTCGGCGTGGCCGAGCAGCACCTCGCCCATCCGGCCCTGGCGATCCGGCGACTGCCAGGAGAGCAGGGTGCCGCCCAGGTCGGCGATGTCGACCTGCGCGCCGCGGGCGTTGCGCAGGGTCCAGCGATGGAGCGGGCGGCCGTCGGGGAGGTGGCCCCAGGCGGTGGCGTTGGATACGGGCATGGATGAAGCGTTCCCTGCGGAAGGCGGTCAGGTGGCCGCCGTCTTGCGATGGAGGTCGAGGTATTGGCGTGGCGTGCAGTCGTACTCGCGACGGAATACCGCATACATGTATTGCAGCGACGTGAAACCGCAGCGCAGCGCGATGTCGCCCAGCGGCACCTCGGAGTGCGCGATCAGGTCGCAGGCGGTGTCCAGCTTGTGCTTGAGGATCACCTGGTGGACGGTCTGCTTCAGCTCGCGCTTGAAGTGTTCCTCGAGCACGGTGCGGGACACGCCCACGTAGTCGGCCACCTGTTCGGTCTTGATGCCCAGGCAGCCGTACTGGCGGATGTAGTGGCTGGCGCGCATGACGTGCGGGCTGCGCATCGGCTGGAACCGGCTGGACACCTGCACGTTGATGCCCACCGGGGGCACCAGCACGCGCGAGGCCGAGCAGTCCACGCCGCGCAGCATCTGGTGCAGCAGGTGGGCGGCGGTGCGACCCATTTCCTCCGCGCCCTGGATCACGGAAGTGAGTGGAATGCGGGTGAGCAGCTGCGCCATGGGGTCGTTGTCGATGCCGACGATGGCGATCTGTTCGGGCACGGCGAAACCGCCCATCACGCAGGCCTGCAACAGCTGGCGCGCGCGCGCGTCGGTGACCGCGATGATGCCGATCGGCTTGGGCAGCTCCGCCAGCCAGGTGACCAGTTCCTCGACCGCATGGCCCCAGCCGCCCGCGCTGGTGGGTGAGCCCTCGTACACCACGCCCTCCACCGATTCCTCGTCGACCATGGCCTGGAAGGCGTGCTCGCGCTCCTGCGCCCAGCGGCTGCCGGGGCTGCGGGGAATGCCATAGAAGGCGAATCGCGTCAGCCCCTGCTCGATCAGGTGATCGTAGGCCAGGCGCACGAGGCGGACGTTGTCGGTGGCGATGTAAGGCACGCCGACCGGGTAATCGGCGGCATCGCGGTACGAGCCGCCCACTGCCACCACGGGGATGTGCAGGTCGCGCAGGGCATCCGGGGCTTCGGGGTCGTCGAAGTCGGCGATGACGCCGTCGCCGCGGAACAGGTGGATGTCGCGCATGCGGCTGCGGAAGTCCTCTTCCATGAAGAGGTCCCATTCCACCCGCGTGCTGTTGAGGTAATGCCCGATGCCGGCGATGACCTGGCGGTCGTACACCTTGTTGGCATTGAAGAGCAGGGCGATGCGGTGCGGTGCCATGGCCGCGAAAACTAGCAGGAATCGCCGTTTCCGGCCATGACGCAGCGCGGCAAAGAAAAGTACCGGGGTGGCGAGGGAAATCGCAATTGCGCCGGATGCCCCGGGCTAGTCAGCATCGACACGATTCGTCCCCACGTTTGTCAAGGATTCGTTATGTCGTACTTTTCCCATATTCCCAACATCGCCTTCGAGGGCCCCGGCTCGGACAACCCGCTGGCGTTCCATCACTACGATGCGAAGAAGCAGATCCTGGGCAAGAGCATGGCCGAGCACCTGCGCCTGGCCGTCTGCTACTGGCACACGTTCGTATGGCCGGGCTCCGACGTATTCGGCGCGGGCACGTTCGAGCGTCCCTGGCAGACCGCCGGCGATCCGATGAGCAAGGCCCGCGAGAAAGCCGACGCCGCCTTCGATTTCTTCTCGCGCCTGGGCACGCCGTTCTACACCTTCCACGACACCGACGTGGCACCGGAAGGCGCCAACCTGGCCGAGTACCGCAACAACTTCGCCGCCATGGTCGATGTGCTGGAAAAGAAGCAGGCCGAGACCGGCGTCAAGCTGCTCTGGGGCACCGCCAACGTGTTCAGCAACCCGCGTTATGCCGCCGGCGCCGCGACCAACCCGCAGCCGGAAGTGTTCGCCTATGCGGCTACCCAGGTGCGCCACGCGATGGAAGCCACGCACCGCCTTAAGGGTGAGAACTACGTGCTGTGGGGCGGCCGCGAGGGCTACGAGACCCTGCTCAACACCGATCTGAAACGCGAGCGCGCACAGCTGGGCCGTTTCCTCCAGATGGTGGTGGAACACAAGCACAAGCTGGGCTTCAAGGGCACGATCCTGATCGAGCCCAAGCCGCAGGAGCCGACCAAGCACCAGTACGATTACGACAGCGCCACGGTCTACGGCTTCCTCAAGGATTTCGGGCTGGAAAACGAGATCAAGACCAACCTCGAAGCCAACCACGCCACGCTGGCGGGGCATTCGTTCCAGCACGAGGTGGCCACCTCCATCGCGCTGGGCCTGTTCGGCTCCATCGACGCCAACCGTGGCGATCCGCAGAACGGCTGGGATACCGACCAGTTCCCCAACAGCGTCGAGGAACTCACGCTGGTGACCTACGAGATCCTCAAGGCCGGCGGCTTCACCACGGGCGGCTACAACTTCGACACCAAGGTGCGTCGCCAGAGCAGCGCGGCGGAAGACCTCTTCCACGGCCACATCGGCGGCATCGATGCGCTGGCGCTCAGCCTCGAGCGTGCGGCGAAGATGATCGAGCGCGATGCCATCGCCGATTTCAAGGCGAAGCGCTACGCGGGCTGGGATGCCGAGCTGGGTGCGAAGATCCTCAACGGCGGGTTTACCCTCGCATCGCTGTCGGATGAAGCCATGACGCGGGACATCCAGCCGAAGCATGTCTCCGGCGGCCAGGAGTTGCTCGAGAACATCGTCAACCGCTATATCTACGGCTGACAGGGAACCCGTGATGGACGCACAGGAACGCATGTACCTAGGCATCGACCTCGGCACCTCATCGGTCAAGGCGGTGCTCATCGACGATACCGGGGCGGTGCGGGCCAGTGCCTCCAGCCCGCTGGAGGTATCCCATCCCAAACCGCGCTGGTCCGAGCAGGACCCGGCCACCTGGTGGAGCGCGACCGAAGCGGCCGTGGCCGAGGTGCTCGAGGGCACCGATGCCCGCCGCGTGGCCGCCATTGGCCTGTCCGGGCAGATGCACGGGGCCACGCTGCTGGATGCGGACGATGCCGTCCTGCGTCCGGCGATCCTCTGGAACGACACCCGCGCCGATCGCGAATGCCTCGAGCTGGAGAACGTGCCCGGGTTCCGCGAGATCACCGGCAACGTGGCGTTCCCCGGGTTCACCGCGCCCAAGCTGGCCTGGGTGCGCAAGCACGAGCCGGATGTCTTCGCCCGGGTGGCGAAGGTGCTGCTGCCGAAGGATTACCTGCGGCTCCGGTTGACCGGTCAGTACATGACCGATGCATCGGATGCCGCCGGTACCCTCTGGCTGGACGTGCGCAAGCGCCAGTGGAGCGACGCGATGCTGGCCGCCACCGGCCTGGATCGCTCGCACATGCCGGCGGTGTTCGAAGGCAGCCAGCCGGCCGGCCGGCTGAGCCAGGCCCTGGCCGACCGCTGGGGCATGGATACGGTGCCAGTGGCCGCAGGCGGCGGTGACAACGCCGCCGGCGCCGTGGGCGTCGGCATCGTGCGCAGCGGGCAGGCGATGCTATCGCTGGGTACGTCGGGTGTGTACTTCGCTGTTTCCGACGGTTTCCGGGCCAGTCCCGAACAGGCGGTGCACAGCTTCTGCCACGCCCTGCCCGATACCTGGCACCTGATGTCGGTGATGCTCAACGCGGCCAGCTGCCTGGACTTCACCGCGCGGCTCACCGGCTTCACCGACGTGCCGGCCCTGCTCGCCGAGGCGGAGGCTTCCGGTCTCAAGCCGGACGGCCCGATGTTCCTGCCTTACCTCACCGGCGAACGCACGCCGCACAACGACGCCCACGCCCGCGGTTCGTTCACGCACCTGGTGCCTGGCACGTCGCGCGCCGACCTGGCTAACGCCACCCTGGAGGGCGTTGGCCTGGGCCTGCTCGACGGCCTGCTCGCCGTGGAGTCCACCGGCCTGGTGGCCGACGAGGTCACGGTGATCGGTGGCGGTTCGCGCAGCGCCTACTGGACCCAGATGCTGGCCGACATACTCGGCAAGAAGCTGGTGCTTCGCAGCGGTGGCGAGGTGGGTCCGGCCCTGGGCGCGGCGCGCCTGGCCCGGCTGGCCGTCGATACCGACGCCACGCTGGACGAGGTCTGCCCGATGCCCGAGGTGACCGCCGTGCGGGAGCCCGATGCAGCGCGTCATGCATATTTCCTGCAAACGCGTCACCCTCTGTTCCGCCGCTCGTACGAGCGTTTGAAGCCGCTGTATTCCGACGCCCCCTGAGGCGCGTTTTTTCCACCCCGAACGGGGGTGTACCCAAGCATGGAGATGAGCATGAAGCAGAAGGCCCTATACACCCTACTCGCCGTTTCAATGGTCGGCGCCGGCATCTTCGGCGCGCCGCAGGCGCACGCCAGCAAGGAGAAGCCGGTGATCGGCTTCTCCATCGACGACCTGCGCGTGGAGCGCTGGACCAAGGATCGCGACTACTTCAAGGCCGCGGCCGAAGCCAAGGGCGCCACCGTGTCCGTGCAGTCCGCCGATGCCAACGAGCAGAAGCAGATCCAGCAGATCGAGGGCCTGATCGCACGCAAGGTCGACGTCATCGTCATCGTGCCGTTCAACGCCAAGACGCTGACCAACGTGGTCAAGTCGGCCAAGGCGGCCGGCATCAAGGTCATCTCGTACGACCGCCTGATCCTGGGTGCGCCCGTGGACGCCTATATCTCGTTCGACAACGACAAGGTCGGCCAGATGCAGGCACAGGGCGTGGTCGACGCCACCGGCGGCAAGGGCAACTACTTCCTGCTTGGCGGCGCGCCGACCGACAACAATGCCAAGATCCTCCGCGAGGGCCAGATGAAGGTCATCGACCCGCTGGTCAAGAGCGGCGCGGTGAAGATCGTCGGTTCGCAGTGGACCAACGAGTGGCTGGCCGCCAATGCGCAGAAGATCATCGAGAACGCGCTCACCGCCAGCAAGAACGACATCCAGGGTATCGTCGCCTCCAACGACGGCACCGCGGGTGGCGCCATCGCCGCGCTGAACGGCCAGAAGCTGGCCGGCAAGGTGGCCGTGTCGGGCCAGGATGCCGACCTCGCCGCGATCAAGCGGATCAAGGCCGGTACGCAGACCATGACGGTGTACAAACCGATCAAGACGATCGCCACGGACGCCGCCAACCTCGCCGTCGACCTCGCCCAGGGCAAGACGCCCAACTTCACTTCGAAGATGAACAACGGCACCGGCGACATCAACACCATCCTGCTGTCGCCGACGGCGCTGACCAAGGCCAATGTCGACCTGGTGGTCAAGGACGGCTTCTACACCCAGGCGCAGGTCGGCCAGTAAGGCGTCAGGCGCAGGGCGTTAAAGCGTAAGATCGGGACGCCCCGCCCTGGTGCGGGGCGTCGCCATGAGAGAGGAACACCGTGAGCGAATACCTGTTCGAGATGCGCCAGATCGTCAAGGAGTTTTCCGGCGTGCGCGCGCTCAATGGCATCGACCTGGCCGTGCGGCCCGGTGAGTGCGTCGGCCTGTGCGGCGAGAACGGCGCCGGCAAGTCCACCTTGATGAAAGTGCTTTCCGGCGTGTATCCCTACGGCACCTGGGAAGGCGAGATCCTGTTCGACGGCAAGCCGCTGCAGGCGCAGTCCGTGCGCGACAGCGAACACGCCGGCATCGTCATCATCCACCAGGAGCTGATGCTGGTACCGCAGCTCTCCGTCGCCGAGAACATCTTCCTTGGCAACGAGATCCGCAAGTTCGGCGGCGTGATGGACTATGACGCCATGTACGCCAAGGCCGAAGCCCTGCTGGCCCGGCTGAAGCTGAAGGATGTCAACGTGGCGGCCCCGGTCATGAACTACGGTGGCGGCTACCAGCAATTGTTCGAGATCGCCAAGGCGCTGGCCAAGAATGCGCGCCTGCTGATTCTCGACGAACCTTCCTCGTCGCTCACCTCGTCCGAGACCGACACGTTGCTGTCGATCATCGAGGACCTGAAGCGCGACGGCGTGGCCTGCGTCTACATCTCCCACAAGCTGGATGAAGTGGCGCGGGTCTGCGATACGGTCACGGTCATCCGCGACGGCAAGCACATCGTCACGAAGCCCATGAGCGAGATGACCACGCACTCCATCATCACCGCGATGGTGGGGCGCGAGATCGAGAACCTGTTCCCGAAGATGGACCACGACATCGGCGAGGTGATCTTCGAGGCGAAGCACGTCACCTGCTGGGACGTGGCCAACCCGAACCGAAAGCGGGTCGACGACATCTCCTTCGCCGTGCGTCGCGGCGAGATCCTCGGCATCGCGGGGCTGGTGGGTGCAGGCCGCACGGAGCTGGTCTCGGCCATCTTCGGTGCCTACCCGGGCCGCTACGAAGCGGAACTGGTGCTGGAAGGCAAGCCGGTGAAGATCCGCTCGCCCGAGCAGGCGATCAAGGCCGGCCTGTCGCTGGTGCCGGAAGATCGCAAGCGCCAGGGCATCGTGCCGCTGCTGGGCGTCGGCGACAACATCACCCTGGCCACGCTGGCGCATTACGCGCACGCCGGCCAGATCGACCGCCAGGCCGAGCTGCAGGTGGTCGACGCCGAGATCAAGCGGCTGCGGGTGAAGACCGCCAGCCCCGAACTGGCCATCGTCGGCCTGTCCGGCGGCAACCAGCAGAAGGCGGTGCTGACCAAGATGCTGCTGCCCGGGCCGAAGGTGCTGATCCTCGACGAGCCCACGCGCGGCGTGGACGTCGGCTCCAAGTACGACATCTACAAGCTGATGTTCGAGCTGGCCGCGAAAGGCGTCGCCATCATCATGGTGTCCTCGGAAATGCCCGAGGTGCTCGGTGTGAGCGATCGCGTGCTCGTCGTTGGCGAGGGCAAGCTTCGCGGCGATTTCAAGAACGTCGGCCTCACCCAGGAACAGGTCCTCGAGGCTGCGATCTCCCATGCCGCCGAAGGCCCCGCTCACGCGGCCTGATCCTTCGAACCCTTTCACGCGCCACCACGGAAGCTCCTCCATGCAGGCCCAGCAAATCCAGCAACTGTTCGTCCGCTACAAGATCCTCGCGCTGCTCATCGCCGTCGCGCTCATCTGGGTGTTCTTCCACGTCAAGACCGACGCGGCGTTCATCACGCCCGGCAACCTGTCCAACCTGTTCCGGCAGATGGCCATCACTGGCATGCTTGCCTGCGGCATGGTATTCGTCATCATCGCGGGCGAGATCGACCTCTCGATCGGCTCGCAGCTCGGCCTGCTGGGAGGCGTCGTCGCCATCCTCACGGTCAACCAGGGCTGGGGCACATGGCCGTCCATCGGCGTGGTGATGCTGCTGGGCCTGGCCATCGGCGCGTTCAACGGCTTCGTGGTCACGAAGATGCGCGTGCCGTCGTTCATCGTCGGCCTGGGCGGCATGCTGGCGTTCCGCGGCATCGTGCTCTACATCACCGGCAGCTCCACCATCGCGCCGGCACCAGACGACCTGATCCAGCTGGGCCAGGGCTTCGTGCCCGTGGAGATGTCGCGCTGGATCGGCGGCGTCATCTTCCTCGCCATGGTTGCGTTGACCGTCCGCCGTCGGCTGCGCCGGTCGAAGCTGGGCCTCCAGCAGGCCGCGACGTGGATCGACGTGGTCAAGCTGGTCGCGATCGGTGCGGTCATCTTCGCCTTCGTGCGCACACTCAACGACGCCAACGGCATCCCCATTCCGGTGATGATCCTGCTCGGGCTGCTGGCGGTGTTCACCTACGTGTCGACGCAGACCGTGTTCGGCCGCCACATCTACGCCGTGGGCGGCAACATGGAAGCCACGCGCCTGTCCGGCGTCAACGTGGCCCGGGTCAAGCTGGTGGTGTTCGCGCTGATGGGCCTGATGTGCGCCTTCGCCGGCATCATCACGGTGGCGCGCACGGGCTCCGGCTCACCTTCCGCCGGTACCGGCGGCGAACTGGACGCCATCTCGGCCTGTTTCATCGGCGGCACGTCCATGCGCGGCGGTTCCGGCACGGTCTACGGCGCGCTGATCGGCGCCCTGGTCATGGCCAGTCTGGACAGCGGCATGCAGCTGATGGACGTGGACAATTCCTGGCAGATGATCATCAAGGGCGCCATCCTGGTCCTCGCCGTGTGGGTCGACGTCCTGTCCGGCTCCAACCGCAACGGCTGATCACCAAAAACGACCCTGTAGGAGCGCACGATGTGCGCGATGGGGGGTGTCGGAATATATAAACCTTCCGCATTACCCGTTCGCGCACATCGTGCGCTCCTACGTGGGTTGGCTGTGGCTTGTTATTTGTCGAGGTTGCGGGCCAGCTTCAGGTGCTGCTTCAGCGTCGGCAGGGTCTTCTTCGCGAACGCCTGCAAGTCCTTGTTGGACCCCTTCTCGGCTTCCACCTCGAAGATCGCCACGGCCTTTTCGTGGTCGGCCACCATCACCTTGGCGAACTCCTTGTCGAAGGCCGCACCATTCATGCGCTTCAGCGCATCGATGTCCTTCTGGTTGGCCGGCGGCGGTGCTTCCGCGGTGGCATAACCGCGATCGCCCGCAGCGAGGCTTTTCAGTTCCTCGCCCGCCTTGGTGTGGTCGTCGATCATCTTCTGGCCGAACGCCTTGACCTTCGCCGAGCCGGCGTTGGTCTGGGCCAGCTTGCCCAGTTCGACCTCGGTCAGGCCCGCGCCGCTGGCGTTGGTGACGAAGCCGGCGTCGGTGGCGCTGCCACCCTTGGAATCCTTGACCTGGGCATGGGCGGCGAAGGGCAGGGCGGCTACGAGCAGCGTGGCGGCGAGGAAGCGGGGCAGGGTACGGGACATGGTGGATCCTCCGATAACAGGTCCCAGATGTCGCATTCCGGCCATGAAAGGCTCGTGACCTTGTCGCCCCGCACGGGTGCCCCGGACTACCGCGCACCGCCCACGCCGCCCACGCCGCCAAAGAAAACGGGCGCCCGAAGGCGCCCGTTCCGTATCGCGTGTCGCCTCGAAATTACTTGACGCGGGCCACCTTGGCGCCGAGGCCGGCGGCCTCGCGCAGGATCTCGGCCTTGTCGGTCTTCTCCCACGAGAACGCCGTGAACGTGTTGCCGTTCTTGTCGGTGATCTCGTAGGGCTTGCGGCCGAAGTGGCCGTTGGAAGCCGTCGGCTGGTACATCGGGTGCACCAGGTCGAGCATCTGGATGATGCCGTACGGGCGCAGGTCGAAGTGCTTGCGGATCAGCTTCTCGATCTTGTCGTCGGCGATCTTGCCCGTGCCGAAGGTGGTGACCGAGATGGAGGTGGGCTCGGCCACGCCGATGGCGTAGCTGACCTGGATTTCGCAACGGTCGGCCAGGCCGGCGGCCACGATGTTCTTGGCGACGTAACGCGCGGCGTAGGCGGCCGAACGGTCGACCTTGGACGGATCCTTGCCCGAGAACGCACCGCCACCGTGACGGGCCCAGCCGCCGTAGGTGTCGACGATGATCTTGCGACCGGTGAGGCCGCAGTCGCCCACGGGGCCGCCGATCACGAACTTGCCGGTCGGGTTGATGTGGAACTTGGTGCCTTTGTGCAGCAGCTTGGCCGGCAGCACCGGCTTGAGGATCAGCTCGCGCACGCCTTCGATCAGGTCCTTCTGCTTCACGTCCGGATCGTGCTGGGTGGAAAGCACGACGGCGTCGATGGCGACCGCTTCGCCGTTCTCGTAACGCAGGGTGACCTGGCTCTTGGCATCCGGGCGCAGCCACGGCAGCGGCGAGTTCTTCTTCTTGCGGACCTTGGTCTGCTGCTCGACGAGGCGATGGGCGTAATGGATGGCCGCCGGCATGTATTCGGCGGTCTCGTTGGTGGCGTAGCCGAACATCAGGCCCTGGTCGCCAGCGCCCTGTTCTTCCGGCTTCTTGCGGTCCACGCCCTGGTTGATGTCCGGCGACTGCTTGCCGATCAGGTTGAGCACGCCGCAGGTCTCGCCGTCGAAGCCGACGTCCGAGGAGTCGTAGCCGATGTCGAGGATGACCTTGCGGGTCAGCGCTTCCAGGTCGATCCAGGCGCTGGTGGTGATTTCGCCCGCGACGATGGCGACACCGGTCTTCACCAGCGTCTCGCAGGCCACGCGTGCACGCGGGTCCTGAGCCAGGATGGCGTCCAGGACGGCGTCGGAGATCTGGTCGGCGATCTTGTCCGGGTGGCCTTCGGAGACCGACTCGGAGGTGAAGAGGTAATTGCTCATCGAGGGTATATATCCTTCTTTACGGATAAAGAGATAAATGGGGCGCGCCATGATACACCCCCCATCACCGGTTTGCAGCGGGGGAGGGTACGCCTCGATGGTGACGATTGCATGGATGTTCAGGGGCGGGACCCGGTCTACGGGCCCGCACGCTTTTTTGGGGGGGTAGGAGCCCACGATGTGGGCGAACCCTCAGGTCACGCTCGGCGAATGAAGCCACACATCGCATCCACGCGAGCGTTGCCGTGAGTCGAACGAAGCGGCTTTTGAAGCGTTTTAAAGCCGCACCAGGCGAGTCTAAAAACGCTCGCCTGGGCACGAGGTCGGCTTTTTTCGCCCCTAGCTACGTAGACGGTTCGCCCACATCGTGGGCTCCTACCGGTCCCTTTTATGCCGCCGTCGTCAGCCTCTCCCGGGCCGTCCGGGCTACCGAGACCATGCCTTTCAGGGCTTCGGCCACCTCTGGCCAGTCACGGGTCTTCAGTCCGCAATCCGGATTGACCCACAACTGGTCGGGTCGCAGCACCCTAAGTGCCCGGTCCAGCAGGTCGGCCATCTCGGCCTCGGCCGGCACGCGGGGCGAGTGGATGTCATAGACCCCGGGACCGATGCCGTTCGGGTAGCGGAAGCGGGTGAAGGCATCCAGCAGTTCCATGCGCGAGCGGCTGGTCTCGATGGAGATGACATCCGCATCCATGGCCGCGACGGCCTCGATGATGTCGTTGAACTCCGAGTAGCACATGTGGGTGTGGATCTGGGTGGCGTCGCTGACGCCGCCGGCCGTGATCCGGAACGCGTCCACCGCCCAGGCGAGGTAATCGGCCCAGTCGGCGCGATGCAGCGGCAGGCCCTCGCGCAGCGCGGGCTCGTCGATCTGCACGATGCCGATGCCTGCTTTTTCCAGGTCGTGCACCTCGTCGCGCAGGGCCAGCGCGATCTGCCGGCAGACCTCGGCGCGGGGCAGGTCGTCGCGCACGAACGACCACTGCAGCATGGTCACCGGGCCCGTCAGCATGCCCTTCATGGGCTTGTTGGTCAGCGATTGCGCGTAGCTGGACCAGGCGACCGTCATCGCCGCCGGCCGGGCCACGTCGCCGTAGATGATCGGCGGCTTGACGCAGCGCGAGCCGTAGCTCTGCACCCAGCCCAGCGAGGTGAACGCATAGCCCTGCAGCTGCTCGCCGAAATACTCCACCATGTCGTTGCGCTCGGGCTCGCCGTGCACGAGGACATCCAGCCCTATCTCGTCCTGGAAGGCCACCGCGCGGCGTACTTCGTCACGCAGCACGGCCTGGTAGGCCTCGTCGTCCAGCTTGCCGGACCGGTGCGCGGCACGCGCGAGCCGCAGGTCGGCGGTCTGCGGGAACGAGCCGATGGTGGTGGTGGGCAGGTCGGGCAGCCCGAAGCGCTCACTCTGCACGTTGGCCCGGAACGCATAGGCCGAACGGCGCTGGCCGAACTGCGGTGTCAGCCCGCGCACGCGCGTACGCACCTCGGCGCGCACCACGTCGGGCGAGCGGCGACGCGCCTCCACCGTATCGTGCTGGCGGGCGAGCACGCGTTGCGCGGCCTCGTCGCCGGTCGCGGCATCGGCGTAGCGGCGCAGTTCGACGATCTTCTGCCGGGCGAACGACAGCCACTCGCCGATCGCGCCGGGCAGGCGCTTTTCCTCGGCGGCGTCGATGGGCACGTGCAGCAGCGAGCACGAGGTGGACAGCCAGAGTCGATCGTCACCCAGGCGCTTGCGTGCATGGGCGATGCGCGGGCCGATGATTGCCGGGTCGCTCAGCCAGATGTTGCGGCCGTCCAGTACGCCGGCGGACAACACGCGCCCGGCGGGCAGCGCGTCGATCACCGCGTCCAGTTGCCCCGGAGCACGGGCCAGGTCCACGTGCAGGCCGGCCACCGGCAACGACGTGGCCAGGGCCAGATTGGCCCCCAGGTCACCGAAATAGGTGGCCAGGAGGATGCGTCCGCGCGTGCGCTCGCCGATGGCGGCGTACGCCGACCGGTACGCCGCCTGCCAGGCCGGGTCGAGGTCCAGCACGAGGGCCGGTTCGTCGACCTGCACCCAGTCGGCGCCGGCTTCCGTCAGCGCGTCGAGCAAGCCGCTCCAGGCCGGCAACAGGGCATCCAGCAGGGCCAGGGGGTCGCTGCCGTCCACGGTCTTGGCCAGGCGAAGGAAGCTCAGCGGGCCCAGCAGCACCGGGCGCGCCGTATGGCCCGCGGCCACGGCCTCGCGGTATTCCGCCACCGCCTTGTCGGCCCGGGTAGCGAAGACCTGGCCCGCATGCAGTTCCGGAACGATGTAGTGGTAGTTGGTATCGAACCACTTGGTCATCTCCAGTGCGTGCAGGTCAACCGTGCCGTCCTGGCGACCGCGTGCCATGGCGAAGTAGCCCGCCAGGGCGTCCCGCGCATGCAGGTCGCGGTAGCGCTCGGGGATGGCATCCACCGCGACGGCGGCATCGAGCACATGGTCGTAGAGGGAAAAGTCGTTGACCGGCACGCTGTCGGCGCCGGCCTCGCGGGCGAGTTGCCAGTGCCGCTCGCGCAGCTGGCGGGCGACGGCGAGCAGGGCCTCGCGGTCGCTATCGCCCCGCCAGTGGCTTTCGAGCGCGCGCTTGAGTTCACGGCGTCTGCCGATGCGGGGAAAACCGGGGTAGGTAACGTGTGGCATGTGGATACGTCCTCTTCGTGGCAAAGAGGAGGGAAGGGCGGCCCGCTGCCGGACACGCGCGCGCCGCCGCACGCAGGTGCACGGCGTCGTGGGTGTCATGCGGCGTACCGTCGACCTTCGCCCCCGCGGGCGAACCGGGCCACCACGCGGGCGCGGTGGGTCCAGGTCGTGCGGAGCGCGCGTACCCATGACGGTACGCGTGCTCAGGCCGGCGGCAGGTCTTCGGGCTCGTGGATGTGGCACCGGAACAGGTGCCGCCTTGCGCGTCGCTTCCCGGATCGTTGTTCGATCCAGTGCCTGTGACGCGTTCGTCTCCACATACCGCTGCGGGGCAGCGCCGGATTCGCACCGGCTTCCCTCTTAGCTTTTATCTTTCCATTCGAATAGAGAGATAAAGACCGCTGGCGAGCGAAGACTAGCCTGCGTGGTGGGGGCAGGTCAACGCGTCGGGATGCATCGCCTCGACACGCCGGCCGCGAGGATGCGCCAGGACATCGGCGGGAGGCGGGACATGGCGGGACGACACATCGTGATGGCGACGGTCGGGTCACAGGGCGACCTGTTTCCCTTCCTGGCCGTGGGCCGGGAGTTGGCGGCGCGCGGACACCAGGTCACCGTGGCCGCGCACGCGATCCATCGCGAGGCGGTGGCGGATGCCGGTTTGCGCTTCCTCCTGGCCAGCGGCATCGCCGAGCCGGCGGACAAGGCCGCCTTCGCCGCGCGCGCGTTCCACCCGCTGCGTGGCCCCCGCTTCGTCGTTCGCGACCTGGCTGCCGCGGATGTGGCGGCAAGCTACCAGGCCCTGGCGCCCGTCTGCACTGAGGCGGATGCCATCGTCACGACCACACTGGCCTTCGCCGCGCAGATCCTCGGGGAAACCACGCATGTCGCCTGGCTGTCCGCGGTGCTGTCGCCGGCCGCGTTCCTGTCGGCGTACGATCCGCCCGCCACGGGCCTGGCCATCCTCGACCGCTTCCTGCGCACCACGCCACGACGCGGCGCCTGGCTTCGTCGTATGGCCGAGCACGTCACGGCACCGTGGACGCGCCCGGTGCGCCGATTCCGCCAATCGCTCGGCTTGCCGCCGGTCTCGGCAGGGGGTGATCCCTTCCACCGCGGGCAGCACGCGCGCGATGGCGTGCTAGCCATGTATTCGCCGTTACTCGGGCAGGCGCCGGCCGATGCGCCGGCGCATACCCTGGTGACGGGCTACTGCCGTTACTCTCCCTCCTTGGGCAGCCTGTCGCCGCCATTGATGGCGTTCCTCGACGCCGGCGAGCCACCGCTGGTGTTCACGCTGGGCTCGGCGGCGGTCCACGCGGGTGAAGGCTTCCTTCGCGAAAGCATGGGCGCCGCCGCGATGCTGGGCCGACGCGCCGTACTGCTGACGGGATCACCGGAAATGCGTTCGCGTCTGCCGACCGTGCTGCCCGATGGCGTGCTTGCCGTCGAATACGCCCCGCACGGCGCCCTGTTCGAACGTGCCGCGGCCGTCGTGCACCACGGCGGCGTAGGCACCACTCAGGAAGCCCTCCGCGCCGGTTGCCCCTCCCTGGTCGTGCCGCATGGGTTCGACCAGCCGGACAACGCGGCGCGGGTGGTTCGACTCGGCGTGGGGGCCGTGTTGCCAGCGTCGCGCTATCGCGCGGATCGCGCCGCCGCGAGGTTGCGCGTGCTGCTTGCCGATGAAGGCGTCGCCCTGCGCGCGCAACACGCGGCCACGGCCATCCGGGCGGAAACGGGTGCGTCTCGGGCCGCCGACGTTATCGAACGGGCGATCGAAACGCGGCGGCATCCACGCTCACCTTCGATAGCGAGCTGATCGCAAACGCCACGCTTCAGCGCGCAGCGGTTACGCGTCATTTGGAAGGCAGGCTTCATTCGAAGCCCGCAATGGCCCTGGGCGTATAAGCGCCCTCCAGCGTGGCGATCTCGTCGGCGGTCAGCGTAAGCTCGATCGCCGCCACGGCATCGTCCAGGTGCTGCGGCTTCGATGCGCCCACGATCGGCGCGGTGATGCCTTCGCGCTGCGCGACCCATGCCAGCGCTACCTGTGCGCGCGGCACGCCGCGCGCCTCCGCCACCTTCTTCACCGCGGCGACGATGGCACGGTCGGCGTCTTCCGTGCCGCCGTAGAGCGTGTTGCCGAACACGTCGCTCTGCTGCCGGGTGCTGCCTTCGTCCCAGTCGCGCGTCAGCCGTCCGCGTGCCAGCGGGCTCCACGGCAGCAGCGCGATGCCTTCGTCGATGCAGAACGGCATCATCTCGCGCTCTTCCTCGCGCTGCAGCAGGTTGTAGTGGTCCTGCATGCTGACGAATTCGGTCCAGCCATGCAGGCGCGCGGTGTAGATCATCTGCGCGAACTGCCACGTATACATCGACGACGCGCCGAGATAACGCGCCTTGCCGGCCTTGACCACGTCGTGCAGGGCTTCGAGCGTTTCCTCGATCGGCGTATCCGGGTCGAAACGATGGATCTGCAGCAGGTCGATATAGTCGGTTCCCAGGCGGGCGAGCGAATCATCCACCGAGTGGAAGATCGCCTTGCGTGACAGGCCCCCGCCGTTCGGCCCCTTGTGCCAGCGGAAGAACGTCTTGGTGGCGATCACCACTTCGTCGCGGCGTGCGAAGTCGCGCAGCGCGCGGCCGACGATTTCCTCGGAGGTGCCGTCCGAGTAGGCATTGGCGGTATCGAACGTATTGATGCCCAGGTCCAGCGCCTTGCGCAGGAAGGGGCGGCTCTGCGCTTCATCCAGCGTCCATGTGTGGTTGCCGCGGTCGGGCACGCCGTAGGTCATGCAACCCAGGACGACGGGGGAAATCTCCAGGCCGGTACGGCCGAGTTTCGCGTAACGCATGGGTAGGGACTCCATGGAAAGAAACAGCGATCTTGGCGGATGTCACGTGGACGTGGCATAGAGCTCCCGTGACATCACGGCCGCTGCTTGTGGCGTCTTCGCGACGCCGCTCGACCGAATATAGTCTTCGAAATCTTTCGATGGCGCGCTTGAAAGCGTCGTGCATGCCCCTATGTCATGCGCACGACGCTATGGTGTCATCCCTGCCAACCTTTGAAGAGCGCCACCCCATGTTCCGTTGCAAGCACGATTTGAAGCACCGCCTATCGATCGCCCCTGGGGCGCGTCGCGGGTGCGCGCGCTTCGTGCGGTGCGGCACGCCGTCCTAGGCGGCCGGCGCCAGCAGCCTGTCGAAAGCACCCGCAAGGGTGCTTTTTTTTTGATTTTTTTTCGTCGTCTCCGGAGTGCACGTGCCATGAAGAACCGCCGCGACCCCCGATCCTGACCCGTCCGGCTCCGCCAGGGGCGGCGGTCGTCGGATCGGGGAGTGCCTCGCTTGCCCCCTCGTCCACGCCCCTGGCGATCCCTTCAGGACACTGTCACCCATGAACACCGTCAACCGCGATACCCGCATTCCCGTCGACCGCTGGCGCAACCTTGGCATCATCGCGCACGTGGACGCAGGCAAGACCACGCTCACCGAGCGCCTGCTTTACGCCTCCGGCGCGATCCATCGCACGGGTGAGGTGCACGACGGCGCGACCACCACCGACCACATGGAGCTCGAGCGCGAGCGCGGCATCACGATCGGTGCAGCGGCCGTGCGCGCGCAGTGGACGCCGGATGGCGGCGAGCCGCATCGGCTTACCCTTATCGATACCCCGGGACACATCGATTTCGCGATCGAGGTGGAACGTTCGTTGCGCGTGCTCGATGGCGCGGTCACCGTCTTTTCCGGCGTGGCGGGCGTGCAGCCGCAATCGGAAACGGTGTGGCACCAGGCACGCCGCCATGGCGTGCCGCTCATGGCGTTCGTCAACAAGATGGATCGCCCGGGGGCGGACTTCGACGCCGTGGTCGCGCAGATGCGGGACACGCTGGGCGCCCGCCCTTGGGTCGTCGCGCGGCCGGTCATCGAGGCCGAACACATGACCGGCCTGGTCGACCTGGTCGGTGAGCGCACGTGGCGCTTCGATGCCACCGGCGCGGCGGGCGTGCACGCGTGGGATGCCGCCGAGCGCGCCGTCCATGCGGCTGCGCGTGCAGACCTCGTGGCCGCGGTGGCCGATCACGACGATACGCTCGCCGCCCTTTGGCTGGCGGACGAGCCGATCACGGCGAACGAACTGCGCGCGGCGTTGCGCCGGGGCACGTTGGCGGGCCTCGGTTCGCCGGTGTTGCCGGGCTCCGCGTTCCGCAACGTCGGTATCGAGGCGTTGCTCGATGCGATGGTCGACTATCTACCGTCGCCGCTGGATCGTCCGCCCGTGGTCGCGCATACCGACGACGGTGACATCGCGGTGCTGCCCGACGCGCAGGCGCCCCTGGCGGCGCTGGTCTTCAAGGTGGTTCATCAGGCGCATGGCCCGCTGGCGTTCGTTCGTATCTATGCCGGATGCCTGCGCGTCGGCGATGCGGTGTGGCGCAGCGGCACCGATCGCGTCCAGCGCGTGGGCCGGCTTGCCGTCGTGCGCGCCGACGAAACCGACGCCGTCGAGTTCGCCGAAGCGGGCGACATCGTGGCCGTCGCCGGCTGGAAAGACGTCGCCACGGGCGAAACGCTGGCCGATCCGCATCGCCCGGTAAGGCTGGAGACGATCCAGGCGCAGCCGGCCGTGCTGTCGTGGCGGTTGTCGCCGGAACGCTCCGCCGACCTGCTCAAGCTCGGCAACGGGCTGGCGCGACTGGCGCAGGAGGACCCGTCGTTTCGCGTGGGCACCGATCCGGATACCGGTGAGACGCTGGTCTGGGGTATGGGCGAGCTGCACCTGGAGGTCACGGTCGAGCGCCTTCGCCGCGAATGGGGTGTGCCGGTACGTACCGGTTTCCCGCGCGTGGCCTACCAGGAAACCCCGGCGAAGGCCTCCGGTCCGGTCGAAGGCAAGCTGGCCAAGCAGACCGGTGGCAGCGGGCAGTACGCGCGCGTCGTACTGTCGCTGGCACCGACCGGCGAGGCGGGCAACCGCTTCGAGGACCGCAGCACCGGCGGCGTCATTCCGAAGGCCTTCCAGTCGGCCGTGGAGAAGGGCGTGCGGTCGGCGCTGCTCGAGGGCCCGCGTGGCCACCCCGTGGTCGGTGCCGGCGTGACGGTGCTCGACGGCCAGGCGCACGCGGTGGACTCGAACGAGGCCGCTTTCCATCGTGCTGCGCAGATGGCGGTGAAAGCCGCGTTGGAGGCGACGGGCACGGTGCTGCTGGAGCCGGTGATGCGGGTATCGGTCACCACCCCGGGCACGGCCGTCGGCGATGTGCTCGGCGACCTGCAACGTCGCGGCGGGCATATCGTCCAGCTCACGGAGGCGCAGGCGCGCACGACGATCGAAGCCGACGTGCCGCTGGCCCGGCTGGATGGCTACAGCACGGCACTGCGGTCCCTGAGCCAGGGGCGCGCCTCGGCCACGGTGGCATTCCACGCCTACCGTCCGGCGTCCGCGCAGGAGGTGTCGCACGCGGGGCGTGCTGCCGTTAGTCTTGGCGGATGATTGCCTATCCCGATGCCGTGATGCGGTTGCTCGCCGAGTGCAGGACGCTGAGCAGTGAGCATCCAGGGCTCGACAAGGCGGCGGGGCGTGTCCTCGCCGCCGATGTCGTCAGCCCGCTGTCGCTACCCGGGTTCGACAACGCGGCCATGGATGGCTACGCGTTGCGTGCCCCCGGCGCGTCCATCGCCGCCGGTTCCGGATACCGCGTGGCCGCCATGCATGCCGCGGGCGATGGCGCATTGGCCTACCCCGAGGCGGAATGTTGCGAGATCGCCACCGGCGCGCGCATGCCGGAAGGCTTCGACACCGTGGTGCCGCTGGAGCGCTGTGAACGCGACGGCGATCGCGTGCATTTTCTTGCGGACGAACCGCGGGGCCAGAACGTGCGTACCGTCGGTGGGGACCTCCGTGCGGGCAGCGTCGCCTTGCACGCCGGCCGGCGTATCGATGCGGCGGCCGTCATGCTGCTGGCCGCGCTGGGCATCGATGGCGTCGATGTCGTACGGCGGCCGCGGGTGGCCGTCATCGCCACGGGCAGCGAGTTGCATCCCGCCGGTGCGCTGCCGCCCGGTGGCATCCACGATTCCAACGGCCCGTTTCTCGCCGCCAGCCTGTTGCGCTGGGGCGCCGAGCTGGTCGTCCGTCAGCGGGTACCCGATGTCGGAACGGCTTTCCATGAGGCCATCGCCGACGCTCTTGCGGCCGGTGTGGACCTGATCGTCACCACGGGTGCCGTGTCGGCCGGTCGGTTCGACTTCGTTCCCACCACGCTTTCGGCACTCGGCGCGCATACCCTGTTCCACAAGGTGGCGATGCGGCCGGGCAAGCCCTTGCTCGCCGCACGCTTCGACGCCGGCCCGCTGGTGCTGGGCCTGCCGGGCAACCCCATGGCCGTCGCGGTCGGCTATCGCTTCTTCGTGGCGCCGGTGCTACGCGCGCTGGCGGGCTTGCCTCCCGAACGCCCGCAGCGCGTGCGCGTCGCGGAAGGCGTCAGCTTGCGCGAGGGCCTGCATCACTTCGCCCTCGGTCGATTCATCGATGACATCGATGGCGAAACGAGGGTATGCGTCATGCCGGCTCAGGCCGCCTACCGCATCGTGCCGTATACGCAGGCGGACACATGGTTGTCCGCGGCGGATGCGTTCAACGGAAGGGTGGATGCGTGGCCCCTCGACCCGGCGGACGCCCGATGATCCTCGGCCTGGTGCTTGCCGGCGGACTGTCCTCGCGCATGGGGCGTGACAAGGCCGCACTGGTGATCGACGGTGCCACGCTGTTGCAGCGAGCGATCCTTGCACTGCACGCCGCCGGCGCGGCCATCGTCACGGTCAGCGGCGATCGGCCTGGTGGCATCCCCGACCGCTGGCCTCGCAGCGGCCCCGTCGGCGGTATCGCCAGCGTGGTCGACCATCTGCCTAACGGCGAATTGCTCGTGGTGCCCGTGGACATGCCGCACCTGGGCGAGTCCCTGCTCGCGCCCTTGCTGGCGTCGGCAGGCACCCATGCCACGAGTTGCTGGCAAGGCCACCCCCTGCCGATGCGCCTGCGCCTGGATGCGATGTCACGCACGGCGCTTGCGGAGCTGATGACCCGACCCGGGCGGGCGTGTTCGGTCGCGGCCTTGCAGTCGCGGCTGGGCGTCGCCGCGCTGCCGCTCGACAACGCGGTGACGCCGCGACTGGTCAACTGCAACACACCCGATCAATGGCGCGAGGCGACGGCATGAGAGTGCAGCTGGAGAACCACACCATCCGCGTGCGCGTCGACGAGGACGAGCTGGCTGTCCTGCTGGAAGACGTCGCCTTGCTGGGCTCGACGGCGTTCGGCACGGTGTTCACGATGCGCTACGCGGTGGATGCCACCGATGGCACGGCATGCGTGCTGTCCGGCGATGCTCACGAGTGGCGGATGGAAGTGCCGCGCAAGGCGTTGCAGGAACTGCATGCGCGGCTGCCGAGCAAGGACGGCCTGGTGTTCGAACTACCCGGTCATGAGACCGTGGCCACCACGGTGCGATTCGATGTCGACGTGAAGGACAGCCTGCGTCGGCGGCGCGGTTGATCCAGCCCGCTAAAGCACCCGCTGCGGTCGCGTATAGACGTTGAAACGTCCCGGTCGCGCAAAGCCCACCAGGGTCACGCCGCAGTCGGCGGCCAGGTGCACCGCCAGCGCGGTAGGAGCCGAGATAGCCACTACCACCGCGATACGCGCGACGGCCGCCTTGGTCACCATCTCGTAACTGGCGCGGCTGGTCAGCACCACGAAGCCGTGGTCGGTGTCGATGCGCGCGGCCAGCAGTGCGCCGATCAGTTTGTCCAGTGCGTTGTGCCTGCCGACGTCCTCGCGCACGCTCAGCAGGGTGCCGTCCGGCAAGGCCCAGGCCGCCGCATGCACGGACCCGGTGAACGCGTTGATGGGTTGCGACCCGCGCAGGGAGTCCAGGGCGTGCTCGATGGCGGCGGGCGTGATCGACGGCCCCGTGCCGACCGGCGCCGGATGACGAACCACGTCTTCCAGTTCGCGGCTGCCGCAGATGCCGCAGCCGCTGCGCCCGGGCAGGGTGCGTGATGCCGGTTCGACAGGTCGCTCGCGCCGCGCATGGTCCACGGTGCGCACGTCCACCGTGACGCCCTCGAGTACGTCGTGGATGTCGATCGACGTGATCTCGTCGATCGACGCCACCTTGCCTTCGGTCAGGGCGAAACCGCGGGCGAAATCCTCGAGGTCGTGCGGCGTGGCCATCATGACCGCGAACGGTTCGCCGTCCACATGCATCGCCACCGGCACTTCCTCGGCCAGTCTGTCGTCGTCCTGGGTGGCCACGCCGCGCTCGAAGCGCAGCACGGGCCGCGTCACCCATCCCGCTGCCGGCGGGCGATCAGGCAACGGCATGCGTCACCGCGCGCTCGATGCGCACGGGCACCGATTTGTAAGCCGGCGTGCCGGAGCGTCGATCGTGGCTTTCCAGGGCGATCAGTGCGTTGCCCTCGGGGTAATACATGGCCACGGAGCCCGGCGCGATGTCGAAGGCCACTGCCGTGAACCCGCGCACGGCACGTGCCTTGCCGTCGGCCACGTTGGCGCCCGTGGCGAACACGTCGATGCGATCGCCGTGTTTCAGCCCGCGCGCGGCGAGGTCGTCGGCGTGCAGGAAGATGACGTCACGCCGACCGGTCACGCCGCGGTAGCGATCGTTAAGGCCGTAGATGGTGGTGTTGTACTGGTCGTGCGAGCGGATGGTGGTGAGCATCAGGTCGCCCTCGGCCAGCGGCGCATCCTCGTCCAGCCCGCGTGCAAGGAGGAAATGCGCGCGGCCGTCCGGCGTGTCCCAGGCGCGCTCGCTGGCGGCGACGCGCAGGCGGAAACCGCCGGGTGCACCGACCCGCCGGTTGAAGTCGCGGAAGATGGGAAACACCTTCTCGATGTCGTCGCGGATCAGGTTGTAATCGCCGACCAGGCGGTCCCAGTTCACCCGCGTGGCGGGCAGGGTGGCCTTGGCGATCCCGCCGACGATCCACGGCTCGGAGCGCAGGTGTTCCGACGCGGGTTTCAGCGTGCCGGCGGACGCATGCACCATCGACATGGAATCCTCCACCGTGACCGCCTGCGGCCCGGTGGCCTGCTCGTCCAGTTCGGTGCGGCCCAGGCAGGGCAGGATGAACGACTGACGGGCCAGGATCAGGTGCGAGCGGTTGAGCTTGGTGGCGATGTGCACGGCAAGGTCGAGGCCGCGCATGGCGGCGAAGGTTTCCTCGGTGTCGGGCATGGCCACGGCCAGGTTGCCGCCCAGCGCCACCAGCGCCTTCGAGCGGCCTTCGCGTATGGCGATCACTGCGGCGACGGCATCGTGTCCGTGCGCGACCGGTGGCTCGAAGCCATAGGTGGCGCGAAGGCCCTCGTTGAGCGCAGCGTTCGGCTTCTCGGTGATGCCCACCGTGCGGTCGCCCTGCACGTTGCTGTGGCCGCGCAGCGGGCAGATGCCGGCGCCTTCGCGGCCGATGTTGCCGCGCATCAGCAACAGGTTGGCGATCTGCTGGACGTTCTCGGTGCCGTGCGCGTGCTGGGTGATGCCCATGCCGTAGCAGACGATCACCTTCGACGCCCGGGCGTAGATGGATGCCGCGTGCTCGACCTCCGCGCGCGTCAGGCCGGAGGTGCGTTCGATGGCCGTCCAGTCGGTCGCCTCGATGTCGGCGACCAGTGCCTCGAAACCGGTGGTATTCGCGGCGATGAAATCCCGGTCGATCACGCCCGGCATGCCCTCGGCGAGGGCTCTGGCGTCTTCGACGAGCAGGTACTTCATCATGCCCTTGAGCACCGCCACGTCGCCGCCGATCTTCAGCTTGTAATAGGTGGAGGCGATGCGTACGGCGCTGTTGGTGAGCATCTCCACCGGGTGCTGCGGCGAAGTGAAACGTTCCAGGCCCCGCTCGGGCAGTGGGTTGAGCACGACGATGGGCACGCCGCGCAGCGATGCCTCGCGCAAGGTCGAAAGCATGCGCGGGTGGTTGGTGCCCGGGTTGTGGCCGATGCAGAAAATCGCGTCGCAGTGATCGAAATCCTCGAGTGTCACCGTGCCCTTGCCCGAGCCCAGCGACTCCGGCAGGCCCACGCTGGTGGCCTCGTGGCACATGTTGGAGCAGTCGGGGAAATTGTTCGTGCCGTATTCGCGAACGAACAGCTGGTAAAGGAACGCCGCCTCGTTGGAGGCGCGCCCCGACGTGTAGAACTCGGCCATGTCCGGCGAGGGCAGCGCGCGCAGGGCGGCGCCGATGCGCGCGAACGCGTCGTCCCAGGCGATCGGGCGATACGTGTCGGTGTCGGCGTCGTAGGCCAGGGGATGGGTCAGCCGGCCCAGGCCCTCCAGGGCATAGTCGGTCAGGTTCCACAGGTCGGCGACGGTATTGGCCGCGAAGAACTCCGGCTTGACCCGTTTTGCCGTGGCTTCCCACGACACCGCCTTGGCGCCGTTCTCGCAGAACTCGAACGAGGAGGTTTCCTTCGGATCGGGCCAGGCGCAACCGGGGCAATCGAAGCCCTTGGGCTGGTTGACCTTATGCAGCGCAATGGACTCGCGGGCAAGGGCCATCTGGCCGCTGAGCGCGCGGGCGACCGCGCCGAGCGCGCCCCAGCCGCCTGCCGCGCCGTCGTAGGGCTCGATGCCGGGAATGTCTTTCTCGCTCATGCCTGTGCCTCAGGTTGACCCGCCTGGCGCCATTCTACGCGCCTGCATCGGCGAGGAAATTGAACCGCGACCGACGGCATTCACGCGGTCTTGCCGGGTGCTGCCCCAACCTCCGCGCCGCTCGGCGCCCCTCCCCGTCGCCAGGAAGAATCGAACGTGCCAGCCCAACCGCTCGCAACCGTGCTGCACGATGGTGCGCCCGCGCCGCGTGGACTTCCCATCGGCGATCTCCGCGGCTTCGGCCGCGTGGGCGACGATGCATCGATCACCTGTCTGGCCCTCGACCGTGCGCGGGGTCCCTTGCAGCCGTCGCACCCCGACCGTGCCCTGCTGGCGCTGCACACGGACGCCCCGGTCGAGTGGACGGCCGCGTACGTGCCCGGCACCCAGGTGCTCGAAACCGCCGGACGCATGGCGACGGGCGAGGTGCGCGTGGTGGACTTCATGCCGCTGGCCGAAGGCCGCCCGGGACAGGGCGAGTCGGTACCGGCGGGGCGTTTCGTTCGCCTGGTGAGCTGCACGGAAGGCGAGGTGGCGTTTGGGCTTGTGTGCGCTGTCGCGGTGGACGCCGCGCCCGCCTTGGAAGCGCGCACCGTGGACGGCTGGTACGTGGCGTGTTCGCGGCCGATGGACTTCGCCGACGAACTGGCGGTGACGCACGTGCGGCTTGCCGCCGGCGAAAGCATGGCCATCGTGCTGGCCGCCGCACCGGTGGACGGCGGTGCCGCCCTGATCGCGGATACCTTGCATGGCCTGGGCGACACCATCCATTACTGGACCTGGTGGAGCGACCGCTGCCGTTACAAGGGTCCCGACTTCGAGGAGCGGCTGCGCGAGGTGCTGGCGCTCAAGCTGTGCTGCGTGCCCGGCGGCGGCATCGTGGGTGAACATCCCGGCACGGGCGGTTTTGCCGCGGCGCCGCTGGTGGAATGCTCCCGCGCGGCGGCCCGTTTCCTGGACCTGGGTTATCGCCAGGAATGCGTCGACCTGCTGAACCACGTACACGGCCAGCGGTCTGCCGTGGACCAGGTCAGCTGGGCCTCGGACGACGGCTTCGCGGACACCCTGGCCCGTTATGTCGAGCGTTATGGCGATGCCGGTCTGCCGGAGGGATTGCGCCAGGCGGTCATCTCCCCGGATACCCCGTTGCAGCAACGGGCCGTGTAAGGCCGACGCTCGGGTTACGCCGCCAGCGAAACGCCGGCGGCCAGTGCATCGAAATACTCGCGCATGAGCCGCAGCTGCGACGCGGCATCCTCCGCCTGGTTGACCACGTGGCGGAAGGCGGCATTTTCCGGGCGGTCCTTCGCGTACCAGCCCAGGTGCTTGCGGGCGATGCGCACGCCCATCCGTTCGCCGTAGAACGCATAAAGCTGTTCGAGATGGCCGGCGAGGATGTCGCGCACCTCGGCAGGTGACGGCTCGGCAAGAAAACCGCCGGTCTCCAGATGGTGAGCGATCTCGCGGAAGATCCACGGCCGGCCCTGCGCGCCGCGACCCACCATGATGGCGTCCGCGCCGGTGGCGGCCAGCACCTGCCGCGCCTTCTCCGGCGAGGTGATGTCGCCGTTGGCCATGACCGGAATGCCAACCGCCGCCTTGACGGCGGCGATGGTGGCGTATTCGGCCTCGCCTTCGTACTTGTCGGCACGCGTGCGTCCGTGCACGGCCAGCGCCGCGATACCGGCGTCCTCGGCGATGCGCGCGATGGTCAGCGCGTTGCGGTGTTCCCGGTCCCAGCCGGTGCGGATCTTCAGGGTGACCGGCACGTCCACGGCACGGACCACGGCGTGCAGGATGCGCGCCACCAGGGGCTCGTCCTGGAGCAGGGCAGAACCCGACCACACGTTGCAGACCTTCTTGGCCGGGCAACCCATGTTGATATCGACCAGCTGGGCGCCGTTGTCGGCGTTGTACTTCGCGGCCTCGGCCAGCATGCCGGGGTCGTAGCCGGCGATCTGCACGCTGACCGGCTCCGGCTCGCCCTCGTGGTCCATCCGGCGCAGCGATTTGAGGGTGTTCCACAGGCGCGGATCGGACGCGGTCATCTCGGACACGGCCAGGCCGGCGCCCATGCGCTTGCACAGGAGCCGGAACGGTTTGTCGGTCACGCCCGCCATGGGCGCGAGCACCACATGGGGCGCGATAGAGTAAGGGCCGATGCGCATGGCGCGATTTTACGCGATCCGCGGCACGACCGTCGGCGGGCCCGACGGGTCGGGATCAAGTCCCACGCCGGCCTGCCGATATGCTTCCATGGCACCAAGGGGCTGACGCCGGATCATGGGTACGGGTGTGGAACAGGACATCTGGGAGCGTAAATACCACCTCGCACTGGAGAGGATGGAGCGCGACGAGCGCGATTTCCGTGACCTGGAAGAGGGCCTGCGCCGCCTCGCCGTGCGCCTGGCTGCCCTCGCCCGTGGCCAGGGCAGCGATATCGACAGCCTGCTCGACCGGCTGAACGAGGCGCTGCGCGATTCCCCCCAGCCCGCCCTGCTGGATACCCTGCTGGAGTCCTTGTCGGAAGCCGTGGCGGGGCTGGATCGCCTGCCGCCCGCGGTGAACGACGACGCCCCGGCCGCGCCCCCTGTCTCCGTCGCGGCGGTCGAGGCCCCAGCACCGCCAGCCCTGCAGGAAGACGGCAAGGTGGTGGCGTCGCTGCGTACGGATATCGCCCGTCTGCAGGACCTGCTGGCTGCGGTCAGCGCACGCCTAGGCGACATGACCCGTTACCTCGCCGCCGAACTGGCCTACGGCGAGGCCGCCGCGGGTGGCCGCGAACTGGATGCCACGGTGCGCGAGGAAATGCGCGCGCTCGGCGAAAGCACCCTCACCGCGACAGATCTGGGCGCCCTGCAGGCGGAGGTGAACGCGCGCCTGTCGCTGATCGACACGCACTTCCGCGAGTACCGCGAACGCGAGGACGCCCGCATGGCCGCCTACCGCGATCGCGCGGAGCGCATGCGCGACCGTGTCGAAGAGCTGGAAACCCAGGCAAGCTCGCTGCAGGATTCGTTGCGCCGCGAACACGCGCTAGCGCTGACCGACCTGCTCACCGGCCTGCCCAACCGGCTGGCCTACGAGCGTCACATCGAAGCGGCCCAGGCGCGGATGCGTGAAACGGGCACGTCGCTCTGCCTAGCGGCGCTCGACATCGACCATTTCAAGACGATCAACGACAGCCTCGGCCACGCCGCGGGCGACGCCGTGCTGCGCATCGTTGGCCAGACGCTGACCCGCGAGCTCGCGGATGCGACGTTCGTGGCGCGTTACGGCGGCGAGGAATTCGTCGTGGTATTCAGCGGCAGCGAGCGCGATGCCGCACTCCAGTCGGCCCAGGGGCTGTGCGCCCTCGTGGCCTCGCTCGCGTTCCATGCCAGCGGCAAGCCGGTCACCGTGACCATGTCCGGCGGCGTCGCCTGCTTCGGCCTGAACGACACGTCCACCGAGGTGTTCGAACGCGCCGACCGGGCCCTATATTCGGCAAAACGCGCAGGCCGCAATCGCTGCGAGGCAGGCTGATCCAGCCTTGGCGCACGCCGCACGATGTACCACGTGCTTGTAGGAGCGCACGATGTGCGCGACATCTTCTCGCGGTAAGGTCTTCGTGTGCCGTGTGCCGTGTGCCGTGTGCCGTGTGCCGTGTGGCGTGGAGCAAGAGCCGGCGGGTAGCCCCCTCGGGGCCACGCCTGCGGCGACCCGCTAAGGAAGGGCCGCTGGCGCGGCCGTATTCTTATTGCCCTTCGGGCCCGGGTCGGGCTTCGACCGGGGATTTTCGATTCGCCATCCATGGCTCAGCGAAAATGGCCGGCCGTCCAGGCCGGCCCCCTTCGGGCCTTGTCCGTTCGAATCCCTCGCCTGCGGCTACCGGCCCCGAGGGGGCTACCCGCCGGCTCTTCCCAAGACTGAGGTGGGTTGTGACGCGGGCGGTCGCAGACGTGCGGGGTATGGCGTCGCCGCTTTGTTGGCTTTTCGCCCACATCGTGGGCTCCTACCCCAAGGGTAGGTAGGTCGCAGGTGTAGGGCAGGTTGTGGCATATCCAACGCCTGATCTGCCGGCTGGGGGTAGGAGCGCACGCACGTGCGCGAACCCTCGACGTACCTAAGGCGACCGATGCCATGCACACCAGGCAAGCGAGCGTTCCCAGCAACGAAGCGAAACCCCGCTCTTCGCTCTCCCCACACGCAACCTTACAGTTGGAAAGAGCCGGCGGGTGCCACCCTCGGGGCCGGTAGCCGCAGGCGAGGGATTCGAACGGAAAAGGCCGCGAAGCGGGGCCGGCCCGGACGGCCGGCCGTTTTCGCGAGACAGGGATGTCGAGTCGAAAACCCCCGTTCGAAGCCCGACCCGCCCCGTAGGGGAATATACAAACGGCCGCGGAGCGGCCCTCCCTAGCGGGTCGCCGCAGGCGTGGCCCCGAGGGTGGCACCCGCCGGCTCTTGCTCCACGGCCCACGGCCCAAGGCCCAACACGATGCCGAAGGCGAGCCTCTAAATCCACCCGCAAAAACGAAAAAAGCCGCGCAGGCGACAGGGAGCAACTCCCCGCCGCCCGCGCGGCCGTTTTCGCACAAACCTGACGGAAGATCAGTCGCGGCGTGCGAGCAGCATGCCGACGAGGATGCCGACGCCGAAGCCGCTCAGGATCGCGCCGAGCGGGCGGTGGGCAACCGCGTCACGGACGGTGTCGACGGCTTCGCCGGCCTTGGCCTGGACGCGGCCGGCCGTCTCACGGATGGCGCCTTCGCCTTCCATGCCGTGATCGCCCACGAGGGCGCCGGCGGCACGCTGCACACGGCCGCCGACGGTGTTGGCGGCGCCGCGGATCTGGTCTTCGTTCATGGTTTTATGCTCCAGGTGGGTTGGACGAGGGCCGACAGTGCCTTGTCGTAAGTGCACGAAGCGACAAGACCTCGTCGACTCCGTTCATTCACCGGGTCCATGCGGCGACGCGTCATAATCGTGGCCTTCCGGTTCGATGAAAGGTTCATCCGCCCATGGAAGCGAAAAAAGACAAGCCGTCCTCGTTCGGCGCAGCCGCCAGGCCTGCGGCGGTCGTGACGCGGGGCCATGTCCGTTTCACCGTGCTTACGCCGCGGTTGCTGCGGCTGGAATGGAGCGAGGAGGGTCGGTTCCGCGATGGCCGTACGCAGGTGGTCGTGCACCGTGACCTCGATGTGCCGGCGTTTCGGGTGACCGAGGACGACACGTCTCTGCAGATCGACACCGATCGCCTCAGCCTGCGCTACGACAAGGCCGGCGGGCGTTTCCAGGCCGGCAATCTCTCGATACGCCTGCATGGGAAAGACGACGCGGACATCGTCTGGCATCCGGGCGACGTGCAGACCGCCAACCTGGGTGGCACGTACCGCACGCTGGACCGTTACGACGGCGACACCTGGCAGGACGGCAGCACGCTGCCGCTGGAACAGGGTCTGATCGCCCGCGATGGTTGGCATGTGGTCGACGATACCGAAAGCTTCGGTCTGGACGACGACGACTGGGTGACGGCGCGTCCGTCCGGCGAGCGCCAGGATCTGTATTTCTTCGGGTACGGGCACGACTACACGGCGGCCCTGGCCGATTTCGCGGCGATCGCCGGGCCGCAGCCGATGCCGCCACGGTTCGTGTTCGGCTACTGGTGGTCGCGCTACTGGAATTATTCGGACCAGGAACTGCGTACGCTGGGTGCGCGCTTCGTCAAGGAACGCATTCCCCTGGACGTGCTGGTTCTGGACATGGACTGGCACACCACGCCCGGGCTGTCGTTGCGCCCGGGACACGAGGAAAAGGATGTCTTCGGCGAACAGTCGGGCTGGACCGGCTACACGTTCAACCGCAGCCTGTTTCCGGACCCGGTCGCGTTCATGCAGTGGGCGCATGGCCAGAAGCTGCGCGTGACGCTCAACCTGCACCCCGCCTCGGGTGTCATGCCCCACGAGGAAAAGTACCAGGCGATGGCCGATGCGCTGTCGTGGGATACCTCCACGCAGGCGCCCATCCCCTTCGAGGGCACGTCGCGTTCGTACATGCGCGCCCTGTTCGACACGGTGCTCCATCCGCTGGAGCACGAGGGTGTCGACTTCTGGTGGCTCGACTGGCAGCAGTGGCCCGAGTCGAAAGCCCATCCGGGACTGTCCAACACCTGGTGGCTCAACCACGTGTTCTTTACCCAGATGCAGCGCGAGGGCGACCGGCGCGGTCTGATCTACCATCGCTGGGGCGGCCTCGGTAATCATCGTTATCCGATCGGGTTCTCCGGCGACAGCGTGATCTCCTGGACCTCACTGGCCTACCAGCCGCACTTCACCGCCATGGCGTCCAACGTGCTGTATGGGTACTGGAGCCACGACATCGGCGGGCATACCTTCCACAAGCACATCCCGCGCCCGGAGCGGCACCTGGAGCCGGAGCTCTACGCGCGCTGGATGCAGTTGGGCGTGTTCAGTCCGGTGCTGCGCACGCATTCGGCCAAGGAGGCCAGCCTGCACAAGGAGCCCTGGCATTTCGGGCCGCCCTATGGCGATGCCATCTTCGCGGCCATCCGCCTGCGCTACCAGCTGGCGCCGTATATCTATGCCGCCGCGCGGCAGGCCTACGAGACCGGCCTGTCCATCGTGCGGCCCATGTATTACCACTGGCCCGAGCACGACGAAGCGTACACCCACCCCTCGCAATACATGTTCGGCAACGACCTGCTGGTGGCGCCGGTGACGGTGCCCGTGGGCGCCGACGGCACCGCGCCGTTTCCGGTCTGGCTGCCGCCGGGTCGGTGGTACAGCCGCGATGGTGCCGACGTGTTCGAGGGTGGCCGTGTGCTGGCGCAGTGCTACACCCTGGAGGAAACGCCGGTGTTCGTGCGTCACGGCAGCGTCGTTCCGCTTTACCCGGAAGGCATGCGCGACCTGGCCAATGTGCCGGACGAGCTGATCCTGCAGGTGTTTCCGGGCGCCGAGGGTCACGCCGAACTTTACGACGACGATGGCGAGAGCCAGGGCTACCGGCGTGGCGAGTGCTCGCGTATCCGCGTGCAAAGCCGCAAGGATGCCACCTCGCACCGGTTGCACATCGCCCGCAGCGAAGGCGACTTCCCAGGCAAGCATCCGGTTCGCTCGTACATCGTGCAGTTCCTCGATGCGGGCATGCCGGACAGCGTGGAAGTGGACGGGCGCGTGCTGCCGTACAGCGCGCAGCCGAAGCAGGGCACGTGGTTGTTCGACACGGCATGGTTGTGCATCCGGATCGATCTCGGCCCGGTGAGCATGGACGAGGCGCACGAGGTCATCGCTCATGTCCGTCCGGCGCATGTGCCGCCGTCGGGTCTGCTGCGACGCATGCGCCGTGCGGCCGACGCGGTGCTCTACCTCAAGCAGGTATGGGGCGACATCTCCGCGCTGCCCGACGAGGTGGACCTTGCCAGCCAGGCGTCTCGCGTACTCGCCTATGCGGTGGAGCAGGGTGACGAGGCCGGGCGTGGCGATCGCTTCATGGTGGCGGTGGCCGCGTTCGAGTCCCGCTACGCGGCGCTGCCGGCGAGCGTGGCGGCAACGCCGATCGACGATGCGCTCAAGCGCGGCTTCGTCGACGTGCTGGGTCGCTGAGCATGCGTCTCCGCCGCGGCTCGTGGCTGTCGCCGTTGCTGTGGGGCGCGATGGCCTTCGCGGCTGTTTTCGCGGTGCAGGCACAGGCACAGCCGCCCGTGCGGGTGGGTTCCAAGGCGGACAACGAAGGCGCGGTGCTTGGCCAGATCGTGCTGCAGGTGCTGCGCCATGCGGGCATTCCCGTAATCGATCGTACGCAGCTGGGTCCCACCTCGATCGTGCGCCGGGCCCTGCTCAATGGCGATCTGGACGTCTATCCTGAATACACCGGAAACGCCGCCTTCTTCTTCCATCGGGAAAGCGACCCGGCCTTTCGTGACGCGGCGCAGGCGTGGGCCCTTGCCGCATCGCTGGATGCGGCGGCGAACCGGCTGGTCTGGCTGCGCCCCGCGCCGGCCGACAATCACTGGGCGATCGGCGTGCGCGCCGACCTTGCCCATACCCGCGGGCTGCGCACGCTCGACGACTTCTCGCGCTGGGTGCGTGGGGGTGGCGATGTCTACCTTGCCGGATCGGCCGAGTTCGTGGAAAGCGATGCCGCTTTGCCGGCGTTCCAGTCGGCGTATGGATTCACGCTGCGTGGCGACCAGTTGCTGGTACTGGCCGGCGGCGACACGTCCGCCACGATCAAGGCCGCGGCCGAAGGAACCTCCGGCGTCAATGCCAGCATGGTCTATTCCACGGACGGCGCACTGGCCGTCACCGGACTGGTCGTGCTCGACGATCCGAAGCATGTGGAAATGGTCTATCAGCCAGCCGCTGTGGTGCGCGACGAGACGCTACGGCGCTACCCGGCCATGCGAGCTTCCCTGGAAGCCGCATTCAGGCCGCTGACCGTCGAGGTGTTGCGCCGGCTCAACGCGCGCACGCAGATCGGTGGCGAGCAGGCATCGGCCGTGGCGGCGGATTACCTGCGCACGCAGGGCCTGTTGTGACGGTGCGGGGTGCGGCGTTGCCGGTGATCGTGCTGACGGGAGCGGGAGCGCTTGCCGCCGTGTTCGCCGACTTCCTGCATGTCGCGCCGAACCGCCTTCTCAGCGGTCCCGCGGCCAGTCCGCACGTGTGGGCGCTGGCGGCGGTATGGCTCCTGGCGGGCGCGTTGGGCACGGTGCGCGTGCCGGGGCGCACGTTCATCACCGCGGTATTGGCGTGGGCCGGCGTGGTCGGCTTGCCGCTGCTGGCCGGCATGGACGCGCGGGCCCTGCTGGAGGGCGCCGCGACCGGCACGCGTATCCAGCTGGGCACCGGGTTCTGGGTGATGTGGCTCGCGGCGACCTTGCTGCTGCTGGACCGGCTGGCCGCGATGTCCCGGCCGGTGCGAGTGCTTGCGTGGGTCGGCGTGCCGGTGGCACTGGCCGGTATGGCGATGGCCGGGACGTTCGATAGCCTGGCGTTGCTGCGCGAATACGCGGCGCAACGCGCGCCGTTCGCCGAAGCACTGCTGACGCATGTGCTGCTCGCGGCCGCCACGCTGGCGATAGCGCTGCCGATCGGTGCGCCGCTGGGCTGGTGGGCATGGCGAACGCGGCGTACCGACGGGGCGCTGGTCGGCGTGCTGGCGTTCCTGCAGACGGTGCCCTCACTGGCCTTGTTCGCCTTGTTGATCGGGCCGTTCGCGTGGCTGGCCGGCAGGTGGCCCGCGCTGGGTGCGCTGGGTTTCGGTGGCACGGGGGCCGCACCGGCGGTGTTCGCGCTGGTGCTGTATGCGCTGTTGCCGGTGGTCCGCTACACCGTGGCCGGGCTGGATGCCACGGCGGCGGACACGCGCGAGGCGGCGCGCGGCCTGGGCATGACCCGGCTGCAGGTGCTGCTGCGCGTGCAATTGCCGCTGGGCTGGCCTGTGCTGCTGGCCGGCTTGCGCATCGTGGCGGTGCAGACGGTGGGGCTGGCGGCGGTTGCCGCCCTGATCGGCGCGGGTGGGCTGGGCCGGTTCGTTTTCCTCGGCATCGGCCAGGGTGCGACGGACATGGTGCTGCTGGGTACGCTGACCATCATCGCACTGGCGCTGGCGGTCGATCTTTTCTTCCAATCGTTGCTCGTGCTGACGGAGCGCCCTGCATGATCGAGTTCGAGCACGTTCGCACGTCGTACGGTACGCAGGTCGTCATCGACGATCTCTCGCTGCGTATCGAAGCGGGCGAGTTCTTCGTCCTGGTCGGGCCATCGGGTTCGGGCAAGTCCACGCTGCTGCGCACCGTCAACCGGCTGGAACGGGTGGACGCGGGCAGGGTGCGTGTGGACGGCAAGGATGTCGCGACGGTCGATGCGGAAACGCTGCGCCGGGGCATCGGTTACGCCATCCAGTCGGTCGGCCTGTTTCCCCATCGCACCGTGGGCGAAAACATCGCCACGGTGCCGCGCCTGCTCGGTTGGAGCGATGCCGACATACGTGCCCGCGTTGGCGAACTGATCGACCTGCTGCACCTGGACGAGCCCGGCATGGTGGATCGTTATCCCGATACGCTGTCCGGTGGGCAGCAACAGCGTGTCGGCGTGGCGCGCGCCCTGGCCGCCCGCCCCCCGGTCGTGCTGATGGACGAGCCGTTCGGCGCACTGGATCCGCTCACGCGCGAATCCCTGCAACGCAGCCTCAAGGCGATACAGCGCGACAGCGGCACCACGTTGCTGTTCGTCACGCACGACATGGACGAGGCGTTCGGCCTCGGCGACCGGATCGGCCTGATGCTGGAGGGCAGGCTGGCCCAGGTGGGCACGCCGTTGCAACTGATCCGCGAGCCGGCGGACGATCGCGTGCGCACGTTCGTCGGCGGTGCGCGGGTGCGCCTGCGTGAGCTGGCCGTGCGGTCGGTGCGCGAGGTGCTGCGCGGCGGTGAGTCCGTGGACGGTGACCCGCTGGATATCGACACGTCGCTGCAGGACGTGCTGGCGGCCATGCTTGCGCAGGGGCGTGACTGCCTGCCGGTGGACGAGGGCGGCCGCCGGGTGGGCGTGGTCCGCCTGGGCGACCTCGTGGCGCCGCCTGCATGAGGGGGCTGCTGCCCGCCGTGGTCCTGCTGGCGTTGGTGCTGGTGCTGCCGCACGCGGCACCGGTGTTCCATGCGGGATGGCCGGCGCTGAGTCATCCGGTCTACGTGCGTACGTCGTTCGCCATGCTGACCCTGTCCCACCTGGGGCTGGTGCTCGTTGCCACCGCGGTCGCGACGATCGCCGGGCTGTCCCTCGGTGTGCTGGTGACGCGTCCGGTCGGCCGGTCGCTGCTGCCCACGGTGCGTGCGGTGGCGGTGATCGGGCAGACGTTTCCACCGGTGGCGGTGTTGGCCATCGCCGTACCGCTGCTCGGTTTCGGCGCGGCGCCGACCTTGCTGGCCCTGGCGTTGTACGGCGTGCTTCCGGTGCTCGGACAGACCGTCGCGGGGCTGGACAATGTACCCGCGGCTGCGCTGCATGCCGCCGACGGCATGGGCTACGGCCGCTGGCGGCGCCTGCGGGAGATCGAACTGCCGCTGGCCGTGGGGCCGATCATGGCCGGCGTACGTCTGTCGGCCATCGTCGGCGTGGGCACGGCGACCATCGGTTCGACCGTCGGTGCCACGACGCTGGGCTCGCCCATCGTCGAGGGCCTGGTCGGCAACAACACCGCTTACGTTATCCAGGGCGCCTTGCTGGTCGGTGCACTGGCACTGACCCTGGACGGTGCGCTGCAAGCCCTGGAACGCCGCCTCACTCGTAGGCCTCGAACGCTGTAGGAGCGCGCGCTTGCGCGCGACATCGTTTCGCCGTGACCATCGGGGTGGCGCGCCAGCTCCGGGGCTGTCGCGAACACATGTCGCGCGCATGCGCGCGCTCCTACATGGCGTCGTCGTTGTTCAGGACGTCGTCGTTGCCCAGGGCTTTGTCGTTGTGCAGGGTGTTGTCGTTGTGCCGCCGCCGGCGCGTTGGGACGCCGGCGGCGGTTGCTTACCAGATTTTGACGCGCTGCTTCGGATCGAGGTACAGCTTCTGCCCGGGCTTCGCCTTGAACGCGTCGTACCAGGGGTCGAGGTTGCGCACCGTCTGCGCGCGGAACTCGCCGGGTGCGTGGCCATCGCCGATCACCTGGGCGCGCATTGCCGCGTCGCGGGTCTTGCTGCGCCACGATTGCGCGAAGGCAAGAAAGAAGCGCTGGTCGCCGTCCAGGCCGTCGATCACCGGGGCGGGCTTGCCGTGGAGGCTTTCCTTGTAGGCGGCATAGGCGATGGTGAGTCCGGAAAGATCGGCGATGTTCTCGCCCAGGGTCTGTTGGCCGTTGATGTGCAGGCCGGGCAGCGGTTCGTAGGCGTTGAACTGTTCGACCAGGCGCTGGCCCGCATCCTTGAAGTGCTTCTGGTCGGCGTCGGTCCACCAGTTGGCGAGGCGGCCCTGCGCGTCGAACTCGGCGCCGGTGTTGTCGAAGCTGTGGCTGATCTCGTGCCCGATCACGGCGCCGATCGATCCGTAGTTGGATGCGGCGTCCGCTTTCGGATCGAAGAACGGGGCTTCCAGGATGGCTGCCGGGAAGTTCAGCGCGTTCTGCAGCGGCAGGTTCACCGCGTTGACCGTCTGCGGTGTCATCCACCATTCGTCGCGATCCACGGGCTTGCCCAGCTTGGCCACCTGGTGGCGGTATTCGGCCAGTTCGGCGCGCTGGTGATTGCCCAGCGCATCATCCGGACGAATCTCCAGCGTCGAGTAGTCGCGCCAGGTGTCCGGGTAGCCCACGCCAACCTTGATGGTGGCGATCTTGGCCTTGGCCTTCTGTCGGGTGGCGGGTGACATCCAGGTGAGCGTGTCGACACGCGCATCGAATGCCTTCAGGATGTTCTTCACCATGTCCTGCACTTCGCTGCGCGACGACGCCGGGAAGTATTGCTTCACGTAGATCTGGCCCACGGCATCGCCCAGGTCGCTGTCGACGCGGCCGATGCCACGCTTCCAGCGGTCGCGCTGCTGTGGCGTGCCCGTGAGTACCTTGCCGTAGAAGCCGAAGGCGAGGTCGTCGTACACCTTGGGCAGCAGGCCGGACGCGTTCTCGTTGATGGTGTGGAAACGCAGCCAGGCCTTCCAGGTGTCCAGCGGCTCACTGGCGACCAGCGCGGCGAACTTCGTCACCGTGCCGGGCTGCCAGACGATGAAGGTCGGCTGGTCGTCGAGCGCGGCCGCCTTGAAATACGCGTTCCAGTCGATGCCGGGCGCCTTGCTGGCGAAGGCGGTGCGCGGCCACGGGTTGTTCGCCTTGTGGATGTCCTCGCTGTCCACGATGGATTCCTGCGCCTGGGCGATCTTCGTCTCCAGGGCCATGACGGCCTTCGCCTTGGCGGAGGCGTCCGGCGTGCCGGACTGCTTCAGCACCGCCTCGACGTAGGCGGCGTACTTCGTCCGTGTGTCGACCATGTCCTTGTCGGTTTTCAGGTAGTAGTCGCGATTGGGCATGCCCAGGCCGCCCTGCAGCAGGTAGGGCATGTTGCGCGTCGGATCATCGAGGCCCTGGGCGACGAACAGGCCGAGCAGGTGACCGGTGTCGAGGTTGGTCGCGTTGATCGGGTCGACGTCGGCGCGCAGCTGCGCGCCCAGGGCGGTCGACAGGGCGGCCTTGTCCCCGATCGCGTCGATCGCGTCCAGTGCGGGTTTGAGCGGGGCCAGGCCGGCCTTCTCGATCGCCGCCTGGTCCATGTACGCCTTGTAGTAATCGGCGATCAGGCGCTGGTTGCTGCCCGCCGCCGGATGGCCTTCGCCCGCGGCCTTGATCAGCTCGGCGTTGCGTTTCTCGGCCTTCTCGAACACCTCGAGGAACACGCCGGTGCTGGCACGGTCGGCCGGGATCTGCGCGGTCTTGCGCCAGTTACCGTTGGCGAAGCCGTCGAAGTCGTCGCCGGGCTGCACCGAACGGTCCATGCCCTTGAGATCGACGCCCACGGGCTGCGCGGCCATCGCCGCGGCGGAAGCGAGGCCGCAGGAAATGGCGGTCGCGAGAATCCGGTGGAGGTTTGCCATGGACGAGTCCTACGAAGGAAAGGGCGCCCACCATAAACCGGGAACCGTCCCGTGTGTGCATGACCGATGCGCCAGGGCGGCAGGCACCGACCCGCAGGAAAGCCCAACCGGGGTTGTGCCCTAATGATCGTCCGGCCCCGCAAGGGGGTCGGCACGGGCGGGCCGCGGGTCAACCCCGGCCTGTCCGGACCTTCCATCCATGGCTAGCAGATCTTTAGGGAGATCCACTATGAACGCACGCTTCGAACTCACGGGGCCACAGACCGATATCGCCAGCTACCCCACCTGGACCCAGGACATGGTGTCCTCTTGCGAGGATGCCCGACGACAACTCGTCCGCCACGACATGTGGGAAGCGATGAAGACGGCGACGCTCGATCCGGTGACCACTCGTAACTTCATGGTCGGTGTGTGGCCGGTCATCGAGCGGTTTCCGGGCTACATGTCGCACAGCCTGCTCAAGACGCGGTACGGCCGCAGCCCGGGCGACGACCTGGCCCGCCGCTGGCTGGTGCGCAACATCCGCGTGGAGCAGAACCACGCCGAGTACTGGCTCAACTGGGCCGAGTCCGCCGGCGTGTCGCGCCAGGACGTCCTGACGGCCGAGCCGCCCAAGGGCAGCCAGGTGCTGGCCAACTGGTGCGAGGAGGTCAGCAGGGACGATTCCCTCGCCGCAGGCATCGCGGCTACCAACTACGCCGTGGAAGGGGCGACCGGGGACTGGTCGCAGATCATCTACGACAGTCAGGCCTACGCGGCGAGCCTGCCGATTTCGGGCCGTAAAGCCGGCCTGCGTTGGCTTCAGCTTCACGCGGCGTATGACGATACCCATCCATGGGAAGCGCTCGAGATCGTCTGTACCCTGCTGGGATCGAACCCCCCGGTGGACCGGATCGAGCACATCAGGGAGTGTGTCCGTCGCAGTTACGTGGGCATGAGCATCACGCTCGACCGTTGCATGGATGGCGCGGCCCCGGTTCGCACGTCGAACGTGGTTGCCGCGTAACTCGCATGTTGGGCGTCTTATAGCGCAATATCAGGTTAGTGCGAGACCCGAGGAAGCGATGCGTCGTGTAGATGCCATTCACCCCCAACCGCTGTCGAGGCGCCTCAGGCCGCTGGCCTATGCGCTCGTGGCCGTCGTGGGCCTCGTTCTCGCGTTGACGTGGGTTGCCCTGCAGACCCAGGTGACTCTCGCCGGTTTCCTCAACGGCGAGAGTCTTTGGGCCAAGGCGCAGAAACAGGCGGTGATCGACCTGGACGAATATGCCGCGCATGGCCGGCCGGGCGATCTGGCCGACTTCCGCCGCAACTTCGCCGTGCTGATGGCCGACCGCGGGTCCCGCGACGCCATTGCCAGCGGCCGCTACAGCAAGGAGGCCGTGGAAGAGGGTTTCGCCCAGGGCGGTGTCATCCCCGAGGCCATTCCCGGCATGGTCTTCATTTTTCGTCACTTCGACGGCATGCCCTATGTCCGCGAAGCCATCGCCCAGTGGCGCTCGGTGGACAGCAGCCTGGCGGAGATCGACCAGATCGCCAACCGCCTGGAGCACGCCTACAGCGGCGGCGTGCCGTCACAGCAGCTCCTGGATGACGAGCGCCGACGCATCGGTGCGCTCAACAGCTACATCGAACCGCGCGCGAAGGCCTTCTCGCTGTATATCGCCAACGGCGCCTCGTGGCTGGGGCGGGTGCTGTTCTTCACCGTGCTGGGTGTGGCGGCGCTGGCGTCACTGCTATGGCTGGGCATGGCCCAGCGGATACTCGCCAGCATCCGCGGGACCGAGGAACGCTACAGCCTGCTGTTCGACAGCGCCGCGGATGCGATCTACATGGTGGACGAGGCCTCCGGGCGCATCCTGGACGCCAACCATCGCGCCGCCGCGTGGGCCGGTTGCCAGCCGGGTGAGCTGATCGGCATCCGGCTGGCCAGCCTGTTCGTCGAGGGATCGGTGTATGCCGGCGTGGGTTCGCTGCGCAACGGCGACGGCAGCGTGCGGCCGGTGGAGACCCAGAGCAGCCTCGTCGTGTGGGGCTCGCGTCACGTATCGCAGGCTATCGTGCGGGACATTTCCGACCGGGTGGCCATGGAGCAGGAGCGCAAGATCGCCTCCGAAGCGCTGGCCAGCATCGCCGAGGGCGTCATCATCGCCGATGCCGACCGGCGGGTGACGACGGCCAACGCGGCGCACACCAAGCTCACCGGCATCCCGCTGCAGGCGTTGCGTCGCACACGCTTCGACGCGACCCGCAGCCTGCCCGACGGCCGTCCGCTGCCGCAAAGCCTCTGGGACGACATCGCGGCCGGCGACAACTGGCTGGGCGAGGTGGAGAGCCGGCGCGCCGACGGCACCACCTATCCGGAGATGCTCAGCATCAGCACCATCCGCGACAGCGAAGGGCGCCCGCAGCACTACGTGGCCGTCGTCTCCGACATCACCGCGCGTAAGGCCGACCGCCAGCGCCTGCAGCACATGGTCAACCACGACCCGTTGACGGGCCTGGTGACCCGCTCGGAATTCGAACGGCGCTGCGCCGAGGGCATCACGCGGGCCGCCCACCAGCGCGGGGCGGTCGCCGTGCTGTTCGTCGACCTCGACGCTTTCAAGGTGGTGAACGACAGCTACAGTCACGCCACCGGCGACGCCCTGCTGATGCGTGTGGCCGAGCGCATCCGCGCCCAGCTCGCGCCGCACGATGTTGCCGGGCGCATCGGCGGCGACGAGTTCACCGTGCTGCTCGCCGACCTGCGCTCGCGCGAGGAAGCCCTCACGGTGGCCGAGGCGATCCTTGCCGCGCTCGCCCGGCCGTTCGACCTGGGCGACTACGAGCTGTTCGTCAGCGCCAGCATCGGCATCGCCGGTTACCCGCTGGACGGCAACGACGCGGTCACGCTGATCGCGCATGCCGACGCCGCCATGTACGTGGCCAAGACCGAGGAACGCAACGCGCTTCGGTTCTACACGCCGAAGATGCACGCCGATGCGCGACGCCGCCTCAAGCTGGCGTCCGAACTGCGCCAGGCGCTGTCGCGCAAGGAATTCGTGCTGGTGTTCCAGCCCAGCGTGGAAATGAAAACCGGACGCATCGTGGCGGTGGAAGCCCTTATCCGCTGGCGCCACCCCGACCGCGGCAACGTGCCGCCGGACGAGTTCATTCCCATCGCGGAAAGCCTGGGCCTGATCCGCCAGATCGACCATTGGGTGCTGGGTGCCGCGTGTGCGCAACTGAAGCGTTGGAACGATGCCCACCTGCCGTCGCTGCGCATGGCGGTGAACGTGTCCGCAAGTTCCTTCGGTCATCCGGACTTCCTGCCGGCCGTGAGCGAGGCGCTGCGCACGGCTGGCATCGCGCCGGAGCGCCTGCTGGTGGAATTGACCGAAAGCGCGATCCTGCGCCTGGGTGAAGACACCGAACGCTCGATGCAGTCCTTGCACGACCTGGGTGTGGGCGTGGCCATCGACGACTTCGGTACCGGCTATTCGTCGCTGGCCTACCTCAAGCTGCCCGCGGTGGCGTATCTCAAGATCGACCGTTCATTCGTCACCGGCCTGCCGGACAACGGCAACGATGTGGCGATCACCGAGGCGATGGTGGCCATCGCGCGCAGCCTTGACCTGCATACCATCGCCGAAGGCATCGAAACCGAGGCGCAGCACGAATTCCTGCTGCGTGCCGGTTGCCAGGAGGGGCAGGGCTTTCTTTATTCGCGACCGCTGCCGCCCGACGAGATCGAACGACTGCTGGCGCCGAACAAGGCGGCCGGCGGCAAGCGGCTGTCGCTGGTGCCGCCGCGCAGGGCATGATCGATCGGGGGCTTCGCATCGGCATGACCGGGCCCCATGTACAACGGTCGACGTACCCGCGCTAAGGATGCCCCGTGCCCCACGATTCCCTCGTTTTCCTGTTCGACGTCGACAACACGCTGCTCGACAACGACCGCTTCGGCGCCGACCTCGCGGCGCGCCTCGAGCACGCCGTCGGTGTCGACGGCCGCGACCGTTACAACGCCATCGACAAGGAGATCCGCAGCCAGGTCGGCTACGCGGACTACCTCGGCGCGCTGCAGCGGTTGCGCGGCAACGACGGCGCCACGCCGTACATGGACCTCGCCTTCTTCCTCCTCGATTACCCGTTCGACGAACGTCGTTTCACCGGCGCGCTGGAGGCCGTGGACCATGTACGCACGATGGGACGGCCGGTGATCATGTCCGACGGCGACACGGTGTTCCAGCCGCGCAAGATTCGCCGCGCCGGCCTGTGGGACGCCTTCCGCGGCGACGTACTGATCTACGTGCACAAGGAGGACATGCTCGACGACATGCAACGTCGCTACCCGGCCGACCATTACGTCATGGTCGACGACAAGCCGCGCATCCTCGTGGCAATGAAGAAGCTCATGGGCGACAAGGTCACCACCGTCTTCGTCAGGCAGGGCCACTACGCGGCGGCCGCTGGCGCCGACCTCGAAGCCACTCCGCCGGATATCACGATCGACGCCATCGGCGACCTGGCCTCGATGCCCGCCGATAGGTTTTCCCGCGCCACCTGACCCGCCGGGAACGCCATGACGGCGCATCCGGCGGGGGGCATCCGGCTGGGTGGGGGGGTGCATCCGGCTGGGGTGGGTAGGAGCGCACGCACGTGCGCGAACCCTCAGCCCCGAACCGAGGCGAATGAAGCCGAACGTCTAAACGAGTCAGCGTTTCCGTGCATCCGACGTGCGCTCGTCAGACGCCCAAAACCGCCCGCATCCCGCATGAGTACGGCATCGTTCGCCTTATATACGCTGAGGGTTCGCGCACGTGCGTGCACTCCTACAACGACGAACCCTCGAACCCGCGTCCCTCACCCCGCGTCGAACGCGCCGCGTATCCACTCAGCGGTATCGCCTTCGAAGGCCAGCACGTCGAAACGACACGGACGATGGGCGTCGTGCGGATGCCAGCCCAGCCACAGGTGCGCGGCGCTGATCAGCTTGCGGCGCTTGGCGGCGGTGACCGAGGCTGCGGCGCCGCCAAAGCGGGCATTGCGTCGGTAGCGCACCTCGACGAAGACCAGGATCGGGCCTTCGCGCATGATCAGGTCGATCTCGCCATGGCGGCAGAGGAAGTTGGCCTGCACCAGTCGCAGGCCGCTGGCTCGCAGAAACGACAACGCCGCGCCCTCGAAACGATCTCCGGTGGCGCGGCGCGGTGTGGCGGTCTTCGTTGGTGCGGTCACGCGAACCTCCCGGTTCGCGCCGGCGGGATCAGGCCCCGCCGCTTTCCACGCTGGGGGCCGTGGCCGGCGCTTCGAGCTCCAGGCTACCCGCGACCGGACGGGCCACGCCGTCGGCGAAGCGCGCCCAGATGAGTACGCGCCGTACCCGGCCGAACTCATCCGCCACCAGCTGGCCCGTCGCGCCCGGCAGGTAGCTGCCCGGGTGGCCGCGCATCCAGTCGATGTAGGGCACCAGGCCCCAGGCATCCATGCCGAAGGCGAACAGGCGTGCGGTGACGCCGCGCGTTGCCGGAATGGCGTTGCTCAGCTCGCTGCGCCGGGCGAGGCCCGGCTGGGCGTCGAACAGCCAGGGCGCGTCGCAGAATTCCACGCCTTCCAGGTCGCGATCCGCGGTCGGATCGTCGCTGCCCCCATAGACATGGGAGGTGGCGAAGACGGGCAGGGTGTTCTTGGCCAGGCGCAGCTGCGGGATCAGCAGGCGTGCCTGGGGCGGCTTCATGCTGATGAAGACGCCGCTGGTGTCGGGGTCCTGGCCGACCGGCTCGGACAGCTGCGAGGCGAAGTCGATGCTGCCGGAGTCGAGGGTGATCTGGGCCGCCAGCGTACCGCCGCGCGCCTGCCACTCCGCCTTGAAGGCATTGCCGGCACGACGGGCGAAATCGTCCGTGGACACGATGACGGTGGCCGTCTTCATGCCCCGGTCGGCCATGTGGTCGGCCACCTGCGCGCCTTCGGTCTCCGGCAACAGGCCGAATTCATTCGCGCCCGACGGCGGCAGGTTCTTGTTGTCGTTGGGATAGTTCAGCGTGAGCATCGGCGCGGGCAACGCGCCCTTGGCAAAGATGGCCGACACGCCGTCACGGTTGAGCGGGCCGACAACGAAGCGCGCGCCCTCGGCTACGGCCTTGTCGTAGGCAGCCACCGCGTGCGCGGCGTCGTTGCCCGAGTCGTACACGGCAACCTCCGGACGCGCGGCACCGGTGCGACCGGCATCCACGTAGTTGGTAAAGAAGCCGTCCCGGATGGCGGCGCCGGCACCGGCGAGCGGGCCACTCAACGGCAGTAGCAGGGCCACCTTGCCGGGCACCTTATAGCCTTCCCTCACGCCCTTGTCGCCGCTGACCGTGCCCACGGCCTGGTCGAGCACGGCCGGCGAGCGGGACACGCTGCCGAGCTGCGACTGCGCTTCCACCACCCACGGCTTCATGGGGTCGTTGGCGGACAGGGCGGCGCTGCGGTCGGCCAGCGGCTGTGCGCCCAGGCCGGTCAGCAGGGCGAGGATCTGCTGGCGGTTCTGCTCGCGGTCGATGCCGCGCAACTGGCCGTCCAGCTCCACCCGGGTTTGCGCCGCGCTCCACGGGTCGTTCGACGCGGCCTGCGCACGCGCGCGAAGCTCGGCCAGCCGCTGCGCCACCTGCGGCGATACGCGGGTGGAGGGCTTGCCAGTCAGCGACAGCGCCGTGGCCGGATCGTTGTTCTTCAGGGCGATTTCGGCGCGCAGCGCGTCCAGTCGCAGCGAGTCTTCGCCTTCCAGCCGCGTGCGGCGGATATCGGCCACGATGGGCGCGGCCCGATCCAGCGCGCCTTCCTGGCGGTACGACTCGGCAGCCAGCAGCTTGTAGTAGTCGCGGCGATCGCCGTCCTGCGCGGCCAGGGCGAGGTAGGCCTGGGCGGCCTGATCGAACTGGCCCTTGATGTACATGGCCTGCGCCGCCTGCGTCGCCTCACCCGAAGGAGCGGCACCCTGTGGCTGGACGCCGCCCTGGGTCACGCAGCCGGCCAGGCCGGCGCAGATCAGGAGGCCGAGGATCGAGGCACGAATCGGTCGCATCGCTAGTGATTCCTTGATGGGCACGTCGGCCCCCTGGCGGCGCCGAAACGACCGGATGATAGCCCATCGCCCCGCGAGGCCCGCGTGAGGCAGGACGGAGCTTACGTCCCGTAGAGCGCCTTGCGTGGCGCGCCGGTGATGGCGGCGGCGAGCTTGGCCGCCCGGGCGGGCGGCAGTTCGTCCTTCAGGATGGCGAAGACACGCAGTCCCTCCGCCAGGCGCTCGTCTTCGCCGGCCTCGCGACCGGCCACCATCACCACGAACTCGCCGCGCTGCTGGTTCGGGTCGGCCGCCACGCGCTCGACCAGCGCCGCCAGCGAGCCGTCCAGCACCGTTTCGAACATCTTGGTCAGCTCGCGCGCGACCACGGCTTCGCGGTCGGCACCGAACGCCTCCCGCATGTCTTCCAGGGATTCGAGGATGCGATGCGACGACTCGTAGAAGATGAGCGTGCGCGACTCACCGGCAAGCTCGGCGAGGCGCGCCCGCCGGGCCCCGGCCTTGGCCGCCAGAAACCCCTCGAAGACGAAGCGGTCGCTGGGCAGGCCGGCCACCGACAGCGCGGCGATCACGGCGCTGGGACCGGGTACGGGGCTGACCCTCAATCCCGCAGCGCGGGCGGCACGCACCAGGCGGAAGCCCGGGTCGCTGATCAGGGGCGTGCCCGCATCGGACACCAGCGCCACGTCGTCGCCGGCTCGCATGCGTTCGACGAGGCCGTCGACGGCGGTGCGCTCGTTGTGGTCGTGCAGGGCCACCAGTGGCGTGTCGATGCCGAGGTGCTGCAAGAGCGGGCGGGTGTGCCGGGTGTCTTCCGCGGCGATGACCTTCACCCGCCGCAGCGTCTCGATGGCGCGGGCGGCGATATCGTCGCGGTGACCGATGGGGGTGGCGACGACATGGAGCGTGCCGGGGCGGGGCTGGGTCATCGGTGCATCCGGTGGGCGTGGCTGGGCATTGTAGAAGTGGATGAGGGGGTATGGAGCTTTGGGAGCAGGAGCCGACGGGTTGGCGGCGGCAAGAGCCGGCGGGTGCCACCCTCGGGGCCACGCCTGCGGCCACCCGCTAGGGAAGGGCCGCTGGCGCGGCCGTTTATTTGATTGCCCTACGGGCCCGGGTCGGGCTCCGAACGGGGGTTTCCGATTCGCCATCCATGGCTCAGCGGAAACGGCCGGCCGTCCTGGCCGGCCCCCTGACGGGCCTTTTCCGTTCGAAGCCCTCGCCTGCGGCTACCGGCCCCGAGGGTGGCACCCGCCGGCTCTTCCTGACACTGAGGTTGCGTGTGGGGAGAGCGAAGAGCTGGGTTTCGCTTCGTTGTTGGGAACGCTCGCTTGCCTGATGCGCACGGTATCAGCCGCCTTGGGTGGTGTTGAGGGTTCGCGCACACGCGTGCGCTCCTACACACAGCCGGTGGATCAGACGTTGAATAGACCGACCCTACCTCCGGCGTAGGAGCGCACGATGTGCTCGAACAACCAAAACAAAGCGCTGACGCCGTACCCCGACCGCTACTCGTTCACCCCACGCGCTGCTCGCCCAACACGCCACCTCAGTTTGAGGAAGAGCCGGCGGGTAGCCCCCTCGGTGCCGGTAGCCGCAGGCGAGGGCTTCGAACGGAGAAAGCCCGAAGGGGGCCGGCCAGGACGGCCGGCCGTTTCCGCTGAGACAGGAGGTCGAATCGGAAACCTCCGTTCGAAGCCCGACCCGGGCCCGAAGGGCAATAGACAAACGGCCGCGGAGCGGCCCTTCCCTTTCGGGTCGCCGCAGGCGTGGCACCGAGGGGGCTACCCGCCGGCTCTTGCTCCACGGCCCAAGGCCCAACGCGATGCCAAAGGCGAGCCCCAAGCCATCGCCGATATCGCGTTATGCCGTACAATCCGGGCTGGAGTCGGCCGGACAGTCGCGTCGCGCCTTCGGGCGTATCGAGGAAAGTCCGGGCTCCATAGGGCAGGGTGCCAGGTAATTCCTGGGCAGCGTGAGCTGACGGCCAGTGCAACAGAGAGCAGACCGCCGATGGCCCCGCAAGGGGATCAGGTAAGGGTGAAAGGGTGCGGTAAGAGCGCACCGCGTGCGGGGACAACGTCGCATGGCACGGTAAACCCCACCCGGAGCAAGACCAAATAAGGGGACTATGACGTTGCCCGCGTCGTCCCCGGGTAGGTTGCTGGAGCCTGGCGGTGACGCCAGGCCGAGAAGAATGACTGTCGCGTCGCAAGACGTACAGAACCCGGCTTACAGGCCGACTCCTTCTCTTCTTGTGACGGCGCCGTCTCGCGACGGCGCCGTTTTCGCGTGTGGAAAACGGGTGATTGCCGTCGTCACATCGGTGGAGGACGGGTTGAGTGAACGTGAGTTCAGCCCCGCCGTCCATTTCACGCGGCGCACACAACGTAAATCGCGGCGTGATTCGCAAAAAACTCCACTGATTCAACCACCTCCCGCCCCTTCCTCATAAACGGCTGGAATTGGTCATGAACCTGCCCTTTCTCCTTGATTCACAAGAAAAATTTCCTTGACAGTCTCAGGTGCCGAGACTATCGTGGGCCCCAGTGTGAAATCGTGGGTTTCGGTGGGGCGGCCAGCAGACAATGTTCCAAGGTGAGACAGCCATCACGATCGACGACAAGGGTCGTCTGACGATCCCGACCTCGTATCGGGATCTGGTGGCCGACGCCTGCGCGAACCGTCTGGTGATCACCTACAACCCCTTCGATGCCGGTTGCCTCTGGATCTTTCCGTACGCGGAGTGGGAACAGGTGCGCGACCAGGTCAACGCGCTGCCCAGCGTCAAGGCCGTCCATCGCGCGTTGCAGATGAAGCTGGTGGGTGCCGCGTCCATCGTCGAACCCGACGGGGCCGCACGCATCCTCCTCCCATCCAGTCAGCGGGCGGCGGCGGGGCTGGAGAAAAAAGCCGTCCTGCTGGGCATGGGCAACAAGTTCGAGCTTTGGAGCGAACAGGCCCATCTCGCGAAGATCCGCCAGACCATCGGCGAAGAAGACATCAGCGACGACATGGCGGAACTGCGGTTGTGACGACGAACTAATTCGAGGTGCTGGTGGAACGGGAGCGGGATGTGGCGATGGCGGGGCGCGATGTGCACATCCCGGTGATGCTCGACGAAGCGGTGGAGGGCCTCGCCTTGCGCGGGAACGGACGCTATCTGGATGGGACGTTCGGTCGCGGGGGCCATGCCTCGGCGATCCTTGCCCGTCTCTCCGCCGAGGGCCGTCTGTTCCTGATGGATCGTGACCCGTCGGCTATCGCCGTGGCCGAAGCCGGCCTGGCTACCGACCCGCGCGTCGCGCTGCGCCACGACAACTTCGCCACCATGGGCGAATGGCCAGAGCTGGCGGAAGGCCTCGACGGCATCCTGCTCGATCTTGGCGTGTCCTCGCCGCAGCTGGACGATCGCAGCCGCGGCTTCAGCTTCATGGCCGACGCGCCGCTGGACATGCGCATGGATACCACGCGCGGTATCAGCGCCGCCGACTTCCTCGCCGAGGCCTCGGAATTCGATATCGCCGACGTGCTCTGGCGCTTCGGCGAGGAGCGCTTCAGCCGCCGTATCGCCAAGGTGATCGTCGAGCGCCGTGCCACCGCGCCCATCACGCGCACTGCGGAACTGGCCGAACTGGTCGCCGGTTGCGTCGGTCGCCGCGAGCCGGGGAAGAATCCCGCCACGCGCACGTTCCAGGCCCTGCGCATCCGGGTCAACGCCGAACTGGATTCCGTCGAGCGTGGCCTGGAGGCTGCCCTCGAACTGCTCACCATCGGTGGTCGCCTCGCCGTGATCAGCTTCCATTCGCTGGAAGATCGCACGGTGAAGCAGTTCATTCGCTCGCACGAAGGCCGTGTGCAGGGCAGCCGTCGCGGCCCGCCGACCGAAGCGAAGCTGGCCCGGCTGAAGTCGGTCGGCAAGGCGATTTTTCCCTCCGACGCCGAAGTGGCCGCGAACCCGCGTTCGCGTTCCGCCGTGCTGCGCGTCGCGGAGAAGCTTGCATGAAGGTCTTCGGCGCCATCTGCCTCTCCCTCCTGCTGCTGGCGGTCATCGCCAGCGCTATCGGGGTGGTGTGGACGCGCCACGAAAGCCGCGTGCTGTTCGTCGAACTGTCGCGGCTGCAAAGCCAGAAGGACGACCTGGGCGTGGAGTACGGTCGCCTCGAACTGGAGCAGGCCACCTACGCCGAGCCCAGCCGCATCGATGCCGACGCGCGCGGCAAGCTCGGCATGTTCACGCCGAAGCCGCAGGACATCCAGCTGGTGCGTCGATGAAGGCCCGCTACGGCAAGCCCGTCGTGCCCAGCCGCCGTCGCGGCCAGGGCCCCAGCCCGCGCAAGCGCATGACCGTGATCGTCGCGCTGTTGTGCGTGGCCGCGTCCGGCCTGGTGGTGCGCGCGTTCGACCTTCAGGTGGTCCGCAAGCAGTTCTACCAGGACCAGGGCGATGCGCGCTTCCTGCGCGAGATGCCCATCGCCGTGTCGCGCGGCACCATCTTTGATCGCAACGGCGAGCCGCTGGCCGTGTCCACGCCGGTCGCCTCGATCTGGGCCAATCCGCCGGAAGTGCTGGAGAACGCCGACCGCATTCCCGAGCTGGCCAAGGCGCTGCACGTCGACGCCGACGACCTGAAGCAGAAGATCGAACAGCGTGCGGACAAGGAATTCATGTACATCGCCCGCCAGCTGCGTCCGGAAGACGCGCAGGCGATCGTCGACCTGAAGATCCCCGGCATTTCGTCGCAGCGCGAATACCGTCGTTACTACCCGTCGGGCGCGGTGAACAGCCACATCCTCGGCTTCACCAACATCGACGACCACGGCCAGGAAGGCCTGGAACTGGCCTTCGACGAATGGCTGTCGGGCAAGCCCGGCGCCAAGCGGGTCATCCGCGATCGCATGGGTCATGTGGTGGAAGACGTCGAGCTGGTGCGCGAGCCGCAGCCGGGTCGCGACATCACGTTGTCCATCGACCGCCGCATCCAGTACCTGGCGTATAGCGCGTTGAAGGATGCGCTGGACAAGAACAAGGCCGACTCCGGCTCCATCGTGGTGATGGACGTCCATACCGGCGAAGTGCTGGGCATGGCCAACCTGCCGTCGTTCAATCCCAATGCCGTGCGCGGCAGCTCCCCGGGCGACCGCCGCAACCGCGCGGTCACCGACGTGGTCGAGCCGGGCTCGACGATGAAGGCCTTCACCATGGCCGCCGCGCTCACCAGCGGCAAGTACACGCCCACCTCGCCCATGATCGAAACCTCGCCGGGCACCTGGATGATGGGCGGACACCCCGTGCGCGACACGCACAACTGGGGCACGCTCACGCCCACCGGCGTCATCACCAAATCGTCCAACGTCGGCGCCGCCAAGATCGCGATGACGCTCGACACCGATTTCCTCTACTCCATGTGGAAGTCGTTCGGCATCGGCAACAGCACGGGCAGCGGATTTCCCGGTGAAGCGGCGGGTTACCTGCCTGTCAGCCGCACCTGGAAGCCGATCGAAAAATCGCGCATGGCCTACGGCTACAACCTGAGCGTGACGCCGCTGCAGCTGGCCACCGGCTACGCGGCGATCGCCAACGGCGGTGCGCTGCGCGCGCCCAGCTTCATCAAGGGTGCGGACAACCCGCCCAACCAGGTGATCACCCCCGAGGTGGCGCACGAACTGGTCCGCATGCTGGAAACCGTGCTGCAGCCGGGCGGCACCGGCTACGGTTTCGCTTCCGTCGCCAACTACAGCGTGGCCGGCAAGACCGGTACCTCGCACAAGTTCTCCGTGGGCGGATATTTCGCGAAGAACTACATCTCGCTCTTCGTCGGCATGATTCCGGCGAGCAACCCGCGCCTGGTCACCGTGGTGGTCATCAACGATCCGCAGGGCGGCCATTACTACGGCGGTTCGGTAGCCGGTCCCGCGTTCGCGCAGGTGATGGAAGGCGCCGTGCGCCTGCTCGATATCCCGCCGGACAACGTGGGTCGCTGGTATGTCGGCGGTCCCAGCCAGGGCGGCCTGATCGGCACGGCCAACGCGCCGCCGCCGCAGGCGGACGACAGCGCGGCGGAAGAGGTGGTGCCGTGACCCTCGCCCTTACCGACCTGCTCCGCGATATCGCCGACGCCCCGGGCGCCGGCGATATCGTCGTGTCCGGTCTCTCGCTGGATTCGCGCGAGGTGACGGCCGGCCAGGCCTTCGTCGCCCTGCGCGGCGGCAAGGGCCATGGCATCGACTTCGCCGCGACGGCCGTGGCGCAGGGCGCCGCCGTGGTGCTGGCCGAGCCGCCGTTTGCCGCGGTGGAGCCCGGCGTGCCGGTGATCGCCATCGATGGTCTGCGTGAGAAGGCCGGTGCGCTCGCCGCCCGCTTCCATGGTGATCCGTCGGCCGCGCTCGACGTGGTCGGCGTGACCGGCACCAACGGCAAGACCTCCACGGTACAGCTGATCGCGCAGGCGCTGGCGTTCCTCGGTCGCAAGCCGGCCACCATCGGCACGCTCGGCGCGGGCCTGCACGGTGCGATCGCCGAGGGCGAGCGGACCACGCCGGACGCCATCAGCATGCAGGCCCGCCTGGCCGAATTCCGCGATGCCGGTGCCACGCACGTGGCGATGGAAGTCTCCTCGCATGCGCTGGAGCAGGGCCGTGTCAACGCCGTGGCGTTCGACATCGCCGTGTTCACCAACCTCACCCGCGACCACCTGGATTACCACGGCACGATGGAAGCGTATGGCGCGGCGAAGGCCCGCCTGTTCGCGTTCCCGGGCCTGGCCGCCGCGGTGGTCAACATCGACGATCCGTTCGGCGCGAAGCTGGCCAAGGGCCTGCCGGAAGGCGTGGTCCGGCTGCGCACGTCCATGGCCACCGACAGCACTGCGAAGGATGCCGAGGTACGCGCGGACATCGTGGTCACCTCGGCCAAGGGCCTGTCGTTCAACCTGGACACCCCGTGGGGCATGCGTACGGTGCGCAGTGGTCTGCTGGGCCGGTTCAACGTGGCCAACCTGCTCGCCGTCGCCGCCGTGCTCGGCGCGCTGGGCGAGCCGTTCGAGCGTATCCACGCCGCGCTGGAATCCCTGCAGCCGGTGAACGGACGCATGAGCCGTCTCGGCGGCGACGGGCGCAAGCCGCTGGTGGTCGTGGATTACTCGCACACGCCCGATGCCCTCAAGCAGGCGCTGCTGGCGTTGCGTTCGCATACCAAGGGCAAGCTGATCTGCGTGTTCGGCGCCGGCGGCGACCGCGACCAGGGCAAGCGCCCGCTCATGGCCGCCATTGCCGAGCGCCTGGCCGATGTGGTGATCGTCACCGACGACAACCCGCGCACCGAAGACGGCGACGCCATCGTCGCCCAGATCGTGGCCGGCTTCGCCCATCCCGACACCGCGATGGTGGAGCGCGACCGCGCCCAGGCTATCGCCCTGGCCCTGGCCGATGCAAAGGCCGACGACGTCGTGCTCATCGCCGGCAAGGGTCACGAAACCTATCAGGAAGGCCCGGACGGCAAGCGGCCGTTCGACGACTTCGCCGTCGCCCGCGAGGCGATGGAATCCGGCAAGAAAGGAGCCCGCGCATGATGCGCCTGTCCGCCGTCGCCCTCTGGACCCGCGGCCGCCTGCATGGCGCCGATGTCGAGGTGAGCGGCTTCTCGATCGATACCCGTACGCTGAAGGCCGGCGACCTGTTCGTGGCGCTGCCCGGCGAGCGTGTGGATGCGCATGACTTCGTGGCCGCCGCAGCGGCGCGCGGTGCCGTCGCCGCGCTGGTCACCCGTCCGGTCGACGCGTCGATCCCCCAGGTGATCGTCGACGACACCCAGGCCGCCCTGGGCGATCTGGCCAGCGCCGCGCGTGCCAACAGCCATGTCCGTGTCGTCGGCATCACTGGTTCCAACGGCAAGACCACGGTGAAGACGCTCACGGCATCGATCCTCTCGCGCCACGGCCGCACGCACGTCAACGCCGGCAACTTCAACAACGAGATCGGCATGCCGCTGACCTTGCTGGCGATGCCCGAAGGCACCCAGTACGCGGTGCTGGAGATGGGCGCCGGCAAGCCGGGCGACATCGAGTACCTGGCCGCCATCGCGCGCCCGGATATCGGCCTGGTGACCTCCATCGCACCCGCGCATCTGGAGCGGATGGGCACGCTGGAAGGCGTGGCCGAGACCAAGGGCGCGCTTTACCAGATGCTGTCGGCCGATGGCGTGGCGATCATCAACGCGGACGACGAGCGCTTCGGTGGGTTGTTCACCAACCTGGCCGGAGCGCGCCGGGTGCTGCGTTACGCGCTGAACCATCGTGCGGACATCGGCGCGGATATCGTCGAGGAACGCATCGACGGCACCCATTTCGTGCTGTCCACGCCGCACGGTGACGGCGATGTCCACCTCCCGCTGCCCGGTCGGCACAATGTGGCCAATGCGCTGGCCGCCGCGGCGATCGCCATCGCGCTGGACGTGCCGGTGGCGCGCATCGTCGAGGGCCTGGAGCAGGTTCCGCCCGTGGCCGGACGCCTCCAGCGTGAACCGATGGCCGGTGGCTGGACGCTCATCGACGACAGCTACAACGCCAACCCCGGTTCCGCCGCCGCCGCGATCGACACGCTGGCGCTGGCCCAGGGCGAGCGCTGGCTGGTGCTCGGCGACATGGCCGAGCTGGGCCCGGATGCGCTGGCGCTGCACGCCGGCATCGGCGATCTCGCGCACCGCCGCGGCATCGAACGCCTGCTCGCCACGGGTGCCAAGAGCGCGGCGGCCGTCGAGGCGTTCGGTGCGGGCGCACAGCATTTCGCAACGCAGGAGGCGCTGATCGAAGCGGCCTGCGTGCAGGTCCACGAGGGCGTTACCTGCCTCGTGAAGGGGTCACGTTCCTCCGGCATGGACCGGGTCGTGGCGGCGATGAAGAAATACGCTGAAGGAGCCTCCGATGCTGCTTGAACTGGCGGAATGGATGGCTCGGCACTTCACGTCCGTACATCTTTTCCAGTACATCACCTTTCGCGCGATCATGGCCGCGCTCACGGCGCTGTCGGTCTCGCTGCTGCTGGGTCCGTTGCTGATCCGCAAGCTGGCCGCGCTGAAGGCGGGGCAGGTGGTGCGCAGTGACGGTCCGCAGACGCACCTTTCCAAGGCCGGCACGCCGACCATGGGCGGCCTGCTGATCCTGTTCGCCGTGGGCATCGCCACGCTGCTGTGGGCCGACCTGTCCAATCGCTACGTGTGGGTGGTGCTCGCCGTGACGCTGCTGTTCGGCGTGATCGGTTTCTACGACGACTACCGCAAGCTGGTGCTGAAGGACAGCCGCGGGCTGGCCAGCCGCTGGAAATACTTCTGGCAGTCGGTGTTCGGCCTGGGTGCCGCGGTGTTCCTCTACCAGACCCACCAGTTGCCGGCGGAGACCGCCCTGTACGTGCCGCTGTTCAAGCAGGTGGCGATCCCGCTCGGCCTGCTGTTCATCGTAGTGGGCTATTTCATCATCGTCGGGTTCTCCAACGCGGTGAACCTCACCGATGGCCTGGACGGCCTGGCCATCATGCCGAGCGTGCTGGTGTCCGGTGCGCTGGGCATCTTCGCCTATCTCGCCGGCAACAAGCTGTTCTCCGAATACCTCGGCATTCCCGCCATACCGGGTGCCGGTGAGCTGGCCATCTTCTGCAGCGCCCTTTCCGGAGCCGGCCTTGGCTTCCTCTGGTTCAACACCTACCCCGCGCAGGTGTTCATGGGCGACGTGGGCGCACTGGCCATCGGCGCGGCGCTCGGCTGCGTGGCGCTGATCGTGCGCCAGGAAATCGTGCTGCTGGTGATGGGGGGCGTGTTCGTCATGGAAACCGCCTCGGTGATGCTCCAGGTCGGCAGCTTCAAGCTGCGCGGCAAGCGCATCTTCCGCATGGCACCGATCCACCATCATTTCGAATTGAAGGGCTGGCCCGAGCCGCGGGTCATCGTCCGTTTCTGGATCATCAGCGTCGTGCTGGTGCTCATCGGTCTCGCCACGTTGAAGGTGCGCTAAGCGATCATGTTCGGCTTCGGAAACAAACAGGCCAAACGCCGTCAGGGCCCCCGCGGGAGCTTCGATCTCCCGTTGCTCCTGGCCGCGCTCGCCCTGGCGACGCTGGGCGTGATCATGGTCACGTCCAGCTCGATCGCGGTGGCAGACGGCTCGCACCAGGGTGCCTTCTACTACCTCAAGCGCCACCTCGTGTTCCTCGTGCTGGGCGGCTGCCTGGCCGCGGCCGCCATGCGCACGGAACTGAAGGTGCTGGAAAAGCACAGCTTCCTGCTGCTGCTGTTCGGCGTCATCATGCTGCTGATGGTGTTCCTGCCCGTGTTCGGCATGCGCATCAACGGCGCGCGCCGCTGGGTGAACCTGCTGGTGACCAGCTTCCAGCCCGTGGAAGCGGTGAAGCTGATCCTGGTCGGCTACCTGTCCAGCTATCTGGTCCGTCATCGCGAAGGTGTCGAATACGACCTCTTCGGCGTGGTCAAGCCGGTAGGCGTGGCGGGCCTGATCGTGCTGCTGCTGCTGGCCCAGCCCGACTTCGGTTCGGCCGCGCTCGTGGTTGCCACCACGGTGGGCATGGTATGGCTGGCCGGCGCGCGCATGCGCAACCTGCTGGTGCTGGCGACGCCGCTGGTGCCGGCGCTGATCTACGCGGCCACCGCCGAGGATTACCGCATCAAGCGCCTGACGTCCTTCCTCGATCCGTGGAAGGATCCGTTCAACGACGGTTTCCAGTTGACCCAGGCACTGATCGCCGTGGGCCGTGGCGAATGGACTGGCGTGGGCCTGGGTTCAAGCGTGCAGAAGCTGTTCTACCTGCCCGAGGCGCACACCGACTTCATCCTTGCCGTGCTGGCCGAAGAACTCGGCCTGGCCGGCATCGTCACGGTGATCTTCCTCTATATCGTGTTGGTGGGCCGCGGCCTGTATATGGGCCTCAAGGGCGTCGAGCTCGGCCAGCGCTTCTCCGGTTACGTGGCCTACGGCATCTCGCTGATGCTGGGCTTCCAGGCCATGGTGTCCATCGGCGTGAACCTGGGCGTGCTGCCGACCAAGGGTCTGACCCTGCCGCTGATCAGCTCCGGCGGCTCGTCGGTGCTGATGACCTGCGCCATGGTCGGCGTGCTGCTGCGCGCCACCTTCGAGATCAATCGCGCGGAAGACGCGCGACAGACCGCCGTGCGCCTGCCGGCCAACGCCGTGCCGGATTCAGCGGCATTCGGGGGTGCGGCATGACGCGCCCGGTGCTGATCATGGCCGGCGGTACCGGCGGCCACATCTTCCCCGGCCTGGCCGTGGCCGACGAACTGCGTTCGCGCGGCGTGCCCGTGGCCTGGCTGGGTGCCGAAGGCGGCATGGAAACCCGCGTGGTGCCCGCGCACGGCCTGGACCTGCACACCATCGCCGTCGGCGGCTTGCGCGGCAAGGGCCTGAAGACGCGCCTCATGGCGCCGGTGATGCTGGTTCGCGCGTTGCTGGCATCGCTCGCGCTGCTGCGTCGCCTGCGTCCGGCCTGCGTGCTGTCGATGGGCGGCTACGTGGCCGGCCCGGCCGGCGTGGCCGCGCGCCTCGCGGGCATCCCGCTGGTGGTGCACGAGCAGAACGCCGTGGCCGGTTTCACCAATCGCAAGCTTGCGGGCTTTGCGCGCAAGGTGTTGACCGGCTTTCCGAACGTACTGCCCAACGGCGAGTGGGTCGGCAACCCGGTGCGTTCACGCATCGCGGCGTTGTCGCCGCCCGAGCTGCGCATGACCGGTCGCACGGGCCGTCCGCGCCTGCTCGTGCTGGGCGGCAGCCTCGGTGCGCGCACGTTGAACATGGCCGTGCCCGCGGCGCTCGCTGAGCTTCGCCGGATGGCCGACAACGGGCAGGGCGACCGGCTGGAGCCGGAAGTAGTGCACCAGACCGGTGAGCGCGGCCTCGAAGACGCCCGTGCTGCCTATGCCGAGGCTGGTATCGCGGCCAACATCGTCGCCTTCATCGACGACATGGCCGGTGCCTACGAGTGGGCCGACATCGTCGTCTGCCGGGCCGGCGCACTGACCGTGGCCGAACTCTGCGCCGCCGGCCTCGAAGCGCTGCTGGTGCCTTTCCCGCATGCCGTGGACGATCACCAGACCGCCAATGCGCGGGCGATGGTCGATGCCGGCGGTGCGCGGCTGGTGGCGGACGCCACCCTTGCACAGAGCGATGCGCGCGACATGCTCGCCCACCTGCTGTCCGACATGCTGGCCGATCGCCGGCAGATCCTTTCCGCGGCCATCGCGTCCCGCACGCTGGCCAAGCCCGACGCCGCATCCACGATTGCCCGTCATTGCATGGAGGTTTCCGCATGACGCCCGGTCGTTTGCGCGCCCACGACGATTTCATGACCTCGTTCCGCCGTGTCCACTTCATCGGCGTAGGCGGCGTCGGCATGAGCGGCATCGCCGAGGTGCTGTCCAACCTCGGTTACAGCGTGTCCGGCTCCGATCGCGCGCCTTCGGCCACCACCGCGCGCCTGGCCGGACTCGGTGTCACGGTCTGCATCGGTCACGAAGCGGCCAACATTGACGGCGTGGACGTGGTCGTCACCTCCAGTGCCATCCGCCAGGACAATCCCGAACTGGTCGCCGCGCTCGCCGCGCGCATCCCCGTGGTGCCGCGTGCGGAAATGCTCGGCGAGCTGATGCGTTTCCGTCGTGGCATCGCCATCGCGGGCACGCACGGCAAGACCACCACCACCAGCCTGGTCGCCAGCGTGCTGGCCGAGGCCGACTACGATCCGACCTTCGTGATCGGTGGTCAGCTCAATGCCGCCGGTGCCAATGCGCGCCTGGGCACGGGCCAGTACCTCGTGGCCGAAGCGGACGAGTCGGACGGTTCATTCCTGATGCTGTCGCCGGTCATGGCGGTGGTCACCAACATCGATGCCGACCACCTCGAAAACTACCAGGGCGATTTCGCGCTGGTGAAGAAGGCTTTCAGCGATTTCCTGCATCGCCTGCCGTTCTACGGCATGGCGGTGCTGTGCATCGACGACGAGGAAACCGCGAAGCTGGCCCAGGACACCTCGCGTCGCGTGATGACCTACGGCGTGGAGAACGCCAGCGCAGACGTCACGGCCACCCACGTCCGCCAGGTCGGCTTCGAGATGCACTTCGATCTGCACCTGCCGGGTATGGACGGTACGCTGCCGGTGACCCTCAACCTGCCTGGCCGGCATAATGTGCAGAACGCGCTGGCCGCGGCCGCCGTCGGCTGGCAGCTCGGCGTCGAGGCAGAAGCGATCGCGCACGCGCTGGCACGCTTCGAAGGCGTGGGCCGTCGCTTCCACCGGCGCGGCGAGATCGCGTTGGACAGCGGCAGCGCCTTGCTCGTGGACGATTACGGTCACCATCCGCGCGAGCTGGCCGCGGTGTTCGCCGCCGCGCGCGGCGGCTGGGCCGATCGCCGCCTGGTCGTGGCCTTCCAGCCACACCGCTACAGCCGTACGCGTGACCTGCTCGACGATTTCGCCAACGTGCTGGCCGAGGTCGACGTGCTGGTGCTGACCGAGGTGTACCCGGCAGGCGAGTCGCCCATTCCGGGCGCCGACGGCAAGGCACTGGCCCGTGCGATCCGTGCCCGCGGCAAGACCGACCCGGTGCTGGTCGACCATCCGCGCGACCTGCGCGACACGCTGTCGGCGCTCGCGCGCGACGGCGACCTGATCATGCTGCTCGGCGCCGGCGACATCGGCGCGGCGGCCATCGACCTGGCCGGTGTCGGCCACCTGAGGACCTCTCCGTGAACCGCTCCGACCGCTTCCCCCGCATCGTGAACGACGCCGCCGGTTTTGGTCGCGTGGCCGTCGTGCTGGGTGGCAACTCCGCCGAGCGCGAGGTGTCGCTCGACTCCGGCCGTGGCGTCCTCGAGGCGCTGCGTTCGCTCGGCGTCGACGCGCATCCCATCGATGGCATTCCCGCTTTGCTGGATGCGGTACGCGCCGGTCATTTCGCCCGTGTGTTCAACATCCTGCACGGCGCAGGCGGCGAGAACGGCGAGCTGCAGGGTGCCTTGCAGTCGCTCGGCGTGCCTTATACCGGTTCCGGCGTACTCGGTTCGGCGCTGTCGCTGGACAAGGTGCGCGCCAAGCAGGTGTGGATCGCACTCGGCCTGCCCACGCCGAAATTCAAGGCGTTGCCACGTGGCGCGGACGTGCATGCCGCGGCCCGCGAGGTCGGTTTTCCGCTGATCGTGAAGCCGGCCTGGGAAGGCTCCAGCGTGGGCATCACGCGCGTGTTCGACGAAGCCGGCCTCGACGCCGCCGTCGAGCTGGCCCGCCGTTATCCGGGCGACATGCTGATGGAAACGCTGATCGAGGGCGACGGCAGCGAAGGTGGGGAGTTCACCGTCGGTATCCTGGGTCGCGAAGTGCTGCCCACGATCAAGATCGTGCCCAAGGGCGAGTACTACGACTACAACGCCAAGTACGTGGCCGAAGACACGCAGTACATCGTGCCGGGCCTGTCGGGCGAGGCGGAAGACGCCATGCGCGCACTGGCGCTGCGCGCCTTCGACGCGCTCGACTGCTTCGGCTGGGGCCGCGTCGATGTGATGCGCGACCGCCATGGCAAGAACTGGCTGCTCGAGGTGAACACCGCGCCGGGCATGACCTCGCATTCGCTGGTGCCCAAGGCGGCCGCCGTCGCCGGGCTGAGCTATGCGGAACTTTGCTGGCGCGTGCTGGAAACCTCGATGGAACGGGAGGCTGCCCGCGCATGAGGGGTTCAGCCGCCACGCGTCTGGTTGCCTGGGGCATCGCCATCACGTTGGTGGTGCTGCCCGTGGTCGGCGTCATGCAGGGCTGGTTCGCCGCCGGCCGCTGGCCCGTCACGCAGCTGAAGGTGGAGGCGGAGTTCGCCCATGTCAGTGCGGAGCAGATCCGCAGCGCCGTGCTGCCGAGCCTCGGCAAGGGCTTCTTCGCCACCGATCTGGAAGCCGTGCGCCACTCTATCGGCAGCCTGCCGTGGGTGGAGTCGGTGGAAGTGCGCAAGCGCTGGCCGGATACCCTGCTGGTCCGCATCTACGAACGGCAGCCGTTCGCGCGCTGGAACGAGGATCGCCTGATCAGCCGGCAGGGTCTGGTTTTCGATGCACCGGGCGCCGACCAGATGGGCGACCTGCCGCGCCTGCGCGGACCGGATTCGCGACTGGCCGAGGTGGTGAGCTTCTACGCGCAGGCGCAGAAATCGTTCGAAGGCCGCACCGGCCTGTCGATCGTCGGCGTCAGCCTCAGCGAGCGTGGCAGCTGGAGCGTCACCGCGGAAAGTGGCGCGGAAATCGTGATCGGCGATCGCGAGCAGGCCGACCGTCGCCTGGCGCGGTTCCTCGATGTCTACCCCCAACTCGTCGCCGGTCGGCACGGCGGTTTCGCCTACGCCGACCTTCGTTACACCAACGGATTCGCCATCCGGTGGCCGCAGCCGGAAACCACGGCCACACCCAAGGTCGGAAGTTGAGCAGGATCATGAGAAACAAGAACGACAAACAGCTCGTCGTCGGCCTCGACATCGGAACGTCGAAGGTCGTCGCGATCGTCGGCGAATACGAGCCGGGCGAACCGATCGAAGTGATCGGCATCGGCACGCACGTGTCACGTGGCATGAAGCGCGGCTCGGTGGTGGATATCGAGTCGACGGTGCATTCCATCCAGCGTGCGGTGGAAGAGGCCGAGCTGATGGCCGGCTGCGACATCCGCTCGGTCTACGCTTCCATCTCGGGCAGCCACCTGGAAACGCGCAACTCGCACGGTACCGCGGCCATTCGCGACCGCGAGGTCATGGCCGCGGACCTGGAGCAGGTGCTGGAAGCCGCCAGCGCGGTAGCGATCCCTGCCGACCGCAAGGTGCTCTACAAGGAATCGCAGGAATACCGTATCGACGGACAGGACGGCATCCGCCATCCGGTCGGCATGAGCGGCGTGCGCCTGGAAGCCAGCGTGCACCTGGTCACGGGTGCGGCCAGCGCAGTGCAGAACATCTCCAAGTGCATCCAGCGTTGCGGGTTGTCGGTCGACGAGCTGGTGCCGGCCGCGGTGGCCAGCGCGAAAGCGGTGCTGACCGAGGACGAGCTCGAACTCGGCGTGTGCCTTGTCGACATCGGCGCGGGTACCACCGATATCGCCATCTATACGCAGGGCGCGATTCGTTACACCAAGTCGCTGCCGGTCGGCGGCGACCAGGTGACCAACGACATCGCCTACGGTGTGCACACACCCACCGCTCACGCGGAAGAGATCAAGATCAAATACGCGTGCGCGCTTGCGCAGCTGGCGCATGCGGAAGAAACCATCCAGGTCCCCAGCGTCGGCGATCGCCCGCCGCGGCGCCTCGCACGACAGGCATTGGCCCAGTCGGTGCAGGCCCGCTACGAGGAAATCTTCGAGATGGTGCAGGACGAACTGCGCCGCTCGGGTTACGAAAGCCTCGTCGCCGCCGGCATCGTGCTGACCGGTGGCGCGTCGCGGATGGAAGGCGCACTCGAGCTTGCCGAGGAAATCTTCCACAAGATGGTGCGCGTCGGCGTGCCCCAGCATGTGTCGGGCCTGGGCGACGTGGTCTCCACGGAGCTGCATTCCACGGGCGTCGGCCTGCTGTTGCACGGGTCGCGCTCCACGGGTGCCGCTCGCCACACGCATTCCGCCGCCGGCAATGTCGGCAGCATGGTCGAGAAGTTCCGAAGCTGGTTCACCAAGAATTTCTGAGCGTCGTATCGAATTAGTCGGTGCCCGATGGAAGGGGGGCGCCGGGGCAGCAGGATGGCCCGCAACCCATGGCCGACAGGAGTCGGGCAAGGGACATAAACCAAAAAAACTAAAAGTTCTGCGGAGGACGGGAAATGTTTGAACTCATCGAAAAGCTGGCACCGAATGCGGTCATCAAGGTCATCGGCGTGGGTGGTGGTGGCGGTAACGCCGTGGCCCACATGGTCAATTCCAATATCGAAGGCGTCGAGTTCGTCGTCGCCAACACCGACGCTCAGGCGATGAAGAGCTGCGCCTCGCGCACACACCTCCAGCTGGGTGGCAACGTCACCAAGGGCCTGGGCGCGGGCGCCAATCCGGAAGTCGGCCGCCAGGCCGCGCTGGAGGACCGCGAGCGCATCGAGGAAATGCTCGAAGGCGCGGACATGGTCTTCATCACCGCCGGCATGGGCGGCGGCACCGGCACGGGCGCTGCGCCGGTCGTTGCGCAGCTGGCCAAGGAAAAGGGCATCCTGACCGTCGCGGTCGTGACCAAGCCGTTCCCGTTCGAGGGCCGTCGTCGCATGCAGGTGGCCCTCAAGGGTATCGAGGACCTCTCCCAGCACGTCGACTCGCTGATCACCGTGCCGAACGAGAAGCTGCTCTCGGTGCTGGGTCGTGAAGTCACCCTGCTCAACGCGTTCAAGGCCGCCAACGACGTGCTCCAGGGCGCCGTGCAGGGCATTGCCGACCTGATCACGGCCCCGGGCCTGATCAACGTCGACTTCGCCGACGTGCGCACGGTCATGAGCGAGATGGGCATGGCGATGATGGGCTCCGGCACGGCCCGCGGCGACGACCGCGCCCAGGCCGCCGCCGAGGCCGCGATCAACAACCCGCTGCTCGAGGACGTCAACCTGGCCGGTGCCTGCGGCATCCTGGTCAACGTCACTGCCGGTCCGAACCTGACCATGCGCGAGTTCGACGAGATCGGTCGCGTGATCCACGACTTCGCCTCGGAAGACGCGACCGTGGTGATCGGCACCTCGCTGGACCCGGAAATGCAGGACGACGTCCGTGTCACGGTGGTCGCCACCGGCCTCAACCGCGTCGGCGCCACGGCCAAGCAGCCGGTTCGCCAGCCGGTGCAGCAGCAGGTCGAGATGCGCCAGCGTCCGCGTCCGGTGGTGCTGCGCACGGGTACCGGCAACGAAGTGGTCGACTACGCGCAGTCGGATGCCGTGCCGTCGGTGCGTTCGGAGCCGGCCCCCTCGAAGAACGCCGAGCCGGCGATCGATTACCTCGACATCCCGGCTTTCCTGCGTCGCCAGGCCGACTGACGCACCACCCCAAGGCACGTTAAGGACAACGTGAGGACGACCCGGCACGACGCCGGGTTGACCGACGCTCCGCCGCCGTCCCGTCCGGGCGGCGGAGCGTCCCCGCTTCGCCGACGGAAAGCGGACCGTATTTCAGCAGCTTGTAAATGATTGAGAGGACGAACTATTCAGTCGCACGGGCGGTGAGAATCGCCTGTCCTTCATGCTGAAGGAACAGTGAAGCGACACTGGACTGTACCGTCTGGTTTGTTTATTCACAGGTTAAGACTGTGTTAGCATGACCGCTACTTTAGGCTGCTGCCAACAAGGTTCGACCCAACATGATCAAGCAGCGCACGCTCAAGAACATCATTCGCGCCACGGGCGTCGGTCTCCATACCGGCGACAAGGTGTATATGACGCTTCGTCCGGCCGCGCCGAACACGGGTATCGTGTTCCGCCGCACCGACCTGAATCCCCCGGTCGAGCTCAAGTCCCGCCCGGAAAACGTCGGTGACACGCGTCTTTCAACGACGCTGATCCAGGGCGAGGTTCGCGTCTCGACGGTCGAGCACCTGCTCTCCGCGATGGCCGGCCTGGGCATCGACAACGCATATGTCGACCTGTCGGCACCGGAAGTGCCGATCATGGACGGCAGCGCCGGCCCGTTTGTTTTCCTCATCCAGTCCGCTGGTATCGAGGAACAGGACGCGGCCAAGCGTTTCATCCGCATCAAGAAGCCGGTGATCGTGAAGGACGGCGACAAGTGGGCCAAGCTGGAGCCGTTCGACGGTTTCAAGGTCGGCTTCTCGGTCGAGTTCGACCACCCGCTGTTCAACAAGCGCAACTCGCAGGCCGAGATGGATTTCTCGACGACCTCGTTCGTCAAGGAAGTCAGCCGCGCCCGCACGTTCGGCTTCATGCGTGACATCGAAATGCTCCGTGAGCGCAACCTCACGCTGGGCGGTTCGATGGACAACGCCGTAGTTCTCGACGACTACCGTGTGTTGAACGAAGACGGCCTCCGTTACGACAACGAGTTCGTCAAGCACAAGATCCTCGACGCCATCGGCGACATCTACATGCTCGGCCACAGCCTGATCGGCGCGTACTCTGCGCACAAGTCGGGGCACGAGCTCAACAACAAGCTTCTCCGCAGCCTGATGGCCGATGCCGCGGCGTGGGAAGAAGTCAGCTTCAAGGACCCGGCCAAGGCGCCGATCTCCTACGCCCATCCCGCCCAGGCGGTTTAAGCGAAGCCCGACGACATACAAGCGACCCGAAAAACCCGCCCGCCGAGGCGGGTTTTTCGTTTGTTCGCGCATGCGTCGTAGGAGCGCACGATGTGCGCGACATCTTTTCGCGATAAGGTTTTCGTGTGCCGTGTGCCGTGTGCCGTGTGCCGTGTGCCGTGTGCTCTGGCGCAAGAGCCGGCGGGTAGCCCCCCCCCGGGGCCACGCCTGCGGCGACCCGGATGAAAGGCCGCTGGCGCGGCCGTGTACCTGATTCGCGCACATCGTGCGCTCCTACCCGCGCCACATCCGGGTCGGGCTTCGCCCGGGGATTTTCGATTCGCCATCCATGGCTCAGCGAAAATGGCCGGCCGTCCTGGCCGGCCCCCTTCGGGCCTTATCCGTTCGAAGCCCTCGCCTG